>CAZUVR010000025.1:0-45950 GCA_964623815.1 uncultured bacterium | reverse complement strand
CTCCGACTATCTTGCCACCGCTATTTACATCGGTGTAGGTCAAAGTAGTCGCTCCTGAATCGTAGTAGTAGTTTAGATAGAGGCTCAAGTTATCCGAGGAAGATGAGCCGCCGACGAGGGTTTTTTTGCCCCCGTAGCCGGTGACGGTAACTTGACCGGTTGCCGCACTCAGATTGATGTTGTCGTCAGCGCTGCCAATAGTAATGTCGAAGGACTCAAAATTACGGAAAGTAGTACCATCAGCCTCACCTCCGACTATCTTGCCACCGCTATTTACATCGGTGTAGGTCAAAGTAGTCGCTCCAAAATCGTAGTAGAAGTTGTCTATATTAAGGATCAACTTATCCGAGCCTTCACCCCCGTCTAGATTAAAAATAGGGTTTGAATCGTAATAATATAAACTATCAATCTCTAACTTATCGTTTTGAGATCCCCCGGTAACATTAACCGACTCTACATCTTGAAAGTAATTATCACTATATAAAGCTCCTGTTAACGAATCTGGGGTATAAATTGTAACACTAGAAGAAGCAACCAGAATTTCACTCGCCACGTTAGCCGGACCACTAACAAACAAAGTATCTTGTCCCTGCCCTCCATAAATAGTGTCCTCCCCAGCAAGTGGGTAAAATTGGTCATCTCCACCTAGTCCATCAAAGCTATCATTTCCATCAGTTCCGTAGAGAGTATCATTATTCTCCGTACCGTTAATAACACTTTGATTGTTCAGGTTTTCCACCTGTGCGGAGGATTTTTTGACTGTTGATTTGACTGTTGAATCGAAAGCAAACTGATTATTAAACATGGATTTACTCCAGAAATTAGTGTGGTTAATTAAGGCAATAATTTTTTAGTTTTTATATAAAAAATTATTGCCACTTAAACTAAATAGGAAAATCTAATAAGCGTTACAAATAAATTGCTCACTTAATTTCTTCCGACTTGGCTAAATTAATATACAGACAGAGTTCAACGATTTACAGAAAATTTTTGAAACAAACAATAATTAATTTTTGTTAATAAAAGATTAGATAATTAATATTTAATCATAGCAGTACATGACCATTACAGCCTCTAAATTCCGCTTATGCTTGAAAAATATAAATTCCGTTAGGAGTATTTATTTTCAGGAAAGCTTGCTGTTGGCGCTGTTAGCTAATTGCTTTTCACCCATCACTTATCTGTAAAAGAGCCGATCAGATTGAGCGGATCTCTATTCAATGCTCAAGAAACTAGAACACTGACCGAATCGCTTAATTCGTTTAAGCTCCCATAACCTATTCCTGAAAGCAGTGAATAGATTTACAGAAAGTCTTTATATTGTGAAAAATTTATCGTAGTTAGGGAATATATACGGATTTCTGTGTTTATCAATCCCCCTGCCTTATTTTAAATAGGGGTTGATTCTGACTGAACTCAAAAAATCTGAATTTGGTTAGGTATTTTTATCTCATCTTTTATATTATAGACAAAATTGCCTCGGCGATCGATTTTTCTACCGGCATCACCGAAAGCCGATTACCCCGACGCACCAATAATAATTGATCGGGTTGAAATTGCTCTTTGAGAACAGTTAGGGGCAAGGTTTCTGGAAAGGTTCGCGCCCACCGTACCGATACCGTATACCAGCGCGGCGATTGCGGGGAAGATTTGGGATCGAAATAGGTACTCTCGGGGTCGAATTGGCTAGGATCTACAAGTTCGCTTTCTTTAACAGTAGCCATTCCCACTATACCAGGTACTTTTGTATTAGAGTGATAGAAGAAAACTTTATCACCTGGCTGCATCTGACGCAGATAATTACGGGCTTGATAATTGCGTACCCCATCCCACAGGGTTTGACCATCTCTTTTTAAATCTTCGATGCTATACACATCGGGTTCCGATTTCATTAGCCAGTATTGACACATAAGCACTAAGACCGATCGCCTTATTTTCTAGGGCATGAATTATAATTAAGACCGGTAGACATAAATTCATGCTCAACTTTCACTGATTTTACCCCATGCCTGCCCGAGATACTTATCACGATACCGTTACAAATGCTTTAATTAAAAGTTCATCTAGAAATTATCGATGGTAAAGTTTGGATTCATCGAGATGGTTTAGAAGATGGAATCGCCGATGATCTAGTTAGGGCGGGAATTGATAAAAGGGAGATAGTTTTAGCTTTCCATCCCCCCGATGTCCGTCAATACACGGAATTTGCGATCGGTTGAGATTACCTTGTATAATTTACCGACTTGAATCTATCAGCCCTAATGCCCATACTCATCATTAGTATCATCTCTCTAATTATCTGGACATACCTCATAACTCTGAGGGGAAAATTTTGGTTGTGTGACCAGAGGATCGATAATGAAAAGAATTCCCCGGTTGCTTTTCCCTCGGTTTGTGCCATCATTCCCGCACGGAATGAAGCCGAAGTATTACCAGTTAGTTTAAAATCCCTGCTGACTCAAGATTATAAAGGTGAGTTTTCCCTAGTTTTAATCGATGACCAAAGCACAGATAATACTAGGGAGGTAGCGGAAAAAATAGCACAAGAATCCGCTAATAGTCATAAGCTTAATATTATCAGCGGGCAACCTTTACCGAAAGGCTGGACGGGTAAACTATGGGCGGTAAAACAAGGTATAGAATACGCGCAAAAAAATATTAATCCCGATTACTTTCTGCTAACGGATGCGGATATAGAACATCCAAGCGATAACTTAGGGCTATTAGTAGGCAAATCCCAAAACTCGAACTTAGCCCTAGTTTCCCTGATGGTATTACTACGCTGCCAGGGATTCTGGGAAAAATTATTAATACCTTCGTTTATCTTTTTTTTCCAGAAACTCTATCCCTTTCCTCTCGTTAATAACCCCGATAGTAAAATAGCTGCCGCCGCTGGGGGATGTATATTGATTCAGCGGGAAATATTAGAGGCCGTAGGGGGTATAGATGTAGTTAAAGATGCTCTGATTGATGATTGCTCGCTTGGAATAGCTATCAAGGGTTATTTACAAACATATCAGAAAGATCGATCGATCTGGTTAGGGTTGACTCAATCTACATTCAGCCTGCGCTCCTACTCCAGTTTAGGGGAGATTTGGCAGATGGTAGCCCGCACCGCCTTCACCCAATTAAACTATTCGCCCCTATTACTACTAGGTACGATTGTCGCCATGAGCCTCACCTATTTAACGGCCCCGGTAGCTATCTTGTGGGGGCTGATTACGGCTAATTACCCTTTACTGATTATCGGGTTACTAACTCAGTGCCTGATGAGTATCGCCTACATTCCCACTCTCAAATTATATAAACTCTCGCCCCTGTGGAGCTTAAGCCTACCCCTGATAGGTTTTCTCTATACTTTGATGACAATTGATTCCGCTCTACAACACTGGCGCGGCAAGGGGGGCAACTGGAAAGGGAGAGTCTACCCCAAAACTTAAAAGCTCACAGTTTTACTAGCCACTAGCCACTAGCCACTAGCCAGGTGAAGACTTAGGAGCGAAAATTTCCAGAGCGCGGGGGATGACGGTGAAAGTGGCGGGAGTGGATGCGGTTAACTCACCATCAGTGTTAATGCTGTGAGGTTTACGGGTATGGATGGTGATGCAATGTCCAGATAAAGTTCTTACCCAGGGTAATAAGCCGTGACTACCTTTCGGAAGGGTAGTGAGAAGGGGTATGATTTGCCACCATTTCTGTAATTCTAAACTGTAGAGGTCGAGACGCTGATCGTCAATCGCTGCATCTTCGCTGATGGGCATACCGCCACCGTAATAACGCCCGTTACCGACAGCGATTTGCAGAGTTTTTACCCGGATTGACTCCCCCGCGTCGGTTTGAATTTCCGCCGAGAAGGGGCGCGTCTGCGTCAATACTTGCAGGGCAGTCCAACCGTAAGCTAGGATACCGAGTCTGCGTTTCAAACCTTTAGTGAGCTTTTGGGTTATCTTCACCCCCAGGCCCATACTCGCCACGTTAAAAAAGTATTTGCCATTTACCAAGCCCAAATCGATTTTTTTAGTGTTACCCTCGGCGATGATACGACAAGCCTCAGGGATGGAAGTTGGAATACTCAAGGTGCGGGCGAGATCGTTGGCGGTTCCTAGGGGTATAATACCTAGGGGTAGATCGATATTTACCAAACTATCGACGATCGCGTTGAGGGTACCATCGCCGCCGCCAACGATAATCAGATCTATATTATCCCTATACTTAGCGATAATCCTGGGAAATTCAGCGAAATCATTAACCGGGGTGGTGATGAGATAGAAACCCAAACCATCTAATATTTCTACTGCTTGGGCAAAATTGGCCTTACCTCTGCGAGAATGACGGTTAATAACCAGTAAAGCTTTTTTATCCATAGGTCGGCAGCCGGTAACGGAAGTTAAATACATTTTAGTCTTAATCTTCCCTAATGCTTGACCTATTGGTAGAATCAGTGAGGAGCAAAATTGAAGTGAAACTTATGTCTTTTCCTTTTTTCGCAGTCGCTGGTGAATTTCCCGTCTATTTCGTCGCCGTCTACGTAGTCGGCTTTATCGCCGCCGTCACCATCGGCTCGATCGCCTGGTACAATTCTAAACGTCCCGTAGGCTGGGAAGATGCTAAGCGTCCGGATTTCTTGCCCGATGTTAAGAATGATGTCAATCAATCTTCCGACTCCAAATAACTCTGTGACTCCCGACATAGAAGAACTCCTACAGGATTTAAAAGGAGAAAACGAACTCTTACGCCAGGAAGCGACGGCTCAACTCTGGTCTATCTGGTTCCATCAAAAGGGTGAAATCGGCTTGGAGCTACTGAGCCGGGCACAAAACGCTCTCGACTCAGGTGATATAAAGAGAGCGGAATCGATCCTCACCGATGCTATCACCGACTTTCCCGACTTCGCCGAGGCTCGGAATCGGCGAGCAGTTCTCTATTATACGATTGGGGAATATGAGAAATCTCAACGAGATTGTCAAGAGGTGGTGAAGTTAATTCCCTATCATTTCGGTGCCTGGCACGGATTGGGTTTATGTTATGCTGCTCTGGGTAATTATCGATCCGCTATATCTGCTTTCCGTCAAGCAGCTAATATTCAGCCTCATGCTCTGGTCAATCAGCGATTAATCCTGGAATGTACGGCTTTACTTAACTAAAATTTACTGCTAAAAATCTAAAATTAATCCAAATTTTTGCCATAAACTGATTTTAAACATTTAAAATATGTAAGATAATATTTGATGAATTCAAAGCTATGAAAAGAAAAATACTAATAGGAATAACTGGAATAGTAGGCATAAATGTTGCATTTATTAATCCAGCTTTGAGCCAAAATAATAATAATAGAATTATCTGTGAGAGCAGAGGAAGTGGAAACACGAGATGTGCTTTCGATACGAGAAGGGGCGTGCAATTAATTAGACAATTATCTCAAGCTACCTGTAATGGCAATTGGAGTTATGGTAACGGGTATATAGAGGTAAGGAATGGATGCCGGGGAGAATTCGCCCGCGATCGGGGTAATAATAACAATAACAATAATAATTTTGCCACCAGAGCCTGTGAGAGTGCTCTCTTACAAAGATTCAATACTATATCAGAGCGAGATATACAATTTTCTGGCGGTAGCGGTGGCTCCAATAGTGATGACATAGTTCAATGGAGGATCAGGAAATTAGGCCCATCGGGAACCTGTACGGTTAACCGCAACGGTAACGTTAGAAGAATCGAACTCGATTAAGGCTTAAGAAGAGGGGAAAAATTTTCTGATAGTAGCTAATAATTCCTTGAGCTTGATCGGTTTGCCTAAATAATCATTAGCCCTGGCTACCAGACAACGCTATCGATCGCCCTTCATAGCTAGAGCGGTGAGAGGGATGATGGGGAGGTCGGGCATTTTGAGTTTTTGACGAATGTGGCGTATGGGCTTCGAGACCATCCATTATACAAGAGTTTCTATTGCGATAAAGTTAACAGACTCCTTAAATCCGTAGGTGAGTAAGTAACGGGCGTATCCCCTAAATAAATACCGAGGGAGCGGGCGGTTTTCACCATGAATCCGTTACCATCTACCGGATAGGCACAGCGATTTTCTTCGTGGCATTTTTTGATGATTTTGATGATCGGTTTTAAGGGTACGCTCTGCACTTGCCCCTCCCGCCACACTACTACTTGATCGTACTCGCCGTTTTCAATCAACTCTACAGCCTTGATACCGTATACCGTGGCCAAAAGTCGATCGAGCGCCAGAGGTGGACGACTTCGCTGTAGGTGCCCCAATACCGTTACCCGCACATCCATATTGTTAAGATAGCAGAAGCGTGGCTCTTCTACACACAAATCATGCGCTCTGTCAAGTAATTTGGTCTTGAGATAATCCCCTATATATTTCTCCCTTTCACCTTCTTCATTACGCACCCCTTCGGAGACGACGATGAGGCCGAATAAACGCCCTTCCGCCCGCACCTGAGCCATATGACGGCAACAACCATCGACCACCTCGGGTGTTAAACTCGGAGTTATCTCGGGGATAAGAATCACATCAGCACCGCCAGCGATACCGGCATTAAGGGCTAAATGTCCCGCGTCGCGCCCCATAACTTCCACTATCATGATGCGCTCGTGACTAGCAGCGGTAAAAGTTAAATCGTACAGCGCCTGAGTAACGATGTCCACAGCAGTAGTGAAGCCTACCGCCCACTCGGTAAAGGGGACATCGTTATCTATAGTTTTTGGTACTGCGATAATATTCCAATTTCCCTTTTGAGCCAGCTCGTAGATAATATCTAAACTTCCGTCACCGCCGATAACCACCAACACGTCTAAATTCATCATGGCGTAACCTTGAAGAATTTGCGCGGCGATGTCAGGCTGCTCGGGATGCCCACTGCTGAGAGAGCCTAGTACACTGCCGCTGAGAAACTGCAATACGTCTAAACCCTTGAGAATTCCCGGTAAATGATAGCCGTGTCGAGTGAGCAGTAAATCTTCTATGGGGTATTTCCCCTGAGCTATATCGATAAAACCATCGGTGCCGTAGGGAATACCGTATACATCCCAGCCTTTCAATTTAGACGCTTTCACCACTGCTCGAATTACCGCGTTTAGCCCAGGGCAATCGCCCCCACTGGTGAGTATACCGATTCTTTTACCGGCGTTAGTATCCATAGAAAATTTTCCTCCTATTTAACGGGAAGTAAAACGACTTTTAGCGAAGTGTTTCCAAATCGGCTCGTAACTCTGTAGGGCTTTCATGTACTGCGCCCTTTCAAACGCGCCGGGGTCGGGACAATTCATCTGGCTCATGCTACCCTGAAGTTGATCGATCGATTCATACTCGTTAGCATCCAACCATTGTAGTAGTCCTGTCTCGATTTTTTGAATTTCACCGATGCCGTGTCTGAGTAAGGAGCTGACTAACATGGTGACTTTCGCCCCCACCATCATCATCTTGATGACATCTTCGGCGTTATGAATCCCTCCCGTGGCGGCGAAATCGGCTTTCACCCGCCCGTAGAGAATGGCAATCCAGCGCATCGGTAAACGTAAGTCTTGGGCGTTACTTAAAATCAAATTCGGTTTCACGTCCAAAAGCTCTAAATCTATATCCGGCTGATAGAAGCGGTTGAATAACACCAATCCATTCGCCCCCGCTTCTGCCAATTGTTTTGCCATATTAGCCACATTGCTGAAGTAGGGAGCCAGTTTCATCGCTACCGGTATAGACACTTCCGATTTCACCACTCGGAGAATATCTATATAATTCTGTTCTACCATTTCCCCGGTCAGGTCGAGGTCGCTAGGGACATAATAGACGTTTAACTCTATAGCGTCAGCGCCGGCTGCTTCGATGGCTTTGGCGTATTCTAACCACCCTCCAGGAGTGGAGCCGTTAAGACTGGCGATGACTGGAATCGATAGGGATTCTTTAGCCTGTTGAATATGATTGAGATATTCTTCCGAGCCTACGTGAAAGATTTCTGGTTCAGGAAAGTATGTCAGGGCTTCGGCGTAGCTTTCCGTACCGTGAGTGAAATGGTGGTAGAGGTTTAGTTTTTCCTGACGGATTTGCTCCTCAAAAAACGAGTGTAGCACGATCGCTGATGCTCCCACATCTTCCATTCTCTTGAGATTGTCTAAATCTTCCGTCAGGGGGGCTGCCGCCCCCACCACTAAGGGAGTGCGTAATTTTAAACCAAGATACTCTGTAGTTAATTTCATTGCCCTTGCTCCTGATGACGCGCTGCTAAATATTCGTACATTTGCCACCTTGTATCTACATCGAATTGTGCTTCTTTGAGCAGGAGTTTTGCTGCTGCTGGCTGCGATGTGGCTAACATTTTGAAGCGATTCTCGTTGTATAGGGTTTGAGATACGGGGGTTTTCGGCGATCGCATATCTAATTGTAGGGGATTGCCTTCGTGTCTGGGATCGTAGCGATACAATAACCAGCGCCCGCTATCGACTAAATCTTTCTGATGACTCATGGCGGTGGTCATATTGATACCGTGAGCGATACAGTGGGAGTAGGCGATGATTAAGGATGGCCCCTCATAGGATTCGGCTTCGATGAAGGCTTTGATTGTTTGCTCGTTTTTCGCCCCCATCGCCACGCTCGCCACGTAGACATTGCCGTAAGTCATAGCCATCAAGCCCAAGTCTTTCTTCGGTGCGGATTTACCACCGGCTGCGAATTTAGCCACCGCAGCCCGGGGCGTGGCTTTCGATGCCTGTCCGCCGGTGTTAGAATATACTTCCGTATCCATGACGAGTATATTGACGTTGCGCCCACTCGCTAGTACATGATCTAAACCACCATAGCCTATATCGTAAGCCCAACCGTCACCGCCGATGATCCAGACGCTTTTCTTAACTAGGTTATCGACTACGGAGAGCAACATTTTCGCGCCTGGAGTACCCAGGTTTTGCAGTCGCCCTTTTAATTCTTGGATTCGCTCCCTCTGCTCGTAGATTTCCGCCTCATCTTTTTGGTTGGCTTCGAGAATAGCGGTAACTAAACCCTCGCCCACTTCTGAGGTGATACTCTGCAATAATTCCGCCGCCAATTGGGCTTGTTTATCGATCGAGACGCGGAAGCCTAAACCGAATTCGGCGTTATCTTCAAACAGGGAATTACTCCAAGCCGGGCCCCGCCCATCATTGTTAGTTGTCCACGGGGTGCTAGGTAAATTACCACCGTAGATAGATGAACAGCCGGTGGCGTTTGCTACTACCATGCGATCGCCGAATAACTGACTCACCAACTTAACATAGGGAGTTTCGCCGCAACCGGCACAGGCTCCAGAGAACTCGAACAGGGGCTGTTGCATCTGTTGATGACTGATTTTATGGAGATTTAAGTCTTTCCGCTCTGGATCTGGCAATTGTAAGAAGAAATCCCAATTGGTTCGCTCTTGTTCTCTTAGGGGTAACTGAGGAGTCATGTTGATAGCTTTCAACCGGGGCTGACTCTTATTCTTAGCCGGGCAGACATCGACGCACACGCCGCAACCGGTACAATCTTCGGGGGCTACCTGGATGGTGAATTTTAATCCCTTCCAATCGTGATCCTTCGCGTCGGCTGATTTGAAGCTATCAGGTGCCGATTCTAGCTCATTTTCTGTATAGACTTTCGAGCGTATTACCGCGTGAGGACAAACCAATACACATTTACCACACTGAACGCAGACATCGGCATCCCAAGCGGGTATTTCTTGGGCGATATTGCGTTTCTCCCATTGAGTCGTACCGGTGGGATAGGTGCCGTCATTGGGTAAAGCACTCACTGGTAATTCATCACCCCTGCGGGCCATCATTTTTCCTAAAACTTCCCGCACGAAAACGGGGGCGAAGTCTGGCACCGGCGGTTTTAATTCTTCCGCTTCTTCACTAACGGTAGCGGGGATGATTACCTCATAGAGGTGGGCGAGGGCCTCATCTACGGCTTTGATATTCATGTTGACGATTTCTTCGCCTTTCTTGCCGTAGGTTTTGCGAATTGTTTTTTTAATCTGCTCGATAGCCACATCCGGCGGCAACACTCCCGCGAGGGCGAAGAAACATACCTGCATCACGGTATTGATCCTCATCCCCATTCCAGCGGCCCTGGCTACTTCGTAGGCGTTGATGATGTAGAGTTTGAGATTTTTCTCGATAATCCCAGCTTGTAAGGGGCGCGGTAGGTGCCTCCAAATTTCTTCTTTACCATACGGGCTATTGAGTAGTAATGTTGATCCTTCTTGGGCAGTTTCTAATAGGTCGAAACTATCGACGAATTCCCACTGATGGCAGGCGATGAAATTGGCGGCTACGATAAGATAGCTCGATCGAATGACTTCCGGGCCGAATCTTAAGTGGGATACCGTCACCGAGCCGGATTTCTTCGAGTCATAAACAAAATATCCCTGAGCGAAATTATCCGTATCTTCGCCGATGATCTTGATCGAGTTTTTATTGGCCCCTACGGTTCCATCAGAACCCAATCCGTAAAACACAGCCCTTACTACTGCATCCGATTCGGTGGAGAAATTCCGATCGTAATCTATACTCGTATGGCAGAGGTCATCGTCTATCCCTACCGTAAAGCCGTGTTTTGGTTTTTCCTGTTGTAAGTACTCGAACACACCTTTAATCATCGCGGGGGTGAATTCTTTCGAGCCTAAGCCGTATCTACCGCCGATGATTTTCGGGATCTCCCTTCCTGACTGCACGAAAGCGCTCACTACATCTTGATAGAGGGGTTCACCGTTGCTGCCGGGTTCTTTACAGCGATCGAGTACGGCTATTTTCTTCACCGTTTCCGGTATGGCGGCTAATAATCTTTCCCCGTCGAAGGGACGGAATAAACGAACTTTTAAAACCCCTACTTTTTCCCCGCTTGCGTTGAGGTAATCTACAGTTTCATGTACAGCATCGCAACCGGAACCCATAAGAATAATAAGCCTTTCTGGATTCTGATCGCCGTGATATTGATATAAATGGTATTGCCGCCCGGTAATCGCGGCGAATTTATTCATGATCTTTTCGGTGATTTCGGCACAGGAATTATAGAAAGGATTGACCGTTTCCCTACCTTGGAAATACACATCTGGATTCTGGGCCGTGCCTCTTAAAACGGGATGATCCGGTGTTAAAGCGCGTTGACGATGTTTGATAATTAAGTCATCGTCGATTAACTCTCTTAATTCTCCGTCGCTCAATAGCTCTACTTTCTGGACTTCGTGGGAGGTGCGGAAGCCATCGAAGAAGTGCATGAAAGGAATCCGGGCTGATAACGTGGCGGCGGTGGCGATCGCGGCCATATCTTGAGCTTCCTGTACCGAGGTAGCGCCGAGCATGGCCCAACCCGTACCCCTGGCGGCCATTATATCCCCGTGATCCCCGAAGATGGAAAGACCCTGAGCGGCTAAAGCCCTCGCGGCTACATGTACCACCGCCGAGGTTAATTCACCGGCTATTTTATAGAAGTTGGGAATCATCAGTAATAATCCCTGGGAGGCCGTGAAAGTCGTGGTCAGCGCCCCTGTTTGTAGAGCGCCGTGTAATGTGCCAGCAGCGCCACCCTCGCTCTGCATTTCTATGACGGCGGGGGTTGTACCCCAAAGATTCGGTTTGCTTTCCGATGCCCAACTATCCGACCATTCTCCCATCGGTGATGAGGGAGTGATGGGATAAATCGCTATTACTTCGCTAAGTCGATAGGCTACTCGGGCTGCGGCTTCGTTACCGTCGATCGTGGCATAATTTTTATTAATCATATTTTCCCTCAGGACAGTTTCTGTAGAGACTGTAATTCCTCAAAAATTTAATGTTTTCTTTTAGCAACAATTTAGTTGTTTTGTCTCTTGATTTACTCTCTACCCTTTTATGATCCTTAATTCGATCATGCTTCAAAATACGGGTATTATCAGCTTTTATTATTTTTTCTTAATGCTATTAATACGGTAGTCAATGATACGACAGTAATTAAATATTTACGATTTAATAATTTTTTAACGAGCAACCGTATAATTACTATTTTTAATATTGAAACCCTGACTCAATATCGATAATATTCTAAGCTGGGTGATCACTCAGGCAAAGAGAGAGCCTTGTCTGTGAGACAATATGATAGTTAAAACAGATCTGTAAAAATAAATTAAGGAGTACTGCTGTGATCGAACCTTTAGTATTGGGTATTGCCTTAGGACTCATCCCCATCACTTTAGCTGGTTTATTCGTAGCCGCTTACCTGCAATACAAACGGGGTAAGCAACTCGGTCTAGACTAAACCCAGGTTTCTTGACTTTTCCGCGCAGAATCCGCCCAGACTGCGCGGCGATCGATTTTCTTTTAATAGGCCGTCCACCAACCCGAAGTAACGGGTATCCCCCCGTACTGGTTTATTTTCTTTCTTGACATGATGTAACCCCAAACTTGACCTAGAGGCTCATCGGATAGGTTATATACCTCGATTTTCTCGCGCTGATACTCGTTCAAATCGGGGTCTCGATCGCTCCGATAATCTTCCAATAGATCGAGATTGACGAGAGCCGATTCTTCAGTGAAAGTTAACAGAATTCCCTCGACTCTATTATTACCCCGCGCCAGCCCAGGATACCCGAGAGCTTGCAGATGAAACAATTCCCCCCGAGTATACACTCGCTCCGAGGCGATAACCTTACCCTCACAGTAGCGGGAATAATTACTCTCCCCCGGTTTGAGCGTACCGTAGACGAACACTTTTAACATGGGCTAATGTACATAAAGACGATATGGGAGCTGGGCTTGAAAAGTTAGAGACCTAAAATGCTAATTGAAGCTTAGTGCCGTGTACTTCATCACTTTGCTCTTTCCATTTAGGCTCTATCGCGGGATATTCAATATTAGACATAGATTTAATCAAGGAATCAAAAATAATTTTCGCACCCAATGGAGGCACCGCCATCCCGATTTGTTTTCGTATACTCTCTTTAGAACCGTAGAATACGAAATCATCGGGAAAAGTTTGTAAACGTGCCCGCTCCCGATTGGTCAGAGCGCGATTTTCCCGCCAGTGATAAACGTGGGTTCCTCCGCCACCACTACCTGTAATAGTATAGGCGGGTTTGTCCGGGTGTAAGCGTTTATATATCTGACTGATTTTTGCCCCCTTAACCTTGAGCTGTAATTCTTCCGGTATAGCCGCAGTCCAAGCGTTTTCACCTGGTTGTATATACTTTAATCTCTCGACAACCTGTAAAGATTGTTTGGTTAATTCCTGATTCGGTGCCGAGGGGGCAATAGGGGGAGTTTCCAAAGCTTGGCGGGCTGATACGGGATGCCCGATATGAGTGGGGGCGGGTACTTTAAATTTAACTTTTAAATCTTTTCTGATACCGACGATGATAATCCTGTGGCGGGTTTGGGGTACTCCGTACTCTTCAAAGCGATAGAGATGGGTTGTTAGATTATAACCGTCCCCCGATGAATGGAGATGGTCTAATATTTTTAAGAAAGCTTTGCCCCCGTTGGCTTTTTGTAAACCTCCCACATTCTCGGCTATAAACCAATCTGGTTTGAATCTATCGATTACTTTCACTCCGTAAAGATAGAGGGGGCCGAATTCACCTTCTAATCCTTTCTGTTCACCAACGATACTGAAATCATTACAAGGAAAGCCGAAGATAAACCCATCTACAGGGGTTAACGTGTTGAGGTCAAAAGCTCTCACATCGGCGCAGATTACTTTCTCCGGCTCGTCAGGGCAAATGTTATTACGGAAGGTTTGGCAGGTATTTTCATCGTAATCGATCGCCCATTGGTGTACAAACTTACAGTCTGAACCGTTAGCCCATTTAGCCCCCAATCCGAAACCGCCCGGCCCGCAGAACATTTCGCCTATTTTAATTTGTTTCATCGCAGACGAACGCTTTTAATATGGTTTGTCGATTAACTTATGAACGCCCCCGAAAGCGAAATCCTGCACCATCTGACTCTTAAGGAAATCGTGGGGGAAGCCAAGACTAATTGCGCTCACATCGTTCAGTTTTTGTAACTGTTCATCTCCGAGGGCGAAATCGATACAAGCGAGATTATCTTTAAATTGTGATTCTCGCCGGGCACCAATGATGGGGATGATTCCCCCCGGTTGTTGTAGGAGCCAATTAAGAGCTACTTGAGCGGGAGAGCGGCCGATCTCATGGGCGATCGTAACCACCATATCGGCTATCTTTAAATCTTGATGGGATATTTGATAGGGTAAATCTGGCTTACTTAAACGCCCATCTACTGGAGTGGGTTGATTGTACTTACCAGTTAACACCCCTGCGCCGAGAGGACTCCAGGCTGTGACACCGAGATTGAAAGCCTGGGCCATGGGTAATAGATCCCTCTCAGGGGTTCTTTCTTTAAGAGAATATTCGATCTGAAGCCCCACAAAAGGAGTCCAACCCCGAAGGATAGCGAGGGTGTTGGCGCTAGAAATGACCCAGGCCGGGGTGTCGGATATGCCGATGTAGAGGACTTTTCCCGCACTCACCAGATCATCGAGGGCCCGCATTACTTCTTCTGTGGGGGTGAGTCCATCCCAGCCGTGTAACCAGAGTAAATCTATATAATCTGTTTGTAGACGTTTCAGACTACCGTCTACCGATTGAACGAGATTTTTGCGCCCGTTACCAGAGGCGTTAACGTGGGGTTTGCCGAGGGTGAAAGTGTATTTGGTGGCCAGTACCCAGTAAGAGCGATCGCTTTTGATGAATTCCCCTAAAAGTTTCTCGCTGCTACCGTTAGTATAAAGGTTAGCCGTATCGAGGAAATTTCCCCCCGCTTCCCCGTAGAGATCGAATATCTGTTTTGATTCCGCCTCCGATGATCCCCAGCCCCAATCCTCGCCGAAAGTCATCGTACCCAAACACAATTGAGAAACCCGCAACCCACTATTACCGAGTAATTTGTAGCGCATAAATACAATACAGGTAAATTGTCTCTATATCTAGAATATTACACGGATTCAATATTAGCCAAAGATTTCAAAAACGCCTCAAATATAATTTTCGCACCCAATGGAGGAACAGCCATTCCTATCTGTTTACGGACACTTTCTTTAGACCCGTAGAATATAAAATCATCGGGAAAAGTTTGTAAACGTGCCCGCTCCCGATTGGTTAAAGCCCGATTTTCTTCCCAATGATAGACGTGGGTTCCTCCGCCGCCGCTACCGGTAATAGTATAGGCAGGTTTGTCCGGATCTAAACGCTTATATATCTGACTGATTTTCGCACCTTTAACCTTAAGCTGTAAGTGTTCGGGTATCCTAGCAGTCCAAGCATTTTCACCGGGTTGTATATACTTCAATCTCTCGACAACTTGCGAAGATTGTTTAGTTAATTCCTGATTTGCTGTCGAGGAGGAAATAGGGGGCGTTTCTAGGGCCTGGCAGGCTGATATATACCGGGCGATGTGAGTGGGGGCGGGTACTTTAAATTTAACGTTTAAATCTTGTCGAAATTTCTCACATCGGCGCAGATGACTTTCTCAGGTTGATGGGGGCAAAGATTGTTACGGAAGGTGTGACAGGTATTTTCATCGTAATCGATCGCCCATTGATGTTGAAACTTATACTCTGAACCCTCAGCCCATTTAGCCCCCAATGCCAAGCCACCCGGGCCGCAAAACATTTCACCGATTTTGATCGTTCTCATATTTGTATTCTAGAGAAATTCCAGATTAACTCCAATGTTCTTCTTCATCTTGAATTTTTTTATAGACTTGCCCTTTATGGTGAATCAGTCGGGTTTTCTCGAAGAGGGTTTCTTCGTCTAACTCCCACTGAGCTAGTAATTTATCTAAATCCCTCTGGATGTTTCTCGCACCCGGGAAACCCCGATAACGGATTCTCAAACGGGCTAACTCGGCTAAGTTTAAATCGTTTGGTTGCCCTTTGAGCAATCTATCTACCGTTTCTCGATCGTTCTTCTCCTGTGGATGTTTCTGAATGTTCATAATTTTAATCGAACCAACCTATATCCTCATTACTTAAACTGGGAGTTGATATTTTATTCCCGGCATAGGGAGCTAAGGCACTCACCTCCGCATTATAAAACCCCGGCCTGCGAGATACCGGCACTGGTTTGGGTGGTTCTTCCAATACCTGTATCTGCTGATATAGTTTCTCTACTAATTTAGTTTGTTCGCTCAATTCCTGTTGAGATTGATTTAACTGCCCCGTCAGTTTCTCTACTATCTTCGCCTGTTCCTTCGTTTCTTTCTGAGATTCTTTTAATTGAATTTTTAATTTATCTACTAAACTTTTCTGTTCTTTAATTTCTTTCTCGGAACTTTTCACCTGCGAGGTAAGTTTTTCTACCTGTTCCGTTCGAGATTGTAAATCTTTTTGCGATCGCTCTAATTGTTCTTTTAACTTTTCTTGGTCTTCTAATTGTTTACTCAGATGTTGAATTTCTTTTTGTAATTCCTGAGATTGTTGAAGATTTTCATCTATTTTCGTTTCCAATCCCTGAATTTCTTCGCTCATGGGGGCAGAGATTTCCGAGGTTGGTTTCTCTGGTTCCTTATGGGCCTCTTGTCGTAATAAATCGGATAAATTTTTCTTACTCATATTTACTTCCAGTCCCTTTCTATTTCATCGGCTACCCGTCGATAATCGGCGGCGGCTTCCCCGGCGTTTTTACCCCGCCAATTATTGATCGACACCCCTTCTAACACCGCTTTTTCATGGGCTTTATAGGATCTGACGAACGCGTGACAGGCGGGAATACCTAACTCTAAAAGAGTGTTCTGTGCCTCTAAAGTTTCCTTGAGACTGCGAGAATCCACCTTGGTGATCAAAACTCGATAGGGTAATCCTACGGGTTTGACGGCAGTTTGTACAGTTTCGATCAGCGCCGAGAGATCCATCGGGGCCGGGGGTGTGGGTAAGATTATATAATCTACCGTTTGCAGTACCCTCGTGAGTACTTCGGAACGCAGGGCGGGAGGGGTATCGATTACTACTAGATCATACTCTTTCATCTCCCTTAACCGGGTTAAGTGTTGTGAACCCGATTCCTTGACGAGATCGAAATCCATCCCCTCTTCGTTGCGTTCTACCCACCAAGTCGCCGAACCTTGAGGATCTGCGTCTACTAATAACACCTCTTGCTTTACGCCCCATATTGCGGCTAGATTAACAGCGGTAGTGGTTTTTCCCACTCCCCCCTTACCGTTAACGATGGCGAGAATTTTTTTGGGTTTGTTCATGGGCAGTGTACGATCGGTCAACTCCCCATTTTATAGGTTTACAGTCCCAATCTCTCCTTATTCTCCGCTTTAGCCGATCGCAATAACCAAATCGAACCAGAAACTAAAGAGGGTAGCAGGACGAAAAAGGCGGCGGTAACTACCGGATGTTCCCTCGGCCAGTCAAAATAAATCAACACCGCGAAAACCAGCACGCAATACAATAAACCTAGAAAGGGAACTGCGATCACGAAGATGCCGAACTGTGTATCTCGATCCATAATACTTACCATTATCCTCAATTGTTACTAATAAATAAATCCTCTACTCCTTCTTCTCTTATATATCCTCTAGCGACATTTCTTAAGAAAAAATAACTAATTTTTTAGGATCGAACCTATGAGCAAACAGCGACTCGATGCCCTATTAGTAGAATTAAATCTCTGTGATTCCCGTCAACAAGCACAACGCTTGATCAGAGCGGGAGAGGTAAAAGTCAATCGACAAACAGTAGATAAACCGGGGGCGGAAATAGATC
The DNA here is from genome assembly GCA_964623815.1 of uncultured bacterium. Classification (GTDB taxonomy): domain Bacteria; phylum Cyanobacteriota; class Cyanobacteriia; order Cyanobacteriales; family Microcystaceae; genus Chroococcopsis. Next base: position 28,225 of record CAZUVR010000025.1, on the reverse strand, counting down.
CCACCGCCCATATTACCATCGACCATAAACCCCCTTTCGTATCGAGGGGAGGGGAAAAATTAGTCAAGGCCTTAGACACATTTGCCGTAGAAGTTAAAGACAGAATCTGTTTAGATGGCGGTATCTCTACCGGCGGTTTTACCGATTGTCTCCTACAGAATGGCGCGAAAAAGGTTTACGGGGTGGATGTGGGTTATGGACAGGTGGCTTGGACTCTCAGACAGGATGAGAGGGTAATCTTAAAAGAAAGAACCAATTTCCGTTATCTGGCCCCCGAAGATTTATACAATGGAGCCGAAAAAGCCGATTTAGGAGTCATGGACTTATCTTTTATCTCTCTCACTAAAGTGTTAGAGCCTTTATGGAATTTATTAACGGCACCGAGAGAGGTAATTCTATTAGTCAAACCTCAGTTTGAAGTAGGCAGGGCTAAGGTGGGCAAAAAGGGAGTCGTTAAGGATACAGAAGCCCAAGCCGAGGCAATCCATCAAGTATTACTAACTGGGGTAGAGTTGGGCTGGTATTACGGCGGGCTGATACCGTCACCGATTCGCGGCCCCGCCGGTAATGTGGAGTATTTACTCAGACTTCACGGTACGCAAGAGTTAGCTAGCCCAGGCTTACAAGCGATAGAAGATTTAACCTCCCGAGCTATGCTAGAAATTGCCTGATTATTTATCTTCCATTTTCCACCACTGAACGGTAAAAATTTTCTAGGGCCTCAACAGTGGTTCGATCGTCGAACACTTTATACTTATTAGCACTCACCTTCTGTCTTACTTCCTCCCGCCATTGAGGATCTAATCCTAACCTGACGGCAATATTGATATATTCTTCTACGGATGATGCGATCGTTTCTTCTACCCCCAGCATTTTCAAGATAGCGTAGGAATGACGACAGCGCATCAATTCCCCCGGGAAAGTTACTATCGGCAAACCACAAGCTACCGCTTCTAAGGTGGTATTACCCCCTGACCAACCTACGTTATCTAGATATATATCGGCCAACAGATTAACCTGAAAATATTGCATTTGATTGAGTTTCGGCAGAATCACCACATAATCTTGCCAGTTTAATCCTACATCCTGAAAAACTTGTTCTAATCGCTGTTTAAATACTTCTGTAACGTAACTACTAGGGTGAGAAATAAAAGCTAGCTGACAGTTAGGAACTCTTCTGGCTATTTCACTAAAAATTCGATCGTTCTTGGGTAAATATTTAAACAGAGATTGACAGGACAAATAGACGATTTTATCCTCCGCCAGGTTAAACTTCGATCGCTTTTCCGTAACCGGCGGTAAATTCGGGAAAGCGTAGGCGATACTCAAATTGGGCAAACGAACTACCTTCTCGCTGTAATGCTCCTCAAAGTATTCCGGTTCCATTAATTCACTGCTGATAAAATAATCGACGGTGCTTAAGCCGGTGGTGACAGGATGCCCCCAAGTCACACACTGAATTGGAGCTAATCTTAACCCTGCTAATTGACCTGTACGGGCATCCATTCCTATATCTAAAAATACCAATATGTGCAGTTTATCTTTGAGTATTAGTTGACATATCTCCTCTAGCTTATAAGATAGATCATACTGATAAAAATAATCACTCTCTCGTCTATACATTTCCGTATAAACATCGCTTATTTTATCTATATCCGTAGCATAACAATATATCTCAAACTCTTCTCGTCTAGAGTATTTCAGCCAACCAAAGAATAATTTAGCTACCGTATGCGCTCGAATATTAGCTGATAAATATCCTACGCGAATTTTTCCATCTTCCGTTAAATCTGGCACGGGCAGAGGTTCTAACCATTGAGGATAGTTAGCTCTCATAATTTTGCCTACTAAATCACCATATTTACGCTGTAAAATCAAGTCATTATATCCTTGATATTGCAGATAAAAATTAGTCCTCAACCCTATACTTTTTAAAGCATCTTTTTTCGATTCTTCAGATTCAAGAAATATATTTTGATTGATCTCTTCTAAAAAGTTTATATATTTATCTCTATAATAGGTGATTTCTTCCTGATTTTTGTAAACGATCGGCATCAGCCGCATCAATTCCAATTTAAACGAGAGGCACTCTGGAAATATTTCCGCCGCTAATTCGGTGAATTTTAGCGTTTCTTGTATCGGTCTTGCATCTAATAATAACCAAATTTTCCCCAAGTATAAACCCGAATTTCCTGGATGATATTTAATACCATCATTCAATATACTTAAAGCTTTTTCATAATCTTTACTACGTAAATAAATTTGACTAAAATTAGTATAGTAATTAGCATCCTCAACTTTACTACCTACAAGTTTTTCATATTCCTGAATCGCCCGAGAATAATGATGATTTTTAAAGAAGAAGTTCCCAGTATATATAATCGGTCTTTGCGGATGACCCGCTAAATATTTCACTAGTTCTAAATTTTTGGTCGCTTCGCTCCTCTCGGGAGCGATCGCCAGTGCTTTTTGATAGATATTTTCCGCCGCAGACAATTCTTGTTTTGCTAGAAGTACGTTACCTAAATTGATATGGTCAACGTAAGAATTAGGAGTAATCTCTATTGCTTTCTCATAACAATCTTGAGCTTTAGTTAACTCACCTATTCTGTAGAATAAATTACCTATATTGCTATAAGCGGCGGAATAATTATCATCTAACTCCAAGGTTTTATTATAAGCTTGTACGGCAAGCTCCCAGTTATTTTCCCGCTCGAAAGTTAAAGCCATCAGATAGTGATAATCGGCGACTCTATCGTTGATATTTAAGGCTGCATTGAGAGCATTAGTAGTTAAAGAATACTGTCGGGTATGATAATAAACCAGTGCGGAGCGATACCAGTAAGCATCTACCCCGTTATTCCAATTTAAGAGCCTATTATAGATCTCGATCGCCTCGGGCCAATTTTTTACTTCTAGAGCCTGTTGTCCGGCTTTTTCGAGGGAATCGATAACTTTATTGATCTCCCTCTCTATTTCCTCGTTACCCCAGCTCTCATCTATTTCCAGGATCAAACCGCACAAAATTTTTACCGTAGCCAAATCACTTCTATCGAGAGCGTTATAAATTTCTGCCTCCATAATCTCTATAAGCCCTCGCCCCGCATCCTCCGCATCATCTTCTAATAACGCGGACATCCATATTTCTTGACACCTTGCCGCATCACCTGAAAGTAAATAGGCCAGCCCCAGGTAATAGCTGAGCAAATGTGGCCCCGGAGCTGTTGATAGACTACTTTCGCATAATCCTATCACTTCGTGATAATCCTGTTGTTTTAGCAGGTGTTGAATCGTCTCGATCGCGGTACTCATCTAGTTGTCTTAATTGAGCCTTATGTATTCAGGTTAGCACGATCGCCTCTTTCCCGATTATTGAGAATAATTAACTATAATACTATTTCTAAACTAGAGATTACTGATTATCTTTATCTAAAAAACTATGTGTATTTCTTATTTTACAGGTTAATTAACGTAAACTAACTAATAAAGATTCTCAATAATGTACAATACACAGAGCCACCTTAAAAAAGACAGGTAGAATAACTATGAGCATGACGAGAAGAGTGTTCCTGGGTACAGGAACTGCAGTACTAGCGGTAGCGGCGAACCAACTGCAAAGAATGGAATCTACAAACGCTCAAACGGGAGTAGTCAATCTGTATTCTTCCCGCCACTACAATACGGATAGACGCTTATACGACAACTTCACCAAGCAGACGGGAATCAAAGTAAACTTAGTAGAAGGGGAAGCCGACCCATTAATCGAGAGAATTAAAAGCGAAGGACAGAGAAGTCCGGCGGATATTCTTCTAACCGTAGACGCGGGAAGACTGTGGCGGGCAAATCAAGAGGGAATATTCGCCCCGGTTAACTCTAGAATCCTTAATCAGAGAATTCCGGCGAACCTGAGAGATCCTAAAGGATACTGGTTCGGATTCAGTAAACGTTTGCGCGTCATCATGTACGACAAAAGTAAAGTTAATCCGAGCCAGATAGATTCCTACGATGATTTAGCTAATCCTCGCTGGAAAGGCCAGATACTGACTCGCTCCTCTAGTAACATTTACAGTCAATCTTTTGTAGCCTGGTTGATAGACACCAGAGGCGAGGCCGCCACAGAGAGATGGTGTCGGGGATTCGTCGCCAATTTTGCCCGGCAACCTCAAGGAAACGATAAAGCGCAAATAGAAGCGGTAGCCGCTGGCGTGGGGAGTTTAGCCCTGGCGAATACTTATTATCTGGCAGGTTATGCGGAGGATAAAGATCCCGCTAAGCGAGCGATATATAGCGAAGTGGGCGTTATTTTCCCAGATCAAAAGGGTAGAGGTGCCCACGTCAATATTAGTGGGGGAGGGTTGATCAAAACTGCTCCCAATAGACAGGCGGCGATTAGATTTTTAGAGTATCTATCGAGTAATGAGGCACAAACCTTCTTCGCTCAAGGTAACAATGAATATCCCGTAGTGGCTGGCGTGAAGCTCGATCCTAATTTAGCCCGATTCGGTAACTTCAAAGCCGACACCGCTAGTGTAGCTGATTACGGCCCGAATCTGGCTAAGGCAGTAGCCCTGATGAACCGCGTCGGTTGGAAATAATAAAGGGAGTTAGGAGTCGGGGGTAATAAATACCAAGTTCTAACTCATACTTACCGGCTCCTTACTTTGTCTTTATCAGCTACTTCAGCGTATTTATTGGGAACAATTTGAGATCCGTATCTAGAGGCATAAACTTGGGTAAATTCAGCGCCGAAGAACAGTATCTGTGCCGAATAATATACCCAGATTAGGACGATAACCAATGAACCCGCAGCGCCGTAGGTAGATCCGAAACTACCTGTACCCAAATAAAGACCGAGTAAGAACTTGCCTATATTAAATAATAAAGCCGTGATCACCGCACCGATCGCTACATCGTTCCAGGTAATTTTCACATCTGGCAGATATTTAAACATAAAGGCGAATAGTAGAGTGATGACACCGAAAGAGATAGCAAAGTTAACCAGTATAGCTAGGATGCTCATATTGCCGATGAAACCGCCTAAATAGTTGGTCAGGGCTGCCAAACTAGCGCTCACCACCAGAGATACTAGAAGTAAGAAACCGATACCCAATACTGCCGAGAAAGATAGTAAGCGTTTGCGGATGAAATTGACGACACCTTTCTGCGGTTTAACCTTAACATTCCAAATCGTATTTAAAGCGTCTTGAAGTTGAGCAAAAACCCCCGAGGCACCAAAAAGGAGAATGACGATACTGATCAGGGAAGCGAGGCTATTGGCTTCCGGTTGCCGTGAGTTTTTAATGGCGGTTTCAATAACTTCGGCCCCGTCTTTACCTACTAAGCCTTGAATCTGAGTCACAATTTGACCTCTGGCCGCATCTTCCCCGAAGATAGAACCCGCGATCGCAATAGCAATAATCAGTAAAGGAGCGACGGAAAAAATAGTATAATAAGCCAAAGATGCGGCTAAAGTCGATGCCCCGTCTTTATTCCATTCGTTCCAAGTTTCTTTTAAAAGAGAGAATATCGTCCTAAAATTCATATATAAATTATTATCAAACCTGCTAAAAATTGTAAGAAAACTAATAATAATCTGCATCTACCGCCAGAAATAAGGGAAACTTGAAGCTGGAATGGACAGAGCTACCTTACGGTATAAACAGAGAAGCTAATGGTCAGCATAAAGATTTTTGATAAACGAGACGGGGATAGAAACACCCTATAATAGAAGCCATGTAAAGAAAAACAAACCCTGACCTTCCTGAATAAGGAGTTAAAACAAAACGTGTTCGTACTCACAGGTTATGAATATTTTTTAGGCTTCTTGCTCGTCTGTAGCTTGGTGCCGATTTTAGCGTTAACCGCCTCGAAACTATTAAGACCGAGTGGAGGGGGCCCGGAAAGACGCACCACCTACGAATCAGGGATGGAACCCATTGGCGGAGCTTGGATTCAATTTAATATCCGTTACTATATGTTCGCCCTGGTATTCGTAGTTTTTGATGTAGAAACAGTATTTTTATACCCTTGGGCGGTAGCTTTCAATCAACTGGGGGTACTCGCGTTCGTGGAAGCGGTGATATTTATTACCGTTCTCGTAGTCGCCCTAATCTATGCGTGGCGTAAAGGCGCATTAGAGTGGTCGTAAAAGAAAAGCGATAAATTTTTATATAACCGATCGTTTTATCCTTGGCATAAATTATGAGTCCGAACCCAACATCTGAATTCACAGAGCTTCTCAAACAACAGCAGGAAAAAATCCTCAATCCCATCGGCCGGAGTCAAGTCACTCAAGACCTATCGGAAAACGTCATCCTGACTACAGTAGACGATTTATACAACTGGGCAAGATTATCGAGTCTCTGGCCCCTTCTCTATGGTACAGCCTGCTGTTTCATCGAATTTGCGGCTTTAATTGGCTCCCGATTCGATTTCGATCGATTCGGTTTAGTACCCCGTTCTAGTCCGCGTCAGGCAGATTTAATCATCACTGCGGGCACGATCACGATGAAGATGGCCCCCGCCCTGGTGCGTTTATACGAAGAGATGCCCGAGCCTAAATATGTAATCGCAATGGGAGCCTGTACCATCACCGGCGGGATGTTCAGTAGCGACTCCACCACGGCTGTGCGCGGTGTGGATAAACTGATTCCCGTAGATGTCTACATTCCCGGTTGCCCTCCCCGCCCGGAAGCCATCATCGACGCTATCATCAAACTGCGTAAGAAAGTAGCCAACGAATCGATTCAAGAAAGAGGCTCCGTCTTGGGGCAGACCCATCGCTATTACAGCATCCCCCACAATATGAAACCGGTAGATCCGATCTTAACGGGTAAATATCTACAGAATGAAGGCCGTCAAGCACCACCTAAAGAGTTAGTCGAGGCTACCGGGATGCCGGTACCCCCCGCATTATTAACCGCCCAACAGAAAGAGGAGACGAAATAAGGTGTCTGAAGAAACGAACGCTATAGTGCAAGCGGGCCCTACATCCACCTGGTTGACTCAGAACGGTTTCGAGCATCAATCCCTAGAAGCCGATCACAGCGGCGTAGAATTGATCAAGGTCGATGCTGAATATTTGTTACCCCTATGTACCGCTCTCTACGCTTACGGATTCAATTATCTTCAGTGTCAGGGCGCTTACGATCTCGGGCCGGGTAAAGAATTAGTCAGTTTCTACCACTTGATCAAGGTGGCCGATAACGCCGAGCGACCGCAAGAAGTGCGCCTGAAGGTGTTCCTACCCAGAGATAATCCTACAGTACCCTCGGTATACTGGATCTGGAAGAGTGCCGACTGGCAGGAGCGGGAAAGTTACGATATGTACGGGATCGTTTACGAAGGACACCCAAATCTGAAAAGGATATTGATGCCCGAAGATTGGATCGGTTGGCCCCTGAGAAAAGATTACGTCTCTCCCGACTTTTACGAACTACAAGATGCTTATTAACTGTTAGTGAAAGATCTCGATCGAGGGGGCTTTCCACCCCCCTTTTTTTGTTCGTTTTCGGTTTCGATGATAAAATTTATTCCCTCAGAAACTAAATAGCTTCCCGACAGACTAATATATAAAGCAAAAAGATATTTTTTAAGATCGGGATATAAATTCACCATGAATAAGCTCAGTCTCCCTCAAGTCGAGGTAGTTAAGGAAATAGGGGCTTTTCTACGGCAGAAACGTCAAGAAAAGTCGATGACGCTGGAAGACATCGCCGCCGCTACGATGATTCGTTTACCCATGTTGCAGGCTCTGGAACAGGGTTCGGCCGATTACCTCCCCGAATTGGTCTATGTGAAAGGCTTCGTCAAGAGATACGCCCAAGCTTTAAAAATCGATAGCAAGAATTTAACCGATCGATTAACCCAAGTACAGGAACCTTTAAAAATCGAGCTACCAGAGCCTAGCCCCAGTGTCAGCGAGTCGGTGAAAGTTCCCGCCGCGACGGTGCGGAAAGAAGAAAAAGTTACCGTCAAAGCCGCGATTTATACGGGAAAAGAACCTCGCCCGAGCGAGCAGAAAGCGATTAAACCCCAGCCGAGCCTGAACCAGAATATTTCTACCCCCAAACCCAAGGCTAACCCCCCCTACTGGTTATGGGGTTTACTTGGTGCTGGCCTGCTCTTAGTAGGTTTAGGATACCTATTCACCCGTCCGCAAACACAGCCGAATGTATCGGAGCAAAAACCAGTAGCCTCCCCGGTAGCCTCGCCGGTGTCACAAAAACCCGTCACCCCTCCTTCACCGGTGGTGAAAAAGCCCTCACCTAAACCATCTCCTGTAATTAATGAAGTATCCACCAAAATTAAATTAGAAGATAGCTCTTGGCTAGAGGTGGTGGTTGACGGCGAGAAACAGTATGAGGGATTGATGGAGAAGGGAGAGGAACAAACCTGGACAGGAAAAGAAAAGGTGAGTATTCGCGCTGGAAACGCGGGGGCGGTGAAAGTCTCCGTTAATAAAAATCCTCTGCAAAGCTTCGGTAATGTGGGTGAAGTGAAAGAAATAACTTTCACACCTAAGAGTAAAAACGTTAATACCCCATAAAAAAAACCCAACTGCCGCAGTTGGGTTTTGTTCTATTCTTTAAAAATTACCCAATATGACCTAGGGCTAAGCCCGTTACTAACATTCCTAAAACGAGAAATGGCTGTGCGCTAGCCTGATATTTTACGTCATTATTGAGGGGATCTCGTAGAAAATACATATCTTGAAAGGTAATTTGAGGGATGATCAATAGTAATAGAATAGTGGCATATATCTTCTGATCGATGCTGATTAAATAGCCCGCTATACCCGCCTGGAACAGATCGATCATGATCACGCAAATCCACGCCGCCGTAGTAATACCGAACATAACCGGTAAAGATTTCAAGCCTAACTGTTTGTCACCTTCCACACTCTTAAAATCGTTAACTACGGCAATACCTAGACCCGCCATGCTATAGATCAGGGTGAGGATAACGATGGTCGAGTTTAACTCGCCGAATAGAGCATGACCAGCCCACCAGGGTAGGGCGATATAGCTAGAGCCGAGGGCGTAATTACCCAGCCAGCCATTCTGTTTGAGTTTTAAAGGAGGTGCGGAATATATATAGGCTAAAAAGGCCCCACCGAGGGTTAAACAAGTCATGATCGGGAACTCGTGCCCCGCCCACCGGTCTAAAACATAGGCTAAACCAATACCGCTAAAAAGTAATATGAGAATCTGGGCGATGACTTGGGGAACGGAGATAGCTCCAGAAGGAATAGGGCGGTAAGGTTCGTTAATAGCGTCTATTTCCCGATCGTAAAAATCGTTCAAAGTTTGGGTGTATCCCGCCATCAACGGCCCGGATAAGAGCATACAGGTGAGGGCCTTTAAAACATCTTCGAGCGACCATATATAATTCCCGGAAGAAGCCGCTCCGCACACTACCCCCCAGATGAGGGGAATCCAGGTAATGGGTTTCATCAACTGTAGGCGAATTTTCCAGATGGAGGTTTCCCCCGGTGCGGCCCCTTTCATCCCCAATAACTGACGGGTTTTAGCACCGCGAGCGTTACTTTCTCCCTCTTGAATATTTTCCAGTGGCGAGTTAGACATAAGTTAAAAAGAAATAATTAGATAACCATCTTGAAATTTAGCCCCTTTGACGGATTGACCAGCCAGTGGTGGGGGTACATTTATGTTACGCCTTTGATTACCCGCTTCGATCGTTAATTCGGGGCCCGATTGAATCAATTTCACCGCTTTTTTATCAAACCCCGGCAGATACACTTTCACCTGACGCGCTGTTACATCGATGGTCAGGGGTTGGGGTATCTCGCCCGAGTTATTTAAAGGAGGCAGGGCGGCGATGAAATTTGACCAGTCACCGTCATTTTTCAGAGGCAGATTAACCGCCCGCAGAGGCGAAAACTCGCCTTCTAAATTTTGGTTGCCGTTGACGAAGACACCTGCTACGCTCAAGCCTATTTGTTGGGCCCCGCCCCAGAGATATTTAGCCGTCGCTATGGCAACTGGGTCATCGTTGGTAACGAGATAAGCGACTACGCGAGCGGGATTTTTTAGGGCGTTGCGACCTTCTTCTATGATATTGGTGGCTTCGTTCTTACCTAGATCGTCAAAACTCCAGGAAACGTTTAAAACGGCGGCGGTAATCGGTTGAACGAAAGGGGCTAGATTACGCACTATTTCTGAGTCGGCGAAAACCTGCCGGAAACGGCGCACGTACCACCCCCCCACCTCGGGAATTCCCAAAGTCCTTAAAGTATTTACATCACCCGTACCGTCATAGACGATAAAATCGAACTTACCGCTTTTATACTGTTCTCTGAGGACATTCAGGGCTAGGGCTTGATCCATGCCCGGTAATATACCTAGTTCTTGACCGTAAACGTTTTTTAATAAGGGAGTTCGTAAATATTGTTTTTCCAACTCCTTAACCTGTTCCCAACTCTGCTCTAAGAGGGCGGTGGTTTGTAGTTGAAGAACCGAGAGATTGGGGGCTATTTCCGTAACCGTAGCTGAAGGGGTAGCTCCTAATTGTATACCCCAGGCGGGGCTAGAATCCTGACCAATGAGGAGGACTTTCGCCCCTTCACCAGCGAGCTTTTTCGCCACTCCAATCGCTACGGTAGTACGACCACTGCCTCCCTTACCCAAAAAGGTAATAATTGAGGACATAGATTATTCCTAATAGTTGGTGTAATTAATCCACGACTTTGAGTTCATCCTCAAAGAACCAGGTACTGCTCTTATCGTCAAACTGTACCACCGCACCCACACCGCTACCATCAGTCATTTTAAATTCTCTGATGATGCCTTCTTTCCCTAGTTTACCAGCTACTTCGCCAGAAACTCGATCTCTCAAACGATATACTTTTACTTTCTGCCCGATTTCCATTCCTGATTCATGATAATGCAATAGACCAACAATCAGTTTAATATAACCTGTGCAATTAAAGTAGTTTAAGTCTCGACTTACTTATCGATCGCCCCTCGCCACAAAAGAAAACAGCCAGATGTAATCTCTAGTCAAAGCCGATAATCTATTAACTGCTACTACGATGGTTGTAAAATATCGGACTTCGCGGCAACCCTTGTACTAGCTTTCCCTTTCTATCGGCCTATCTTGGACTGAATTTAATTTCATCTGACTGTGTTTGGGGAATGTTCCCTAACCATTTATATTTTCTCTAGACCGCTTGAGTTAAACAACCTAAGTTTAGGAACTTAAGGAGGAAGTTAAGGAAATAAAATCTATATCTTAGGATATATAAATAACAAGTTAAAGCCGTCCGCTCAAGACGACTTCGATCGTAATAAAGACTATTTATATAGATAAAACTAATCGAGAAATCCCATTAAGGTAGAAGGATCATCTATCTCGTTAGAAGCAACTGGGCGGCTACCCATAACGGAATAGGTTTCGCTGATCTGTAGATGGCTGACTGCGATCGGACGGTTTCCGGATACGGTGAGGGTGCCGCTAACCTCCATACCGCTCGATACTACCGGACGTTGACCGCCCACAGAGCTATAGGTACTGACTACTTGTAAATGACTGGCTTCTACAGGACGATGACCAGGTAGCTCGCCAGTTTCCTTCAACGTTAAATTACTAACGCCTACGGGACGATTTTCGGGTAATCCGCCCTGTCGAGATAATTTTAGTCCTTTCGCTTCTTCGGCTTTGCTCTTAATCGATAAAGCAGAGGATTCTTTTTCTTTGCTCGCTTTGGATGCGGTCGATTTGGCGCGAGTATTAGCGGGTTTCTCGGTTTCGGGGGCGTTGTTGCCGTTAGTTTCTAAGTTCTCTACCGTCATGGCACTATTCTCCTTTGTTTTGTTACCATAGGGATGATTATAAAAGTATTGCGGTGGCTTTACTTCAAGGTTTTTAAATTTTTCTTAAAATCCTCTCTCTTATTAAGATACATCTTTCTTTTCTCTTTCCCTATAAGTGTTACTCATCTAACCAATAATTATTTTTAAGCTGCATGACCAAACTCTTCCAACTGCAAGCCCCTTTCGTGCCTACCGGGGATCAACCGGGCGCGATCGAACAATTAACCCGCTCTTTAGAAGAGAATCACCGTTTTCAAACTTTATTGGGGGCTACGGGCACCGGCAAAACTTTCACCGTCGCCTCGGTAATCGAGAAAATAGGTAAACCAGCCCTAGTTCTGGCCCATAATAAAACCCTGGCGGCTCAATTGTGCAACGAGTTGAGGCAATTTTTCCCCGATAACGCCGTCGAGTATTTCATCAGTTATTACGACTACTATCAACCAGAAGCTTACATACCCGTCAGCGATACTTACATAGAGAAAACTGCCTCGATCAACGAAGAGATAGATATGCTGAGGCACTCGGCGACGCGATCGCTATTCGAGCGCAGAGATGTGATAGTGGTAGCATCGATAAGCTGTATCTACGGTTTAGGAATCCCTTCCCAATATTTAAAAGCCGCCATCCCCATACGGGTAGGCGAAGAATTGGATCAGAGACGAGTCTTACGGGATTTAGTAAATATTCAATATAGTAGAAACGATATAGAGCTTTCCCGGGGGCGCTTCCGTCTTAAGGGTGATATTCTGGAAATCGTTCCCGCTTACGAAGATAGAGTGATTAGAGTAGATTTTTTCGGGGATGAAATTGATAGCATCCGCTATTTAGATCCCGTCACCGGGGAAATACTTCACAACCTAAAAGAGATTAATATTTATCCCGCCCGTCACTTCGTTACCCCAGAGGAGCAATTAGAAAAAGCTTGCACCGATATTAAAGAGGAGCTAGATAATAGATTAATCGAATTAGAAAAAGAAGGCAAACTGCTAGAAGCACAGCGCCTATCTCAAAGAACCCGTTATGATTTAGATATGTTACGGGAAGTGGGTTACTGTAATGGCGTAGAAAATTACTCGCGTCATTTAGCGGGTAGACTCCCCGGTGAGCCGCCCGAATGTCTCATCGATTATTTTCCCGAAGATTGGCTATTAGTCATCGATGAATCTCATGTGACGGTGCCCCAATTGAGGGGAATGTATAACGGAGATCAATCGCGCAAAAAAGTCCTGATCGATCACGGTTTTCGTTTACCCAGTGCCGCCGATAATCGACCTTTAAAAGCTGAAGAATTCTGGGAAAAAGTGCGTCAGTGTATTTTTGTTTCTGCTACTCCCGGAGATTGGGAGATAGAGCGCTCAGAAGATAGAGTTATCGAGCAAATCATCCGTCCTACGGGCGTTTTAGATCCAGAAATCATCGTCCGTCCCACAGAAGGACAAGTAGACGATCTATTAGGAGAAATTAAGGATAGAATCGCACTACAAGAAAGGGTTTTAATTACCACTCTCACGAAAAGAATGGCGGAGGATTTAACCGAATATTTTCAAGAGAGGGGGATAAAAGTTCGGTATTTACACTCAGAAATTCAATCGATCGAACGAATCGAAATCATTCAGGGTTTGAGAAAGGGTGAATTCGATGTGTTGATAGGGGTGAATTTATTGAGAGAGGGTTTGGACTTACCAGAAGTGTCCTTGGTTGTAATTATGGATGCGGATAAAGAAGGTTTCTTGAGGGCCGAGAGAGCTTTGATTCAAACTATCGGTAGGGCAGCTAGAAATATCAGGGGGCAGGCGATTTTATACGCCGATAATCTGACGGATAGCATGATCGGGGCGATCGAGGAAACCGAAAGGCGGCGGAATATACAGTTAGCTTACAATCTTGAACACAACATCACCCCGCAACCACTCCGCAAGTATTCCGGTAATTCTATTCTAGATTTCTTGGATATTTCTCGTCGTCTCAACTCACAGCAATTAGAGGAAGTGACCGAAAATTTGCAAGAACTCCCCTTAGAAACTATTCCCGATTTGATAACACAATTAGAGGAGCAGATGAAAGAAGCTGCGAAAAAATTAGAGTTTGAATCGGCGGCTAAATATCGGGATAAGATTCAAAGTCTGCGGGATAAACTTTTAGGTCATCATTAGATTGACGAATTATCAATCCCCTAGAATAAACAACACAATTGAACGATTTTCGTTTGTAGAGTGGCTAAAGGTTCGGCTCCCCGCTTGAGACTTTGTTCTAATTCTAACAACAGGGGAAAAGCGGAGAGAAACTGTTTAGCCTGATAAGCCCCTATCTCTTTCTTGATGTAATAAAGACGATTGACATTAGCTATCTCGGCGGCCGCCGCGATGAGCTTATCATCCTTTTCACCCTTTTCTAAATGCAGTTTCACGATCGCCCAAGTTCTAAACTGACCCGTTAGAGTCGCTACAATACTCAAAGGGGCTTCGTTGCGAGCGATTAAATCCGCTACCAATTCCAGCGCCTTACCGGTTTCGTTCTTGAGAATAGCCTTAACTAAATCCAAGCTACTCTGACTGCTCCCGCTTACCAGATTTATAACATCCGATCGATCGATCGTCTTTTTCCCCTGACCTGCATAAAGTTGTAATTTTGTCAACTCAGCCGTCAGTTGACGGCTATTATTACCCACCGATTCGGCTAACTCTTCTGTCGCCTCCCGAGTCAATATCAAACCTCTCTGTTTAGCCAGATTGCCTATGTGATAAGCGATTTCATCGACTTTCCAGGGAGGTATGGGGGAGAATTCCTGTACCTGTGCGTGGGTTTGCATCAATTTCGTCGATTTGAGACGGGCATCTGGCTTCTTATCGCTCGTTAAAAGCAGATGAGTAGTGGGGGGAATATCTGGTAAAGTACGCTGAAGCTCTTTGAGAATATCATCGCTACACTGCTGACACAGAGATGTATCCGCAAGCCAAACCAGACGATTACCACCACCGAAAGCTGGTGTCATGGCTTGATTGAGAGCATTAATAACCGAGTCGTTAGAAGTGCCGGGGATTTTATCGTAATTAAATTGTATCCAGTGCGGGTCGAGGACTTTCGCGTTTAGAGCTTTCACCGCTTCTTCTATGGCGAAATCATCTTCGCCCCAGTAGAAATATATAGGCATAAATTTACGTAGAGATAGAAATAATCGAGGCCTGTACTTGCAACCTTTTCAATTCTAAAACCAGACGCTCGGCTTGATGCTCGTAGAGGGGTGTAGGTAGAATCGCTGGGAGACACTGCATCGTCGCCGTAGCGATTCCGAGGGGGCAGCCGGAAATATTGGAGATGAGACTTGGGGCCTCTGTGGCGAGGTTGGGGTTAAGGCTACTGCTAATTTCTATCCTTTTCGACTTGGGGATAGAGCGTCCCGCCTCGATACGACGCAACCCGTTACTAGTCGCTAGGATAATAATACGATCGCCCTCTTTCACCTTCAGATAATAAGGGGGTAAAATCTTAGCAGACTCCATAGGCCTCTGATGAAGTAAAGGGATTACCCGATAACCATAGGCAATATCACCGATAGATTTTCCCTGTAAAGTGTCGTGCGCTTCGATGTCGTATTCGGTGACTAAAACCGTCTGTTGATTGAGACGGAATAGATTTAAGATATTCTCGCCGAAAGCCGCGCCCGCGAAAGCCTCCGCCGCCACATTATAAGTACCTAAAACGTGAGACTGAGGCAAAATTTGGCTGAGTTGTTTCTCTAATTGTTCGCTGATAGTGCGGATGACTAAATAGCTTTTCGGGTTAATTTTCTTAGACATTAAAGCTATCTCGAAGTTACTCATCTCGTCATTGGTAACGATAACGATACTTTTGGCTTTATCAAGGTTAGCTTGAGGCAAAACCTCCTTAAGATTGCCCACTAGTAAAGGCATTTGGGGCAGAAAATTAGATTCTAGTTCGTTATTGGAAGTAATGCCGACCAAACTTTCTTTTAATTCCGTCAGCAAACTGGCCACCTGTTGACCGACTCTCCCCAAGCCTATAATCACAATATGATTCTGTGAGGGGACGGGCGGACGATTTCTCACAAATTGAAACTTAGATGCTAATAAATTTTCTGTTAATAATGCGTATAAAACCCCGACGAATGCTGTCCCCGCTAGCGTTAAACCAAGAGTGAAGACCTGCAACCACCAAGGTATGTTATTATTCTCCTCTAATCCGCCAAAAATATCACCATAACCGCCTAATAATATAATTGCCGTTTTATTTAGTGCAGAAAGTAAGCTATCGTTAGGGTTATAAATTTTAAATAAAATAGTACCTATAACTAATAAAAATAAGATTATTAAAGCAGAAATCACAGCTAATTTTTGTGTAGGAGTTTGTCGGATTTTATGAATAAATTTTTGAACTTTACCTTTCCAGATGTTTATATAATCGGCTGACTTTTTTTTACCCGTACCAGTCTGATAAAGCAGGGAACTAAAACCTGTTTCCACATATACTATAGTATTTCCCGGACGGGCTACATCTAATAATGACCATTGATGAAACCCACTAAATGTTGGCTCATCCTGCTGACGATGAGCAACGATACGACGGGTAGGAGTATTTAACTCTAATAGAGAGCGATTGGCTAAACCATCGTCGGGGGTAATTATTTTTTGAATAATCCGCACCTTTTGGGTGTCTAAAGAAAATAATCCCAGGGTTTCCGTGCCTAAGGCCGCTAGAGCAAAAGCATTCGCTGGTAAGCTCGTCGGTTCATAAGCGATAAAATTGCCTAGTTGTTCGGCTAATAACTGGTTAAGATTTTCTTGAGAGGAGCGAATCACGAGACGTGTACGGGGGTTTAATTGTCGTATCGTCAGAGCTGCGATTATATTAACTTGCTCGTCGCTGGTAACGAGTAAGGCGGCACGACATCTATCTATTTTCGCTCTTTGTAGGAGACTTTTCTGTCTACAGTCGCCGATGAGTAAGTCTTCCAAGGATGATGGAATTTCTTCTATCTCCCAGCTAGAGGGTTTAATTTTTTCTATACCTATTACACTCACCCCAAACCCTTTTAAAGCCATGACGCAGTTTTGCCCTAAACTGCCAAGCCCACAAACCAGGAATATATCTATATCTAAAGTGGGATGAGAATCTACCATAAATTTACTTCCCTCTAGCATCTAGTTTCTTGCTATAACAGAAAGAAGAGGCAATTATTAAGTTGAGCGAGCTATGAGACAGTTTAATTGTAGCGTTACCGGAGCAATTGTCAGTTTAAGTTTTTTGGGCATTGTCACTCAAATTTCACCCGCGTCTGCCCAAACAAGTGCTCCCATATCCCTAGACCAAGTTAAGCCCTTGGAAGTTCCTCAAGGGACAAGTAGAGATTTGAATGGTTTATCTCAACCGAATTCCCCATTTAATACAAACCTTGATAGTAGCGATATTAAGCCCATCGAATCTCAAGAGTATCAAATACAGCCAACCTCTCCCGATATTCAACCCGCCAATACTCTGCCCTTACCACTTCCCTTTCAACTTCCCTTAAAACCAGAGTGGACTAATCAAGGTGAACCACCCACAGCAGGTGGCACCGTGCCCCTAGTTAATTTTTAATTCTGGTTAATTTATTGCTTACCGATTCCAGGGAAATATTCATGAGATAACATGGGCGGCAAGATTAAATTACCAACTTTATCGCCTATGTCCACCTTTTTATCTTCGCTTAAAAACTTACTGCGAACGTAGACAAGACCTATCGCCCCCTCCTCCGTTTCCACACAACTCGTTAACTCCCCTATCTTGACTCCCTCTCTATTGACTTCCGCCCCTGGCTCTACGTAGCCGTTTAACTTAACCCCCCATAATTGCTGTTTCACCCCTTTATAGGTGTTCAAGCGGGCTATGGTTTCCTGCCCGATATAACAGCCTTTATCAAAGCTGATACAACCCCACAATCCGGCTTCTAAAGGATTATAGTCCTCTCCCAATTCTTTATCCGGTACCGGTCTACCCCTCTCTATTCGGTAGGTTTCCCAGGTACGATCGTTTATAATCTCTATGCTCTCATCTTTTATCTTCTGCCATACCGCTTCTTTTTCCTCCGTCGGTACGAGCAATGTATATCCGGGTAAACCCAATTCGTTGCCAACTGCTACATATGTTCCCTCTACCCGTCGATGATTACCGTATGTCGGCTCTATATCTCCTAACTCTAAACCGAGGCGGGTTAATAAGTCTTTATCAGCACCGATGAGGCTGATGATGCCGTAATCCGAGGAAATATCCCTGAGAAATACTTTATCCATAGGGAAGATATATTTATCCATCCACTGCAGTAGAAACTCTCTGCGAGCGGGCGATACTATTATCAGTAATGAGTTTTCCGTGGCGTAAACCGTAGCTATATCTATCGTCCGGGCGGTGGAAGTGACGAACACCGTATCACACCCCTGCCCTGGTTGCAGACGGTTGATATTGTTCGTGGTTTGGTTGTGGAGGAAACGTAACCTATCGTGCCCTGATAATTCTAATACGCCCCAGCCGGAACGATCGTACACGGATACCATCATTTTGATTCCTTTTCCAAATTCGTAAATATGGCCGTTACTATGTTATTCGTTTTATTTTCTAAACTCTCCCAGTCTACCTCTCCATCTTCTCTTAGTAAACTCCTATCGATGTCAACGAGCCGAGCTTCTTCTCCATCACCCGGAGTGTAATCGAGAAAGCAAACCTGATAACATAGTTGCCAAATATCTACAGCGAGCGAGCGATCGTTCTTCGTCAGACGCAATACATAACCTGGATAAGGATTTTCTATCTCCTCATATTTCGCCTGCCAAGTACATACATCTATCTGTTTACGAATATTATCGATCACTCTGATAAATGTCGGTTGCATCAATATTTCTGCTTGCTCCCAAGCCTCTATCGTTTTTAATTTCGGCTTCATGAATATTCTACTTCTAACTGAGCCGCCGTAAAAGCATCGAAAGCGAAGGCGACAACTATGGGCATGGGAGTGGCCCAAAAACAAGTTAAAGTCACCGCCAGCGCCGTGAATCCTAGAGCCACCCCCAGCCAGGCTTTTTCTTCTTCGCACAGCCCTTTCTCTAACTTAATTAATCTTAATACTTTATTGGGAATAGGTTCAGGCATAACTGCCCCTGGAGGGAAAGCCCAATAATTGTTATAACGTTCTATAAACAGATCCGTCCAACCGTTCTCATCGCACCATTCTTGAATCCATTGATCGCAGAAATGTCTCATCTTTACTCTCTTCGCCTAATAGTTAAATTTTTGTAATACTTTATATAATCTATTCCCATGTAATTTGTATCCTAGCAAAGCTATGAGTTTAGAGTGGTTACTTAAATAAAACTTAATACTTAATCTATGCTTCAAACAATTAATACTTATTTTATTTTCTTCTGGTGGTATCGTGTTTAAAAATTTTTTTTTTACGAAAGACATAGATATTTTTATCGTCAGAAATAAAACTTGGGAAAGAGATAATATTTTGTCTTTACACCAGTATTTTTTAAATGAGATTTGAGCGCTTATTTTCCTATGGATTACATCGTTAGAGAATGGCGAAGTAGAGAGGCACGAAACCTATAGAGAAGATTAACCCGTTAGGATGCCCGGCTTAAGCACAGTCGATTTCTTGCTCTTTTAAATCCAGGCGGGTTGACAGTTAATCCATTGATCGCGGATAATAGTGAATTGTGTCAAATCCTGCTCGGATCAGGTGAGGCAGTAAAAAGTCGAGCATATCTCGGCTACCTGTACGGCAAATAACCCCAGAATAAAAATGAGTTACGCGATAATCGAAACCGGTGGCAAACAGTTAAAAGTAGAGCCAGGTCGTTACTATGATATAGAACTACTACACGTAGACGAAAACGAGAGTTATACGATCGATAAAGTTCTCTTAGTCAGTCATGAGGATGAAATCTCGATCGGTCAGCCCTTCATCGAAGGCGCTACAGTAGAAGGAACGGTAATGAGGCATCGCCGTGGTAAAAAGGTTCTCGTCTACAAGATGAAACCGAAAAAGAAAACCCGGAAAAAACGGGGTCATCGCCAAGAAATTACCCAGTTTATGATCGATTCTATTACTATAAATGGAACCACGATCACGGCCGATAGCGGTAAGGCTATTTCGGTAGAAGCAACGGCAACGGACGAAGAAGAATAAACAAACTTATAGGAGGTAAAAGAAAATGGCACATAAGAAAGGTACGGGTAGTACGAGAAATGGACGCGATTCACGCTCACAACGTTTAGGGGTGAAAAAATTCGGCGGCCAAGTAGTCAAAGCAGGTAATATTATCATCCGTCAGAGAGGAACAAAAGTTCACCCCGGCAACAATGTCGGTAGAGGCGGAGACGATACTCTATACGCTCTTATAGACGGCGTGGTGAAGTTTGAATACAAAACCAAAAGTCGCCGCAAAGTGAGCATCTATCCCATCATCGAAGAAACTCCAGTGGTAGAAGAAACAGCCGCCGTTTAATCGATAGGAATATATCGTTGATTAAAAGCTAAAGTTGATTTCAGCCGACTTTAGCTTTTAATTATATTGGGTTAGTTACCAGGATTAAAAGCCGAACAGAAAGAAGTATAATCTTTTTCTACTTGTTTGGCGTATTTGATCGCATATTCGTGTAAAGATTGCTGCCAGTGTTGAGATTGACCGAAACTCATCAAATCATCGGCGATAGCTGAACCCTGCCGCCCCGAACTTCTTAAATGAGCTGAAGCTAAAACATTAGCCATAGTTTTAAGTACGTGGGGCCATTCTTCTTGATCAATCGTATGCTCGGCGAAGTCTAATTTATCCTCCTGCGGTTGTAATTCTTTGATAATAAATGACGTGTTTTCAAAATCAAGCGACGATAAAAGCGCGGGGATTTCATATTGCATTCGAGTTTGAATATCGATAATCCTTTCTGCTTCCGTTGACCAGGTTGGTTGAGCCAGATTGATATAATTCTTCAAGCTAGAAGTTCGGCACTCTTTCATATCGAGAAGATAGTTTTCATCCGGGGAGCCGTTACCTTCAACTATAAATATATAGCGTTTCAGTCCGATGCTACCCGTTCCCGCTAAGCGCAGGGCAATATCGTGTACCTCAAAAAATTGAGGATTGTTTTGAGTTTTTGCCCATCTTTGTAAAAGTGTTGTTAAATTATTTTTGCGTGATGATTCTAGAGGAAATATCTTTTTTTGGGGAATTTTAAATCGCCTTTTGTTTTCTAGTACTTCTGTTCTTTTGTCTAAAAAGTCTTTACGATTACGTTTCTTCACCTGTTGAAATAAATCGGCTGTTATATGATCAGCAAGAGATTCCTCAACATGTTTAGGTTTTCCCGAAGCTAAATACTGACTATAATTAGCGAGAAATTCTTGCGCTAATTCATGAGCTGTATCTTCATCTATTGATTTGATTAAATAATAAGACAAAATACTCTTTTCTGAAATTATTTAGAGGATTACAAACCCGACCGTGATTAAAATCACGGTCTCATAGTAGAAGTCGGTTTTCAACCGACTAAATTTTTATTTGGGTAGGAGTCGGTTTTTTTTACCGACTTAAGCTATTAGGCGGGGAATTTATTACCTGCCGATTGTAACTACTCCTTAGTAAGCTTCTTACTAAGATATAACATCTCTTTTCAGATAGGCTTGTAGCACTTCCGGCACTCTCACACTACCATCGGGCTGCTGATAATTTTCTAAAACCGCCGCCATAGTCCTACCTATAGCCAACCCCGATCCGTTTAAAGTATGTACATACTGAGTACCTTTTTTGCCCTTTTCTTTAAAGCGAATATTAGCGCGACGGGCTTGGAAATCCCGGAAATTAGAACAGCTAGAAATTTCCCGGTATTGATTCGCAGCCGGTAGCCACACTTCCAAGTCATAGCATTTAGCAGCATTCAAACCTAAATCACCAGTACATAGTTCTATGACGCGGTAAGGTAGGGATAAGGCCTGTAAAATCGCTTCGGCATCCCTAACTAAACTTTGGTGTTCATCTTCGGAAGTGTCAGGATGCACGATCTTAACCAATTCTACCTTATTGAATTGATGGAGACGGATCAGCCCCCGCGTATCCTTACCGTAACTGCCCGCCTCCCTACGAAAACAGGGAGTGTAGGCACAGTGTTTGATGGGTAAGTTGTCGAGATCGATCGTATCATCTCTATATAGGTTAGTTACCGGTACTTCCGCAGTGGGAGCCAACCATAAATCATCCTCGCTACACTTGAAACTCTCCTCGGCAAATTTCGGTAATTGTCCGGTGCCCCGTAAGGAAGTGCTATTGATGAGGATGGGAGGTAATACTTCCGTATAGCCGGCAGCGATCTGGCGATCGAGCATAAAATTAATTAAAGCTCTCTCTAAGGCCGCACCCGCCCCGATTAAACTGACGAAGCGACTTTGAGCCACCTTCACTGCCCTGTCAAAGTTGAGAATACCTAATCTTTCCCCGATTTCCCAGTGACTCAATAAGCCAGGTTGTTGGCTAATATACTCGTCACCCCAGCGGCGAATCTCTACATTTTCGGTTTCATCTTTGCCTATCGGGGTAGTTTCCGAGGGGATATTAGGCAACTCTAATAATAAGCTTTCGATTCGCTCTTTTATCTCTTTGCCTTGTGGCTCTAACTCGGATAACTTGCTTTTTAATTCGTTACCTTCCTCTTTGAGGGCGAGAATCTCCGGACTATCGGCGGGGGTGCCAGCTTTAATTTTCTGCCCGACGAGTTTACCGATTTCGTTACTCCGGGCCTGTAGTTGAGTCAGGGAAGCTTCTAACTGTCGCTGTTGTTGGTTTAACTCTACAATTGGCTCTAATGTATAGTTACCGTTACGGAGATTGAGCAGGCTCTGTACTTTCTCTGGATTATCACGAATTTGTTTGATGTCTAACACGGTGTCAATATCCCTTCAACAGGCGGAATCGTCGTTATAATTTTACCGAAAAGTTAATGTAATAATGGAGGTAAACGGTATCAGCCCTAGTAATCAACAAGCAAAGAGCGAGTTTAAGAGTCTGTCAGATGCTATCCAACGGCTATAAGGATATTCATTTATTCCGCTTTGATGAAAGCACTGGTGATGTTTTTATTCTGGCTGGTGAAGATATTCAAATAGTTATCCCACTCGACTATGAAACCTGATTATCAATCTCTGACCAAAAAAGAATTAAAAGCTTATATTCTTGAATATAGAGACGATATAGAAGCTATCCGGCTACTTTTTCAAGTTCCTTCCGGAATAGACATTAAGCGTTATCTTATCGTCGGCCAGGTTTGGAACGGTGATTGATTCTAAACTTAATTTTGTTACCCATAAAAGAGCAACATTAATGTCCGTTATTTACGATCTCGAACATATCACCACCTACCGCTATCGCAATCCCGTCACCTTCGGCGAGCATCGGGCCATTTTCCTGCCCAGTTCTGGTTACGGAGAGCGGATTTTGAGTTACTCGGTGGAAACCAATATCCCATCTAAGATCCGCTGGATCATGGATACGCTCTCGAACAACGTGGCGGAGATCGAATTCGGCGAACCGGCGAAGGAGCTAACCTTTACCTGTCGGTTACGGGCCGAACATTTCGGCATAAAAGCGATCGCCGAATTCCCCCTCGATACTCGCGCCCTGGAAATCCCGGTGCAGTATACCCCGGATGAGTGGATCGATCTCGCGCCCTTCATGCGCCCCCACGCCGAAGACCCGGATGGGAGCGTCGCCGCCTGGACGAAAAGTTTCGTCGCCGGGGATCAAGACCTTACCCTGGACGCGTTGCAGAGGATGATGGATACAATCTGGAACACCTTCACCTATCAGGCGCGGGAGACGGAGGGAACCCAGCGTCCCGGCGAAACCCTACGTTTAAAGTCCGGTACCTGTCGGGACTATGCCTGGCTGATGATCGAAGGGTTGCGACGGCTCGGTTTAGCCTGTCGTTTCGTCAGCGGCTATCTCTACGACGCGGCCCTCGACGGCGGCGACATCGGCATGACTGGCTCGGGTGCGACCCACGCCTGGTTACAGGTCTATCTCCCAGGTGCTGGCTGGCGGAATTATGACCCCACCAATCGGATCACGGCGGGTTTCGATTTGATTCCCGTGGCGATCGCCCGTCATCCCAGTCAGGTTATCCCCCTTTCCGGTTCCTGGTTCGGTGAGGCTGGGGACTATATCGGTATGGATGTAACCGTATCGATCGGTAAACTGGGCACCCTTCCGGAATTCGAGTAAGGTAAATAAAGGATTAAGCTCAAGGGAGGGGACTGAAATTTGAGACAATGGATAACTTTCAATTAGACCTACGCCAAACTCTTATCGTGGCTATTTTAGTCCTATATCTGGGTAAGTTCTTAACCAAACAGATTAAATTCCTGCAAGACTTCAATATCCCCGATGCCGTCTCGGGGGGCGTGTTAGGGTCATTGATCTTCGCGATCTCCTACGCGGTTTTTAAAGTTCATATCGATTTCTCCCTCAATATCCGCGACGCTCTCCTGATTATTTTCTTCACTACGATCGGACTTTCTTCCAAGCTGAAAACCCTAGCCTTCTGAGTAACCCGTTGAACAGTGCTTTGCTCATCGGATGTTGTCTGGGAACTAATAAATGCTTTTTCTTGGCAGGTAATCATCCAATAAGCACTCAAGATAATTTCCCACCATTTCTCGATGGGATATGCCTATTTCTTCTTGATTCATACCTTGATTCAGCAACGCCAAAAGAAAATGTCCTTGGTGCGGATTACGTTTTCAAGAATGGGGTTAAGTTCGATTGATTGTTTTAATTTTTATCTTCGGATTCGTAGCGTCGTTGAGAAAAGCCCCAGAGGAAAAGGATGGCGATTAAAGAAATCATGATCCATTCAGGGGGGACAAATTCGGGTTGAACGACTCGCAATAGCAGGCGCAATCCTACTAAACCGACAGTAAGAAAGCCCGCGTCTTCTAAATGGGTATACTCATCCAGCCAACGGATGAACAAGCCCGCCATGAAGCGAAGGGTGATAACGCCGATCGTACCACCGATGAGGATCAACCAAGTATCATCGGCAACGGCGATCGAAGTGGTGACACTATCGAGAGAAAAAGCTAAATCAGTCACCGCTATTAAAGGGATTGCTTGCCATAAAGACTGAAATTTCAAACTGTGAGTGTCTTCATCTTCTGACTGTGGAGAAGTAAAGTAGCGAAACACCAACCAGAGAAGATAAACCGCCCCTAATAATTCAAATTGCCAATATTTAATAACCCAAGTGGCAGTCAGGATTAATAGCATCCTCAGAACATAGGCTAAAACCAAGCCCACGTTTAAAGCGTAGCGCTGACGCTTGGGATCTTCTAAACCTTGAGCTATGGCCGCGAGAGCGATGGCGTTATCCGCCGATAACACCGCTTCCAAAACTACTAAGATCAACAACACCAAGGGTGTTTTTAGGCTGAGGCTTAAAGATGAGTCAATCAGTTGGTCTAACATTCCTACCGTATTATAGAGCGAAGCTAGAGGGAGATTAGTTTTTACCCTGGAAGTATAAGGCACTAATATCGGTCTCCTCAATCTAGCTTAACGCTTTTCTCGATCGCTATTACCGAACCTGAAATCGTGTTTCCCGCACTCGGCAAAATTTGTTATGCTTTATTAAGCAAACCTAAAGTTTTATAAAGAACTTTGACTATCACAGTAACCGCTTATCAATGGCATCGTTTGCAAGTTATCTGGCAGGGTAACAGCGAGGTAGTTCAGCAAGGATTACCCCACGAACAATTATCTCCTACCTGGCAGATACTATTACTGGGAGACGGTTCACCGACGCGCCACCTACAATTATTAACGGGGGAAAAGACCGAGGTAGATATAATCGATATGTCATTGGTAGGTGAGGAAGACGATGGAGCACCACCTCAAATATCCGTAGTCGGGGAACCTCATCTACGTCGTCAAGTTTGGTTGAGAACGGCAGGCGGGCAGAGATTAGCCTATGCGGCCTCTTGGTGGAATGGCAACCAAGTTGATCTATATTTACAAAACCGTAATTTACCCATCTGGGAGAGTTTATCTCGATTACATACGGAGTTATATAGGGATATACAGGGGATCTATTACGGCAATAGCGATATTTTAGAATCGGCTTTTCAAGAAAAAGGTCCTTTTTGGGGGCGACATTATTTATTCTGGCACGACGGCCAACCTCTTACCCTAATTTATGAGGTATTCTCTCCATATTTACAGAAATACCTCGGGCCGACGGGCAAATATTGATTATTCTAAGCGAATATTTCTCCCCGAATTATCACTGCGATAAGTCCAGATTTTATTTTGATAACCTAGAGTAAGCAACCATCCTGGTACTAAAACTTGCGTACATAATTCATCTTTTTTCCCCAGCCCCAAACATCCATCAGGCCAGGTTTTACTGACGCTGGTTCTTAAAGTAAAATCTTGCGGTTTTAATCCTGTGCGTCTTGATAAATCTTGACGTATGGCGGACTCTACTGCTGAAGGGGGGGTAGTCGGATCAGCTAAAGCGGGCGCGAGCAAAAAAGTGTTAAAAATTGTCAAGCCGGCAACGGCTAAAAGAATGATTTTTTTTGTGTATATCATGTTTACAACCGGTGTTATTTGGGGAATTATAGGAGAGGAGAGACCTTTTCAAGCCTAGCGTAAAGTATGTTACCTTCAAGGTTGTCGATCGAGACCGTTTCTGCTCAGCCCCATCTAACCGCCCAAATCGGCTCATTTTCGCCTCAATCTATAACTCCTTATCTGATGTATGGGCCGGCACTATTATCAGTGGCTTTGATCCTCACCTTGTTGCTACAGGGCCAGAAAATCAAAAAAATGGCTAAAGAGGTAGAGTTTGAACAATTTAAGAACAAAGATTTGAAAAAGAAGCTGAAATTAGCCCTACATACTATTAAAAAGATGGAATCGAATCCCGATTTAGTGCATTCGAGAGCGTTTAATCTGGATTATCTGCGGATGAGGATGGATGAAGAGGTTTTTCACTACGTGATCGTCAATCAGATTAAGATTAAGGTAACGCAGTTGATCGGTCAAGCTTTACGTCCGAGTACGGAGAAGAATGCAGTGGGCATCATGACTGGGGGGAGGCAAGTAAGCGAAACTTTCGATGTAACCTATGAAGTGGAAACACAAGACGGTAAATGGAATAAGGGCATACTGTTTCGTATTCTAATCAAGCTTACCAAGTTGCCTGCTCAAACTAGTTCGGCTACGGTGAATGAGATCATAGAGTGTATAGAAAATTTTCTCTCCGCTTCTGCCGATCACGAAAACTGGCAACCAGCAATTCACGGGCATGTGGTTTTGATGAGTTGGGATCAGAAAGCTAAACCAACCCCCCTATTAGTTCTAGAACAATCGGAAGAAGGAGTCAATGTTAGTTTCCGTTCCAATCCGCTTAGGGTTTCTCCGGTACTCGATTTACCCCAGGAGTGAATTACACTGGAGATAGACGTTATTACATTTCCGTAATGCTATCTCTTTTTATTCGCTGGCTGATTACTGCCGTGTCTTTTCTAATAGCCGCTCGTTTCGTTCCCGGTATCACTATTATCGATTTTCAAGTGGCTCTCATCGCGGCTTTTTTTTTCGGGTTGATCAACGCTTTTATCCGTCCTCTGTTAATATTTTTTACTTTACCATTGACAATTTTAACCTTAGGACTTTTTATATTCGTCGTCAATGCCATTTCCTTCTATCTGGTGAGTTTCGTTACATCCGGGTTTAAAGTAGACGGATTTATAGCAGCTTTGTTAGGTTCGATCGTCGTTTCTATCACATCTAGCATACTCAACAGTTTATTCAATAGTTAGAAGCTAGGTAAAAATCGGTTAGAATAGTCTCATCGGGGAATTAGCTCAGTTGGTAGAGCGCTGCGATCGCACCGCAGAGGTCAGGGATTCGAGTTCCCTATTCTCCATTTCGAGTGTACATTAACAAATTAAATGTCGCCGTTATCAAATTAAATGTCGTTTTTAACAAATTATTGTCGCAACTCCTAAATCATACCGTTCTCAAACTAAATGTCGTTAATTTTTTTACTGCGATTTCTAGTTAAAAGATGCGATCGCAGCGCTCCTTTCAATCCTTCTATATAATTGTTTAGTGCTTTCCTAAGATCAGTATATATTTAATGTTACTTTCAACTAGCGTCAGAGACTTGAAGAAACGGTTCTATCGATCTTTCTGAACGTTTTAGTCAGATTTCAACTTTCCTTATACTCAGGGAGTTGAAGAAACTAAAGCCGTGCGGCCGCCCCATAGAATTATTCTTGCTTACTTTCAACCGTTCACAGAAATCGTAGAAAATCGATGTCGTGTGTTCTCAGTGGGTCT
>CAZUVR010000024.1:23434-58356 GCA_964623815.1 uncultured bacterium | reverse complement strand
CTTGTTTTATCTTCTCCCCTTCATTATCTCTTAAATCATTTAGGATTGCTATATCAACAAAAATATGTTATTAAGCCCTAATTTTGCCTACGCTGAATCAGGCTGAGGTAATAAAGCAACTGTAAGACGGAAGTAATCGCCGCCCCCACATAAGTTAATGCGGCTGCAGTTAATACCGCTCTGGCTCCGTCTCTTTCTTCTTGGGTATCCGTCAAGCCGGCCTCTTGCAGTAGGATTAAAGCCCGACGACTGGCATCGAATTCAACCGGTAGAGTTATTAAGGTGAATAATAACATGAAGCCAAAGAAGAAAATCCCAGCCCACATTAAACCGGTGATGTTAAATAGAAGACCTGCGGTAAAGGCGATATAGGATAGAGTGGGGCTAAATTGCAGGGCCGGTAATAAGGCGTTACGGATGCCGATGAGAGGGGAGCCGGTTTGATATTGTTGTACGTGACCTAATTCGTGCGCCGTAACTGCCATTGCCGCTATCGATGCTTGATCCGCGATCGAATCTGATAATCTTACCACATTAACCCTTGGATCGTAATGATCGGTTAAACTGCCCGGGGTGCGCTCTAAGGGAACGGCTTGCAGGGAAGTATGAGAGAATAGAGTTCTCGCCACATCTAAGCCCGTGAAGCCTTCGGTATTGGGGACACGGCTCCATTTAGCAAAAGTGCCTTGTAGATAGAGTTGTGTTAAACCAGAAATGACGAGAGTGGGAATAGCTATAAACAAAAAATAAGAAGGATCGTAGTAAAACATTTGTGATTCTTATTACCTTATTTAAAAAACTCTCTTTTAATTCTAAACTCCCCTACAAGCCTTGAAAGCATAACGTCAATAATTTTTATTTAAGAAAAATTAAAATATGATAAAGTTTGTAGTGGCTGAATCAAGGCATTAACAAAAATTTAATCTTGGTTAGTATATTTACTTAGAGAGCGAAAAAAGAAAAAATATGCTAGAAAGACATTAAGATATATTTAAAGTTTCAACAGAAAGAATTATCGGGGCTTGAGAGAGGAATGAGAAAAGTCAATATACAATCGGGCTTACTAACCAGAAAGAGTTCTCCTGTCAGAGAATGGTTGTTGAGGGGAGGTTAATTAGTGAAAAGGAGAACTTTAGTAATTAAATATTTGCGATCTCTGCGGCTAGACAAAATTGCCAACAAAGTATTTCTCCTTTTAATATTTATAGTAATAATGGCAGGATTATGGGCAGCGCAGTGGCGCATGAACAACGCCGACATGGGGATGCGAGAACAACTGCTCGTGCAGGTGACGGTAATAGCAGAAAGTATCAGCGCCGAACAAGTAAGGAATTTATCGTTTACGAGTGCCGATCGAGATAACCCTCAATATCAAAGACTGCACCGACAGATGAAAGCCTACGCGATGGCGGAGAATTATCGTAGTATCTACACGATGGGGCTAAGAGATGGGAAGCTGATTTTCGGCCCGGAGAATTTCGATTCCGAGGACATATTAGCATCACCGCCAGGCACGGTATATGAAAAACCACCACGAGAATTTTACCAGGTATTTGAAACCGGTGAGAGGGGCACAGTGGGGCCCTATAAAGATGAGTACGGTAATTTCATAAGTGCCTACGCGCCAGTAGTGCTACCTCGTACAGGAGAGGTATTGATGGTGGTGGCGATGGATAGGGAAATAAGCGAATGGCAAAAAGAAATTAATGCACTGAAACTCTTGCCGCTATTCTTTACACTGCTTTTAATAGGGTTGCTCGCCTATAGTAGATTAATTCTAGACAGGAAGAGGATAACAAGGATTCAAAAACGCTTAGATTATACGGAAAGCTTGATAACACTAGCTTTGGGATTGATAATAACCATAGCGATAGTAGGCCTATTATACGAAAACGAAATTTTGGCTCTATATAAAGATTTCAATCAAATAGCCAAAATTCGGGTTGCTAGTTTAGCCCATGAGCTTTTATCACTTGAAAATGATAGCTTATTAAGCTTAGGAAAGTTTTTTGAAGCAGATGAACAAGTAACTCGGGAAGAATTCACTCAATATACGAGTTCGATGGTAAGAAACAAAAAAGTTCAAGCTTGGCAGTGGGTTTCTCGAGTTCCTGCGGCAGAAAGGGAAGCTTTCGAGAAGCGAACTCGTCAGGAAGGGATAAAAGATTTTTTTATCTTTGAAAAAGATAGGGAGGATAATAAGATTGCAGCAGGAGTTAGAGATACTTACTATACTGTATCTTACATTGAACCTTTACAAGAGAATCGAGAGGTTTTAGGTTATGACGCTGGTTCGGAAAAAATAAGAAGAAGCGCATTATTAGAGGCAGAAACCACTAAACTTAACTCGGCTAGCCAACCGGTAAGACTGATTCAAGATCGAGGAGCTAACAAAGGAATTATAGTTTATCGTCCCATATTTAAAGAACAACAAGGAGAAAGACCGGAAGGATTTGTAGGTTTAGTCTTGCGTTTACAGCAGATGCTATCGGAAACTCTGACTCAATCTGCTTACGGAGACATATCGATCTGTATGAATTGGTCGGAAATTACACTACGAAATACACAGGATAATTTAGCCTTTTACTGTCCAGACTCCCCCTCAGATGATCTGGCTTTAGATGCCGCTAGCCTGAAACAACGAATCCGCTTCGTTAGCGTGTATCCAGTTTTCGTCTTCGGCAGGAGTTATAATCTCACGGCGTTTCCAGGGGCGAGTTTTTTAAAGGAACATCAACCCTGGAAAGCTTGGCTGGGGTTGTTTCTAGGCTTATTACTCACCTTCATCTTAACTTTCTTGGTACGTCTGGTGAACAATCGCCGTTTCTTGTTAGAGGAAAAGGTGCGGGAACGTACAGCCCAATTAGCGGAGAATGAAGAGAGATTGCGCCTGGCGTTAGAAGCATCCCATCAAGGCTCTTACGATGTCGATCTAACTACGGGAAATGTTTTAGTCTCGCCGCACTACGCGCTCATGTTGGGTTACGATCCGTCAGAATTTCAGGAATCGGTGGAGAAATGGCGCTCCCGCCTGCATCCGGAGGAACGAGAGTTAATCTTCGCCATCTTTGAGGATTTTATTATGGATCGCATCCATTGCTATCAAGTGGAATTTCGCCAACAGAAAGCAACGGGGGAATGGATATGGATTCTTTCTCTCGGTAAGATCATCACCCGGGATAATCAGGGAAGGGCGTTGAGGATGCTGGGAACTCACACGGACATCACCGAAAGAAAACAGGCAGAAGCGAAGATCCAGCAACTGGCTTACTACGATTCCCTGACCGGATTGCCCAATCGCCTGCTGTTATTCGATCGCGTCGAGAAGGCTATCAGCAAGGCTAAAAAAGATAATTATTACGGTGCGGTTCTGTTTATAGATCTCGATCGATTCAAGAATCTCAACGATGCCCGGGGCCACGCGGCGGGCGATCGCTTACTAGCGGAGGTGGCGATAAGGTTAAAAATGGCCTTAGGAAATCAAGATACTATCAGTCGTTTTGGCGGGGATGAGTTTGTGGTTTTATTACCAGAAGTATCGCCCGAGCTGGACATGACAACGAAGCTGAGCTTGATCAAAGGGGAAAAAATACTCACCTATCTTTCTGCTCCTTTCCTGTTCGAGGGAGAAGAAGTAATCATCGGTGCCAGTATTGGTGTCAGTATTTTCCCGAAAGCGCAGGAAACGGCTAACGATATTTTAAAAGAAGCGGACACCGCCATGTATCAGGCGAAAGCAGGGGGGCGCAACAGGGTAGTGGCTTTCGAGACGACGATGCAGATCGAAGCCGAATGCCGCTACACTCTAGAGCGAGAGATCAGGCGAGCCTTAGAAGAAGAACAATTTCTCCTTTACCTTCAACCTCAAGTAGACGTGACAGGTAATCTGATGGGTGCGGAAGTTCTTCTACGCTGGCAACACCCGGTTAGGGGTTTGATGCCCCCCTCGGCCTTCCTCCCCATAGCGGAAGAAACGAGATTGATAGTACCTATCGGTGAGTGGGCATTACGAAAAACTTGCTATTATCTGGCGGAGATTCACGCCCTAGGCTCGCTGTTACACCTATCGGTTAACGTTAGCCCCCATCAATTCTGTCAGCCCAATTTCGTAAAAACGGTTAAATCTATCCTCGCCACCACCGGAGCCGAACCCACCCATCTGACGTTAGAAGTGACAGAGTGCCTGATCATGGAGAATATTCACCAGGCAGTGGCGACGATGTTGGAGTTAAAGACTTTAGGGATTAATTTCTCGATCGATGATTTTGGGACTGGCTATTCTTCTCTAGCTTATCTCAAACGTCTCCCAGTTAACGAATTGAAGATCGATCGCTCCTTCGTTCAGGATGCACCAAGAGATCCTAACGATGCCGCGCTGGTAGAAGCGATTATATCGGTAGCGCGTCATTTTCAATTAGAGATAGTAGCCGAGGGGGTGGAGACGAAAGAACAGGCTGAGTTTCTCAAAAAACGGGGTTGTAATTACTATCAAGGTTATCTATATGGTAAGCCGGTACCGATCGAACAATTTAACTTTCAGCCTAGCCAAAAAGATAACTTTACCGTAGAAATCTAAGTAGCGACTGGCAGGCCGCTACTTAACTATAGGAAGGCAAATTTAAACTGGTATGAATCGGGATAGAGCAGTTAATTCAGCGTCACGCTCAACCCAAACCGAGACGGAACCCCCTTCACATCGGAACTCGGCCCAGCCGTGTTCGTTAGTTTTGATCGGCTCGGAAAAACGTCCCATCAGGTCGTAAAAGAGAGTATGGGGCTTGCCCACTTCCATCCACTTACCCCCCCCAGGGCCGTCGCTCATGATCACCGCCATCCCTCGGGGATGTCCTTCCGTACCGAGACGAGTCCAGCCGATGATGTCCGGATGGTCAAAATAGTCGTACTGAGGGCCGTAGGCGTAATATTGACGGGCGAAGAGTAATTTATCGATCGATTCCTTGTGAGAATCCATCCAGATTTCATACTCGTTGCCATCGCGCCCCCTATCTTTATAGTGAGCGCCGTAATAGTCGGGATAAAAGATACAGGGATAGCCTTCTGCTCGTAGGAGAATAATGGCGTAGGCTAGAGGTTTAAACCAAGATTCTACAACTGATTCTAAAGCCTGTAGTGGTTGAGTATCGTGATTTTCTACTAGAGTCACCGCGAATAAGGGGAAATGTTTCATCAGCGTACCGTCGAGTATGGTACGCATATCGTAGTGACCACCCGCTTTACTAGCTTTATGGAAATTATTATGTAGGGGAGCATCAAAAAGACTTAACTGGCCGCCGGTATTACCTATATACCAACTGAGAGTTCCGAGATTGTAAGTCCAGTATTCGCCCACACAGAAAAGGTCTTTTTTAGCGTGGTCTTCTAGGTGATTAAGCCAGTCAGTAAAGAAGTCCCCGTTAACGTGTTTGATAGCGTCAAGACGGAATCCATCCACACCGATTGTGTCCAACATCCATTCACCCCAGTATTTTAACTCGCCCCTTACTTCAGGATGGTTTATATCTAGGTCACATCCCATGAGATAGTCGTAATTTCCCCCTTCGAGGTCTACTTTACTCTCGAATTGCTTCTCGGTCATCCGCCACACCGCTCGGAAATTCGGGTCATAACTGTTATAGTCCACTGAATCGAAGTGCCAGAAATGCCACTTCATCGACGAATATTTATCACCCCGGCCAGGAAAATTAAAACCCGTCCAGGATTTAATTTTTCTGCTCCCACCCAAGGGACGATAACGATCGTTAAAATCGAAGGGTATAGCGTCGAATTCTTCCTCATAATCCGCTCCCATCTTGTGATTGAAAACCACATCGGCGTAGATTTGAACGCCTCTGCTCCGAGCCGCCTTGATTGCGGCTATATACTCATCTTTAGTACCGTATTTAGTGCGAACGGTGCCTTTCTGATCGAACTCTCCTAAATCAAAAATATCATAGACTCCGTAACCGACATCATAAGCACCACCGTTAGCCTTATAGGCAGGCGGTAGCCAGAGGCCTGTAATCCCCGCATCAGCAAGATTATCAACTTCATCTTTTAACCTGTTCCAGTGTTGACCATCGGGGGGGATGTACCAATGGAACCACTGCATCATCGTCCCGTTATACTCCGCGCTTGGTTTCTTTTCAACTATTTTCTGAAGGTTAGTATCGAGCCATTCCTGTAATGATTTTTCGGCTTCTTCTAGAACTTGGGAAGTAAGTTGAGTTCCTAAAGAGCGGAATCTTTCTTGTAATTGTTGAAAAGCGTTCGTCATAGTGGAGACAGGTAGCTAGTGAATGAAAGTTATTCAGGCCGATCGATCTTTTTGTTACCAAATTAACCGAAGACCTTGGTTAATTAATAACCCCCTCAGGGTGCGGAGAGCTTTAGTTTTAACAATATCTTCAGGAGTAAGCTCGGGATTTCTCGCCATCGTTGCCGCCGTCACACCCGCAGCACCGCCCACACTCCATTCAGCGTAATGGACTCGGGTAATAGCGTTAACGATATGGGTGACGGCGATCGCCTTCCCGCCGATAAGTAAATTATCCACCCCTTGAGGAATGAGGCTTTCTAGGGGGATGAGGCTCGGGCGGACTACGAATTCTCGCGCTGGTGCGCTGCTAGCTTCCCCAGAAGGCTCCCAATTGCGATAGCGGCAACCGTGAATATCTATATCGTAGTGAGCCAGAGCGATTGCACTGGGACGCAGATCCCGCCCCCCAGGTTGATCATTCCTTATATCCGCCTCACGTAACATAAACTGTTTCTGTCCGTAAGCGGGCCTGCCTAGAATTCTCCTACCCTCGCGTATGTAAGGCAGCATACTCAAACCCGACTCCGTACCCATAGGAGCCTCCGCGCCCGATAGGTAGGAGAGAGGATAACGGGCGGTAGATAGTTTCTCTACGGCCCAGTGTGCGAATAATAAAGCTCTCTCCTCGGCGTGACTGAGGGCGAGGGTAGAGATACCACCTAACCAGTTCTGTCTCTGTCCGGTGCCATCTATCTCCTCATCAGTAAATATAAGCGGGGGATTCATCCAGTTCCAATCGTTACCCCGATTCCAATTGACTACGGTAATATCGCCCTGACTCGGCACACCGATAAAAGGATCATTCCGAGTCCAACTCACCAGACGGCGATAGTGGAAGAAACTACGCCCGTTAAAGACGGGAAAATCTTCCATGTGAAAATCGCGCTGATGTTCTTGCTTACTATAAGCTGATTCCAAAGATTTCAACCGCTCAACGCCCGCCCCGCCGTCATCCCGAATAGCCAGGAGGAAGGGATAGGTAAAAGCCTGAGTACATTGGGGATTATCCCTATCACTGGCGTTTTTCTCGCCTGTCGTCGCCTTCGATTCTGAGCCGAGACGGTGGGGTATATTCGCCCATCCCACCAGTTCACCTGTATCTGTAGCATCGATGACCATCATCCGCTTACCCGGCGGAGGTTGTAACTTAATCGGTGTTTTAGTAAAGGTAGTATCCCCAGACCAAGCGTACCAGGAGGTTAATTCGGTCGAGAGTCGGCCCGAGGGGACATAATCGGGGTTACGCGGTTGGCGCTTGACGGCGTAAACGGCGGTAATAGTTGTTCCCGTCGCATCGAACTCGGCACCCTTAAAAGCCGTACTCGTAGCCCAACGACTCGAAGGCGCGAACTTCTTAGCCGTCTCTAAAAGTTGTTGACTCGCCATCGCCCCAGCTTGAGGAGGGAAACACAATTTCGCCACCCAACAGCTATTAATATCCCTGACGTTGACGGTTTGTTTTTTGCCTTTCGGGTTGGTTAATTCGATTTCCTGTTTGGCGATGAGATTTTTAAAAGATTGCCAACTGCGGGAGAAATTCTGTTTAGCTCTCATCGCCAGTGATTCATCTAGGGCGGGTACTCCCTGACTACTGATCTGGCCCCCCAGCCACGGGGATAATTCGATCGTGCAGGTAGTAGCCCCCATTTTCATCGCGTGACTGGCGGCGGCCACACCCCCTAAAGAGCCGCCGATTACTACTACTTCGCACTCCCAAACCTCTTGAGGTTTCGGCAAGGGGTTAAGTTGTGGTCTACCGTTATCCGGTTTCGGTGCTATCGCAGTTTTTTCGGGCATTTGTCGAGCGGGAGGTTTAGCCCCGAGAAATCCTAAAGCTGTTATCCCTAAAGCCAGGCTCGCCAGGCTGTAATACCAGATCCGCATTGATACAAACTCCTCTATTTTCTGCTTAAGTTAGCAGAGATTGGAGGGTAGAGACAAATTGAGGATAGGAAATCGAGGCGGCTTCGGCGCGGTGAATTAAGGTCGAATCTGACGCAGCGAGGGCAGCGATCGCTAAACTCATAGCGATCCGATGATCGGTGTAGCTATCCACTTCCGCACCTTTTAACCCAGTGCCCCCGGTTATCTCCAAACCGTCTGGTAATTCAGTCACACCCGCCCCCATCTTATTCAATTGTGCCGCCATCACCGCCAGACGATCGCTCTCTTTCACCCGTAATTCTTCCGCATCCTTAATTACCGTAGTACCTTCGGCGAATACGGCGGCGACGGCGAGAATGGGAATCTCATCGATGAGCCGGGGTATGATCTCCCCCTCTATGGTGGTGGCTTTTAATCGGGCGTACCTAACCCTTATATCGGCTACGGGTTCACCAGTGGCGATACGCTGATTTTCTAGGGTAATATCGGCCCCCATTTTCTCTAATACTTCCAAAATCCCGGTTCTGGTGGGGTTAATACCAACGTTCGTAACCAGTATATCGGAGCCAGGGACGATCGACCCCGCTACTAACCAAAAAGCCGCCGAGCTTATATCCCCAGGTACGATTACCTCCTGTCCGATTAGGGTGGGATGACCGGTTATAGTAACGCTGTGAGTCTCTTTCTCTACTTCTATCTCAGCGCCGAAGGCTTTTAACATTCTCTCGCTATGATCCCGAGATAGCGCTGGTTCGGTGACAGTGGTTTTGCCTTCCGTCATCAAGCCCGCCAAGAGGATACAGGATTTTACTTGAGCCGATGCGATCGGTGAATGATAATGTATGGGTTTTAGAGACTGCCCTCTCACGCTCAATGGTGCAAGAGTATTGTTTTTCCTGCCCCAAATTTGTGCCCCCATACTGTCTAAAGGTTTGATAACGCGGGACATGGGACGGGATCTAAGAGAATTATCGCCCGTGACGGTGAAAAAGCGATCGGGGTGAGAAGCCAATAAACCGAGCATGAGGCGGATTGTAGTGCCGGAATTACCCGCATCGAGAATGTCTTTAGGTTCCTCTAAATTACCGAGTCCGTTACCGGTAATGATCACTTCTTCGCTGTTGAGTTCGGAAATCTTTACGCCCATAGCGCGGAAACAAGCGGCCGTACTGCGGGGGTCTTCTCCTAATAATAGACCTTTGACTCTGGTTTCTCCCTGTGCGATCGCTCCTAACATTAAAGCACGATGGGAGATAGATTTATCCCCTGGTATGGCGATCGTACCCTGGAGCGAAAAGTCAGAACCGGTAGAGTCGATCAGTAAGTCTTGGTGATGATCATCGATGGGTTTTAAGGTCAGAATCGACATAGAGAGAGAACAGTAATATTCGGTAGTATTTTATATCAAATTTGCGACTCCCAACTCCTAACTCCCGACTCCCAACTCCCGACTCCCTAAAATCTTGTTTCGTATCTTAGCCTCACTTCGTTAAAATTGTAATCGTAGGAAAAGCGAACAAAAGAAGTTTTATCCACCCTGTATACAGCTTCTAAATAGGGAAGCACATTAACATCCGTAGCCCCCACCACATTACTGATACTACTTTCTACGTCATAAACGATACTTTGGAATAACAGAGGAAAGGCTAATTGTACGACTCCGAATTGAATTAATTGATCGGTATTACTACTTTGTAAAGAGTCTACTAAAGCTAATACTTGATCTCCTAATAACCTGATAATTTCCCCCTCACTACGGGGCGGACTACTAGTTAATTGAACGGCAGGGCTACTTAATAGTTGAGAATCATTATTATTAGCAAAAACTCCAGCTTGTAGACAAAGATATAGTTGCTCTAACTGCTCTTTCGTATAAGTCACCGTATCGGGAAAAGGTAAATCACCGCGAAATATATTACAAACTTGAGAGGCATTTTTTCCTAAACCCGGAATAAGCTGACTTAAGGGGCCATCTAAGCTTAAGGTCACGTCTATCCTCTGCACTCTATTCAAAGTATCATCCGGATACTCGTTATTATTTCCCGAAGAAGATAAAACACGTTGAGATTGAAATAGTTTAGACTGAGGGAAAGAGCTTACTATAGTACGCATCTGTATATCTAATTCTGGGTTGAGAATACCGCGAGCGGGATCGAACACGATCGTATTTTCGTGACGGCGATTGAGAGTGAACCTGGTATTTAAGAATGTCACCAAACCGCGATCAAGTTTTATCACCCCTCTAGAACTTAAATTATTAATATTATTAACGGCACCATTAAGAGTTAAACCGCCGCCAAAATTAAATCTATACAATCTTTCCTGTTCGATATATAGATCCTCTAAAGCCACTTGAAAGTTATTAAGTCGGGGTATAATGCCACCATTATTAACTTGTTGTCTGCCCAACCAAATATTTTTAACCGGTTCTATAGGTTGCTCCTTGCGTTGCACTTTTGGCGCGAAAACTTCACCGTTAGATAGACGCACGCCACCGCCGATAATCGGGTTAAAAGCCGTACCAGTGACGCTCACCTGACCTTCTAAATTACCCCGATAAAGACCTTCTAAATTGATCGGGCCCTTTTCCACTGCCACCGTTAAAGGATTGGAATTATTAGGAATAGGTTGAAAGAAAGGCAGAACTCCGAAAGCGGTGATTTGACGATCGGCAATCAACCCCTGCAACGATTCTATACTCAATTGTTCGGGAGTTAGATTGATCCTGCCATTAACGGTCAACACCTCTGGGAAAGCGGCTAATTTGAGATTAGCATTATCCAAGGTTAATAAGCCGTTAGCGCTAAAATCTTTTAGTTTCAAACCATCACTAGTATCTAATCGTCCGGTAGCCTCGACAAATACCCCTCCTTCACCGCTAAGCCAGCGAATTTCATCCTGAGTGATAGCGTCGAGCAATTCCACTGCTCCCGTACCCAATCTAACCTGAGCGGTAAAACGATCGTTCTTTCCGGGTAAGGGAGGATAGGGAACGCTAGCATAGAATTGTATATCCTCCGGTGACGTACTCCTGACATCTACCCGTGAGTTATTATAAACATAAACTCCCGTAATATCCTGGTCGATACTTCTAGCATTGATCGTAGGGTTAAGGAAAGAAAAAGTTCCTTGTACTTGAGGGTTTAATAAAGCCCCGACTAACTGTCCGTCGGTATTAAAATTACCGCCAATATCTAAAGGAATTTTGACGAAATTTCTCACGGTATCTACCGATAAATCTTGTACGGTAAATTTAGTATCTAATTTTTCTAAGGATATATCCCCGCTCGCAGATAGTAAAGCATCATCAATGATGATCTTCGCGGGATTGAGACGAAGTACACCTCGATTAAAACTAGCATTTAAAGTAATATTTTCGATAGGTATTAGCTGAGTATCGGTGATTACCAATCCCAGGGGTTCAACAATATCGGGGGTGGGAGTTTGCGGTCTCCATTCCCAATTATCGCCGATAAAATTAACATCTACCTGCGGTTTTTGCAGTGTTCCTGCTACCGCTAAACTAGCGCGATAGCGGCCTCTAAAATCTAACTCTGTAGGTATACCGACCACTTCTCTTTTATCAGCTAATTCTTGTATCATCTGCTGTATTTGGGCGAATAAATTAACTTGCTTGGATAGGGGAGCGGAAGGATTACCAACACTTTCAGTTTGAATTCTCGCCGCTTTAAGTGAGGATAATTGTTGCATTCCAGTTAATCTTAAAACACTACCCACATCGGTAATATTAAGAGTAGCTAATAGGTCTTGAATATAACCTTGAGGTACATTAACATTTGCTAGTATTTCACCGTTTCTAAAATTATAAGAACCTTCAGCAGCTATATTATTCCTAGCCGCTTGAACACTCCCGTTAGTTAATCGAGCGACTCCATCTTTATAACTCAGATTAGCGGTAATCGTCTCTCCCCGTATATCACCTATACTCGGCCGGGCGATACGCACCTGTCCGCTACCATTGAGGTTAAAAAGATTTATATCGGCGTTAGCGTTTAATTTGCCGCCGACGACTCCAAAGATACCGGCTTTCCTACCCGGACTTATATTGAGAATTTCTAGGGGGAAGTCCTGTATATTAGCGATTAATCTCTCTCCTTCCCTTCTACCCCGAGCGATAATCGGGGGTTGATTGCCCCAAACTTGTTTAAAGTCGAAGGAGAGGGGAAGATAGGGGAGAAGACAACTAGCGCGATTACAAGGTTCTACGCTCGCGGCGATAATATCCTCTCTGCCCCTGAGATTGAGACTTACCGCTTGTTTAACCCCAGCTTCAAGTCGCCCGCTCAGACGCGGCTCGAAAGTTCTTTTATTTAAACTGAAGTTATTGAGGTTGATGTCTCCCTCCAATCTTAGACTACCCGGGGCGGCGAAGGCGGTTAATAATTGTTTGCCTCTCAATTTACCAGCGAAAGTGCCAATCCCGGTAATATCTAGGGCGGGCGGGAAAAGGGGCGAGTCTTTGGCTATAGTTTTAAGTAGGGGATCGATCGGTAAACTCGCTAAATTCGTTCGCCCGCTGATATTCAAGTCTAGATTGGCTATATCTGGTTTTGTGGTGAGATTAGTTAGGAGTATATTCCCGCCGCCGGTGATACTATTATCCCCGAGGTTTAGTGTAATGTTATTGGCGACGATCGTAGTCGCCCCCGTAGCTAAATTATTCAAATTACCAGCTAAATTAACCCTACCGTCTAAAGATGGCAGTTTCACCGGTGAAGATTGTTTGGCGAGACGGTTGAGGAGAAAAGATGTATTAAGATTATCGGCGATAATATTACTCGTCCAGCGATTATTATCTAAGTTAGCTCGGGCGTTAACCTTTCCTCCAGCTACGGCTAATTGAGAGTTAAGCATCGCTTTGAAACTACTTAAATCTAGGGATTTTTTGCCCAGGGAAGTTAAGAGACTGCCAGCGTTACCGGATAAATTTATATCGGCGCGGGATAGGTTAACTGGTAAAGGCAGGTTAGGCAATAGGGAGTTAACCGCTACCCTTCTTACGCTAGCGGTGGTGTTGAGGATGCCGTTACTCAATAATGTCCTCGTGTTGATGGGATTATTATCTACTAAGAGCTGTAAATCGGCGGTGGCGTTAAGGGTATTGATATTAGGAATCTTACCGACTAATAAAGGCTCGATGCTGCCAGAAAAATTAACTCGCGTCTGTTTCAAGCTAACTGGCACGGTTACGTTAGTAAGAAAAGGATTGAGAGAGAGATTATCGCCCGCCAATGTGCCTCGTATCGTGCCTTGAGCGATGGTAGCTCTGGTGTAGAGAGGTTGCCCGTCTACGAATAATTGTACGTTACCGTTACCGCTCCAAGTTTTCAATCCTGCCACTGAGCCTTTCAGCACTGGAGTTAGGGCACCGGAGAAGTTTAATCGAGTATTACCCAGTCTTACGGGTATGGCCCTATTCGGTAAGAAGGGATTGAGAGATAGCCCGGCAGTGTTAACTTTTCCCGCAATTATGCCCCTATCGATTGTGGCGGCGGCGGTTACGGGTTTATTATCCACCGTCAGGAGAAAATTGCCTTGTCCTTGCCAGGTGTTGAGAGATTGAATATTATTGTTAACTAATTGGGAGAGAGAGCCGGAGAAGTTAAATTGCGATCGAACCAATCTCACATCTGCGGGTAAGTTACCTAGTAGAGGATTGAGAGGTAATCCTTCGGCTAGGGTGGCGGCGCGAATATTACCCTTATTTAAGGTACTATTAACCGCGATTGTACCTGTCCGGGTTGTAATTCCCAGATCTACTATACCGTCTAGGGTATCGAGACTTAACTTATCCAATTTACCGTTGATTTTGATATTAGCTCGATCGAGGCTAAGTGGGGATAGAGCCTGTAAATAATTACAACCGGCGGGTATTTGTTGACAGGCAAGGGGAACAAAAGGAGTCAGGATAAATCTGCTACTGCTAATATCCGCCCGCAGGGTTTTTTTCTCAAAATTTCCCTCACCGTTAAGAGTTAAAGAGCCAGTATCGGTATTGATGCGGGTATTGGATAGAGTCAACCTCGAACTAAATAATTGTGCTTCTCCAGTGCCGAATATATTAACTAATTTCGTGTTCCCCTGATTGGGTAAACTCCAATTAAGGGCTACTTTGGGCTTACTCAGGCTATTAGTAATCGTGCCTTTAACTGCCGTATTCCCTAGCGATACTTGTCGGGGGAGTTGTAGGTAGGGTGAAGCGAATTCACGAGTCGCTATATTTCCTTGAAACTCAAAATTTACAGGAATTTTCGTTCCGTCAATCGGAGTACGATTTTTAATCGCTTGCAGTATTCCCAATCCCGCCGTACCTTTACTAACTATTTTGCCCCCCCCAGCCGGGATTATTTGTATATTAGAAAGGTTTAAAGTATTGAGATTCGTCTGAATATCGGTACTGACGGATTTGAGGGGTATTTTATCTATAACTACGGTTTTGGTACTTTGTAATTTACCCGTGATGATAGGTTGGTCAATTAAACCATTAATTTTTAAATCTGATTTAACTTCTCCTAATACTCTTAACCCTAGGGTGGGAAAAAGTACCTTTAATAATTGGGGTAAATTGACTGGGTCTAATTTTACATCCAGGTCATAACCTTTCTGCCAATCGATCGCACCTTTTATATTAGTTGCTATATTCCCTAAACTAGCAGTAGCTGTATTGATAACTACTTTCTGACCCTGTAAGTTAATATCCGTATTCAGCCTGATCGGTAATTTTAATGGTTCGTATTGAGCCCTAACTTCATTAACATTTATTTTTCCCTCTCCTTGAGTTTCTTTAATTTTTTCAAAAGATGGC
Source organism: uncultured bacterium (assembly GCA_964623815.1). Classification (GTDB taxonomy): domain Bacteria; phylum Cyanobacteriota; class Cyanobacteriia; order Cyanobacteriales; family Microcystaceae; genus Chroococcopsis. The sequence goes on along the minus strand of CAZUVR010000024.1, from coordinate 43,330 downwards.
AGATTTATAGATAAATCACTATTTACCAATCCACTAATAACTTTAACTGGCGAATTAGGAAAAATCGCGCCCACCTCTAGTAAGTCTAGTTTTTCTATGACAAGGTCTGTATTAGTCTTACCTATTTTAATTGCCGTCTGACCTTTAACTTTTACCTGACTATTTAAAGCTGTAGCTTGTAAATCATATTGCAGATCTTGATTTTTATTATCTATAAAACGACCGTTGCCATCTACTTTTATGGTGATGGGTTTAACTAATACTTGTGGTTTAACATCAAGCCGAGCCTTTTCAATATCTACATTGACATCTAAAGTAACTGGTGATTTCTGTCCTGGCTTAGGCGGTTCAATATCGAAGCGGAGCCACCGCCCTTGTTTATCCTGCTCCAAATAAACGTAAGGCTCGACTAACTTAACATCTATCGGTAGGGGCCGCCCGATCAATAAAGGTAGGGGATTAAATCCTACTTCTACAGATTTGATCGCCAGATTATTAGGATCGTTTTTCGTAGGTGATAGGGAAGAAGCTCCCAGACGGATACGATTGAGAGAGAAACTTTCTACGTCACCGATTTTAATTTCTCGTTTGAGATATTTACTGAGTTCACTTGATAATAAAGGTGATAATCTTTCGTAAACGAAATAACGTACCCCCAGATAAGTAATAGTTGAGATAGCTATTAGGGAAGTACCACCGACTATTAAAGTAGAAGGACGGCGGAGAAATTGCCAGAGGCGGGGTAGAATCGGATTAGGATTAGGGTTTTCGGGGGGAGTATTGGTCATGGGTCGCTCATCTCACACTTCTAGGTTAACTCTATAGATAACCCGTAAATTTATCGGTATGGGATTATGTGAGGGAGGGACAGAAGACATCGATCGCGCCCAGCGATATAACCGGGTAATTCTATTGTAGATCGGTGTCGAGTTGGAGGAAGAAACAGCTATTCTTATCTTATTACACTAAATAAGAATGAGTTGCACCAAGAGCAACCGAACCAATGCAATATCGATACTACACCGCCGACATTTTTACAGATAGTATCTTTGGAGGTAATCCCCTAGCCGTCTTCCCAGAAGCGGATAATCTTACCGCAGGACAAATGCAGAAAGTGGCGGCGGAATTCAATTTTTCTGAGACGGTATTCGTTTTCTCCCCCGAAACCTCAAAGGGCACGAAAAAACTGAGAATTTTCACCCCGACGACAGAATTACCTTTCGCAGGCCATCCCACCATCGGCACCGCCTTTGTATTGGCCGCGATCGCCGATCCCGCTGTCCTCAATAAAACTACGGTATATTTTGAAGAGGGTGTAGGAATCATACCCGTCACGGTTCGTTACATCGATGGGAAACCGGTATACACTGAACTCGCAGTATCTCAATCCCCTCTATTCAGAGATGATTGCCCTTCTCTGGAAGCAATAGCTTCTACATTAGGTTTACAAAGCGAAGATTTAATGACTGGGCGATATAGCATTCAAGCTGTTTCTTGTGGATTACCTTTTCTTTATGTCCCCGTCGGCAATTGTCAGGCTTTAAAAAACATTAATTTTAACTTGACAGAATGGCATAATTTTGTATCTAAATTTTGGGCTAATTCTCTTTATGTATTTTGTTTTGAACCGGAATTAAATAATTCAGACATTCACGCTCGTATGTTTGCCCCTGCTCTCGGAGTAAATGAAGATCCAGCTACGGGTTCGGCGGCGAGTGCTTTAGCCGCCTATCTCGCTATTCGTCACCCGTTAGAAGATGGTTCGTTACAGTGGATCATCGAACAGGGTTTTGAGATGGGAAGACCTAGCATATTAACCATTGAGGCGGATAAAGAAAATAATGACATCCGGGCCATACGAGTCGGCGGCTCCTCGGTTCTAGTCTGTCAGGGCAAGATGGAGATACCGGATTTATAAGTTTTCTGGGTCAATACCCAACTCTCTTAACTTCGCCGCCAATCTATCGGCTTTAGTTTCGGTTTCCTGAAGTTGGTTTAGAGTCTCCTGAAGTTGATTCCGGGTTTCTTGCAACAAATTTCCTAACTCCACATAGGTTAAGAATCTTTCGCCGTTAGGATAATATATTTCTAGCTCATCGTCCGATAAACGGAAATTTATCCCGAGAAGAGGGCTGCGCCAATCATCGATCTCTTCTATTACTTCGAGCTTATCGCCCTGCCTCAACCATCCCATCAGGTCATTTTTATCTGGGTCATAAACATAATACTCTTGTACGCCATAAGTTTCATAAAACTTCTGTTTCTTGGCCATTTCCTTGAGGGTATTACCCGGCGAGAGAATTTCAAACACCACCTGCGGCGCTATATTATTTTCTTCCCATTGTTTGTAAGAACCGCGATCGCCTTTCGATCGTCCCAGTGCCACCATAACATCAGGGCCGATACGAGTGCGATTATCTCCCTCTACTGGATACCAGAGTAAATCCCCCCCAATAAATACCCTCGGATCATTTTTGAAAAGCTGTTCTAGATTTTCCTTGATGACGACAATCCAACGGAACTGTTTAGTATTATCAGACATAGGCAAACCGTCGCTATCTGGATAGATAATCTCGGAAGTTGTCAGGAGGGGCTGATTCATAAGTATTAATAAATATTTATTTTTTATTATGGCGTTTCTTGAGGGAATAAACTCCCAATAAACCCAAACTAGAGAGACTGATCAAAGTAGAAGGTTCAGGTACGTCAACGGGGCCCACGGAAGGAGATATTAATAATAACTCACCGTCTGTACCCGAAGCACCGTTTTTAGTGGCGAAAATTTTATCATCCTCTTGAACAAAAAGACCCGTCGGGTTGATGAAATCATCCGCCGTATAGATAAGCTCTTTCGTGCCATCGGTTTGCACTTTCCATATACTACCTGGGGCATTGTTGAAGAAATTGCCAGAGTATTCCAATACATAAAGATTGCCATCGGGAGAAAAAGCAATATCGGTGATAGCTGTGAAACCGTTGGCGAAAGTTTCGAGTATATCGTTATTAATCGTGAAAACGTTAGCCGCGCCCGAGGGGAAGGGGAAACCGGTTAATTGTCCTATATAAGGATTATTATCCAAGCCGATGGAGATTCCAGTCGGGACTGCCTGTATTCCTCCGTCGCTCGGAAATACTTCTACTAAATTCACGCGGCCATCAATTTGCGCCTGTAATAGAGTATTTGCTCCCGCGTCAGTGACGTAAATCCCGTTACTATTAATGGCTAGGCCGTAGGGATTACTGTCTATGTTGTCTCCATCAGGGTTATTATCCTCTTCGTATAGAGTGATGTCGGCGACGGATGACCAACTTGCTGTGCGCGTACCAGTAATATTAACGGAGATGACATTACCAAAATTGCTATTACCGAGAGCATTACGGGTTTCTAAATTACCTCCTAAACCGATAACTCCGTATAAATTACCATTACCATCAACCGCTAAATCGCTGATACCGGTTGCGTCGCCACCGCCGTTACTGGCGAGCGATGGTAAATCAGAAACGATGGGGGTGTAAGTAGCATCGTTCAGGTTATATACGCCTATCTTACCGGTGGAGCCGTAACACTTCGGGCCTTGAGGGGTATCGATACAAGGGCCGTCGCCGCCAGTTCCCGATTCCGCTACATATATATTTCCCAGTGCATCCGCTGTTATTCCCCTGGGATTGGCTAGGCCAGTTGCTAAAACTTTGGCCCCGAAGTCTCCCGCTTGTGCCGCATTAGCAAAAGAGAATGATAATAGGGCGCTGCCCATTACTCTCGTTAATAAGGTAGTTTTATTCATGATTAGTTTCAATTTAATTTATCTTCTTATACGAAATCCCCTTATCATAGGTTCCTTTCTTTGGAAGTGACCAGTGGCTAGTGGCTAGCGGTTGATCACTCGTCACTCGTCACTCGCCACTAATCACTCTCTCTATAAGTAGTCTTTGAGAACAGGATTTAGTATTAGTATTAGATTATAATCATATGTTAAAAAAATCCAATGATAGATGTTTTGTAATGATCGTTTAAAAATTACCTATTCTGGATTTTTGTAGGTTTATCGGAAGATAATTTACTACTTCTTTGGCGTTTATTGCCGTCAGAAAAATTATTTTTATACTAAATCCTGTTCTCAAAGGCTACTTATAAAAATCGGTCTTCGGGAATCGGGAGTCGATGCTATTTATCCCGACTGCCTACTCCCTACTCCCCTTTTCGTAAAAGGGGGCCATGAAAAACGGATTTGGTATTAATCCTGTTGAATGTAAGCATTTTTATTCAGGATACAAATAAGCTATAGCTACTAATTTTATAGTCAAATATCTCATGAGTATAAAATCAGTAGCTATGATAACAGCGAGTTTTTCGTTTGCCGATTTGGTATTACTTGTCAGTCTTTCAGCCTCGGCGATTAATTTCGTATTTTACTCACCCTCTTAGATAAGCGAAGGCCTAGAGCGATCGCGGTAGCCGCTCCTAGCATTCCTAAAGAGCGAGGTTCGGGAACAGATGTAGGAGTCACCGAATTCGTCGCGGAATAGATAACCACATTTCTACTCACTTCATTTGTCACCACGATCAATGGCTCGGCGGTGGGGCTATCCTCGGCGGAAATAAATAATAGGCCCTCTGGAGAAATATCGTCTAACTGCCAATCGTTAACGTAGGTGTTATAAACAGGATTGAGCGGATCGGTGATGTCGTAAACCATAAAACCACCGGTTCTTTCTAAGCCGATAAAGCTATAGAGTTGGTTGCCCACATAGCCAACCGCCAAGCCTTCCGGTTCAGGGCCCCGGTTATCGCTACGATCGTCAAAACTACTGGGATTTCCGTTGGAATTATAAATACTGGGGGTTAAGGGCGTGGGAGAAAAAGCGCTGGTAATCTGTTCAAAATCATCACCGCTATCGAAAACTTGACCGATGCTATTAGCATTCCAGAGGGAGAAGGAACGGCCACCATAACTATAGAGAGCGGTATACTTGCCGTTAGCATCGCGCCCTTCTAGGGTTGATACGTTCAAACGACCTAAGTTTTCTTGGAGTTTAAGAGTAGCCGCATCTGGTAAGAGAAGATCATCAGTAGGGATATTTCCGACTCTGGTTTCTTCACCGTCTCTAGCATCACCCTCATTAGCGGAAACTATATAGGTTTGTCCGTTGACGGTAACACTGGCGATCGCATCGGGCATATACATCCCCAATACAGGCCAGTTGTTAATTCTCACCGCAGGTTTGCCGGGATTGGTGGGATCGTAGAAACCGCTATCTCTATCACTGGGGTCGAAGGCATTGCCAGGAGCGTTATAATTTTTGGTTCCCAGGGGAGAAATGCTCTCTATCTGTTGATTTACCAGATCGACGACGGCGATCGCGTTATTTTCCTGTAAGGACACCCAAGCTTTAGTCGAGTCGGGGGATACGGCGATATATTCCGGCTCCACGTCTTGAGCGACGGTTTGACCGGGAGCGATTCTAACTCCGCTATTTCTGAGGCTATCTATTTGAGAGTTAAAAGGGGTAAAATCGGCTGTGCTAACTGTCGGGTTTAATATACCATTGCTGACATCGATAATACTGATAGAACCGTCAGGATTAACGCCCCCTCTCGCTTCCGCTTCGTTAGCTACCAGGATTTTCTTACCATCGGGGGTAAAAGTAAGCATATCTGGCAGGGCCCCCACCGTTACCTGATTTTGATATTGCCCGTTGGTATCGAAGAAAACTACTTTCCCGGGATCGGTAACGGTGTTTGCTTCTACGGCTACGGCTACGACTCCGTTTTTAACGCTAACGCTATTTACTCCCCCCCCATAAGGGCTGAGATCAATGGTAGAAACTGTCCCGGGGTTAGAGGGGTTGCTGATGTTGAAATAGGTTAAGGTATTGTTCGGATTGGTAATATACAGGTTGCGACTGACAGGATCGTAACCTGCAATTTCCGCTCCAGTATTGGTGCTACTCAGTCTCTTAATATTTAAAGCATTGGCTCGATCGCTATCTATCCCCACGAAGATTAACGAGGGAAAACCAAGCATTAATAAACTCTTCGACAATTTTGATGAAACCATGCTCGTATTTTTACTTTGTTTAATTTCTTCTCCATTAAGATAATAATTAGAGTAATATTAAATTATCTTTAAGAGTTAATTAACTTTGAATTAATTAAAGAAAAATTTTTTAAGCTCGCATTAATTAAACAAGCCGCCAGAAAAAACTGACGGCACGTAAGCAAAACTTAAAATACAATTAATTAAATAGATGCTAAAACTTCTTTAGCGGCTGCAATCGTCCGATCGACATCTTCATCGGTATGGGCTATGGAAGTAAAACCAGCCTCAAACTGAGAAGGAGCTAAATAAACGCCTCTCTCTAACATCCCGCGATGGAATCGGCTGAACTTAGTTAAATCCGAGTGTTTGGCATCCTCATAACTATGTACAGGGCGAGCAGTGAAAAACATCCCGAACATCCCGCTAATCTGTCCGCCGGTAACGTCGTGGCCGGCATCTTTCGCCGCCTGTAAAAGGCCCTGAGTAAGACGCTTGGTAATCTTATCTAATTGTTCGTAAGTACCTGGTTTCTGTAATAACTCTAGTGTTTTGATCCCGGCCGTCATGGCCAGAGGATTACCGGAGAGAGTACCAGCCTGATACATCGGCCCCGAAGGAGCGACCAGAGCCATAATATCAGCCCTACCTCCGTAAGCGCCCACTGGTAAACCACCACCGATGACTTTACCAAGGGTAGTCAGGTCAGGTGTTATGCCGAAACGCTCCTGCGCTCCGCCGTAGGCAATGCGGAAGCCGGTCATCACTTCATCGAATACTAGGAGAGCGCCGTATTCTTTCGTTAACTCCCGCAATCCTTCTAAAAAGCCCGCGTCAGGAGCGATAAAACCGGCGTTACCCACCACTGGCTCTAAAATCACCCCGGCGATCTGATCGGGATTTTCAACGAATAGAGCTTTTACCGCCTCTAAATCGTTATAGGGAGCGGTGAGGGTATTGGTGGTGGTGGACTTAGGTACACCGGGAGAATCTGGCAGACCGAGGGTAGCCACGCCGGAGCCTGCTTTGACTAAAAACATATCGGCGTGACCATGATAACAGCCCTCGAATTTAATGATTTTCTCCCGTCCGGTAAAAGCCCGCATCAAGCGCAAAACCGACATACAGGCCTCAGTGCCAGAATTGACGAAGCGCACCATTTCGATACTAGGCACGGCTTCGATAACCATCTGAGCGAGTATATTCTCTTGTAAGGAGGGAGCGCCGAAACTAGTACCCTTTTCTAGAGCTTCGTGGAGAGCGTTAATCACTTCGGGATGGGTGTGACCGCAGATAGCGGGTCCCCAAGTCCCCACATAATCGATGTACTGATTACCGTCCACGTCCCATATATAAGCACCTTTGACATGGTCGAAAACGATCGGTTGACCGCCTACGGATTTAAAAGCTCTCACGGGGGAACTAACCCCCCCAGGCATCAGCTTCTGTGCTGCGGTAAAAATTTCCTCTGATTTGGTGGTTTTAAAAGATGATGTACTAACCACTATAGACTATGTCTCCTATCAATTTATTCCTTATTGAAATCGTCGCACGTTCCGGGTAGAAAAAGCATGAGAAATTATCTCATGCTTTAGACGGAAAATAACGCTTAATCGAGCTTATTCTTCCTCATACTCATTGTCAAAGGCTTCGTCTTCGTCGTCCTCATCTATCGGCCAACGGTTGAAGCCCCGGGGGGAAGCAGGGAAGTTGTCTTCTTCCAATCCCATGCGTAAGGTATCGCCTTCGGCGTAGGCACGAGCGGTATTATCGTCGAGAATCATATCGCCGTCATTCTCCAGGTCGGTGACTAAAAGACGGCCCGATAAATCTCGCCCGTAGCGATAACCAGATTCTTCAGTTTCTTGGATGTAGTCGGGTGTGACGGTCGCGCTAACTCCCTCATGAGCGTTAAACCCGGTTCCAGCTGGGATTAAACGCCCGATGATCACGTTCTCTTTCAATCCCCTCAACCAATCGGATTTTCCTTCGATCGCCGCCTCAGTGAGTACCCGAGTGGTTTCTTGGAAGGAGGCCGCGCTGATGAAGCTATCAGTATTGAGTGACGCTTTGGTAATACCCAATAACAGGGGTGTATAACGGGCGGGGGAACCACCGGTAATGGCCATCGCTTCGTTAACCTGCTCTACCTGTCTCAGCTCTACCAATTCCCCGGGTAACATGGTGGTATCGCCACCGTCATCGATTTTCACCTTCGATGTCATCTGACGCACGATCACCTCGATGTGCTTGTCGGAAATATCGATCCCTTGAGATTGATACACCGACTGCACCTGATTGACGAGGAAGTTTTGTGCTTCCTGTAGGGCTTTAAGGGCAGCTTCGTAGGTTCCCAACTCATCGACGTAGAGATTGAAGAACAAGTCTAAAATCTCGTGCGGGTTGGCGGGCCCATCGGTTAAAGCCTGACCGGCATCCACTCTTTGACCGTCGGTAACGGTGAGGTTCTGGCCTGGTAAGAGGGGATAGTCGCTGATGGTGCCGTCGTCTTCAATTACTTTCACATCGACGCTTTCATCCTGCCAGTACTCGACCTGACAGATTCCACCCTTACGGGCGAGGATGCAGGCTTCTCTCGGTTTCCTCGCTTCGAGGAGTTCTTCGATCCTCGGTAAACCCTGGATAATATCCCCTGTTTTAGAGCGCTCGAACACGAGCAACACCAGATTATCCCCCCTCTGGACTAAATCGCCGTCATCGATGTGTAGTATAGCGCCCGCCGACACCCGATAAGGCCGCGCTACCCTAAAAGTCACGGTATAGCCCGAACCAGTTTTATCGATTGAGATCACCTGGCCAGAATTGGGAGTGGTGATACCGGTGCTTACGTCACTATCAGCGATGATCAGATCACCCACTTTAATAGTAGGTTCTTTATCTGACGACAGGGTGAAGAGGTCGTTATTCCGCACCACTAAGATGCGGCGGATCGCTTCGATTCCGCTACGAATACCCCGCACCTGTCCCGTTTCCTTACATTGTATTTCTGTTCGGGCTACTACAGCACCTGGGGCTATTTCCATACCGTCGTGTACTAACACTCTGGTGTGAATACTACCGCCGAGGGGATCGTTATCGCTATCGCGGCGCAGGATTAAAGATTCCAGAATTACTAGCTGTAATCTCTGACTGTCGTTGTCTTCGGAAGGTTGTAACTCGATGTCGGCGGTGAGGTGGGAAATCGATTCCGGTTCATCGCTACTGATCTCTAGAACGAGTTGGGTGCTGAGTAACTGACAGCCTTCAACGGATTTAACTCTCTCTCCGTCTTTAAAGAAAATTCTCTGTACGGTACGGAGTTCGATCTGTCTGCCTCCCTCTTGATTAGGCGCACAGCCTGCCTTCGGCATCGAGCCTTGACTGAGGGCATCCTGATCGTTATTGACGGGGAATTCCTGCACTGGGCGCAGTAATAAACCCAATCCCTCGGTAGTCTCCACCCATTCGGCCTGACGCAGTTCGCTCACCACCAGATCGGCAGTGATTTCCGTCCCACCGGGCAGGATCTGTCCGTTGCTGATGCCGGTCGTTTCTGGGTCTAAATCCAGATGTAATTCACCCGGTTTGATAATGATTTCCCTGAGAATATCATTTTTCTGGATGACTTCCACAACACCGCTCGATTGAGCGTAGATGTCTTTCACCACCTCTTCGCCAGCTTCTACGTATTGACCGTCTTCTACCTGAAGTAGGGAGATGTCTTTATTTACTTCGTGGGTTTCTTCTGGAATCCAGAGGATCGTTCCCCCTTGGGTTACTTCGTAGCCTTGTTTTCTGCTCCCCTTGGAAGTTTCGATTCCGGCGTACTGGATCAAACCGCCAGTTTTCGTATGATAGCGATCGTCGATCAATTCGGCTACAATCGCGTGATTCTGTACTTTCGTTCCGGGTGTCGCCCTTAACAGGAAGCGTTGACCATTCCCAGTATAGAGTACAAATTGTTCGCGCCCGCCGCTACTTTCTACTTTCACCTGTGCTTCATCGAGGGAGACGGAAGCGGTGACTATGTCTATCTCGCGGCTAGAGGGGTTGTATCGCACGATGCCGCCGTTAGTACATACGAGCTTAGTTTCTGCCAATACATCACCGGTTTTTACCTCTTGCCCGTTCTGTACTACCGGTTCCGCTCCGGGAGGCAAATTATACACATCACCGGAGAGAATCCAGAGCAGCCCGCCTCTTTGAGCGATACGGGTGGTATTGCCCTGGCGATCAGTTTTTTCTTCGGAGATGAGGTTAGAGAACAGCACCTCCCCAGCTAAGTCGCTGGTAACGTCTTTAGTCGCCCTCTCTGTCGATTTCTGCACCTTAACCGAACTAATCTCGGCTATTAAGTGGCCTTGAGATACCTTTTCCCCGTCGCTGACGAACACTAGAGAGCCTGCCGTGATCGAGTGAGTAACGCTTTCTAGACTCTTATCGCTCGGGATGAGGCGTATCTCTCCCGGAGCTTCTACCTGATCCCGTTCATCCCCGTGACGGGTACGAACGTTACGGAGGCTCAAGCCGGAGGCGAATTTAATCGTCCCGTCGAAATCGGCTCTCACCTGACGGGCTACCTCCCCCGTAAATACACCCCCAGTGTGGAAGGTTCTCATCGTTAACTGCGTACCTGGTTCGCCGATCGACTGCGCTGCGATGATTCCCACCGCTTCGCCCATATCCACTGGATAACCGTGAGCGAGGCTCCAACCGTAACACTTCTGACAGACGGAGCGCACCGCCTCGCAGGTGAGGGGTGATCTCACTTTCACCTCTTCGACGCAATCGTTGAGGCGTTCTGCTAGCGCGTCATCTACCACGTCATTACGTTTGGCGATCGTTTCGCCGTTAACCACCACATCCTCGGCGAGGCTGCGACCTAAAAGGCGATCACCGAGACGGATCAGCACTCTATCGCCGTCTTTCATCGCCGACACTTTGATATGACGGCTGGTACCACAATCGACTTCGCGCACGATCACATCTTGAGCCACGTCCACGAGACGACGGGTTAAGTAACCCGAGTCTGCAGTTCTCAGAGCCGTATCTACCAGACCCTTACGGGCACCGTAGGAGGAAATAACGTATTCGGTAACGGTCAGTCCCTCGCGGAAATTAGTTTTGATCGGTAGGTCGATGATTTCCCCCTGAGGGTCAGCCATCAAGCCGCGCATCCCCACTAACTGACGCACCTGGCTCATATTCCCCCTAGCCCCAGAAAACGCCATCATATAGACGGAATTTAAGGGATCGGTGGCCCGGAAATTACGGATCACTTCGTCTTTCAGTGCCTCTGAGGTAATATTCCAGGTATCGATCACCTTTTGGAAACGCTCCACTTCCGTAATCTCACCCCTGGCGTAACGTCTTTCGGTCAGTCGGATTTCCTGTTCCGCGCTCTCTAACATTTCTTTTTTAGCTGGGGGTACGGTTAAATCATCGACGCTAATCGATACCCCTGCTTTAGTAGCGTAGCGAAATCCTAAATCTTTTAAATCATCTGCCACTTGAGAACAGAGTGCCGAGCCATAATTCTGATAGGCCCAAGCGATCAGTTTTTTCAAGCGTCCTTTATCTACTGTGTAGTTATAAAACATCTTTTTTCTAGGAATTGGGAATTGGGAATTAGGAGTTGGGGAGGGGGATAAAACCCCCAGACTGTTTATGCGTCTTCTTCTTCAAGTTCTAAGTCTTCAGTAGAAAGAGACTCGTAGGTGGGCCGACTGGGGGCGCGACGGCCCACGTCTGTCATCAAGTCTATTTCTACCTCACGAGATTCACCGTCGGGGGTACTTTCCACTTTATGGACGGCTATATCCAGACCCAAGGACTGTAATTCTCTCATCAATACCTTGAAGGATTCGGGAGTACCTGGGCGGGGGATGGCTTTCCCTTTTACGATCGCGTTTAGTGCTTCGTTGCGTCCCTGCATATCGTCGGACTTGACGGTTAACAACTCCTGTAGGGTATAGGCCGCGCCGTATGCCTCCAGCGCCCACACCTCCATCTCTCCGAAGCGCTGACCGCCCTGTTGAGCTTTACCACCGAGAGGTTGCTGAGTAACGAGGGAGTATGGGCCAGTAGAGCGGGCGTGTATCTTGTCATCCACCAAGTGGACGAGTTTCAACATATAAGCCTGACCTACGGTGACGGGTCGATCGAAGGGTTCCCCAGTACGTCCATCGTAGACCATGATTTTTCCAGGATGGTCGGGGGAGAAGACCCAATTTTTATTGGGACGTGCCGAGGCGTTCTCTAATAAACCGTGTACGGTTAAGCGTGAGGCTTCTTCTCCATACATCTCATCGAAGGGAGTCACTTTGAACCTTACGCCTAAATTCTCACCCGCCCAACCTAGCAGACACTCGAACACCTGACCTACGTTCATCCGGGAAGGTACGCCGAGGGGGTTAAGAACGATGTCTACTGGACGACCATCGGGCAGATAGGGCATATCCTCATTAGGCAGAATCCGGGAAATAATCCCCTTATTACCGTGACGGCCAGCCATTTTATCGCCTACTTGTATCTTACGTTTCTGGGCGACGTAGACGCGGACTACCATATTAGCGCCAGGCGGTAATTCGTCGCCTTGCTCCCGAGTGAACACCCGCACGTCCACAACCCGGCCTTTTTCGCCGTTCGGTACTCTCAGGGAGTTATCCCTTACATCCCGGGCTTTCTCACCGAAGATAGCCCGCAGCAGTTTCTCTTCTGGCGGCTGATCTGATTCGCCTTTGGGGGTAACTTTACCTACGAGAATGTCGCCAGCTTCTACCCATGCCCCTTTACGAATGATGCCCTGCTCGTCTAAGTTCCGCAGTGCGTCTTCACCGACGTTAGGAATTTCCCGGGTGATTTCTTCCGGGCCTAGTTTGGTTTGACGGGCTTCGATCTCGTATTTCTCGATGTGGATACTGGTATAAACATCGTCGTACACCAGACGTTCGCTGATCAAGATAGCGTCTTCGTAGTTATAGCCTTCCCAGGGCATATAGGCCACGAGGATATTCTGACCTAGTGCCAACTCGCCCCCTTCGGTTGCCGAGCCGTCGGCGAGAATCTGCCCCGGTACCACCTGTTCGCCGAGGAATACTAGCGGGCGCTGGTTAAGACAGGTATCCTGGTTCGAGCGTTGGTATTTCTGCAATTCGTACTCGATCTCGCTTTTACCTACCACATCTCTGTCTTCGGGAGCCACTTTCACCCGGATCTTGGTCGCATCCACATAGTTAACTTCTCCGTGAGTACGGGAGACGATCACCATCCCGGAGTCTCTTGCCGCTTGAGCTTCCAATCCTGTTCCCACTAGGGGCCTTTCCGGTTTTAATAGAGGTACGGCTTGTCTCTGCATATTCGATCCCATCAGGGCGCGGTTAGCGTCGTCGTGTTCGAGGAAGGGAATCATCGAGGTGGCGACGGAGACTATCTGTACTGGAGAAACACAGACGTAGTCTACCTGTTCCGGGGTGGTGGTGGAGAATTCACGACGATACCGCACCGGTATGGAATCGCCTTGAATGTAGCCATTTTCATCGGTGGCTACGTCTCCGGGCGCTACGCGGTAATCGTCCTCTTCGTCGGCGGTGAGGTACACTACTGGTTTATCTTTTCTGATGCGTCCGTTTTCAACAGCGTAGCAGGGGGTTTCGATGAAACCGTACTGGTTGACGCGGGCGTAGGTGGCTAAAGACCCGATTAAACCAGCGTTTGGGCCCTCCGGCGTCTCTACGGGACAAATGCGCCCGTGGTGGGATGGGTGAATATCCCGCACCGCGAAGCCGGCTCTTTCCCTGGTTAATCCACCGGGGCCTAGGGCCGATAAGCGTCGTTTGTGGGTCAGCTCGGCGAGGGGGTTGGTCTGATCCATGAATTGGCTCAACTGCGAGGAGCCGAAGAATTCTTTGATCGCGGCTACCAGTGGCTTAGGATTGACCAGGGAGGCGGGGGTGAGGTTCTGAGATTCGCTCACCGTCATTCTTTCCCGAATGATCCTCTCTAAGCGGTTTAAGCCTACTCTGACCTGATTCTGTAAAAGTTCACCTACCGAACGAACGCGACGATTGCCTAAGTGGTCAATGTCGTCGGTGCTGCCGATGTCGAATTCCAAATTTATCAGGTAGTCGATCGCCGATAATATATCCTTAGATGTTAGTACGCGCACTGTGTCAGGTATGTCGAGGCGCAATTTCTTGTTCAGTTTATAGCGTCCTACCCTTCCTAAGTCATAGCGTTTGTTGTCGAAGAAGCGCGATTCTAGAAGCAATTCCCCGCCGCTGACGGTGGGAGGTTCGCCCGGTCTCAGCTTGCGATACAGTTCTAAGAGCGCTTCATCTTCGGTGGGATTACCTTCTTTGTCGAGGGTTTTCTGATAGAAGTCGGGGTGCCGTAGGGAGTCCATGATCTCGTTATCGGAGAGGCGTATCGCTTTCAGCAACACCTGAGCCGATAATTTCCGGGTTTTGTCGATCCTTACCCATACTAAACCGTTTTTGTCGGTTTCAAATTTCAGCCAGGCTCCCCGGTTCGGTATCAGTGAGGCGGAGTAAGTTCTTCTGCCGTTTTTATCGATCTCGGCTTTGTAGTATACTCCTGGTGAGCGTACTATCTGGTTTACGATTACCCTTTCCGCACCGTTGATGATGAAGGTTCCCCGATCGGTCATCAGGGGTAGGTCGCCGATGAATACTTCCTGCTCGATACTGTCCCCGGTTTCTTTGTTGATCAGTCGGGTGGGCACGTATACCTGTACGGAGTATGTGCTGTCTCTTCGCTTTGCTTCGTCTACGTCGTACTTGGGTTCTTTGAGTTTGTAGTCCTGCCCTAAGAAATGTAACTCTAGTTTGCCTGTGTAATCCGTGATTGGTGAGAAGCTATTCAGTTCTTCGATCAATCCCTCTTCTAAGAACCAACGGAAACTAGAGTGCTGAATTTCTATCAGATCGGGAAGGAGATTAAATGTTGAGTTATTTGTCATGATGAGTATTAAGCGATAGTTGAAATAGACGACAGGCGTTTTCCGTAGTTCGTTGAGCTAAGTCTTCGATGGCTACGGAGCGCAGTTCGGCGACTCGTTCCGCTACATAACGGACGTAGGCGGGTTCGTTGCGCTTTCCTCTTTTCGGGTTGGGGGCTAAAAACGGACAATCGGTTTCGATTAATATTCGATTGTCCGGTACTATCAATACCGATTCCTGTACTGTTGTGGCATTTTTAAATGTTACTATCCCGCTAAAACTGATATAAAATCCTAAGTCTAAAAACCACTGCGTTTCTTCCGGCGTGCCACTCCAGCAGTGCATTACACCCGTTATTTCTCCCTCTTGAGTTTGAAATTGACGGATCATTTCCCGCATATTTTGCGCCGCATCCCGACAGTGAATTATAACCGGTTTGTTAAGGTCTCGGGCTATCTTTAATTGTTGCCAGAAAACTTCCTTCTGTAAGCTATGATCTTCTGATTTGTAATAGTCTAAACCAGTTTCCCCGATCGCCACTACACGCCGATCTGATTCCGCTAAGGTTCGTATCTCTTCGGCGCTGCTTTCCGTCCATTTTTCCGCATCCAATGGGTGTAAACCCACCGCTAAGGATACTCCCGGTAAGCGATCGGCTATTTCCTTCATCTGAGCGAACTCTTTCGGCTCGACGCAGGAATGTATCACCTGTATCACCCCCTCTGATTGCCAGCGCGAAGCTAGGGAGTCTAGCTCTCCCGCAAAAACATCAAAGTTTAAGTGAACATGAGTATCGATTAGCTGCATTAACTCCCTCTGCTGTTGCGACAGTCCTTAACTCATGACGATCCCAGAGTAAACGCGCGACCACAGATGTTTCTGTCTTTGCTTTCCCTAGGATGCTATTGTAACTTTTTTTAACGCTTTTGCCAAAGCTGATTTTTTACGAGCGCCATTGTTACGATGCAATACATTTGTTTTGACAGCTTTATCGATTTTGCTGTATGCCTCTGACATAGCATTTTCTACGACCTTTAAAGCTTCTTTGTTGGGGTTGGCGGCATAAGTATCAACCGCCGCTAGGAATTTTTTCATCAGGGTTTTCACCGCCGACTTATAAGATTTATTGCGTTGTCGGTTGCGTTCGGCGATATTGATCCGTTTAATTGCAGACTTAGTATTGGCCACAGTGGTTTAAATATATAATTGCTTGAAGTTAGGATATTTGGACTCAGATAGATGATTATAGCAAAGTAGTTGGTTTAATGGCAAGGCTTTGTGGAGTTGCCCCGGAAACGCTTGAAAAAGGTAAGCTAGAGATGTAATCTACTTTCTTCTTACCCTGGTGGGGATTCTCATAGATGCTGCGAATTGTTAATCAGCACTCAGAAGCTCAAACCGAATTGCTACGCATACGGGCCCGCTTTGATGACCCGCACCTAAAAGAGCATGAATCGTTGGTTAGAGAACTGATAGAGGAGATCAAAGAAAAGGGCGATACGGCGATCATAGATTACGCCGGCAAGTTTCATGAAGTAACGATAACCGAGGCTCAATTAAAGGTAAGCGGTTCGGAATTGGACGCGGCCTATCAACAAGTCAGTCAGGAGTTACTGACGGCTTTAAAAACGGCGAAGGCGAAATTAGAGGTTTTCCACAGGCAGAGGATACCCAAATCCTGGGTACAATTTCAGGAGGATGAGACGGCTATCGGTAAGCGTTACAAACCCTTAAACAGCGTCGGGCTGTATATTCCCGATGGTAGCAAGGCCCACTTAAGTCTGGTGTTACTGCAAGCGATACCAGCAAAGGTGGCGGGGGTGAAAAAACTGGTTCTGGTGTGCCAGCCGGACAAGGAATTGAAAATACACCCCGCCATACTGGTGGCGGCTCAAGAATCGGGGGTAAAGGAAATATATAGAGTAGGCGGGCCGAGTGCGATCGCCGCCCTAGCCTACGGCACCCGAACCATACCGAAAGTAGACTTAATTACGGGAGTCGGTGACTTATACGTCAGCCTAGCGAAAAAACTGGTGATCGATCGAGTGCGGGTTAACTCGCTTCATAACGCCGCCGAATTGATGATCGTCGCCGATGGTAGAGCCAACCCAAAACAGATAGCCTTCGACCTCTTGAGTTCCGCCGAGCAATCGCCGCTGGCCTCGTCTATTTTAATCACCCCCAGCGCTAAATTAGCAGAAGCAGTGCAGGAAGAAGTACATCAACAGCTACCGAACCATCCCCAGCGCATTCTGACCGAAAAAGCGATCGCTCATTACGGTTTGATCGTGGTGACGGAATCCTTACCAGTGGCCATACAATTGGCTAACGCCTTCGCCCCTACCCATCTATCGCTCTTACTGGCGGAACCCTGGGATATATTAGAGCAGATTCATCACGCCGGTACGATTTTAGTAGGCTCATCAACACCGAAGATAGTGGGGGACTACTTAGGGGGAAGCGCCCTGGCTTTCGGTTCGAGTTTAGGGGTGGAGAATTTCCTCGCCACTTCTAACGTCCTCCACTACACCCCCGACTCTTTAAAACAGCTCTCCAAATCCTTACAAATTTTAGCCCGGGCGGAAGGATTTTCCGCCGGAGCCGGTGGTTTGCAATTGCGAGACGAAGAAATTAACGAACCGTTTTAAGACTATCGACTTTCTTCGTAAACAGTTCGGTAAAGAGACTCATAACTGTACGGTTCTCATTCACCTTGATGTTAACGCTTACGGCCATCCCCGATTGTAAAGGAAGTTTCTGACCATCTTTGAGCTTGAGGTACTGAGAATTTAAGCCCACTTTCACTGGGAAGCGATAGAAACGGTGAGTTTCATCTGGGGGTAGAGCGTCGGAACCAACGCGGATTACCTTACCTTTAATATCACCGTATTCGCTATAGGAGAAAGAATCGATACGTATATCGGATTTCTGGCCTGCAGAAACAAAACCAATATCCTCATTAGTAACATCGACCTCCGCCACCAAACAGCCGTCTTTGGTTATGGTATCGGCGGGGCAGCCAGCGGGGACGATTTTCAGTAGCGCTTCCGCCTGACTAGGTTGGGGAACGAAGCCCGGTCTCGCTTTCATATCGAAGACTACGCCATCGATCGGAGCTTTCAACTCTTGATATTTTAAGGTTTGTTGGGCCCTGCTGATCTGACCGTCTAACTCGGCGATTTTTTTCTCGTTATCGACGACGACTTTACTGAGTTGACTATCGATTTCAGCAATCCGCTTCTGATTGTCGGCCATCCTGTCCCTAAGGTCTTTTTCCGTTACCGTACTGGTGTTAACGAATTTTTCTCGGGCTTGCTCGATCAAGATCGAGTAACGTTTTTCTTCCTGCTGGAGTCGGGCGATTTCCGTGAGGCGGTTCTGCACTTCCTTGGCTTGTTTGTCGTACTCGATGCGGCCGTTGGCTAGCTGTTCCTGCATACTGTTGAGGCGATCGGTTACAGATTGACGCTGTTTATTGATCTGGTAGCGAGCGATCGCTCCTTCATCTCCTAAAGGTTCGATGTCCTGAAGGATCTTCTGCTCGATGTCGAGGCTTTCTTGAGATTGCTTTTTAGTGTCAGCGTTGCGGGCTTGTATTTGCGCTAACACCTGCCTATCTACCGCCAGTTGTTTTTGAGCGTCAGCGAGTTGTACTTGGGTTTGAGCGAGTTGCTTTTGCAGTTGAGAAATTTCCAATCCTGCGGCGGCGGCTCTAGAGCTGGCTTCTTTTTCTCCCGCCGAGAGACGGGCTAGATCGCTGGCGCTGAGAGTCGCCCCACTGGTGCTATCACCCACCTGTGTTTTGTACACTTGATTTTCTGCGACGATGGCGGCGCGGTTACGAGCCAGGCTGGCTATTTCCACCGGTATTTTTAAGCTAGCGATCTGAGCTTCCACTTGAGCGGGAGTTAAGCTATCGTTCATCACCAGACGGTAGAAATTATTTTCCTGTTCGGCAGACTTGCGGATACGCTGATAGGATTGCAGTTCGGCTTTACTGGCCGCGCTGTCGAAGACTAACAGGGTTTGACCAGCTTTGACGCGATCGCCATCCTTGACGAAAACCTCTTTCACCACACCGTTAATAGGAGGTTGAACTTCTTGTACCTTACCCTGAGGTTTGAGCTGTCCTTGAGCGGTGACTACTTGCTCGATCTTAGCGAAAGCTGACCAGATGATAGCGCCGGTAGTCACCGCCATAATCGACCAGATCACCCCGCGTGACCAGATGGGTGATTGTTTGAGGACTACCGCCTGTTCCGGTGCTGGACGGAAAGAGACGAGATTGGGGCGTTCTTTTTCTCCTTTTTCCTGAGTGACGATCGAGCCTTTGCCATTTCCGGGAGCGAGATTATCATTATGAGGTTTGTTGCCGTTGCCGTTGTTACCGTTCATCGTTTATGTTCTCCGATTTCCTGTGTAAGTTATGAGCGTTATCTGAGTTTAGATTCTAGAATCTTGCTGATTGTAAAGGTGGTAATAAAGGCCTTTCTTCGCCATTAATTCATCGTGCGTACCCATTTCCGCCACAGTTCCCGCATCCATCATTACGATCACGTCTGCGGTTCTAATCGAGGCGAGCCGGTGGGTGATAAAGAACACTGTATGCCCTTCAAACTCCCGATCGAGATTGATACATACCTTTTGTTCGGTAGCGTAATCGAGGGCGCTGGTAGCTTCATCGAGGATGAGAATCTGAGGTCTTTGGATTACGGAACGGGCGAGGGCGATTCTCTGTCTCTGTCCCCCTGATAGTGAAGCGCCCCGCTCACCGACGCGAGTGTTATAACCATTGGGTAGACTCATAATGAAGTCATGCGCGTCGGCAACTCGGGCGGCGTTGATAATTTCCTCGGTGGTGGCTTCCGGTTTCGTCAGAGAGATGTTTTCTTCCACAG
>CAZUVR010000024.1:0-23334 GCA_964623815.1 uncultured bacterium | reverse complement strand
ATAATTTCCTCGGTGGTGGCTTCCGGTTTCGTCAGAGAGATGTTTTCTTCCACAGTCCCGTCAAAAAGCAGGGTTTCTTGGGGCACAACACCGATCTGACGGCGTAAAGAATACAACTCGACTTTATTAATATCGTAGCCATCGATTAAAATTCTTCCCGATTCTGGTTCGTAGAGACGGGCGAGGAGTTTGGTCAGGGTACTTTTACCCGCGCCGCTCTGCCCCACCACCGCCACGAAAGTACCAGCGGGAAATTCGAGGCTGACGTTATATAGTTGTAGGGCCCCGTGAGGGTTGAAGCGGAAAGAGACGTTTTCATATTTGATTTCGCCTTTAATAGCCGGCATAGGTATATTCTGCCGGTCTTGTTCTGCTTCTTGGGGTGTATCGACGATGTCCGCCAAACGTTCTAAGGATAGGGCGGTTTCTTGGAAATTCTGCCACAGTTGGGTGAGGCGCAGGATGGGTGAGGTTACGTAGCCAGAAATGATCCGGAAGGCGATTAACTGCCCCAGGGTTAAGTCTCCTTTCAATACGAGGTATGCCCCTACCCAAAGAACTAATAAGCCAGATAATTGATTGAAGAAGTGGCTGAGAGAGCCGGCCATGGTTGATGTCATCACCGTTTGGAATCCGGCTGATACGTAACGAGAATAACGCTCCTGCCACTGCCACCTCGATCGCAGTTCGATGTTCTGTGCTTTTACGGTTTGGATACCCGACATCACTTCTACGAGGAAAGATTGGGTTTCGGCGTTACGTTCGGCTTTGACGCGCAATTGACGGCGGATGATCGGTGAGAATATCGCTGTCAGGAAGACGAGGATCGGGATCGAGCCGAGCGCGGCTAGGGTGAGTATGGGGCTGTAGATGATCATGACGATGACATAAATCACCGAGAAGATCGCGTCTAGCACTACTGTTAGGGCGGTACCGGTGAGGAACTGCCGAATATTTTCTAGTTCGTTCACCCGGGTTGATATTTCACCCACCGGGCGACGCTCGAAGTATTTGAGGGGTAAGCGCAATAAGTGATCGATAATTTCCGATCCCAGGGTCATATCGATCCGGTTTGTGGTATCGACGAAGAGAGAGGTACGCAAAAAAGTTAGTATCCCTTCAAACAGGGCGATTACCAGCAGGAACACCCCGAGAACGTGTAGGGTATCCGGGCTATTCTGTACGATCACCTTATCGATGATCACCTGAATCATCATCGGGTTAGCCAGGGCGAATAGCTGTACGAAGAAGGAGGCGATAAAAACCTCGATCAGTACGCGCCGGTGTTTTTGCACCGAGGGCCAGAACCAGGAGAGACTGAATCTTTGTTGCGGCGTTTCTTTGGTGGGTTGTATCAGTAATACTTCGCCCTCTTCTCCCCAGGATTGAACGAAGTCAACGGTTTTCCTCCGTACTAAACCGGATTCCGGTACGCCGATGACGGCTTTCTGAGGGTTGATCTCGTAGAGTATGGCGATGCTGTCCTGCCAGCGGATCACCGCCGGGGTGTTGATATGGGGTAGGGAGGAGGCTTTTAAGCCCACCAGTTGACTCGTCAGCCCCATCATTTCCGTGATCGCTCCGCAGAAGGGCAGGGAGAGGCTGTTAGTACGTTGTAGCTGGTCATTTAACACCCGGCTCACCTGATCCCGGCGGAAGGGGATATTAAAATACTGACACAGCATCTGGAAACAGGCTAAACCTACTTCTAGCTGGTTTCTGCCCCTGACGATCGGATAGTTGGACTTTTTCCCGTCGTTTTCGACGCGATCGGCTTCCGTCAGGGTGTATTTGCCGGCGTAGGGGGGCAGTTCTTGGTAAGTCTCGGCGGCTCCCTTATCATCGGTAAATATCTGCCCGTTATCGATAACGATCGCACCTAGGTTATTATCCCTCTCTATCTGGGGTTGTTGAATTTGTAGTAGGGTTTCTGGGAAACCTACCAACCTCGCCCCAGATCTATCTTTTACGTTAAAGTCCTGCTGTCCGTTGAGGCGATTCCCCAGGGGTAGGTTATCTACTTTGTCATCACTGGCGAACCAGACGTATTCCTGATTCTCTAGCGGTGGGTGCTGGTTCAGATTCGATCGCCCCGATGGTAGATAATAAACTCTCGCGCTCGGTAAAATATCCTGAACCAACTCTTTCAGGTTGCCTTCTCCTTGTGCCTGTTGGTTGAGATAGCCACCCAAAAGGTTAAATAGTTCGGCATCGCTACAGTTTTCTTGAAAATACTGTTTGAATTGCGGGTAATCCTGGCACAATTCTATAAAATCCTGCTGTTTTAGGGTCAGACACACCACGTTATCGCTAGCCGCTGTGAGCGTTTCCGTGGGTGTCCCCCTAACCATATCTACCCAGCCGAACATATCTCCAGCCGTTAGTTTTCTCAAGGTGGTAGGCATTTGCGTTCTGGGATCGTAAGCTAATAGCCTCGCTTCTCCCTCATAGAGGATGACCAAGTGAGACGATAGTTTTCCCTTCATGATGATCACGTCACCGATCTGATAGCGCCAGGCTTGTAATTTCGCAGCTAAGTCCCTTCGCAACCCCGAGGGAAGTTGATTGAAGGGCTGGATACTCTCTAGGAAAGTTTGGAAATTAACTGGTGTATAGGTCATGATTGAGCGTTTGATGATTAAAGGACAAAAAGCAAGTTAGAGAACTATTTTTATCTGAAGTTGGGTAATTTTTAAGTTATTTTTTATTCCGTCATACGGTGACATTCTCTGAATTTTTTACGATTTCCGTCGTCTCCGGAGTGACGTATTTCACCGTCAGCATCTGATCTCTCAGCCACTCGTTGAACAGCTCGTTTAATAATCTTTGCTGGGTTGCCTGATCTAGTTGGGAACTGATATATTTTTCCAGTCTGATCAGGATAATCCATTCTCCCACTTGAGTAGGCGGCCATAGTTGACCCGGTTTACTCGCTATCAGCATCTGGGAGATTTGCGGATGGGGGACGTGCAGTTCTACTGGGCCGATCAATCCCTCCGTCTCGGCTTCCGATCCCTCCGAATACTTCCGGGCCAATTCGGCAAAAGTATTCTCTTCCGCCTGAATTCTAAAATATAATTCCTGTGCCAGTCCCGGATTTTTGGTTCTCAGCAACGAGTAAACCACTCGATCGAGCTTACTTTTGTACTGGATGAAATAGGACTCTAGTTTATTTCCCCAGGTTTGTTGTTTGAATTTTTCCAGTTTGAATTCTTTTAAACTCAATTCTTTTAATTGCTCTACCGTCATCCCGTAACGACTCAACCAATCTTTCACCTGTTCGTCGGTGAATAGTTGATTCTGTTGATAGAAGCGATTACGAGCAAAGTTCTCTTCTTCAGGGGTACATTCGACCTCCGCTATAGCGCGATCGACTATCACCTCCCGGGCCAGTTGGGGTAACATCCCGTACTGGGTTAGGAGAGGGAATAGTTCCTCGTCCGTAATTTCTTGTTGTCCAATCTGAATTACTCCTTTCATCTTGCCGTCTCTATTCTTTGTTCCTAGATTGTATCCACTTTCTTTTCTGCGATCATTACTTCTTTAAGTAATCTTCCCAAAAGCGTCTCGAAAAACAAACTCCCTCCAAAAAATTATCATTTTCTCAGGAAGAATCGGATTAATTGTAAGATATATATACGGAACGGGACTTTTCCCCGCCTCCTCCCCACATATTGTTAAGTATTGTTATGATTTTAAGGTAAAAAACTAGAAAAGCCGCTATGAGGATAAAGCCGAGAGCGGTAGCTAGCGGAGGGAGAATTTCCTCAGGAAATCCCATTCTCAAACTCGACTTTAGAGCAAGTAAATAGACTTAATTAAAGCCACTCATTAGATTATAGCTTTATTCCTAAATAGGGATGCGATTTATAATCTATTGTTAATGGCCTTGTCTGGAGAAAAAACCCCTACTGACCCGATCGAAAACTTGTTAAGCTAGTAAGGAAAAATCTTGCAGGAGATAAAAGTAATGTCTGAAGCTCAATCGCTCGAAATTACAGGGGCTAAGATCGAGCTTGCACCTAGTTATACGATTCCCCTGGTACTCATAGCCCTCTCTTTACTCTTATTACCCTTCATCCCGATTCTGCCCGTAATCCTCTCCCTATTTGGCTTTTTCCTGTTGATTCAAACGGTAACGATACGCTTACAGTTCACCGAAACGACTTTAGAAGTCTATCGCTCGGGTAATTTAATCCGAAGCTTCCCCTACGAAGAATGGCAGAACTGGCGTATTTTCTGGGACGAGTTGCCAATCCTTTTTTATTTTAAAGAGGTTAAAAGTATTCACTTCCTGCCGATCATTTTCGATCCGAAAACCTTAAGAGCCTGTTTAGAAAAATACTACCCTCTCGATGTCTAACGCCTCGTGGTCGAGTCTAGTAGAAACTTTCCTCACCTATAGAACTTATGTGCTATGGGCTTATGGTTTCGTGTCTGAGTCTGCCCAGTTGGCGCTGTGATAATTATGAAGCAACTCAAGATTATTGCTGGGCTAATTTTTTTTGGCCTCTTATTACAAGTTAAACCCGCGACTGCGGCGATAGATAATAACTGTCAGATGGGCGGCGAAGAAGCGGCGGCTAAAGAAAACCTCAGGGTGAAAGCTTTGACCGATGATAGCGCCAGTCAGGCATACTCTAACCTGTTACGGGAGCAAGGGGAAAGATTAGCCCAGTGCAGGCAAAAGAATTGGCCGGAAGAACAGGCTATCTGGCTGAGATTATACCCCTGCGATGTACGACCAGGTGCCCTCGATGCCATACTCGATCGCATCGTCAATAAGGGTTATAACAGCGTTTATCTAGAAGTATTTTATGATGGCATGGTATTATTACCTGTCAAGGATAACCCCACCCTCTGGCCGAGTGTGGTCGATAGCCGGGGCGCAGAGAGTATAGATTTACTGGCGCGGGCGATCGAGAAAGGACACGCGAGAGGTTTAAAAGTTTACGCTTGGTTATTCAGTCTCAATTTCGGTTATCTCTACGCTCAGAAGCCGGAAAATCAAACCCTATTAGCGCGTAATGGCAGAGGACAAGATAGTACAGAATTTGTTCACGATCGCTCTCAAGCTTTCGTAGATCCATATAATTCTCAAGTGCGTGACCAGTACAGCAGATTATTAAGCGCCGTATTACAACGCCGACCAGATGGAGTATTATTCGACTATATCCGCTATCCTCGTGGTAGTGGCGAGGAATCGACGGCGGCGAAAGTCAAGGATTTGTGGA
Source organism: uncultured bacterium (assembly GCA_964623815.1). Classification (GTDB taxonomy): domain Bacteria; phylum Cyanobacteriota; class Cyanobacteriia; order Cyanobacteriales; family Microcystaceae; genus Chroococcopsis. The sequence goes on along the minus strand of CAZUVR010000024.1, from coordinate 18,100 downwards.
TATATAGTTCCGCTTCCCGGCAGGCTTTATTAAATCGAGCCTTGAACGACAAAGGGAGGTTTTTGGTCGATCGATATTTAACCAGGGGGGATTTATTGGCGGGGGATTTACAGGAAGCCGATAGTAAATATCCCGAACAGGAAGAACCGCTCTGGCAGGGACAAACCCTAACCCTAGACGGGATCGATCGCCTGCAGAATCTTAAACTAGATCTGTGGTATTTAAGTGTGGCTCATGCGGCTCAAGGGGTGATCGATTTTCTGGGCTTCGTTTCCGCACAGGTACAGAATCAGGGTATACAGGCGGGGGCGGTGTTTTTCCCCGATGGTAATCAAACGGTGGGGGCTACTGGTTTCGATTCCCGCCTACAAGCCTGGGATCGCTTCCAGGCGAGTCTTTTATGGAACCCGATGTCTTACGCTGTCTGTAATGATGCCACCTGTATCGTCAATCAAGTACAGAGGGTGGTAGATGGGGCAAAACCCGAGACAGTAATCATCCCGGCGATAGCAGGGCAATGGGGTAGGGTTTATAGTAACCGCCCTTCTCTGGAGGAACAATCGAGAGCCATCTACGCCCGTTTTTATCCCCGCATAAAGGCTATAAGTCACTTTGCCTTTTCCTGGCAGGAACCAGAAATAGATAAGCAGAGGCGGTTTTGTAATTTGGGGGGTTAGGAGTCGGGAGTTCGGGGTTGGGATTTGGGAGTTGGGGAAGAAATATTAATCCCCCAATTCCTAATTCCTAATCCCCAATTCCCTTACTTACCAGCGAAAACGGCGGCGGCGGCGGCGATACCGGCACCGCTTTTCACGCCATCGTAACCTAGTTCTACGAGACTGGTTTCGATCGCGGCTACGGCGGTTAATATATCTCTCTCGCTGGCGAAGCCTAGATGACCGATACGGAAGATCTTACCTTTAAGATGGTCTTGACCGCCGGCTAAGACTATATCGAATTTCTTCTTCACCACCGAGCGAATTTTCTCCGCGTCTACCACGGTGGGGGAGACGGCGGTAATCGCGGGGCTAGCCGAGTTATCGGGGGCGAAGAGGGGTAAGCCGAGAGCTTTCATCGCCTCGCGGGTAGCGAGGGTTAAGCGTTGATGACGCTTGAAGATAGATTCGAGGCCTTCCCGCTTCATTATTTGCAGGGCGGCTTGTAAACCGTACATAAGATTCACAGGAGGAGTGAAGGGAGAACTATCTTCGTCGGTTGCTTTTTTGTACTTACCGAGGTCGAGATAGAAGCGGGGTATCTTGGCGTTAGCGTAGGCCTGCCAAGCTCTGGCGCTGACGGAGACAAAACCCATGCCGGGAGGAATCATATAGCCTTTCTGGGAGCCAGAACCGACCACATCTAAACCCCATTCGTCGATAGGTATATTTACGGCTCCCAAGCTGGTAACGGCATCGACGATAATCAAGGCTTCGCCGTGTTCTTTAACGTATTTATTGATAGTTTCTAAGTCGTTGAGAACGCCTGTAGAAGTTTCCGAGTGGGTGATGATTACGGCTTTGACGGCTTTTTCCTTATCTGCTTCCAGACGGGCGCGGAATTCTTCCGGATCTAGGGGTTTGCCCCATTCCGCTTTTATTATGTCTACGTTAAGTTGAAACGCTTTTGCTACTTTTGCCCAGCGCTCCCCGAACTTACCGTTATCTCCGACGATAACGCGATCGCCTGGACTGAGAAAATTGATAATTCCCGCTTCCATCGCTCCCGTACCAGAGGCGGTGAGCATCAAAACATCGTTTTTAGTCTGGTGTAACCATTTTAAGTTTTCCGTAAGTTCGGCGATGACTTTACTAAAATCTCCGCTGCGATGACCTATAGGATGTTTTGCCATCGCTAATAATACTGATTCGGGTACGGGAGTGGGGCCCGGAATCATTAACATATTCTTGTCTTCCATAAACGCTCTCAACCCAATTGATTCAACTTTTCTGGTCTTCTTGCGAAACCTAATTATATGTCAAGCCTTGTAGATCTGGGTAAGAGTTCCGAAAGGTTTTAACAATTAAGTCCGGCTATCTAGTTACCTCAGGGGTATGGCGGGTAAATTTTCAGCCGGGATCTTAAAAAATTTTTCAGAAAAACTTGTGATTTCTAGCACTAAAAGTTATGATGGAAATCAATTAATTTTCCCTCCCCGAATTGATTAACTATTATTACGACTTTATAAGAAAAGTTAATTAATTCTACAAAATAAAAACCTTTTCAAGATAGATTTGCCCATTTACCTAGTTAATCAATTAGATAAATTTACTGAAATTACCTAAGTTTTAGATTGATTAGGGAAATGCCTAAGTAATTCCATCATCTTTCCTAACTGAGGAATAGTTTTAAAATAATCATAAAGTTAAGACTATAAAAAGGATTTAATCTATGGTTTTTACTCCAGAGCAATCCGGTATGAGCGAAGCGAGAATCCTCACCAGAGCAGAACACCCTTTAAGAAAAAAATATCCAAAAAAACACCATCATTATTGTCTAGAAGACTTTTTCTCCTTTGATACCAAAACTGGCACCGTCACCGACTGGAACAACTGCCGCAATGCCTTCATTAGCGAAGACTTTATCATCGGGCTGATCGAAGGATTAGAAGCGGAGGTAGGTGATGCTTCGGGTGTGGTAATGTACCAAATCGGTAAACAATGGGGATTGAAAGACGCTGATTTTTTTCGTCAGTGGTTTCTCTCGGAGTATGAATACGGAAAAAGCTTAAATCAAATGAATCTAGCTTACGTTCTAGAGGCTTGGTGGTGGCCCTTCACGAGTCAGGGCTGGGGAAACTGGGATGTAGACATGAGCGAACAGAAAAACGGGTTCATGTTCGTGAATATATATGATTCTGCCGTAGCCAGAACCCTAGGGGATGTAGGTAAACCAGTGTGCCACATATACGCGGGATTACTGGCGGGATTTTTCAGTAGTTTGGTAGCCAAACCCCTCAACTGTATCGAGATCCAATGTTACTCGATGGGGGAAACTTTCTGTAAATTCCTACTCGGTAAACAAGACCGGATCGATGCGGCGACTTTCTGGCAGAACGAAGGAGCAACCGCGAGAGACATCGAGAAACGTTTAGTCGGTGGAGAAATGTTGAAATGATGAGTCGAACCCATTGGGGGGTATTGACGGTCAAACGTTTTTTTCAAGGGTTGTATTGGTCTGGAGAAACCCCCCCTTTAGAAGATACGCCAACGCGACAGGAAACTCAAGAAAATATTAACTGGTTAAACCTTAATGCTGGGGAGTTTTTTCATCGGGCCAATTGGCGAGGTTTGCCCACGACGAAGCCGGTACCGGTCTCGACTCCGAAAGTTATTTCTTTAGTTTCATCTGTGGAGGAATATTTTCAAAATCTTCCCTGGCAAGGTGAACCGGGAGTTAGAACAAAAAGCCCGATTCCCAAAGAAGAACTACCACTGGTCAAAACTCGTTCTCCCGAATTGAATTTAGAAAATTTATCGAGCTTATTCTAAAAAGGTAAGTACCATGCAAAAAGACTTAGAAAACTATTGGCACATGGCGGAAAACCACTACTTGAATAAAAATGAAGTAGCGGGTTTGAAACAAGAAATAAACACACTAAGACAGAGATTGGGTCTTTACGAAACCTTAAGAGATAAGGAAATATCTATTCTCCAAGCTGTTGCCGATCGATTGGAAGTAGAAGACGAAGCAAACGCGGAGAAGGCTTTCAAGCACTGGATAGCGACCTTGAGATACTGTGCTATGGCTATGCTGTTGAATAATCCAGAATTTCTCAACCATCGTCTTTTAGAATGGCTGACGGATATAGTTCAATCCTATCAAATCCGAGAAATAGAAGCGGCGATCGCTGGAGAACTAGAAAGGGAATTGAAAACGGTTCTCTCTCAGGAAAACTATCAACTATTGTCGCCTTTCCTAGAACAGGCTAAAAATACGTTACTCGTAGAAGGTGGCACCCCCGTTATTTAATAGGAGCGATCGAGATGATCAATATCAGTAAATTAGTAGAAGAAAAAACAGTCATCGGTAATTATTTCTCCCCCGATGCTTACGTGCAGGGAGATGTAGAATTCGGATTGATAGAAAATCGTAGCGGCAACCGCTTGATCGCCCTACCAGAAACCCTTTTACAGGGGATGTACATCGGTCTGGAAGAGGAATTAGGCATCGGCTCGGGTGTGGTTTTATTCACATCTGGGAAGTGGTGGGGGAAAAACTTTTACCGCCGTTTTGCCGAAGAATTAGAAGCCTATTACGGGAAACCCCTCGCAGAGATGGAGATGATCGAGTTATTACAATGTTTGAAAGAATGTTGGAAAACTCACGGTTGGGGAACCTTAGAAGTAGACGTTAAATACTATCAACAAGGCTTTCTAGTCTGCCGGATATTTAATTCTCCCTTCGTGGAATCGGCGGCGAAAGGCAAAAGGCCGATGGGTTATCTAGAAGCAGGCGTACTGAGTGCCATCTTCAGTCAACTTTCTGGTCAGGACTTACACTGTGTACAAACGAGTTGCGAGTCGATGGGTGCGGAGTGTAATACCTTTATCATCGGGCTGAACGATCGATTGAAACCCGTATCGGCTTGGGTGGAAGAATCTCACGATCACGGTACGATTATGGAATTACTCTGTCGTAGTCAAACTGTTTAATCACCGGGAGCTTTTCGAGTGGCTAAGATCGTTAAACTTGACCCCTTAAATCAGGAGATAGCTATTCAAACCAATGACAATCTCTTATCTGGATTGTTACAGAAAGAGTTGAATATCTTGAAAGAATGCGGGGGGCGGGGAATGTGTTCCACCTGTCACGTTTATATAAAAGAAGGGATGGAAAGCCTATCGCCCCTTAATCGTCGAGAACAACGCACTTTAGAGGTGATCACCAGCGCCAATAAATTTTCCCGCCTCGCCTGTCAAGCAAGGGTAATCGGGATGGGCGTAACGGTGGAACTACCGGCGGGGACGTATATTAATGCTATCGATAATATTGAAGACTTAATCGGAAGACGGGCCGAAGAAGCCATACTTCACCCGATTACCGGTCAAGTGCTGGTGCAGGAAGGCAAGTTAATCACTCGCTCAATGATCGTTCAACTACAAGATACGGAAATACAAGTAAGAGAATACATCGCTAAAACCAGCGACGCTTAAAAAGGAGTTATATCTATGCTCAAACAGTTAAGTAACTTAAGCATTGAATGTGATGGACGTTATGCTCAAAGTAACGAGTTAAAATTTTTAAAAGATTATCTGAACTCGGCAGACGATCGGCTAAAAATTTATGAAAAAATGAGTAAAAATGCCGAGAACATCATCGAATCTTGGGAAGAAGCGAAAAGAAAATACCCGGAAGATTTATTTCACCAAGGGACTTATGATATGACCGAGATTTGCAGGAAAGATATGCGCGACGTTCTCCGTTGTGCGGCGGTGGCGATGCTATTCAACGATCTCGATCGTCTAAGGGAAGGAATGTTAATCTGGTATCAAACGATCGTCAAATCTTTCCATTACACTAAATACGCTGCGGTCAATTACCTTCTAATTCAAGACGTGATCAAACTCTACCTCGACCCGGCAGAAGCGGAAATGATCATGCCTGTTTTTCAACTACAACACGCTGTTTTAAGCCACTAATAAACTTGAGGGAAATGTTATGAGTGATGGGAATCGTACTTTTAAAATCAATCTAGTCAATCAACCAAGAAATATTGACAGAACTTTAAGCGTTAGAGCAGAAGAGTACATTCTCGATGTAGCTCAAGAAGAGGGGATGGATTTACCCTATTCCTGTCGCGCTGGTTCATGTTTCGATTGTTTGGGGAAAGTAGTCGAGGGTAAAGTAGAGCAGAGCGATAAAGCGATGGAGTTCCTCCGCCCCGATGAATTAAAAGCGGGTTACGTTTTACTCTGTGCTTGTTCTCCTCGTTCCGACTGTACTATACTCACCCATCAAGCAGAAGTTTTATTCGGTGACGACGCGGCCTAGAGCGCTAGGAAAATTAAAATCTTAAAGGGAATTAAATACTATGAATCAGCCAAACTCCGAACAACAAAAATCAGATTTATTAGGCAAAGCCAATGTTTTAGATGGCATCTCGGCCCTCTGTCTCGTCGGTAGTGTAGTCGCCTCCGGTGTCACCCAATGCGCCTTAGCCAGTATGCTACCTTTAGCCGGCGCAGTGGGAGTTCATATCTTTAACCGTCGTCAGTTGATGAACAACGTTACCGAGCATTACGAGACGATGATCCGGCAGCAGAATTTACACATAGTTAATCATCAAACTTCTTTAAAAGAGTTGAATGATAAACTGGAAAAATTACAATCCGATTTCACCGGTCAGCTCGATCGGTATCGTTTAGAAAACCTGGAAAATCTCGAAGATAAATCGAGACAACTGAATGAAGTGAATCGAGCGATCGCGGAATTAAAAGACTTCGATCATACCAGCACCGAAAGACATCAACAGTTGGCGGATAAAGTACAACAATTACAGAAAATAGAAAACGTATCTCACGCTTTAAGAGTTCATCCGAGCTCTGCGGATATGTATTATCAAAGAGCAGTGAGCCACGAGAACTTAGGGGATCACGAAGCGGCGATCGCGGATTATAGTCAAGCGATCGAATGCGATCCAGAATGGGCTACAGCTTATCATAGCCGGGGTATGCTATACGCGGAATTGGGCAATAGAAAAGCAGCGGTGGAAGATCTGCGCCAAGCGGCCAAATACTATTTTGACAAGGGAGATATTGAGCATTATCAAGTGGCTAGAGAGTTATTCAAGGAATACTACAGCCTTAATTTCATCGATAATAACGCGGTAGTAAATAATGAAATGGAGAACGGTAATTATAAACCGGTTTTAGCCAGCAATCTATTTGGTGATAACTAAAATTAAAAATAAATAGATTAAATAAACCCATTCTATTAGTAATTAGAGTGGGTTTATTTAATAGTATTTAAAAATACTTAAACTTAATTTTATTAGCCGAGTCGTTGCCAAATAGATATATATTAATTACTGTGTAAATTCATTGCTCTAAATTTATGAAAGCAACAGAAATAATGAGTACGAACGTGCAGAAGATTAAAGGCTCGGCTAGCGTAGCCCAGGCGATACAATTAATGCGCGACAAGGGAGTAACGAGTTTAGTCGTCGAGCGCCGCCACGAAGAAGACGCTTACGGGGTTATTACCGATACGGATATAGTTTATCAAGTAAGCGCCTTCGGAGAAGATCCGAAAAAGATTAAAGTGTATCAGATCATGACCAAGCCCTGTATTGCAATCAATCCAGACTTAGCGGTGGAGTACGTGGCCCGCCTCTTCGCCCAAACCGGTATCCGCGTGGCTCCAGTAATTCAAGGGGAATTACTAGGGTTAATATCCATCACCGACATACTGCACAAGAGCAATTGTTTGGAAAAACCTCGTAGCCTCACCTTAGAAGAGATGATCATTAACGCCAGGGATCAAGCCAGAGCTATATGTAGTGAAAAAGGGCCCAATTCTCCCGAGTGCGCCAGTGCCTGGGATATTGTGGAAGAATTACAAGCCGAAGCGGCTCACCAAAGAAATCAGCACCCCGAGAAAACCCACTTCGAGGAATATTGTGAAGAATACCCCGAAGCAGTGGAAGCTAGGATTTATGAGTCTTAGTAATCACCGACCAATCGGGAATTTGCTTGAGAAGCTGCATACCCTCTAACTCTAAATTGACTAAAGCCCGATCGTCTATCAAAATGTAGGGATGGGGCTGTTTTTCCCAATAGTTTTTGAGGTCGGCAGGTTCCAGGCGTTGAATCCTACGCCCGCTATAAAAATTTAAGGAGGGGCGTTCGTGAGCGAAAGTAGTATACAGGGGTGCGGTAGTCGGAACCACCTGTTTAATCATCTTCGCCACCGGTTTTACGGCGAAATTCTCGTTTAATTCCCAAATCCACAAAGAAGAATTGACGAAGAGGAATAGAGAGACGTACATACCCCAGAAGAGGATCGGTATGAACTGTTCGGAGCGTTGATTGAGCAAAACCGCAGCGGTGCCCGTAGTTAAGGATAGGGCGGTGAGGATTAAGGCCAGAGAGTTACCATCGTTGACCGTGATCCCGAAAGTCCATTTTAAATAGATGATTATACCCAGAGCGCCGCTTAATACTGAAATAGCACCTAAAATAGCTATCCAGAGCGGATTATAAGGCTTATCTAAAGGAAAATTGCGTACCCCGGCGAGGGCGTGCCCACCCGCTAAAGCCAGGGCTGGATAGATGGGCATTATATACCAGGGTAATTTCGTCGCCATGAAAGACACCACGACTAAAAAACAGCCCGACCAAACCAGTATCAACTTAGCCCAACTGTAGTGATAATCTTGCCAGGCTAAACGCAGGCCCCAAATTATAAAGATCAGCCAGGGCCAACCGTACTTGAGAATTTCTAACAAATAATACCAGGGGGGGCCCTGATGATTATCCAATTCTTGCCCGACGCGGCTCAACTGTTGGGCCATGAGAGAATCCATGAATTCCTGTTCGTAGTGAAAAAATTGCGCCCCGTACCAGCCCAGAGCCGGAATAGCCCCCAGAAACCAACCGAACCAGAAATACGCGCTAGTTAAGAGTCTGGGCGTATCCCAGGCTAGGAAGATAAAAGCGATCGCCGCCAGCAGCACCCCCAATATTCCCTTTGTCAGGCAGAGCAAACTAAAACCCAAGCCAGCGCCCAAGGCCCAGACGGGGGAACGCCGCGAGCGCAGGATACAGGTGATCATCAATATTTGAAAACACAATACTGCCCCGTCTAACATGGCTAAACGTCCGTGTCTCACCACGGGTAATAGGGTTAGGTATACTAGGGCGGAAAATAGGGACTCGCTCCGAGATGGGAAAATTTCCCTCGCCAATAGATACAATAGCGGTACTGAACAGGCTGTAAGGATGGCGGGCGGTAATCGGGTAGTCCATTCGTTGATACCCCCCCAGCTATAGGCCAGGGCGATCAAACCGTGAATCAAGGGCGGTTTATTCAGGTAGGGTTCGTTCCAGAAGGTGGGAAAGAGCCATTTTAAAGCACCGGGAGAGGCGATCGAGATCTCTTTAGCTACCTGGGCTATAGTAGCTTCATCCCAATCCCTCAGGGTTAACTCCCCCAAGTTGACCGTGAACAGAATCAGAGCAGCTATCAATAAGCCCGCCAAAGAGAGAAATTCTTTTAAATCTTCTTTGTAACGTAATTTGTAGCCCGAATACCCCCAAGTAAATGTTTGACGATTCATAACTGCTAAAGTTAACCTGAATTTATATGTTGATATTGATACCGCGTTTCACACCCGAGTCTTGTCTATGGCTGGAGTCCCGAGAGTCCCAAAATAGGGAATTGTTAATGATACAATAGCTAAAAGTGTTTTGTTTAAAAGATTTCACCTTATTTTTTAAATTAATTATTATTATCAATTCCTGACTCTGTGGTAAAAATAACTGACCGTTATACGCCTAACCATTAACATAAAGTAACATAAGCCTCTCATTCCTTACTACCACTTAGTGTAACTTGAGAAACCCAGAATCAAAAAGGCTGAGATGAAAGGTTAGGTATTGCTCTACTATTGCTAAATTTCTATGGACGGATCTTTTCAGTTAACCTTGCAAATAGTAATCGCAGTAAGTGCGGGAATCACGGCCTGTGTGATCGCAGCTTACCTGAAAGTACCGAGCATAGTGTTTTTGCTCCTGTTCGGTATACTTCTAGGCTCCGATGGCTTGAATATCCTCCATCCTCAGATGTTAGGCCAGGGGTTGGAGGTGGTGGTGGCCTTGTCCGTCGCCGTGATTCTATTTGAAGGAGGGTTAAATCTCGGCCTGCGAGAATTGGGGCAGGTATCGGGAAGCCTACGCAATTTAGTAACACTCGGTACTCTGATTACTTTTTTGGGCGGTGGTATGGCGGCCCACTGGTTGGGAGAATTCCCCTGGACGATCGCTTTCCTTTATTCCTCTTTGGTAGTAGTTACCGGCCCCACTGTCATCAGTCCACTGTTAAAACAGGTGAGCGTCGATCGGCGGGTGGCTACCCTTTTAGAAGGGGAAGGAGTTTTGATCGACCCCGTAGGCGCGATCTTAGCCGTCGTGGTCTTAAATACCATTATCAACAGTCAGGTGAGTTCTTGGGAGGTGATGACCGGTTTGGTGATGCGCCTGGGCATAGGCGCAGCTATCGGCAGTCTCGGGGGCTGGTTACTGGGTTTATTCCTGAAAAAAGCCGATTTCGTCAGCGATGACCTGAAAAACTTAGTGGTACTCGCCGGTGTCTGGGGTTTATTTGGGTTGGCACAACTGAGCAGGAGCGAATCCGGCTTGATGGCGGCGGTTATGGCGGGGATAATCCTCAAAGCTTCAGATATACCGGAAGAGAGGCTCCTGAGACGCTTCAAGGGTCAATTAACAGTTCTATGCGTGGCGGTTTTGTTCATTCTCCTGGCGGCGGATCTTTCGATCGCCAGCGTTTTCGCCTTGGGGTGGGGAAGCGTGGGCACGGTTCTGGTGTTGATGTTGCTGGTGCGGCCCTTGAATATCGCCCTCTGTACCATCAATAGCGGCTTGAACTGGCGGCATAAACTCTTTATGTCCTGGGTTGCTCCGAGGGGTATAGTCTCTGCTTCTGTAGCTTCCCTGTTTGCCATCCTCCTCACGGCAGAGGGGATTAACGGGGGTGACTCGATCAAAGCCCTGGTGTTCTTGACGATTTTGATGACGGTTTTTATTCAAGGACTCAGCGCCCGCTGGGTGGCGCGATGGTTGGGCATCACCCAAGAGCGGGTGGGGGGAGCGGTGATCATCGGTTGTAATCCCCTCGCCCGCCTCCTGGGCCGCCTCTTCCAAGAGCAGGCTGAGTCCGTCGTTCTCATCGATACGGATCAAGAGGCCTGTAAACAGGCTCGTGACCAGGGTTTAGCCGTGTTTCAGAGTAGCGGGCTGGATGCGGATGTGTTGATCGAGGCGGGAATCGAATCTATGGGGACTTTTATCGCCCTGACTCACAACGGCGAGGTAAATCTGGTTCTTGCCCAGAGAGCGATCGAAGAATTTTCTCCCCCCCGCGTTTTGGCTGTGTTCCCCTCAGATGCCTCGGTGAAAACCCGTATCGATCGGGCTTTCCTCGCTGGGCTATCGATCAAAACCTGGAATCAGTATCTAGAGAGCGGTCAGGTAAAGTTGGCGAGAACTTACCTAAAAAATCAATTTTCCCTATCCGAATCTCGTTTATCAAGGTTGATCGCTGAGGGTGAATTATTACCCCTATTGGTGAGACGGGATAATACTTTACAAGTTGTTACGGCTGATGAAGAATGGCAGGCTGATGACGAGCTGATCTATCTTCTTTACGACCCTCGCCCTCAATTACTGAAACGTCTTTCGGGGGGTGTTCAATCTCTCGGCCTGGCTCTGCAACAACTACCAGAGACAGAATTAGATTTAGTTTAGCTTTCAGGGCGAATCAATTTCAAAACCCTGAAGTAACATTGAGTTAGTATCAAAATCTTGTTTTTTGGAGTTCTATATATCATGGATATTAAATTAATCATGGTGGCTTTAACCTCTGTGTTTATCGTCTCTACCTTATTCTTCGCCACCAAAAACGGCTTTTACGATACCGATAACTACGATGGCAACGGTTCGGCTCATTAAGGGATAATAGGGCGAGAGCGCTTTTCCCGTCCCTAGAGTTCAGCATGAATCAAAGGTATTTCAATCCCGCTCAATCTAAGACCCTACTATCTTTGTTTCCCTACGCCGTCGGTCATGACGATGAAGGGGTGTGCTTATTGTTGAGCATGGGACCCTACCGCCTACTACTCGACTGCGGCTTAACAGCTATCCATTCTTTAAAAAATGGTAAAAAACCCCCGGCGGATCTGGTTTTCTGTAGTCACGCCCATAAAGATCACGCTCAGGGTTTATTATCGCTCCATCAAGCCTATCCTGGCCTGCCCATTTGCGCCAGTGAGGTGACGACGCAACTACTGTCCCTCAACTGGCCAGATAGTCCCCAGCGACAGGTGGCAGAATTTAGTGAATCCTGTCAGCCCTGGCCCTGGCGTACCCCGATAACGGTTTTCGATGACCTGACGGCGGAAATATACCCCGCCGGCCATCTTCCTGGTGCCGCTGGGGTTCTCTTCTCTTATAAAACGGGAAAACGAGTTTATAAGGTTTTTTATACGGGGGATTTTTCTCTATCTAATTTCCAACTGGTGGAAGGTTTATCCGTAGAGCTTTTGAGGGGCATCTCCCCCGATGTGTTGATCATAGAAGGTAGTTACGGCACCATCCGTTACCCCCATCGCCGCCAGCAGGAAAAGCACTTGATGGAGAGGATTCACTCGGCTCTCAATGCTAAACAAACCGTCATCTTACCGGTGCCCGCTCTCGGTTCAGGTCAGGAAATTTTGAAATTGTTACGATCCCATCATCAATTTACCGGGCGCGATGTGGATATTTGGGTGGATGGGGAAGTGAGTACGGCCTGCGATCGTTATTTACGATTACTGCCTCAGTTCCCCGCCTCAGTACAGAATTTCGCTAAGCATCAGCCCCTATTCTGGGATGAACGTATCTGCCCCCGATTACGCCCCCTAACGCCGGAAGCCCTCGCCAGTTTGCGTCATCCCAGTATTATCATCACCGATAAATTCTCCCAGATCGAGGAATATATAGTCTCTAATAATCAGCGCTATCTAGTCTTGATTCAGGAACAGTTTCAGACTCGATTACTCAAAAATGAGGGTTTAGTGAAACTTCTGCAGCGCCACCTATCGCTTAATTTAGAAACTTACATACTGGCGGAACACAGCGACGGCAGGAACACCACCCAATTGATCCATAATCTGCGCCCCCAGCACGTAGTTTTCGTTCACGGCTCCCCTCTATATTTGGCGGATTTAACGAGTTTGGAGGAATTACAGAATCGTTATCAGTTACACTCGCCCGCCGCCGGTACTCTGGTAGAGCTACATCTTGGCGATCGCTTCATCCAACCGAATCCGCCTTCTCTCAATCACTACGAGGGGGAATTAAACGAATCTGAGGGTTTTATCACCATTACCCTGGCCGATAATATTACTCAAGACCCTCGCTGGAGCCACTTCGCCGATACTGGTTTGGTAGAAGCCCGCTGGCAGGGGGAAGAATTGCTCTTGCGGGGTGTATCTCAGAGAGAATTATTAAATGAAGCGACGGGTAAAGCTTCTCGTAGCAGGGATGACGTTGACTGTTGCCGAACTTGCTCCCATTATAAGAGTCAACGCTGTTGGAATCCAGCTTCTCCCCTATACGGTTTTAAAGTGGTGCCTGAAGGTTATTGCCCCGTATTCGAGGGGCAGGCGGATGATTAATCCTGCCCGTCAGGATAGCGGGGGTATATTTGCTCGGCCTCGGGACAATCTTCGGAAATGTTGATTTCGGGATTGCTCCGGGAAACCGAGGCTAGTTTTTGGCTGATAGCGCCGATACTTTCCAGCCTTACCATTTCTTCCCAAGAACTAATTTCGTCTTCTTCTTCCGTTTCGTAGCGGATTGTTACTAGATCTCCTTCTACATCAACGATGCGAGCATTATCTATCCAGCGCTGCTGATCCCGCAAGAACACACACACTTCCCGCCCATCTGTACAGAATTGATAAACCTTGCGGTGTAACATTGGCTTGCTCCCTTACCGATAACTTTTTTACTGAAAACTGATCAGGACGATTAAGTATCCCTCTTCACTGTTATGAAAAGTTAAACTTTTTCAAGTTAGTTTTAAAAAAGTGTATCGCAAGCTTGGATCTGGTGGAAAAAAAATGTCAGCAAATTGCATCTGAATACAAAAATCGTTATTGGATCGATCGAGTTTAGTCCTACTTATATTGTGGCATAAAATTAACTATTCTGGCTTAAAAATTGATGAATTGTTTCGCCTACTATGGCAGGCTGTTCTATCATCGCCAGATGACCGCAATTTTCAATCTCAACTACGTTGGTACTACAGGTATTGAATAGATAATGGAAACTGGCCAGATGCTTGACATATTTTAGCTCCATCACGGAATCGTCTTTTCCCGCTATAAAATATACGGGTTGTTTCAATCGATTGACGATTTGAGGTAGGAGATGAACCTCGGTTTTCGTGGTCGATTCCAACAGCGAGCCGAGAGCCGCACCGTGATCGGCGCGGACGAAGTCTAAAACCCTCTGGCGGCCCCACTGGCGTGAGATGGGGTGTTTGACCATCATTCGGGCAAATAGGAGATCGATTAAGGGCAAATTGGCCAACCAGGCGGGCCGTTGTTTAAGGATTTGTTCCCCCGCATTGCGGAATCTCTCAAACTCCTCTTTAAGGTATATACCACCTCCAGAGTTAATACATATGACCCCTTTCACCCGCTCCGGACATCCATCCGCCGCCCAGAGTGCGATCGTCCCCCCCAGGGAGTGTCCCACCAACCAGGCGGATTCGATGTTTAATTTTTCCAGTAATACGATCAAGTCTTGAGCGTAGGCCGAGAGGGTGTGTTTGCCTGCATCGTCCGGGGGTTTTGATTCTCCAAAGCCTCTGAGATCGTAACTCAAACAGGTGTAGTAAGGGGATAGTCGCTCTATTACTGGCTGCCAGTAGTGACGGCTGAGCAACCAGCCATGAATGAAGACGAGGGTTTGTTTAGATAGTTCAGGCGAAGAAAGCTCATAGCTGTGACTGGTTCCAGAAATCTCGATCGTAGGCATTTTTAACTCATCCCCAGTAAAACCCGTTAGCTCGTTTACAATAATAAGTGGAGTGAGAAAATACTTTTTTAAATAAAAGGTATAGTTAGTGTGATTAGTTCCCGTACAAGATTAAGTATAAAACTTAACCGTACACGGGGCAAGGAATCGGAACTCCTTCCGAACCGTGATAACTTGATGACCTTGTGGGTTAAATTCCGACCCGACCGGTGCAGGAGTGACAACCTAGCCCCCACGGTAGCGACCAGCCATGTGCGATATGTAATATAATTGCTACCGGCACCTAGAAAACTCAACAAACCTTAAAACTAGCCGGTTGTTAACGAGGTACTGTTAAATTTACCTTAACTATATACGCCGTTGACGTAAAAGTTTTAGCTACCATTAAACAAAAAGTGCTAAAAACAAAGGTAGTCGGGAAGGCTGTCATTTATGGCAGGGACTCGATAGAGGTTGTGTAGTTCAGCCAGTACAGGTAAAAGTGTACAAAGCGATCTTTATAGTCAATGAAATATTTGCCTATAAAATAGCTAACTATAAATTAGAACATATCATCTCAGATAGAGCCTTACCGGCATGGTTTTTTGGAAAAGATTATTTAACCCTTCAGACGCGGCTACTTCTTCGACCACCGATTACGGTCAGGATTTAGTGGAGATAAAAACCGATAATCCAGCACAGGCGCGGATTTTTTTCAGTACCGATAGAGATATTGACCTGTACGAGCTAGAGGAATTGTGTGACTCGGTGGGCTGGGCGCGTCGTCCTTTACGAAAGGTTAAGAAAGCGATCGAGTGCAGTTTTTTAGTTACTTCCATGTGGGAAGTCAAGGGGAATAGACGACGTTTGGTCGGTTTTGCCCGTGCTACGTCGGATCATGCTTTCAACGCTACGATCTGGGATGTGGTGGTTCATCCGGCCTATCAGAATAAGGGTTTAGGTAAATCACTGATGAAGTACACGATCAAGAAATTACGGAGCGAGGACATCAGTAACATTACCCTATTCGCTGACCCTCACGTTATCGATTTCTATCGGCGCTTGGGATTTGTCCTCGATCCGGAGGGGATAAAAGGGATGTTCTGGTATCCGGATTAATTAGGAAAATATTGTGTTATTATAGACAAGGATCGTTACGGGATGTAGCGCAGCTTGGTAGCGCGCCTGCTTTGGGAGCAGGATGCCGCAGGTTCAAATCCTGTCATCCCGATTTTTGACTTGAATTATCTGTAATATGTCTTCCCGTCCTTGAATATACATGGCTTCAACTCGAATAATGTCACTACGCGTGATAATCCCCATCAGTCGCCCACCATCGGCAACGGGGAGGCTATCAAGTTGATGACGATTGAGGAGATGCAACACATGAGCTAGGGTATCGGAGGGCATAACCCGAATTGGCTCCGGGGTCATTATTGTTGCCACGGGAGTTTGAGCGTTTAAACCTCGCACGGAAAGATTTACCACGTCTCCCTGAGACACCATCCCCACTAACTTGCCCGCTTTCAAAACAGGGAAAGTACGATGGGAGGACTGAGAAAAAATATCAAGTGCTTCATCAATGCTCATCCCTGCGTTGAGCGTTTCTACTTTAGGTTGCATCACTTGTGCCGCAGTTAATGCCGTCCAGGGTTCCTGAGAACTATTAGATTCGGATAAGTGAATCCCTTTTGCTTCCAGCAGGCGATCGTAAAGTGAACCGGTTTCCAATCGCTCTGCAACCAGATAAGCAGTCACCGCGCCGATCATCAAAGGCAAGACCAGGTTAAAATCAGTTGTCATCTCAAAAACGATCACGATTGCCGTAATCGGCACACGTGAAACCGCGCAGAAAAAAGCCGCCATCCCGACGTGAGCGTAAGTTGTTAGAGAACCCAGCCCTAGCCAATGAACTTCCAAACTACCGATCAAATATCCCAGAGCAGAGCCGAGTGTCATAGAAGGGATGAGCAATCCACCTGGAGCGCCCGAACCTCCCGCGAAGGTAATCATACCGAACTTGACACAAAACACGATCGCAACTAGCTGCCAATTCGCTTCCTGAGTTAATAGCAGATGTCTCACTCCGGCGTTATCCCGAAATAGAGGGGGCAGAGTTGCTAGCGCCAGCCCCGCCACTAATCCGGCTAACCCGACTCGCCAACACATTGCAACGGGAAGAAAGCGGCGATAGAATGCCAAACTTGTCAGCACTGCCCGGTTAAACAAAACCCCTAAACCACCTGCGACAAAGCCTAGCAACAGATAGAAAGGAATTTCTGGAACTGAAAAGCTAGCATGAGAGACGAGTGAGGGTAAATCTAAATCTAAACTATGAGAATCGCTGACACGGGCGATCGCCGAAGCGACAAAGGATGCTAGGATCGCGGTTCCCAACGTTATGCCTGAAACATCTTGTAGTAACTCTTCCATGACAAATAATACGCCCGCGATCGGCGCATCGAATGCCGCAGCCAGCCCGGCCCCCGCTCCGGCCGCGATCAGTTGTCGCCGATGCTCTGGTGAAGTGGGAAACAACCGACTGAGTTCATTGGCTAACGCAGCTCCGATTTGAACCGTTGGCCCCTCCCGCCCGAGAGGCATTCCTCCTGCCAGTACTAACGTAGCACTGACCCATTTGACCAGAGCAAGTCTTAAATCAAGCCGCATCGGCACCTTTGCCAAAACCGCCTTGACCTCTGCCATACCGCTACCGCTCGATCCCGGTGCAATATCCTCTACCAACCACCCCGCCAAAAATCCGCTCACGAAACCGATAATAGGCAAAGCCAGGTATACCGGGACTAGATGGGTTAAGTGCTGCCGCCATCCGCCCAACCATGCTACACTTTCCCCCAAAGCAACTGCAGCTAAACCAGCAACTAAGCCAATCAGACAGGCTTCAAATACAGCGAGCCGTTTTGGGCGTGAGAGTAGTTGTAAAAAACGATTCCAAAAAATCTGCTTGATGCGTTCCATAGAATTCGGCACAAGTTAAGAAAAAGTATTTTTGGGATGGGTATTAAACAAAAATGTTTACCGTCTTTTTTGTATTTTTAAAATGTATAATGAGTTATTTACTCTTAGGTTTTATCATTTTTGACAATTTATAAATCTCTTTTAAAAAATGCTGTAAACCATTTGATATAGTCATAAGCCATTTATTTAACATCTATTAAAAAATGAAAAGGAATAAAAAAATCACCACCTCGGGATTTCCAACTTAAATTGAACTCATCCATAAATAATTCAAGTTTAATCTAAGCATTAAGGGGGTTGTCAAGCGGTCTGGGATATTGATTCAAAGGTTGTGCAACAAAAAGCTGTGGGAGTAGTCTATAAAGGAATGCCGCTAAGTT
>CAZUVR010000023.1:19643-60077 GCA_964623815.1 uncultured bacterium | reverse complement strand
TGTTTGAGTTTCGGGAGGGAGCATAGCCCTCCCGACTCATTTTTAATTCGGGCAGATGATACCGCCCCCTAACACCTTATCGCCCTCGTACAATACGGCGGCTTGTCCTGGGGTAATACCGAATTGTGGCTCGTCAAAAACCAATTTTAGGCGATCGCCCTCTAAGGGGATAGCCGTCACCGGGGTTGCCGAGGAACGATAACGCACCTGCACCTGTGCCCTGATGGGGGTAGTCGGAGCTACCATAGAAACCCAATTCAGGCGGCTCACCACGCATTCGCCACTCCCGGCGCTTTCCCGATTACCCACGATAACCCGATTCATAACCCGATCGAGTTTCACCACATACAGAGGCTCCGCCGCCGCTACACCCAGGCCCTTACGTTGTCCGATGGTGTAATGGTGAATACCCTGATGTTTACCGAGAACCTTGCCATCGAGATCCACTATATCCCCCTCCGTCGGGGCGATATATTTATCTAAAAACGATCGCATCGAGCCGTGAGCTTCGATCAGGCACAAATCCTGACTATCTGGTTTATCCGCCGTCTTCAAGCCGTATTGTGCCGCGATTTTGCGCGTTTCGTCCTTCGTTTGCCCCCCCAAAGGAAACAGAGAAGCCGAGAGTAATTCCTGACTCAGATCATAGAGGAAATAGGATTGATCCTTATTGCGATCGATCGCCCGCAATAACTCGTAACGCCCCGTAGCCGGATTATGCTCGATGCGGGCGTAATGCCCCGTAGCGATTTTCTCGATTCCCCAAGTATCCCTCGCGTAACTCAACATTGGGGCGAATTTCACCGCCTTATTACATTGGGAGCAGGGTAAAGGAGTCACACCCTCTTCGTAACCCGACACCAGATAATCGATAATTTCCTTTTGAAACAGGTCACGAGTATCCACTATGTGATGAGGAATCCCTAACTGTTCGCAGATAAAAGCCGCGTCCACCATCCCCTCAGAACAACACTGGCCCTTACCCTTCATCAGCCAGAGGGTTAAGCCCACCACTTCATAACCTTGATTGTGGAGGATAGCGGCAGTTACGGAACTATCCACACCACCTGATAAGCCGACGACGACCTTTTCCATGAAACGATTAAAAATTTTCAACCTTGCTCTACTAGGCTAACATTTTCAGTTAAAATCCGAAAAGTTAGTTTCATCTAACGGTGTGAGGAATATTTATCATGTTGAAAACAAAACTATCTTGTTGTTCGATCGTTGTCTTAAGCGGATTAACGATTTTCTTAGATACGAATTTTGCCCAAGGACAGAATCGCCCCCGCCTTAACGGTCGCTTACCTGATCCTCCGGTTTTGCGGGAGCCTTATAGAAACCAAGACGCTAAAAACAATTCTGATTGTTCCTGCCCGGATACGAATAATCGAAAACCCGTTTCCACCCCTACCCGAGAGGTTAGAAATCCGACTCCCACCACCTATAGAGAGGGTAAAGAGTATGTATTTCAGGCTCCTGGAAATCTCCCCCCCTATAATAGACAAAATCCCAACCCTCCTAGTAATAACCCCCAACCCTTGACTGCTGGCGAGCAATTCTATCGAGTTCTAGTCAAAAGCGATAATCCGCAAGTTCTGGCTAAAATTAAAGAAATAGAGCCTTTAGCTTTCGTCAGGCCAGGAGAGAGCGTTATTCAAGTGGGGATTTTTCAAGAACAACGCCAGGCGCTGGGGAGGGTTAAGGAATTGGCTAACAAGGGCTTTAACGCTCAGGTAGTCGCCTTCGTTGCCGAGAGACGTTAATCTTATCGCCCTTAATTATCCGCGATCGGCGCACCTGGAATATGTTTATATTTTAGGATATAACCCAACATCGCCAAGATGATAATTATCGCCGTACCGATTCCCAAATAACTAGGAGTCCAAAAAACTGCGGATAATTTATTAACCTCCCCTGGTTTCAAGTGCCAGATTAACTCCCCATCTGAGTCGGTTAATTCAGCATCATTATGGATTTCATTAACTATAGTCTTCGCTCCCCAAGGGGTAGAGATGGCAAAATCGATATTAACTAAAGAGCCGGGGCTAACTACGATATTACCCGTATCGGACAGGATGCCCAAACCTCTTAAATCCACATCTAATTCCAGTTGATTTCTTTCTAAAAAGATTAAATTAGTTTGTTGAATAGCCAAATTAGATTTCAGTCGCAAAACTTCTAAATTATTAGAAGTAGTGACAGGGTCTTTATCAGTGGCGTTAGGATTAAAAAAGTCGTTGAATTTTCGGGTTAAATCTTCCCCATTACTAAAGGGAATAGTAACGAGCATTTCCTGATTCGATAAACGAGTCGCCGAACCACCGAGGAATCTCGCCCTCTCTTCGATACTATTCAACCAATTCGCCGCTTCGGTTTCGCTGAGAGCGGTCAAACGTTGACCCAAAGTAATATGTTGGGTGATTTCTCCTCCCTGTTGATGGTGAAAATCCACCCCCACCTCATAGCGAACGCAACCCGTCAGGAAAGTGAGAAGACAGAAGACAAGGGGTAAAAAAACTCTTTTTGCGATTTGGCTCATAAAATTTCTGCGATTAATCTTCTTCTAAATCGTCATAGGTAGCCGAACTTCCCCCGCTAACGGTAACGAGGTCGATCTGCTGACGATAATAGTCTACATCTTTCACCTGAACCTCTACTTCATCACCGAGACGGTAAGCGATCCGATTTTTCCGCCCCACCAAACAGCTATGACGGGCGCGGTACTCATACCAATCATCTTTGAGCGAGCTGACGTGAACTAAACCCTCCACTAATAGATCTTCGATTTCGACGAAGAAGCCGTAAGATTGTACCCCGGTGATCAGGCCGCGAAACACCTGCCCGGTTCTCTCTTTCATCTTATCCGCTTTCTTCAGTCCTTCTAGGTCATTTTCCGCGTCTTCCGCTATCTTATCCCGATCGTTAAGATGGGTGACGATCGCGTGAATCTCTTCCTCCAAAGCTTCCTGTATCTCGCTCGGCAATACATTCCAGGTAATCTGTCCTACACAACTACTGCTACCGAGATTAACGGCTACTTTAGCTGTTTTCATCCGCCTGTCTTTGCCCTCGCTGAACACTTTTTTCAGCACTCTTTGAATCCATAAATCTCCGTAACGTTGACCTGGGGATACACAATGGGTGTAGGCATCGGTATAGGCCAACCCGAAATGAGGAATGACGTGACTGCTGTATTTAACCGTTTTTAAAGTCGATTGCAGGATATAATACAGAACTTTGCTGGCGGGAATTTTAGAAATAGCCCGGGTTAAATTTTGATAATCTAGAGGAGTCACATCTTCCTCGGCGTTTAAAGGTATTTCGATGCCTAAATTAGCGCAGAGTTTAATTAAGTCTTCGAGTTCCTCCCAATCCGGTTGAGGTTGACCGCAGAAAATCGCCGGTACTTCTAACGCGGCTAAATGTTGGCCAACTATTTTATTGACTAAAACGCTCAATTCTGTTAGTAAAGAACTAACTGGCAAGCTGTTGGAAGCTAGAATCGTGCCCCCTCTACCTTCATCTTTAAAGACGCTAGATTTTTCTAATTGCAGCTCGAAACTTCCCCTTTGTAGCCGTTGAGCTTTTAACAGGGGACAGATAGTAAAGAATAAATCTCTGAGCCTTTCTAGAACCGGTATCAACCCCGCCTCTATATCTTCCCCTCCACTCAATAGGTTCTGTACTTCTTGATAGGTGAGTGAGTGATCTACTTTGATCATACTCGGGGTTATCTCATACTCGCTGATTTGTCCTTTTTCATCCAGGGTTATCAGTACTGAGATACTTCTTTGTTCTTTTCCTACGCTAAAAGAACATTCTGTGGTAATAATTTCTGGGAGGAGCGGTAAAATTTTATCACCTAAATATACTGTAGTTCCTCGTTTTTTCGCCACCCTATCCACCAGAGAATTAGATGGGACATAGTGAGATATATCCGTAATATGCCAGCCGATACGCCATTGTTTTCCCTCTAATCTTTCTAAGCTAAAGGCATTTTCTGTCATTGTTAACCCAGGAACAATTTCTTCATTTTCTAAGGTAAAGGTTAACAAATCTGTCAAATCTTTATAGTTTAGCTTCTCATCTTTACCGATTTGGTTTAAAACTTGTTCTGCAGCTTTAATAACTTCTTCGGGGAAATCATGGGGCAGGTCATGCTTACAGCAGACTATATCAGTATCGGCGGCTGCTTCCGCATCACTGCCGAGAACCCGGGTAACTTTTCCCAGTGGGGGATGTTCTCCAATAGGATAACGTAAGACAGAAACATGAACTAGATGATCGATCGCCTCCCTTAAATCCTCTCCATTCTGCACCAGATTGAGAGTGAATTTCAGCCTATCATCTAGGGGTATGGCGAGATATTCCCCTTCATTTTCTTTAACTTGTGCCAGTAGAGAAGGGTTAGCTCGTTCGAGTATCAATCTCACCTCTCCTTCGGGGGAGCGCCGGCGGGTGCCCTCTTTAATAATTTTAATCAAGACCCGATCGCCGTTCCAGGCGTTACTGAGGTGATTTTTTGATACGTAAATATCATCTGCATCCTCTTCATCTTGTATAGCGAAGCAAAACTCTTTACTCGAGCAGCGTAATTTTGCCTCTACTACATTATCTTCCTTAACCCTTCTATATTTACCCCGCTCCTTGATGATAATTCCCAGACGTTCTAGAGCATCGAGAATCACTTGTAATTTTTCCCCCCCCTCTTCATCTTCGCAGCCTAATTTCTTTTCCAAAACCTTCGGGGCTACCAATTTATCATCGGTTAAGTAGGATAGAAGTGTAGCGATCGAGAAATCCATTGAGATTAATCCTTAAAACATTACAAGAGAACTCTAATCTATAGCCCCTGTTCTCCCCTCCTATTTCAAACTCTGATATACGTCCTTATCGGTCGCCGGTTTGAGAGAATTGAAAGAACTTGTCGGGTGTACTCTGGCATTTATCCTGAAAAAGTGTTGGTGTAAATAGTCTTTAACGCTTACTGAAGTTATAGTTAAATCTTGTTACTACCTCTTTTAGATATTTTACCTTTGTGGCAGGTTGAGAGAAAAGTTATTAAAAAATTTATCAACTTTAACTCTCGAATCGGGTTAAATACCTGAAAAGATCGCACTCGATCTTTAATTTTAACAATAATCGTGACAATTATCTCAACAAAGCGATAGAGTATTATTAGTACAAAGGAACCGAGATATAGATATTATGTTAGAAGAGTTTCGCGCTCGCTATCCAGAAGGCAGTTTAACGAGTGAGTTGGTAGAGATCGATCGCGGTATGTATATAGTGAGGGCGATCGTGCAGGTGAACGGGCTCGTTCTCGGTAGCGGTTTATCAGCAGCCCCGACGATCGAAGAAGCAGAAGATAAAGCCCGTTTAAGAGCTTTAGGGTTGATCGCGTTCACTGCCGAGCAAGCCCGACCGGTGCCAGTGCCTGTGCCGACTATTGCGGAAACCTCCGTCGAGAAGGTAACGGAATCGGAACCTGTTAAACCCAAACCAGCAAAAACCACAAAAGTTAAAGTAAGTCCCAAACCAGAACCCGAACCAGTAGCGGAAGCAAAACTAGAATTAATCGAACCAGAACCGCCAGAGCCAGAAAAAATCATTCCCATCAGAGAACCAGAACCGCCAGAGCCAGAAAAAATCATTCCCATCAGAGAACCAGAACCGCCAGAGCCAGAAAAAATCATTCCCATCAAAGAACCGGAACCAGAACCCGAGCCGGAAATCGAACCCGAGCCAGAAATCGAGAGGATTCCCGTACCGGAACCCTTAACTTTGCAGATGCCAGTAGAAGAGGAAGAAGTAGACTATACCAACGTAATGAACAAAATCGATATAGAGATGGAGCGATTAAACTGGACAAAAGAAAAGGGGCGAGATTATCTGATGGAAACCTATGGAAAAAAATCCCGCTTACTCCTCACCAACGAAGAACTGATCGAGTTTTACACCTATCTAGCCAGCCTATAGCTCAATCACCGCTTAAAAGTGCTTCTACAAACTCATAGCTAGAAAAGGGGCGGAGATCTTCGATTCCCTCACCCGCCCCGAGGAAGCGAATCGGTAAATTTAACTGTTGACAGACGGCTAAGGCGACACCGCCTTTAGCCGTGCCATCGATCTTAGTCAGAATCACACCACTAAGATCCGCCGCCTCCGAGAAAACTTGAGCTTGGCGTAGACCATTCTGACCGAGGGTAGCATCGAGAACGAGTAAAGATTCCACTTTAGCCCCTTGAGCTTTTTTATCGATGACGCGGCGAATTTTCGTCAGCTCATCCATGAGATTCTTTTTATTCTGTAATCTTCCCGCCGTGTCTACGAGTAGTAGCTGAACATCCCGGGATTGAGCCGCAGCGATACCGTCATAAACTACGGCCGCCGGATCGGTATTCTTACCAGGATTGGCGATAACTTCCGTCTTACTCCGTTCACCCCAGACTTTTACCTGTTCGACGGCTGCGGCGCGGAAAGTATCGGCTGCAGCTATAATACAGCTATAACCTGACTGTTGAGCTAGGTGGGCTAGTTTTCCTATGGTGGTGGTCTTGCCCACACCGTTAACACCGGTGAGCATCCAGATATTTAATACTCCCTTAGAGGGTTCAAAGCTCGTCTCTTGATAGTTTTGCAGTGGTTTGTCAAGAATATCACGCAAAATTTCCTTGAGATAAGCGATCGCGCCTTCGGGGGGTAGAGCTTCCTCTTTCAGTTTGGTTTGGAGGGTATTGATGATATAGTCAGTCGCCTCTATGCCCACATCCGCCTGTAGTAATAAAGATTCAATTTCCTCAACTGCGTCCTGATTGAGGGGGCCCTGTCCGACGATGGCTTTAAGCTGGTTGATCAAACTACGGCGGGTTTTGCCCAATCCCTGGCGTAATCGTTTGAGCCAATTGATTTCCTGTTCCGAGATCTCTTCCGCCTTCCTACCCTGATCCGCTAACACTTTAGCCGACCAGATAAAGTCATCGTCGAAAGCTAAAGGTTTCTCTTCATTCGCGGGGGCTTCAATAGCGGTTTCTTTGAGGATTTCTAGGCGATCGGATTTTTGCATCCAGGCGGGTGCGGATGCGGGGGTTTCTTTCTCCTCCGCTTCTACTGGGGGGGGGGCGGGGTTTTCTTCTACCGCCTCCTTCTCTGCCTCCGTCCCGGCTGTGGATTCTTCTTGCTTGCGTTGCTGAATATTTTTAAAGGCAGCTTTGGCCAGGTTGAGATAATCTTCGCTGCCAGCGGTTTCCAGGGGGGTAGAGTCGATTTGTTCTTCTGTGGGGCTTGATTCTACCGCCGTAGTTTGTTCTTCTTCGTTTGTAGTAGGGGAAACGCGCTGACGACGAAACCAGTTAAACATGATTATGCTTATTACGGAATGGATTGTAAATTAATCTTAACTTTTCCGGGCCACATAGAGTGAGGATTTTTACTGACCAGTGGCTAGTGGCTAGTAGTTAGTTGCTCGCTATTCGCTACTCGCCACTAACCACTCTCTTTTTAAGTGGTCTTTGAAAACAGGATCTAGTATCAAAAAAACACTAACCCCTATGGAATTAGTGTTTTGTGATGCTATGAGTAGTTAATTAAAACTACAGCGACGAGCCTAAGCCAGCGTAAGCACCATAGAAGAAAAGACCGACAACGACAATAACGCCTAAACCAGCGATTGTGCCTACTAACCAAAGGGGTATACGTCCATCTGCGAACATTGATTGAGCCTCCTGATTGCCTGAAAAAATTTTTATCTAGTTGAAGAAGTAGCTAGAGAAGAGGATACCTAGCACGGCAACGAGTAATAAACCGAGGTATAAAGATGTACGGTTTAACTCTACTGGTTGGCGATTGGGATTGGGCATTCTGTCCATTTTTGTAACTCCTAGCGGTGAATGAATTGCATGGCAGCGATCGCACCGATGAAGAACACGGTGGGTACTGCGAGGGTATGAACAGCCAACCATCTGACTGTAAAAATAGGATAAGAAATGGGTTGATTCGGGTTGCCTGTTGCCATGATTATTATTCCCTATTTAACTTAAATTACTGATTAAATTCTTTAATTTGTTGACTGGCTTCGTAACGGTCGTTAATGATGGGTAACTCTTGACGCTCTTGAGTGAAGTACTCGTCGGGGCGGGGGGTACCGAAAACATCATAAGCTAAACCGGTGCTGACGAATAACCAGCCAGCGATGAATAACATGGGGATGGTGATACTGTGGATGATCCAGTAACGAATACTGGTAACAATATCAGAAAAAGGACGCTCTCCGGTACTACCAGACATAATTAGTTCTCCTGTGAACAATATAAATGTAAAAACCCAGTTTATATGATAGAGACTTTACTTGTGCAAAAACAAGTTTTAAGCTGCAGATGTTGAAGGGTCATATTTAAGTATGTACCCATCTTGTCCCAAAATAAAGCCCTTATCCGGGTTAACGAAGACTATTTTATAGAGATTGGCGGGGACATTTTCAACGGAGCGATCTTTTTGCCAGCTTTTACCGCTATCGAAGCTGACGAGCAGGTTGCCGCTACCGCCGGAAACCCAAATTTCTTCGGGAGTGCGGTAGGTAAGATCGAGGAGGCCCCAACTGGTGGCGAATTCGGGGAAACTCGCGTCTTCCCAGGATTCGGGATCATCGGTACTGGTGAATTGTAACTGTCCGCCACGAGCTAAAGCCCAGAGTCTACCGTCGGAACTGTAGCCTGCTTTTTGTAGGCGGCGGGAAGAGGTGCGGTTATGGGGAACCCATTCGTTATCACCCGGTTTCCAGGTGGAGTAGAAATTACCTCGAGCGGATACCGCTACGTATTTACCGTCATCAGAACGAACGATCGTCCGCGCCACCCCTACGGCCCCATCTACTAGAGCTTTCCAGGTTTTGCCCCCGTTACTAGTGCGGTAAATCGCGCCTAGATCCGTGACCATTTCGGCGGTTTGAGAATCGAGAGCTATGATACTATCTGGCGCACCCGGAAGTTTTTCGCTCAAGGGAATTCTCGACCATGTTTGTCCGCCGTCTTCGGTGTGTAAAAGGATGGAGGGTTTGCCTACTATCCACCCCTCTTTACCTTTAAAGCTAACGGCGTTGAAATTAACTTTTTCGTCACCGAGGTTGAGAATTTTCTGTTCCCAGGAGTTCCCGCCATCTTTAGTTTCAAATAACCCCGCCTTAGTCCCCACTAACCAGCCGTGATTCGGTTCATCGGTGAAAGCGACATCGGCGAAGGTGGAGTCAGTATCGAGGCTGATCACCTGCCAGGGGTTGGTGGTCGTAGAGGGAACGCTACTGCAACTGATACAAAGTAAGGAAATAGCTAGAATTATTACAAATTGTTTTAGTTTTCTCATTAATATAGTCATAGGCGTGAAGGAAAACCAGAGCGATTAAATGTCTTTCTGGTTGATGTTTATCCGTTTTAGGCTAATTTTAGTTAGTTTAAGCTGTATAAGCTCATAAAGAAAAGGAAACCTAACGCTAAGGCTCCGAAGATCAGGATGTTTTTCTGTCCGGGAGTAAGACGGTTAACTCCGAGACCGAAATTAAGATTTTCTTGAAAGCCCGAGGGAGCATCTTTCGCACCAATATTGACGAACTGGTTACGGCGGACACCGCAAACAGGGCAACGCCACAATTGCGGTAGTTCCTCGAAAGGGGTGCCTGGGGGGATGTCAGTTTTGGAGTCCCCCTTAGCCGGGTCGTAAACGTAGCCACAAGCACGACATTCGTAGCTAGCGGGAGCCTGTTCGGCTAGGGTTAGTTCTTGCGGTCGATCGCTCATACTGGCCAATCATTAAAACTATGTTACAAATTATCTCATAATTTTAGATTTGCAACTTGTTTAAGGGGATCGACGCGGCGGAGATTTGCACCGACTTTTCTCAATTTGCCTTCGAGGTCTTCGTAACCGCGATCGAGGTGATGTAATCCCTGGACTATAGTAGTACCAGTGGCGGCTAATCCTGCGATAACTAAAGCCGCCGAAGCCCGTAAATCGGTAGCCATCACCGGGGCACCCGAAAGAAAAGACACTCCCTTAACCAGGGCGACGTTACCCTTTACCTTAATATCTGCTCCCATGCGTTTTAATTCGGCTACGTGACGCAGGCGGTTTTCAAAGACGGTTTCGCTCACCACGCTACTGCCTTCAGCCAGGGTTAACAGGGCCATGAACTGGGCCTGCATATCGGTGGGGAAACCCGGGTAGGGTAAAGTTTCTATATCGGTGGCCTGCAGTCGTCCGGGAACGATTCTCAGACGATCGCGCCCTTCGATAACTACTTTCGGCCCGATGGCTTCTAATTTAGCGATCGCCGAAGCCAGATGTTCGGGTACGATCGGGGCGAGAGAAATTTCTGAGCCGGTGATAGCTCCGGCGACGAGGTAGGTAGCGGCCTCGACGCGATCGGGTATGATCGGGTAATCAGTAGTATGTAGACGATTCACGCCCTGAATGACGATCGTATTCGTCCCCGCCCCAGTAATTTTCGCTCCCATCGAGTTACAGAAATTCGCCAAGTCTTCTACTTCCGGCTCCCGCGCGGCATTTTCTAGGATCGTTTCCCCTTCGGCCAAGGTAGCCGCCATCATCAAGGTTTCCGTAGCGCCAACGCTGGGATAATCTAAATAAATTTTCGCTCCTTTGAGTCTACCATTACCCGGGACTTGAGCTTGTACCATCCCGTGATCGATCAGCACATGCGCCCCCATCGCCTGTAAACCCCTGACGTGAAGATCTACCGGGCGGGCACCGATCGCGCAGCCCCCTGGTAGGGGTATGGTAGCTTCTCCCTGTCTTGCCAATAGGGGGCCGATGACGAAGAAACTGGCGCGTAATTGAGAAACGAGATCGTAAGGTGCTTGAGCTTGTTTTAATACTCTGCCGTCGAACTCTAAAGCGTCACCTTTTCTAACTATCGTTACGCCTAAAGACGTGAGAATCTGTCCCATGCTCTCAATATCCGCCAGCGAGGGAACGTTAGTTATCCTGCACTGATCCGAACAGAGTAAACACCCCGCCATGATCGCCAGGGCAGAGTTTTTCGCACCGCTAATTCTTACTTCGCCCCTGAGGGTGTTGCCACCCCGGATCTCTAAAAATGGTTGCTCTGATTCGATTTGCATGGGTTTATTCATCTATATACGCCTTTTGCTCATAAAATAGTTAAAAATCTTCAGAATATTAGCAAAGTTTTCTCTCTTTGGCTAATCTTTTCCTGAATTTTTCTACCCTCTTGACTAATTTTTGTAAGGGGAGTAAAATAAGGGTTTGTATGTAATAATATGCGGAACTGGCGGAATTGGTAGACGCGCTAGATTCAGGTTCTAGTGTCTGATAAAGACTTTCGGGTTCAAGTCCCGAGTCCCGCATTTAACCCTTAAGGGTGAAGACGAGTATACCACGAGGGGGCGAAAAATCCGATTAGATTCGGTTAATATGTCTTAAACTCTCCTTTTATTCATGATCACCAGTTTACAGAATCCCCTCGTCAAAAAAATCCGCCGGCTTCACCGCAGCAAGGGGAGAAGGGAAGAGAATAAATTTCTCATCGAGGGAACGCACTTACTTCAGACCGCATGCGAGGTGAATTGTTCCTTAGAATTTCTCTGTTTTACCGAAAAATGGCAGCAAGAATATAAGAAATTATCGGAAGATCTTGTAAGCATCAGTAAACGAGCGGAGTTAGTAACGGCTGAAGTCCTGGCGGCGATGGCGACTACCGTAAATCCAGATGGAGCGATCGCAGTCGCCAACCGGAGCCATATCCATCCCGCCATAGGCGATAATGTACGACTGGGATTAGTGCTGGAGCGGATTCAAGATCCGGGCAATCTGGGAACGATCGTCCGTACCGCCGTAGCCACCGGGGTTGACGCGGTATGGTTAAGCGGCGATTCGGTGGAGATAGATAACCCGAAAGTATTGCGGGCTTCTGCGGGGGAGTGGTTTCGGGTGCCGATCGCAGTCAGTGATGATTTATTATTTTTAGTGAAGCTTTATAAAGAAAAAGGTCTACAAGTAATCGCTACTTTACCCGGTGCTGATAAAACTCATTGGGAAATCGACTGGACTCAACCGAGTTTAATCCTGGTGGGGAATGAGGGGGGTGGTTTATCCCAAGAATTAATATCTTTGTGCGATGAGGGGGTGAGGATACCCTTAGATAACGGTGTGGAATCGTTGAATGTAGGCATCGCCACCGCTGTAATTCTTTACGAGGCCAAACGTCAGTTATTCCGATCGGCAGTAGGGAGTAGGGAGTAGCCACTGATGGTGTTTTTTAATTAGTAATTTTGTCAAGCCTTCAAACGTAATTCGATAATCGCATCAAATATATGGATAGAACTATTAAGCTCGCTATAGTATGAGGTGGTTGAGTTTTAAAACGGGAATACAACTAAAGGGGGCGTTTCATGAAGACGATTATTATGACGGTAGGGACTTCATTATTGACGAACATCGATCGGGATTTAGAGGAAAATAAAAAAAGGCCTTGGGCGGGCAAAAAAGTTATCGGGGATTATGATGAGGCGATAAACTGGATGTCTCGAAGTGCGATGGAGCTGATCAGTGCCGAAACCAACACCCTAGACAAGCTCAATCCCATGTTAAAGGATGAAATCATACTCTTACATTCCCAAACCCCTGCCGGTTTGGAGTGTGCTAAAGTCCTACAGATGTTTTTTGAAAAACAACTAGCACAGGCCAACGTCAGAATAGAGCAATTACCCGGCATCAATTACGATCTCGATGGTAGGGAGCCAGCATTAGAAGCGATGGCAAAACAACTGACCAAACTGATCCATGATGCGAAAGGAGACGTAACCCTAGCCGCTACTGGCGGGTTTAAGGCACAAACGATGATCATGGCCTTAGTGGGTAATAGTTTAGGAGTGCCCATCTGTTATATTCACGAAGAGTTTAAAGGTTTGGTATTTATTCCCCACCTGAGTTCTTCGGGACAACCGGAAAACCGTATCCTCCGCCCGGCTAATCTACCTGCCTCCGGAGTGCCGAGGGATAAAATCTTACAGGTTCGTAGCGATCAACAAGAACCAAACCGCCCCCGCTTCTGGAAAAAAGTTAAAGAATTCCTCATGGATATTCCCTGGATAGATAGAGTTTACTACGATGAAAGGGCTTATTCGGCTCCTGAAAACGGAGTAAAAGGTTCACCTCAAAAAACTGATGATGGGCGGCATATTCTATGGATGCGCTTAATCGAAAAGGATAGGAAGATGGCGATCGCTATAGAAAGCACCGGCAGAAATCCAGAACAGCTATCTCAAGCTGCGGCCGAACTAACCGAGAGATTGGGAAGATTAGTTTAATCGTAATCAATTAAAAGGGATATTAAGGATGAAAATTATTTCTTTTTTAGGCTTTAGTAATTACCAAGATACGACTTACCGGAGTTATTGCGGTGAAAAAATTTGTAAAACCCCTTTCTTTCAAGAGGCATTAATAGAGTTTTATCAGCCAGAAATTCTTTATGTAATGCTAACCAAAAAAGTAGAAACACAAATTCCTACAGGAGCGGAGGAAACTAATTGGGCGGCGTTACAAAAAAGATTGCAGGGTAAGGTAAACTTACAACCTATACTAAATATACCTGAGAGAAACAGCCCTGAAGATATATGGAATATTTTTGAAAAAGTAACTGAAGTTCTCGATAAAGATGATGAAGTTATATTTGACATAACTCATAGTTTTCGCTCTGTTCCCATAGTGGCTTTGATAGCGGCTAGTTACTTACGAGTCGTGCGTAACGTCAATATAAAAGGCTTATTATACGGTGCTTTCGAGGCGAAGAATGAAGAAACAAAAGAAACGCCAACTTTTGACCTTTTACCAATCGTCAGTTTGTTGAACTGGACTACAGCAACCGACCAATTTATAAAAACGGGCAACGGTGAAGCTCTAGCCTCTCTCTTGCATTCGAGTCATGGTGAAGCGGAAAATTTAGCTCGAAGTATTCACGGCATTTCTCAAGGACTAGATTTATTAAGGCCGATCGATGTGATGAGAGAGTCGGCAAACCTCCCCGATTACGTCAAAAAAACTACCCCAGTTATCAGCGAATTCATTCCACCATTTAAAATGCTTTTAAACCGTGTGGAGGAAGATTATAGCTGTTTTGGTTTGCTCGAGCCAGAAGATTTTTCCAATAATGCTAAAACCGCTCTTTTAAAGCAATTAAAAATGATCGAATGGTATGTAAGCAAGGGTAAGATCATTCAAGCTCTATCCTTAGCCCGTGAATGGCTCCCCTCCCTATTGTGCTATCACTTCGGGCTAGACCCATTAATCAATTATCCCAATAGGGATGAAATGGAGCTACTTTTAAATGGAGGAAAAACATCGGACGGAGCGAGAATATCTAATTACTTAGAAGAATGGAGGAAAATAGAAAAACCTAAGAGAAGTAAATTAAATAATTTATGGGGGGGAGATTTTAGCCTGGCAAAATTACGCAATGATGCTTTACACGCTGGCTTTCGCAAAAATGCCAAAAGTGGGGAGAAAATTTTAGCGGAGACTCGGCAGATAGTAGAAAAGTTAAGAGAAATAGCTAGGGACTGGGGGATATTAGAAACAGAGTAAATCTTATTATCGGACAGTAATGTGTCAAATAAAATTCTGAAACCGAAAAAGAAGGTTTTTTGAAAATCTCCTAAAATGGTAAAAACGATTCAACATCGAGCGAGAAATCTAGGATGTATATATTGATTGCCGGGGCGGGGCTGATCGGGCTGAATCTAGCGGAAAATTTAGTCCAATTGGGTCACACTATTGCGGTGATTGATATTGATCCGGTCGCCTGCCGTAATGCTCGGGATCGCCTCGGAGTGATGGCGTTTGAAGGTAGTGCGGTCAGTACGGAAATATTGATCGAAGCCGGGATTCGTAAAGCCGATGTGGTCTGCGCCGCCTTGCGTCATGATGCTTTAAATTTAGCGATCGTATCCCTGGCCAGACATTACAACGTCTCCCATATTATCTCTCGAATGCGCCATCGAGATTTTGAACAACCGTTACGACACGCGGGGGCGCACCGTATAATCAGCACGGTGGATTTAAGCGTTTCTACGATGATCAACGCAGTAGAATACCCGGAAGTAGAATCGATGATGCACTTCGAGCAGGGACAAATTGAAGTGTTGAAACTATTCATTCCCAAAGATAGTAATGTAGTCGGGCGAAAGATTTCCCAAATCGCTCAAGCCGCACAGTTTCCCTCTAATTCACTAATCATCGGTTATCAACCCCATCCTCATATGAGCTTGATCGTACCGAACGGTGACACCCTTATCGAAGGCGATTCAACAGTTCTGGTGGTAACACAAGCGGAATATTTACACCAAATCATTAATTTTCTCCAGGCTCCCCCTTAATCGTCCTCCAAATTCAAAAGCTGCTCATCGATTTCCGTCAGATAACCTCGCGCTAAATCCTCGGAAACGATCCGTTTGCGGAGGGCATCATTAAGAATTCCCTTTTCCGCCAGCAACAGGCGGCGGCGGATTGCATCCAGTTTAGTAGGATCACCGCTACTATCTAAGGACTCGTCAGGACGTTGATAATAAAGATCCCGCAAACGACGTTCTGATGTTGCCACCTTGACTTGATACGCGGCTCGCATTTCCTCGTAAACCGCTTTCGGCAAAATACCCGCATTGAGCAGATTTTCTAACTCGCTCTGGGCCGCCTTAGAAGTCATCAACTGAATTTGTAGCGTTTCTATCTCCTCTCTCAGCTTTGAAAAGTTGGATAGCTTTAACTGCTTAACCAGCCAGGGTAGAATTAAGCCCTGCCCCACCAGAGAGAAAAACACCGCACCGAAGACTAGGGTAATGATGTTTTCTCGCCCAGGTAAATTTAGAGGAAGAGTAAGAGCTAGAGCCATCGAGAGAGAACCTTTGATGTTCCCTAAAAACAAAACGTGTTGCCAGCGCAGAGGAATGGGACGATCGAACCAGCGTACTAAATTTAATAGCAGGTAGACCGAAAGAATCCGCCCCAGTTGATAGGCTAAAACGACTAACGCGATCGCTGGTAAAGTCCTCCAGAGTATTAAGGGATTTATCTCTATGCCGATCAAAAGAAAAATAAATGTATTGACGATAAAACTGGCGTATTCCCAAAAACTCAGTAAGGTGATGCGCTCCGTCGCCGAAGTATTGCGGGAAAGCCCGAGATTGCCGAAAATTAAGCCGCAGATAACGACGGCAACGGCACCGGATACGCCCAAGAATTGACCGACTTGGAATGTTCCTAAGGCGACGGCTACCGTTAGTAACAGGGCGCTTAAAGGGTCTTCTAAACGGTTGAATACGGGCAGGATTAAATAGCCCAAAACAGCACCCACAAGGCTACCGCCTAGAGCGACGATTAATAGTTCCCTCGTCCCCTCTACAAAAGTAAGTGAACCAGTTCGATGAACCGTCAAAATTAAGTTAAACAAAATTAAGGCGGCCGCGTCGTTGAATAGGGTTTCCCCTTCAACGATAGTCGAAAGCCGTCCGGGAACACGAATCTCTTTGAAAACGGCAATCATGGATACCGTATCCGTATTAGCCAGAATTACCCCTATCAGTAGCGCCGGAATCCAGGTTAGCCCCAGCCCGAATTTTACGATCGCGGCGATAATCGCAGTAGAGAACACCGAGCCAGGCCCGGCCAGAAGGGCAACGGGCTTAAAAGTGCTACGCAGGCGGCTGACATCCGTATTAATAGCCGCTTCAAAAATCAGAATTGGCAAGAAAAGATTTAAAACCAGAGAAGGATCTAAGCCAATACGGCGGGACAGAACCTCTGTAATCGGTAGCCCCGCCAATACCAAACCTGTCACGTAGGGAATCCGAAGTTTTTGCGTAACCAGAGCGACTACTGTGGCTACTAAAAGCAGAATAATCAGGATAACCGCAAGCTCTTCAGGAGTGCCGGAAACTTGCGAGTTTACCGAATTGCTACTTGCAAAAACCCATTCTCCCCATGATATAGACATTGGCAAAGTTTCTAGCTAAATTGTTCTCCACTAATCCAAGCGCCGTGAAAACCGTAGGGAACCCGTCCGGGCATGATAATTCTAGCCACGGGAGGGGCGGTAAAATCTAGAGCATCCACTACGATTAACTCTGATTGCCCGGAACCTTCGTTATAAACGAAAGTTAACACCCAGCCTTCATCTTCTATACGGGCATCGGGGCGCGGGACGAAAACCCCTTCGCCACCATAACAACCGGTTTCAAAAGAATGGATTTGAGTTTGACCCGTTTCCAGATCGAATTTTATCAGTCCGTCGAAGAGAGGCATATCTCCTAACTTAGACTTACCGGCATAGCCGTAACGATTTTTACGCCCTGTATAGTTTTCATTGATGCGGGGAAATTCGCAGGCAATATCGCTTAAACGTTTCTCTTTAACCTCGCCCGTATGCAAAGAAAATCGCCATTGATGGAGGTAGGGAATATTAGCATCGTTATCATCTTCATCCTCACCGATACTGAGGACGCTGGTGGAATTCATCCTACAGGCGATTAAAATTACCTCGTCTCCCGATTCGTAGGCGTTAAGGGTGTGGAAACTATAACAGCTCGCAGTCTCGAACCAACGAATCTCACCGGCTTCGCCGTGACGCGGTAAGATGCCGAATCTACTCGGTGTGCCCTTCTCGAACATAAAAGCCGGTTGACCTTGCTGCATCCTGTGGGGGCGGAAGGTGAGGGGTAAATCCATAAAAATAGTGTAGTTTTCCGTGATGGCGAAATCGTGCATCATTACACCCACGGGAAGATCGATCGCGCTTAATCTTACTAGCTCTCCTTCGGGGGAAACTATGCCATAGTGTAAAAAAGGCGGCCCGAATAGGGAGTAACCAAAAAATAACATCTCTCCTGTTACGGGATCTACTTTAGGATGAGCGGTAAAGGGGGAGCGCAATTTACCCTCGAAGTTAAGGGGCCCCACTGTTTCTAAAGAAGGTAATTTTATCTCGTGAGGTTCTCCAGCTTCCCATAGGGTCAAAAACTTACCCCCGTGCCATACTAAAGCCGTATTAGCCGTATTTTTAGAGGGGCCGTAAGGATTATCTAATTGAGGAGGTTCTAATAAACCCGACCAAATCGCTTTACCCGCCTCTTTTTCCCTCTCAAAACCGAAGGTGCGGACGTAGCGGTTGCGGTAGGTTGCCCGGCCGTCGTTGATATGTATGCCGTGTAACATCCCGTCACCATCGAACCAGTGATATTGACCGATGGGGGTAAATTGCGGATTGGGGCCGTTACGAACGAACATACCGTTTAATTCGGGGGGTATGGTGCCGAGGATTTTTAAATCATCCGCCTCGATTTCCCTATGGACGGGGGCAAAGTTACCCAGTAGAAAAGGAGTGGTTAAAATTTCGGTGGTGGTCATTGATGATATAAGTGCGAGTTTATATTTAGTAAGTGCGAGAAGCCGATGAAATCAAGGTATTAGCTACGGGGTGTCAGGCTATTTAATTCCGCCCATATTGCCGAACCTCCATTGATAATCACGGCAATTATTGGATCTAAACCCCATATTACCCCGACACTGACGGCGATTAAATTAGGGATAGTGGCGATCGCCAAACTGCCATAAGCCCGATTCAAAGTATCCCGCGCTAAGTCTAGAGTATAAACCAACGCTCCTAGCTCGTATATCTGTAAGATGGCATCCGCCGATGTTTCGTAACCGCCCCGACAGGCTAGGGTAATGGTAACGTCAGCTCGCTCGCTCGTCAATTTATCCCCGGTAGTATCATCGATCCAAACCACCGTCTTACCTTCTGCCACTAATCCCTCGATCGCTCCGTCTAACTCGTTCCCATTTTTGACTGTAAAAACTTTATCTACTACACTGACTAACTCATCGATTAACTCTTCATCTTCCGGACTATCTACGACCAAATATAAAGACAAAGAGCGTTCGTGCAAAGCCTCTATAGTCTCCTCAAAAGGTACGGCGCTCTGCTTGCTAAATATCAGAGTAAGAAAAGCATTAACAGAAAAAACCAATGTATCCACCCGCGCTAACTTTTCTAATGTCTTGCCGTTGCGGATATAGACACCCGAGCGGGCGGCTGCGGTTAAAGCAGAAACTACGGCTAGAGGAGTCACCCCCCTTAAAGATACCCCTAAATCTAAAGGTAAGAGAGCGCTGGCACGATTTATATCACCTGTTAATAAACCCACACCCGCGCTACCTATGAGGGTGGGTATTATCGCCCCTTGAGCTATAGGTTTAACTTGTTGCATCAGTGCTGTATATTCTACCGACTCTAACCATTGTTGTCCCTCTTCCGGGCGAACCGGTACGAAGGATTCCCGGCTCGATAACCAATGAACTTTTTCTTCTCCCTCCTCGAAT
The DNA here is from genome assembly GCA_964623815.1 of uncultured bacterium. Lineage (GTDB taxonomy): Bacteria > Cyanobacteriota > Cyanobacteriia > Cyanobacteriales > Microcystaceae > Chroococcopsis. The sequence goes on along the minus strand of CAZUVR010000023.1, from coordinate 40,674 downwards.
AATATATGAAGTTCGTTGGCTAATTGATTCAGTTTATCTTGGCGCAAGTTTTCGGAAATCGCTCCTAAGTTAAGAGCTAGAGCGCCGGCTACGTGATTCCCTAGCCCTATTTGAACGGCCAGCCAGAGAATATCTAAAGAGTCTATATCGATCTCTTTTGGTTGGCTGAAACTTCGGCCCGCTTTCTCTAATAGGGGCAGTGAAGCCACCATTATTAAGCCGCCAGTTAAGAACAATGGTAATTCCAAAGGAATCGCTATCAAAGCCACAGTTATCGCCACTGCTGGTAATAGGGTATTCTCTTTAGTTTCTACCGTGATGTTTTCCTCGGTTTCTTCTCGCTCCGCCCGCTTGATCGCTTGACCTAGATATTCTAAAATTACCGCCTCGGTTATATCTTCTTCATAAAAGATAGTGACGCAACCAGCAAATTTATTAAATCTACTACCCGTTATGGCAATAGTTTTTAATAATAATCTTTCTAATCTATTTTGATAGGATTCGTCCCAAACCAATCTAGGTATCCGCAAACGTATACGACCAGGAATTTTATGGACGATTTCCCAATTAAGTTTTTCAGTTGTTAAGGTGGTTAGAGACGAGGCTTCTGTCATACTAAATCCTCTTTTTAAAAGCTACTTACGTGAGCAGAACTCCGACCGTGATTAAAATCACGGTCTCATAGCAAAAATCGGTTTTTAACCGATTGGAGCTTTGAGGTTTAACATTAGTCGTTTTTAAACGACTTTCGCTATGAGGCTCTTAATTAATTCCCTGCCGGGTTAGATACTTATCACCACGATCGTACTGCAATTAAATAAAGGGTTAAATAGCATTATTCTCTTTAACCCTTTATCTTAAAAATATGCTTTTGTTTTTGAAAAAACTTATGATTTATCACCAGTAATCTCTATGGTTTGAGGATCTTTAGCGTTATTAGTAGATTTTTCTGATTTAACTTCTGCTACTAAATCTTCCCAAGATTGTCCAGCTTCAGCGACGCTAGATTCTATTTTTTCGTAAGCCTCCATTCCTACTTTTAATCCATTTTTAAGTAAATCACGCCCAGAATCGGACATAGCTTGACCTATTTGAGGATTGATAAAACCGACTACGGGAGCAAGAATTAATAAAGCTCCTACTCCTATTCCACCAATAATTAATACTTCTTCCATTCTGTCCTCTTAATTAAAACTGTTCAATAACAAATCAAAGATAACACACTAGCCAATTAATTTCAATTAAAGAAAATTAAGCGAAGTAAATTAGGCTCGCTTAATACTTAATTAAATTAAGGATAAATATCATCCCTGTAAGTTTTTTTATCGCCTCCTAAAGTAGGACGCAAACCATTCAATCCAGCCACGATCGCACTACCATTATTGATAACAATAGCGGTGATCGGATCGAGGGCGAAAAGAACGCCGATTACCAGCGCCCCCAAATTGGGAATACCGACGATGAAAGCATTCTGATAAACAATATCCATCACCTGTTTAGAAATAGCGATCGCGTGGGTCAAACCGCTGAGGTCATCATCCATTAACACCACATCGGCAGTTTCCCGGGCGATGTCACTACCAGCGGCGAAAGAAATCGACACATCGGCATAAGCCAAAGCGGCAGAATCGTTAATACCATCACCGATGAAAGCGACGGTTTTACCTTGGGCTTTTAATTCCTGCACTACTTCTACTTTACGCTCCGGAAAAGCCGAGGCGTGAACTTCATCTGGCCGCATCCCTAGTTCTTTCGCCACCGCGTCGGCGACTCTCTGCACATCCCCCGTTAACATATGGGTGTTAATCCCTTGACCGTGCAATTCGGCAATAACTCCGGGGCTTTCGGTGCGGATCGGATCGGCGTACATGATCACCCCAATCAAAGCGCCTTCCCGAGCTACGTAGGCTAAAGACACTCCGCCAGTTTTAAACTGCTCGCTGGCGCTAATATCTACCCCCTCTTTTTCCATGAAGCGACTACTGCCGACTAACACCTGTCTACCTTCGATTCTAGCCACTACACCCAAGCCGACGCAGTAATCCCATTCCTGACAGGATAAGCTTTCGACGTTGAGATTCTGAGCGTGTTGCACGATCGCTTTTGCTACCGGATGGGTCAAACCCTGTTCGGCGGAAGCAGCCAGACATAGTATCTCTGTAGGAGTAACCCCAGATTGCATGGGTTGAATATCGACTACCGAGGCGTTACCTTGAGTGAGAGTTCCAGTTTTATCGAAGACTACCGAATCCACTTTAGCCAACATTTCGATCGCCCTGCCACTACGAATATATACCCCAGTGCGGGCCGCGTAAGTCAATCCCGCCAGTACAGTTGTCGGTACTGAAACCCGGATACCCGTAGCGAAATCGAGGGTGATCAGAGCCGTAGCCCGGGCTAAATCTCCCGTGAAGACGAAGATACCTGCACCGAGTAAGAGAGTAGGCAATACTGCTATATTGGCGAATTTGGCTGCGTAATTTTCTATGCGGGTATCGTGGACGGGGGCTGCTTTCATCAGCTCTACGACTACGCCAGCTCGGGTATTGTTACCAGTGCGATCTACTTGAATAACTAATTGTCCCTCCACTACCAAGGTAGAGGCGAACACTTCATCATCGATGCTGCGGTGGACGGGTACGGACTCGCCGGTTAACTTGCACTGATCTATAAGTGCTTGTCCCTGAAGGATTTTCCCGTCGATCGGGATTAAATCCCCAGGATAAACTACGACTAGATCCCCCTCTTGGATTTCTTTCAAAGGTGTTTGCACTTCTACCCCATCTCTTTGCACCCAAGCACATTGGCCGAGGCTGTCGAGTAGGTCTAAAGTTTGGCGTTCGCTGGAACGGGCGGTTACGTCGCGGATTACTTCCCCCGATTCGATCAAACTGATCATGAACGCGGGCGGTACGAAGTGGCCTTGAGCTGCGCTGAGGGTTATGGCTAGAGAGTCGAGGAAGTCTACCGTCAGTTGCTTCTCTTCGGTTATACCTTGCCAGGCTCTACCGTAAGCTGGTAAACAGGCGGCTAAAATCAATCCTCCCACTAATAGGGGAGGCAGTTCGAGGGGCATGGCGATTAGTGATAGGATCAAACTCCCGATCGGGATTCCTAACCTTTCCCAGTAGTTGATTTCGTTTGAAGTTTCAGGGGTAGTATTGGCTACGGGTACCATATAACCTCGATCGGCTTCCTCGATCGCTACCGTTAAGAACTCCTTCAGTGTTGAATCGTTTATCCCCTTTTCAGAGAAATAGACGATTAACGATCGGGCCGCCGGATTTATCTTCACCTCATTAATATAACTGCTCGATTTTAGTAATTGCCCTAAATGCCTTGCATATTCGGTGTCGTAGCGAAGGCGATCGATTTTCAGCCGCCAACGACCCTGGATTCGATGAACGACTTGATATTTTGAAGAGGGTGAATGAATTAGTGGTTGTTCTTTTTTAAAATCTGGCTTTTGTAAACTTGAAATGGCAATAGTCGGCTTTCCCTCGGTCAGATTCATAGATTTCTTTGTGACTAGGTAAATGTTTTAATTTTCTCCCGCAAAGAAAAATTTTACATCTAAAGATAGATGAAAATTTATTGATAAATATATCCTCTATATAAGGTAATAGGTTTTCTGGTCTCCAGTCAGGGTAAAAAGTATGCTATCCATCCGAAAATATGTAATCTCAAGGATTTCGTTAGACCTAGCTCGATTTACGGAGTGCGGTTTATTTTTGAGCGGTTTATTGCGGTTTATTTTTGAAAAGAGAGTTTTCTGTTAGGCAGCATCTAACAAAGAGATTTAACCAAAACTTAACGCTAGTTGACGGGGATAAGGAATAATCTCACTCGGAAATAGTGATATTTTGAGGTTCTGGTTTAGGACTGGCTGTTTTTTCCATTTTTATTTCTTGCTGAGCCTCGGCCAACAGATCGTTCCAGGTTTCGCCCACTTCAGCTATACTGCCTTGAATTTTTTCCATTGTTTCTATGCCGCTCTTAAGTCCTTGCTTTGCCAGAGTTCGACCCGATTCAGTAAAGTTTTTACCCATCTCGGTGTTACCTAAAGCGCTGACAACCGGCCCTGCGGCTAGGGCGGCCATACCGATTCCCAAAGCCAAAGCGGGTTCTAATCCTAACAAAAGAGCTTCCAAGTCCATAGTTACCTCAAATTGTAGTTTTCACTAAGATACAGGCTTTCGATTATCATGCCAATTATATCAACTTATTGCAATGGAGCTGATTTTTTAAACTGACGGAGCCGCAGAGATTATTTAGTATTTTTGTATTTAATAGCCTCGATAATACATTTTAAGGCAAACAGCTTGACTTTTCTCCCTTAGGCAAAAGCAAAAAAAAATATTAAGCTAAACCCTGATAAGTCAAATAAGTTCTATTTTAAGATAAAATAGGGGATCGACCCCTATAGATAAGAGAAAATCTCAAAGTTTAGTCGAATTTATGTCAAAAACATTCAAAAAGGTTGCGTTAGCGTTAGGTAGTTTAACAGTTGTCCTCCCAGGTGTAATGATCCAACAAGCGAGAGCGGAGAAACCGAGTCTGGCGAATGGGATTATTTGCGTGGCGAAAACTAATACCGATGGCAGAAAAGTTTACGCATTCACTTCGGTGATTGACGGAGCGACGATGAACAAGAAACAACCGGTCTCTCTCACCATCACCGAGCCGGTGGGAACAGTAGACGAAGCACAAATACTAGTAGTCAACAAGAGAACCAATACCGTGACGCTGACAACGCTTGCTGAAGTAACCCCTCCGGAGATGCAACCGGTAGCCGTTGCCCGTACCATGTTCGTTGGCAAAAACACATTCACAGGGAAAACGGGAACCGGAACACCTGTTACCATCACTTTAGAAGGGGATTTGTCTAAAGCGAGAATTCAGCACGGCAACCAAACTTTCAATGCTAAATGTCAGTAAAAACAATTAACAAATCAACAATTTTTAACAGGAGCAACTACAATTTATGGCTACTACTCTAACCGTTTGGAAATTTCACACCGCCGAAGGTGCAGAACACGCCCTGAAAAAGTTAGCCGATCTACAAAAGCAACATTTGATAGAGATAAAAGATGCTGCTGTAGTATCTTGGCCTCAAGGGCGGAAAAAGCCGAAAACGACTCAAGCCTTTGACCTAGTCGGTGCGGGAATGGTAGGTGGTGCGTTCTGGGGTATGTTGTTCGGATTCCTATTTTTCATGCCTTTTCTCGGTGCCGCGATCGGGACACTGGTGGGCGCACTGACGGGAAGCTTCCAGGACTACGGTATCAACGATGATTTTATCAAAGAAGTGCGGGAGAAGATAACGGAAGGCTCTTCGGCTCTTTTTCTTATGACTGGACAAGTCACCCTCGATAAAGTAGAAGCGGCTTTCACACCGGAAGAAAGAGGAGTATTGATCGAATCTAACTTGAGCGACGAGCAAGAAGCTAAACTCCGTCAGGATTTTAGCGGCGAATAGAGAAAAGCTCTTGAAAAGGTAAGTGGGGGTAATGAAACAGTGGCTAGTTAGCCTCACTTCTCTATCTCTTATTTCTCACCGCTATAATACTAGCGGTTATCTGCTTTGAAGCCGAGCGAAAGAATTGGGATTGTTTTTTTGTTAAAATCTATCAATTAAAAATCTAAAATTTTGTCAGGAGATTAAATTTAATGGTGGCTTCTCAATCAAGCTCTCAATCATGGCAGATCATCCATAAAACCGCAGGCAGAGCTAGATTACGTCTAGAATGGCTCAAAGATTATCCAGCGCTACATTCATCTTTGCAAAGTTCTTTAATCAATCTGGATTGGATTCACGATGTACAACTGAGTCCGATCAATAAGGCTCTCGTTATTTATTATGATGATAAGAAAATTTCTTCCAATCAATTTACAGCAGAATTAGATAGAATTTTCTCTTTTACAACTTCTAGTAACGGTTATTTCACCTCAGATAATCAAAAGAAAAATAATTCTAGTCAAACTAACCCGAATGAGTCAGATATTTTGGGTCAAATATGGGAAGAAAATAAACAGACTATATTAACGGGAGTTGGCACTACCTGTATCGTTCTCGGAGGGATTTTTACTCCGATTCCCCTTGTACCAGGATGGCCGTTTTTACTTTTAGGGGCTTATTGCGTCAAATTAGGAACGGAGGGAGAAAATAGCCAGGATAGATAGATAAAAGAAAGTAGGGAGATCTTTTTCTCGATTAGGAAAAGTTAGGATTACATGAACACTCAAGCGAAATATCTTTGCGATCGCCTTCTCGTCGCCGTCTTACTTCTCGCCCCACCCGCAGCCTCCGCCCAGGTGATTCCCGATGGCACATTAGGTAGGGAGAGTTCTACGCTGAGATCGATCGACGGCACCAGAAAGGATATTGAAGGGGGGGCGATACGGGGACAGAATCTGTTTCACAGTTTTCAAGAGTTTAACGTTTTAGAAGGCCAGAGCGTTTACTTCGCCAACCCCGCAGGGATTCTAAATATTCTCACCCGCGTTACCGGGCAGAATCTTTCGGCTATTCTCGGCACCTTAGGGGTGTCTGGTAATGCCAATCTCTATTTTATCAATCCTAACGGTATCTTTTTCGGGCCAGGGGCGCGGTTAGATATTAAGGGTTCCTTCTACGCTAGCACCGCTAAAGGGTTACTATTGCCCGATGGCAGTATATACAGCGCCATCAATCCCGCCCCGCCACCGTTATTAACCATGAAGGCTACCGCTCCCATCGGCTTGATTGTCGAAGGTCAAACCGGGGAGACGATTAATTTAGGCAATTTAACCGTAGGCGAGGGGCAAACCCTTTTAATTAACGGTAGGAAAGTTACCAGCGCCGGAGTTCTAACGGCACCCAAGGGCAATGTACAATTAATCGGTAATGAAGTATTTTTTCAGGGATTAGCTAACGTCAGCGGTACGGATGGGATAGGCGGAACTTTTTTAATCCGGGCTGATAATATCTCGATCAGTGATGATAATAATAAAAATAACTTGCCGACAATATACGCGGCAAATTTCTTACTTTTGCCCGGTGATACTAATATTACCCTAGAGGCGAATGATGATATTACCATCGACGATCTAGCTAATAACAATTTAATTTTCAGCCCTGGAACTGGGAAGATTAACTTCATCGCTGATGCCGATAATAGTGGAACCGGTTCGGTAATAATGAAGGGTTATACAACGCCCATCGTTGACAAAAATATATTAATTAATCAGTCCGATAGCATTCTAACTTCTGGCAGAGATATTAATATTTCTGGTCAAAATTTGATTCTAGGTAATATTAACACACTTTTCATCAGTGATATAGTAAATTTCTTCCAGCTCTCAGAGGCATTTAGGATTAAGGAGCATAATCTTATTTCGGCGGCCTTACGATTGGAAGAATTCACCAGTACGGGTAATATTAACTTGCGGGCGGCAAAAAATATTAAAGTACAAAATTTAGACACCTATTACTTATCATTAATAAAAGCTGGGAATGGAGGCCACATTAAACTAGCGGCAGGAAATAACGTCACTGCGGGGAATATATCTAATTTTTCTTATTCGAGATACGGCGATTCCGGTAAGGCTGGAGATGTAGAAATTTCAGCGGCTAATAACGTCTCTACAGGCTATATAAACTCCGTTTCCTTCGGTAGGGGCGATAGTACAGGAGATGGCGGGAATATTAAAATTTTAGCTGGTGATAACCCCGAAAATAGTATATCTACAGGGAACTTATTGTCTTTTTCTTTAGCAGAAATTGGTAATGTTTTGGGGTTTAATGAGGCTGGGAATGGAGGGGAAATTTTCTTAAGTGCGGGGGGTAATATTACAACTGAGACGCTCGCTTCCGTATCTTACTCAGAGGCTAGTAGCTCCAAAAATGGCGGCACTATAACCATTACCTCTCTGTATGGAAATGTGCGGCTGAAAAATATTGCTTCTAGTTCATCTTCTGGTTTCAGAACCGAAACAACCGTACCTTATTCTAATCCGACTCCGATCGAGTTTATCAATGCTAAATATAACTCTGGCAGGGGGGGCGATATTAAGTTAAGCGGACGAACGATCGCCACTGATAATATCTTGTCCCTATCCTATTCTCAAAACGGTACTTCAGGAGATGGGGGAGATATTACTTTCCGAGGCGAAAAAATCATTAACGAAGCCATGTCCTCCTTTTCTACCTCGGCAAAATCGGGAACGATTAATATACAAACCCTTGAAAATTTAAGTATTGATAATATCTTAATAATTACGAGCCAGCAAACGCTCCTACCACTTTATTTTGAGGTAGATAATCCCTCTCCTGCTCCTGGGCAACCCCGAACCGTCAGGATTAATAATACCTTTAATATTAACACCACGACCTTCAGTCAATCTGGACCGGTTATTATCAGCGCTGGTAGAACATTAACCATTAATAACGGCAGGATAAATTCCGATACTAAAAGTAATAGTCCAGCAGGTAATATTAGTTTAATGGGCAGACAAATTATACTGAATAACACGAATATTAATAGTGCCAGTACCGATAAAGGTGATGCGGGAAATATTAATATCGATGGCAGGGAAAATATCACCCTACACCAGTCATTAATTACCGCCTCCACTTCGGCGCAGGGGAAAGGAGGTAATATAACCCTCAAGGCGGATGCTTTAACCCTCAATCAGGGCAGCCAGATCAACACGACGACATCCAACATCAGCAACGCGGGCAGAATCGTACTGAACATCAATAAAGAAATTAACCTCTCCGGGAAAGACACCGGACTTTTCGCCAATACCACCCCCTCGGCGACGGGAAACGGCGGCGATATTCTCAGTGATTCCAGGACGATAAATTTGAACATTGAGGATGGGGCGAAGGTAGATTCGGACGCGCAAGGAAGCGGCAGGGCGGGAAATATCAATTTCAGCGCCGAGAATCTCGTCCTCGATGGCGGCAGTATCTCCGCTGGGAGTACGAGCGGAAATGGGGGCAATATTGAACTCGACATCAGTAACGATGTTTCTCTCTTCAATAGCTCGCGGATTAGCACCTCTGCTGGAAACCAACAACAAGGGGGCAACGGCGGTGATATTACAATTTTCGCCCGTACCATCGCCGCCCCTCCCATCGATAACAACGATATAACCGCCAATGCTTTCAGCGGTAACGGGGGCAGGATTAATATCAACTTGACAGGTGACGCAAAAGAGCCTCTCTGGATTCAATCTCGTAGGAGTCTTACGCCTTTCAATGACATCACCGCGAGTTCTCAACTAGGAACGGCGGGTACGGTTATCTTTAATAAACCCGATTCTGCGGTAAAACAGGAAGTGCCGGTGTTAAATACTAATTTTGTCGATGCGGATTCATTAATCGCTCAAAATATCTGCCGCAAGGGTACGAAAAGCGAATTCGTGCTTACCGGAAGCGGGGGTTTACCGGCCACACCTCTAGATTTTTTCACGGCGATCGTACTTTGGCAAGAACCTAACTGGAGCGCAGCCGAGATAGAGGATTATATTAAAAACAAAGATGTAAAAGAAGAGGAGCGGATGAGCCTGGCGGCGGCAGTCCTCAACAATCAGGGGATAAGCCAAATGTCTCAGGGGCGGGTGGAAGGTGCCCTAGAAAGTTTCCAAGCAGCAACCGCCCTATATCAGCGTATCGGTTCTGAAACCGCCAAAACCGGGGCCACGCTTAACCAGATATACGCCTTACAAGTCCTAGGGCGGAATCAAAAAGCGATCGCTTTAGCGAAAACCCTCTATCAAAGTTATCAAAATTTACCCGATTCTCCCCTGAAAGCCGATATTTATCGACAGTACGGAGAAATAGCCCGCTCCTTGGGAGGGACTCAAATGAGTCAATTCTTATTAGAAGAGAGCTTGAAGATAGCCCGAAAGAGCGGCGACGGGGCACAAATAGGCGCAACTTACCTGAGTTTGGCCAATTCTCTCCCCCCCGACGAGGCTTTAAAATATTACGAACTAGCGGGCTTGTCCGGCTCGGGCGAGATACAATTGCAGGCTCTCCTGAATCGATTCCGGCTACAGGTAGGGGAAAAACAAAACGACGCGGCCCGGGCACTGATACCTGAGATTAACGATCGAATGGCTCAACTCCCCCCCTCGCGTTTCTCCGTCTACGCCGCGATTAACTACGCTGACAGCTTGAACCGGTTAAGCCGACAGGCCCCGGGGCTAAAACTGCCCGCAGCCGATAAGGTAAGGATCTTAACGGGGGCGGTGTTATCGGCCCGGAAGCTAGGGGATGAACGAGGGCAAGCCTACGCCCTCGGTTATCTGGGTCATCTCTACGAAGAAACGAAACAACCAGCCGAAGCGGAAATATTAACGAGGAGCGCCTTAAACCTGAGTCAAACTTTAGGAGCGCCCGATTTAAACTACCGCCTGCAATGGCAACTAGGGCGCATTGAACTTCAACGGGGCGAGCGTGAAAAAGCTATTCTGGCCTACGGGGAGGCTTATAAGAACCTCCAATTACTGAGGCGGGAGTTAGCAGGGGCGGGGCAGAATATTAATTTTTCCTTCCGTGAAAACGTCGAACCTCTACATCGGGAGTGGGTGGATTTACTATTGACGGGCAACCCCGGGCAGGATAAGTTAGAGCAGGCGAGGAAGATCATCGAATCCTTACAAATCGCGCAATTGGATAACTTCTTTCAAGACGGTTGCACTCAGGCGAAATCGGAACAGATCGATCGCCTTGACCCGGAGGCGGCCGTTATCTACCCCATCCTCTTAAAAAACCGTCTCGCGGTGATCACCTCTTTCGGCGATGGCTCCTTAAATTACCACTCCATCCCGCTCAGCGAAGATAAACTGAAGACAACCCTAAAAAACCTCTCGATTACCCTGAACCCCAATCTCGATCCAGAACCGCTGATCGGTTCGAGCAATCTACTCGGCCCCGGGCAAACGCTCTATAATTGGTTGATTCGCCCGGTAGAAACCCGACTGCAGGAACACAAGACCAAGACCCTAGTTTTCATACTGGACAAGGACTTACAAAATTTACCCCCATCGGTTCTGCATGACGGGCGGGAGTACCTGATCCAGAAATACAACGTCGCTTTAACTCCCGGATTGCAACTATTGGGAAGCCAACCCCTCAGCGATCGTCATCTGACGGTACTTCTGGCGGGGTTAGCCCAATCGACCCAGGGTTTCGCACCCCTACCCGGAGTGAAACAGGAACTAGAGGAGATTTCCCGGCGGATTCCCGGTCAGATCCTGCTCGATCGGGATTTTATCCGCCCCAACCTACAAAAGCAACTAGATATAAATGAATCTCCCATCGTCCACCTCGCCACTCACGGACAATTCTCCTCGGAAGCGGACGATACCTTTCTCGTGGCCTGGGATGGTTTAATTAAGGTTAGAGAACTGAATCAATGGTTAGAAACGCGTAAGAATAACCCCAATCCGATCGAATTATTGATCCTCAGCGCCTGTCAGACGGCCCGGGGGGACGATCGGGCCTCGTTGGGTTTAGCGGGCGTGGCGGTAAGATCCGGGGCAAGAAGTACCCTGGCCACTCTTTGGGCGGTTGACGATCGTGCTACCTCGGAACTGATCGTCAAGTTTTACGAGATCCTCAGCACCGAGAAAATCGGTAAAGCCGAGGCTCTAAGCAAAGCCCAATTGAGCTTACTATCTTCTCCATTCTATAACCATCCTTACTATTGGTCACCTTTCGTTCTCATCGGCAATTGGCAGTAAATTGGAGCATTAGAAAAGAATACAACCGTGAAAATCCACATCCTTTATGCCTTCACCTTCTTGAGCTGCCTATGGCTGAGCGCGGGAGTAGGGCTGAATGTTTACGCCAGTTCTAAGCGTACTGTCACCTTTCAACCTCCCCCGAGGCGGGAACGACCGGTTAGCAGCGTCGGCGGGGGCACCCGCAATCAAGGCAGATGTCCCCGGGATTCATTCAATAAATTATCCCCGGCGGGGGAGCCTTCTTTAATGGCTCTCGTCCCCCGGGGCGGAGAGGGCTTAACCCTATCGGCCCATCCCAGCATCTGGATAAAGGTGGCCCCTACTTCAGCCCAGAAATTGATTTTTTATCTCCGGGAGGAGAAGAGTAAGAAAACTTACTATCAAACGAGCGTAAAGATCTCACCCGGCCTGCTTTCCCTATCCCTCCCCCCGAATCTGCCCCCCTTAGAGACGGGAAAAGTCTATCTCTGGTCTGCGGTGCTGGTTTGCGACGATAGCCCGGCACCCGACGATCCCAGCGTTACAGCCGCCATAGAAAGGGTAGAGTTAAATACCGTCTCTACCCCGGCTGGACTCGATGCGGTTATCTGGTACGCGGAACGGGGAATCTGGTACGATGCTCTCGATCGATTGGCGAGTCTCCGACGTAGCGATCCGGATAACCCCGAATTGAGAGGGGTTTGGGAAGATTTACTGCGCTCGGCGGGGGTGGGGGAAACGAGCGCTCTCTCACCTCAAGAATCGGGAAAATAGGTTTTAATCAGGGAGAGTTGCTGTTTAGTGACGGAGTTTTTCAAGGATTCTACCGCTATTTTTTGAGCTGTCGGGTAATGGCGGCTGATTTCGGCCAGTTGCCTTAAGGTTCGGATGAAGTATCTTTGTTGGACGGTTCTGGCGGTTAGAATCACCATCACCACCAGGGTTATCGTCGCCGCCAGGGCGCTCGGAATCAAGGGGAGCCATAAACCCCGCCCGAAAGCAAAATAACACACCGACAGTAGCAGCAATAAGTTCAAACAGTAGCAGGCTAGGAGCGGGCCAGTCTTTTTGAACCACCAACCGATCGCACCGCCGACAATACTCCAGGCTAAGATAAAGCAACTCTCCCCCCATTCATTCAGGCTACGGATAGAAGTACGTCCATCGATCGCCGCCGCGAGAATCTGACTGACTATATTAGCGTGAAGGTAAACCCCAGGCATTCGGGAATTACCGGCACCTCCGTTATAGGGAGTCAAGAAGAAATCGTTAAGGCTTTCCGCGATCGCACCAAGCAAGACGATGCGATCGCGGAAAATAGTTCGATCGAATCGGCCCCGTAACAAATCTCTCAGGGGGAGACTCGAAAATCGACCACCCTCCCCCCGAAAATTAATCAGAATTTGATAACCGCCGTCATCGGCCCGGACATAACCGCCATCATTTCCAGCGAAGGGGGCGAAAATTGCTCTACCCCATTTCAAGTGCCCCCCCGGGACAGCTTCCGGTTGAATATCTTCCGCCTCCAGATAATGAGTCGCCAATTTCACCGCTAAACTTTCCTCAGGCTGCCCCTCTTCGGAAATTACCGTCAGTAAAGCCCGGCGCACCTTGCCATCAATATCGAGCAGATGATCGGCGAAACCCACTTGACCCCGCGCCTTCAGTACGGGGGGCGGCGCTATCCGGGGTTTAATAATTTTTTCAATCCCGTAAAGGTCAGGAGTCGAGCGTAGAAGTTGAATCAATTCTGTTCCCCCTGGATCGATCGCCAGATTCCGGTAAATATCAAGGCCGATCACTCTCGGCCCGCCATCTTTAACGGTTTCGAGAACGCGGGTTAAGATTCTGTCCGACAGGGGCCAGTGTTGTAGGAATTCTATATCATCCTCATCGATCGTCACCACCGTAATCCGCGATTCGGGAGTTTCCAGGGGCCGCAGCCGGAAAAAAGAGTCGTAGCTATTCAATTCCCAGCCCTGAAACAGTCCACCGAAGCGCAATAATATGATTAATACCCCCATCAAGAGGCTCGTAATCGCCAGTACTCGCCGATTCAAACGATATTTGTTGCTATCTTCCTCCGCCTGCCTTCTGGCCCAGGCTAAAAAATGACTCGCCTGTTGAGTTGCCGTCAGGGTGCGTTCGATTTCCCTTTTCGCTAACTCCTGACTCGCGTTCAGAAACTGATAGTCTTCGTTACCGAGACTTTTTCCTAAAGACCAACTTAAGGCAGCCTGTAAACTTTCCCCCCGCAAGAGATGGGCGGCATCTTTCGTCTCGGAGGCCAGCCAGAGGTTAATTTCGGTATTGTAGGGTCGTAGGCGGCCCAATTGCTGCCTCACCCAGGCCTCATTAAAGATACGCTCGTAGATCGGGTTATAAACTTCTAAATGTCCGTTTCTCTCCGTGACCAGCCCGGATAAGCGTAATGTCTGCTGCTCGATGGAGTTATCGCTTTTAACCCTCCGCGTCTGGAGAATTTGTAAGTATAATCCTAATAAGCGGTTGGATTGTTCAGAATCCAGTAATAGCCGATCTTTAATAGTTCTTAAATGTTCCGGTTCGTCTTGACTTTCCCAATTCTCGATGATATATGTTTGAACTATTTCTTTTAGGGATAAATTTTCATCTCGGCTGATAATTAATTGACAGAGTTTTTGAGTTAGGAATGGTTGCCCGCCCGTGTAATGAAGAACCTCCCTCATCAATTTTTCTGGTGCATCGCTCTTGATTTTCAATCCCCAGGTTAAGGGGTTAATTTCATTTTCTTGAAAGCCCTTTAGTTCGATCGCGTGACCGATATTAAAGGGAGTATGGATTTTATTTTTTATCAAGTTTGATGGGGAAGCTACACCTAATAGGGCAAAAGTTAACCGCTGATAATTCGGGTTAGTATTTCTTTGTTGCCAGCAAAAACGAAGGGCGGCAAAAAAATCATCAAGGCAGAAATTTTGACTGAGAACGTGATCTATTTCATCGATAAAAATAACTATGTTTTCTGGAATTTCTTTTAAGAGTATTTCATCGATAAATTCGCTGAAACATTGAATCGGAGAGAGGAAATCCCGTCTTTCCCGCCACCACTCGCGCCACCCGTAATCGATGCCACAACTCTTCACCAACATCTGCACCATTCCCGCGTACCATTTATGAGGGGTAACATCTTCGGTGCCGATACCGCTTAAATCGATGAAGCCGCACCTTATCCCGTCTCCCTTGAGTTTTTGCATCGTCCGCACTCTCAGGCTAGATTTGCCCATCTGGCGGGAATTTAAAACGTAGCAGAATTCTCCTCTTTTGAGGTATTTATAGATTTGTTCGTCGGCGGAGCGCGAAACGTAGCTACTCGCGTCTTGACCTAGACTGCCCCCCACTTGATATTCATAATCCGCTACATCACTCGTCATAACACTCTGCTAAAGTAAGCTCGGTATAGCTGAGAACGGGGACTTACAAGATCTTTTTCGTATCTGATCAGACCGAGACTGTGAAGCTTGTAAGTTAGCATAGCATCCAACTCTATTGCTGTGTCTGCCGTAACTATTTTTCTTAAAGCCTCTTTTTCTGCCGGTCTATCCTGTAATATATCCAGGTATTCCCGCAGGTGAGCTATATAAATGCCCGTCTCGCCCGCATAATTGTTTAATAGGTCGTTTGGGGTTATTTCACCGGTACTGAGATAATAAAAGGCTAGCTGCGTTAAATAAGGATGTCCGCCGATAATGGAGCGGATTCTTTCAAATTCTTCTTCGGTATGGCTAAGTTTGTAGAATCGGGCTAAAGATTTTATCTCGGCGGGTGTGAATTCGTTTAATTCGACGGGAAAGCCCGCGTTAAAAGGAGAGCGATTGATATTGAGGGGTATGTAAGCCTCGGTGGAATGGGCGAGAACTAACCTCAGATTCTTCCAGGAGGGGGATATTTTGCCCTTCTCGTGCCAACTTCTCAGCATCCCGAAGAAATCGCCGATGATGGCGGGGTGGTAGAAAATTCGATCGATCGTATCCAGGGCCAGGACTAAAGTACCATCGAGTGAGGGGAGAATATAATCTTCAAAGTATCCAGTACAGTTATCGTTGCTACCTAAAATTTCCGTATCCCAGTAATTTTTTAGTTTATTTTCTAAATTTAACTGGCGGGTTACTTGAAAGCCTAACCAGCGTAGCAGTTTATCAATATCCTTTAATATATTAGCTTCAACACAGTATAAATCGAGGTAAATCATACTGTAACCCAGTGTTTCGCCGTAGTCTAAAATTCGGTTAACCAGGGAAGTTTTGCCCATTAATCTCGGCGCTTTGATACGAATTAGAGAACCTGGTTTATCTAGGGTGGCGTAGCATTGGGATTCTAAAGCACCTCTTTCGATGTAGAAAGGAGAGTTAGCCGGTAGTGAGCCGCTCGGGAAGTTAATCTCGGTGTTGCCGGAGAACATTCTTTGCAGGGCTTCTTTAAAATTCGCCTTGGTGACGTTTTCTCCTAAGGCTTCCGAGAGTTTTTTCCACAGTTTACTACCTACATCGCTTCTGAGGTAGTTGAGGGAAAGATGGTACTGTTCCGCCATCTCTTCATAGGTGAGTCCCTCCCAGGCTCCTTGGAGAACTAAGATTTCCGTATCTTTCAGACTTTCGGAAAAATGAAATTGTACGGCTTTCTCGGCTGCTTTTTTCGCCTGCGGCCAATCGAACTGGATACTTTTCATCGGTAATAAGCTTGTATCTATCGAGAGAGATACTACCTTATCTTAAGCGAACTATTGTTTTTTGGGGTGGGGCGATGGTATTTTCCCATTTTCGCTCGAAGTAAACCTTACTTTTTTGGCCGCAATACCTTATTTTATCGTCTCGTTTTTACGGTGCCGAGCCTGAATAATTAAGGAATCGAAAAATATTTAGCCCCTATTTATTGAGAATTTCTCTGGTGATTGCCTAGCGGAGGAGTTTCTGCAGATGGTAAATCGTGGTTAATTTTTTCCGAAAGTCCATTCCTATAGTTGAGAAGAATTAAATATGAATACTCAGAATAACCTATCCAAGTCCGTTAATTTAGCTTTAGAGACTGTTTTTGAAAGATTACTACAACTGGGTAATAATGATCCCTTATTCGCACAGGTTATGTCTACCGCCTTTGGTGATTCAGGAGCTAAGGCGAAGGCTTTTAAGGTGGCTTGGGCGAAGGGAGATTTTTCGGGGTTCCCGGACATTGAGATACGCAAGGCTTCTGAGATTAATGGGGCTAACGGGGCTTTTGCGATCGCAACAGGTACGATTTATCTGGCACAAGAATTCATCACGGCGAATGAGAATAATACAGATGCCATAGCGGCGGTGTTGCTAGAAGAGTACGGGCATTATGTGGATTCGCAGGTTAATGTTACCGATAGCGCGGGGGATGAGGGGGATATATTCTCTCGTCTGGTGCGGGGGCAGAATATCAGTCAATCAGAGTTAGGGGTTTTAAAGACTGAGGATGATAGTGCGACGGTGACGCTCGATGGTCAGGTTGTTCAGATTGAACAAAGTAGCAGGAGCAACGGAACAGCCGGTAATGATTTACTTGAAGGAACAACGGGAAATGACACAATATATGGTGAGGAGGGTGATGACACGATAAGGGGAAATAATGGAGATGATATACTTGGCGGCGGTGATGGAAATGATGTACTTGATGGAGGAAACGGGTCTGATTCCTTATTCGGAGGCAAAGGTTACGAAATTCTTGATTATAATTTTTTAAATTTCAACAAAAATGATGATCCGGGGATTTGGAGCCACGTATATACCGAACAGGATTGGTCGGTCACGGTAGGAGCTTTTACAGCCGAATTAAATGATGGTTTTCGTGATCAATTGAGAGATATTGAAGAACTCATAGGCACAAATGCAAGAGATGAGCTTACTACTTTTCCTTTACGAGGACTAACAACATTACGAGGAAGGGCGGGAAATGATAGATTAATAGCCCTTACATCTCCAGGTGCCGGTGAAAATAAGCTTTATGGAGAAGACGGTGATGATATATTATATGCAGACATAACAAAAGACGGATTTTCACAATATCTATATGGTGGTGCTGGGAAGGATATATTCGTCATACAAGCTCCCAGAAAAGAGACTCCGACAGCAAATACCAGAACAAATAATAAAGACTTCCAAACCGCTATGAAAGTAGCAAAAGAAGGGGTGAATTTTGGACTAGCCTTGTTAAGTCCTCTTGCAACAACTCCATTGGGTTTAGTGCTTGTGGCTGCAGGAACTTTTCTTAATAACGTACTACCATGGCCGGGAGAAGACACGACACAGGCAGATGGAGTAGACCCTAGACCCCAATGGAATACATCCGATCTTGTAGTGATTAAAGATTTTCAACCTAGCGAAGATGGTATTATACTTCCAAATTTGGATTATTCAAAAAACGAGTTTTATAACCTTGCTCTAACTGGCTCCAATATAATCATCCAAGCCAACTACTCAACGGGATCAAGTGACATAAATGTAGTTAAACTAGAATTTAAAACACACTCTAATGCGGCGAGCTACTTCCCGACCCTACAAAACCTCCTCCAAAATATAGAAGAAAACTCCAGAAAATTTAATGGTAATAATGATGATTCAACAGTTTATCAAGCACTCAGCTTAGAGAATGTTGGATCACTAACAAACAATAGAGGAAGTAAAATCATAGGCGGTTATTTTCCAGAATGGGGAATATACGGTCGTAATTTTCAAGTCGAGAATATTCCCGCGGATAAACTCACCCATCTTTTTTATGCTTTCGCCCAAATCGATCAAAATGGAAAAGTTGCACTTTTCGACCCCTGGGCGGCAACCGATACCCCTTTTCTCAACCCAACAACAGGGCAGGCAAAATACACTTACGAACAATCACAAGCAAACCAAGCGGGAAATTTTGCCGAATTAAAAAAACTAAAAACCGCAAACCCTAATCTAAATCTCATGCTTTCTATTGGAGGATGGTCACTGAGCGGCCCGTTTTCTACGGTAGCCTCTACAGAAGCATCACGGGAACGATTCGCTCAATCTGCCGTTGAATTCATGGTTAAGTACGGATTTGACGGACTCGATATTGACTGGGAATATCCGGTAAGCGGCGGCCCTACCCTAGAGGAAGTGGAAAGAATATCGCCCAAGCGGGTTAATAAGGAAGTTAGAAATAGTCCCGATGACAAGCGTAACTACACTCTTTTACTGGCGGAATTGGATGAGCATATAAGAAACCAAGAAGCGATCGCTAAAAGAGATTATCAGCTAACCATAGCCTCAGCCGCCGGGGCTAATAATATCCAAAACCTAGAGTTAAAAGAAATATCGAAATATATCGACTTCTTCAATCTCATGGCTTACGATTTTCACGGCTCAACTTGGGAGCCGGGTAAAACCAACCATCAAGCGCCCATATATTCTTCCGATAACTTAAACGTCGATTACGCTGTTAATGCTTATTTAGCTGCGGGAGTGGCTCCTGAAGATATAGTCTTGGGTGCTCCCCTTTACGGACGCTCCTGGAAAGGCGTTTCTAACGGTACTAAAGGGGGCCTCTTTTTCGAATCTGCAAAAGGCCCATCTAAAGGAACTTGGGAAGATGGAGTTATAGACTATAAGGATCTTTATAACCGCTTGAACACTCAACCTCAAAACTATACCCTTCATCGGGATAACAACGCTGGAGTTCCCTATATTTATAGCCCTGCTGTTGAAGGAGGATTATTTAGCACCTACGAAGATCCTCTATCGATCCAGCTCAAAAGTAACTACGTCAAAAACAAGGGTTTAGGGGGGATGTTCTTTTGGGATCTATCTAGTGACCTTCCGGCTAATCATAATGATTCCCTGGTAAATACCGCCTATAACAGTCTAATCTTAAATAAAAACTTACCCACCCTAGCTATTAGCGATGTCAGGATTACCGAAGGTAATAGCGGTCAACAAAATGCTACCTTTACCGTAACCCGCAGTGGCGATACAACCGCTCCAATTACCGTTAATTATCAAACTGCTAACGGTTCCACTAATTCCGCTACAGCCGGCACCGATTATATTCCCATCACCGGTAATTTAACCTTCGCCCCTAACGAAACCAGCAAGACGATTACAGTAGCGATCAACGGCAATACGACCCAAACATCCGATAAAACTTTCGTAGTTAATTTGACAAATGTTAATAATGCTATTCTTGCTGATAGCCAAGGAACAGCCACTATTACCGATGATGATGCCCCTACATTATCTATCAATGATGTAACTATCATAGAAGGTAATAGCGGGACGAAAAACGCTGTATTTACAGTGACTAGAACCGGTACGGCAAGAAGCCCGATCGCGGTTCTCTATCAAACTGCTAATACTCTTGCCGATACCGCTACCCCAGGCAATGATTATAGAGCGGTTAACGGTACATTAAATTTCGCCGTAAATGAAGTTAGCAAAACGATTACGATTCCCATAATTGGAGATGTTTTAGTAGAGTCTAATGAAACTTTTTGGTTGAATTTGAGTAATGCTACCAATGCCACAATCGCCGATGGTCAAGGTTTAGGTACGATAGTTAATGATGATGGGGCAACTCTTACCATTAACGATGTAACTATCAGCGAAGGCAATAGCGGCACGAGAAATGCCCTATTCACCGTTACCCGCACTGGTACGGCCACCAATGTCATCACGGTGACGTATGAAACTGGTAACGGCTTGGTCGATAACAGGGCTGAAGCTGGTAGCGATTACGTGACAACCATCGGGACATTAACTTTCGCCCCTAATGAAACTACTAAAACAATTTCGGTGCCGATCGTCGGCGATTCTACCGCAGAACCTAGCGAAATCTTCCGCGTAGAGCTGACTAGCTCTACTAATGCTACCATTTCTGACGGTCGAGGCATAGGCACGATTACCAATGATGATTTACCCACACTGGCGATCGACGATGTTAGAATCACTGAAGGCAATAGCGGCACAAAAAACGCCGTATTTACCGTTACTCGGACTGGCACGGCAACTAATGCCATTACTGTAAATTATGCCACTGCCAATGGTACAACTAGCCCGGCTACTGCGGGTGGAGATTATACCGCCCAAAACGGTAGCTTAACTTTTGCTACTAACGAAACTAAGAAAACTATTTCAATTCCGATTATCGGTAATACAACTTTTGAGCAAGACGAAACTTTCTTTGTTAACCTGAGTAATGCCACTAACGCCACTATTAGTGATGGGCAAGGCTTAGGCACTATTATTAACGATGACGGAGCTACTCTTGCTATTAGCGATGTTAGTATTTGGGAAGGTGATAA
>CAZUVR010000023.1:17040-19543 GCA_964623815.1 uncultured bacterium | reverse complement strand
CCGAAGGCAATAGCGGCACAAAGAATGCTATATTTACCGTTACTCGCACTGGAGTTGCTCGCAACACGATTAGTGTTGATTTCGCAACTCTTGACGGAACAGTTAACCCGGCTAGCGCAGGCAGTGATTACACCGCTAGAAATGGCAGATTAACTTTCGCCACTACTGAAACTAGTAAAACCATTTCAGTCCCCATTATTGGAGATACAACATTAGAACAAGACGAATCTTTCTTGGTTCAGTTATTGAATGCTACCAATGCTACTATCGCTAATGGTCAGGCGGCAGCAACTATTACTAATGATGATGGGAGTAGTCTTACTATTAGTGATGCCACGCTCACCGAGGGAAATAGCGGCATCAAAAATGCTGTATTTACCGTAACTCGCAGCGGGGCGGCAACGAGTCCAATTACCGTGAATTTTGCCACCAGTAATGGTAATAGCAACCCGGCTACCGCCGGGGGTGACTACACCTCGGTAAGAGGGATATTAACTTTCGCCGTTAACGAAACTAGTAAAACCATCTCGGTGCCCATCATCGGTGATACGATGGTGGAGGCTAACGAAACCTTCTTCGTCAATCTCACCGCTCCCACTAACGCCACCATTATCGACGCTCAGGGCTTGGGCACGATTACCAATGATGATGTTTTACCAAGCTTGGTGATCAACGACGTAATGCTCACAGAGGGAAATAGCGGCATAAAAAATGCTGTCTTTACGGTTACTCGTTCCGGAGTGGCAACTAATTCTATTACCGTTAATTTCGCCACTGCTAACGGGGCAACCAACCCCGCTACCGCCGGGGGAGACTATACCGCACAAACCGGTAGATTAACTTTCGCTATTAATGAAACCAGTAAAACAATCTCGGTTCCAATTCTCGGCGATACCGGGCTAGAAGCCGATGAAACTTTCTCTGTCAATCTCAGTTCCCCCACCAATGCCATCATCATCGACGCTCAAGGCTTGGGCACGATTATCAACGATGATACGACAGTCATCAGAACTACCGGCGATGCGGGTAATAACGTCCTGGTTGGGGGTGCGGGTAATGAGACTTTTTTGGGAGCTGGAGGTAGCGACACTCTCACCGGTGGACTTGGGGCCGACAGATTCCGATTTAATTCTCCTGATGATGCTTTTGATACCATTACCGATTTTAATCCCTCTGGGGGAGACAGAATAGACTTGTTCGCCCCTGGTTTCGGTAATTTGGTCTGGGGAGAGAGCGAGACGAATATGGCCCTTAATTCGAGGGTGTTTTCGGTGGGAATAGCCTCTAATAGTTGGATTAATAGCATCATCTATAATCCGAGTAATGGTATCGTCTATTTCGATGCCGATAGCATGGGCCCAGGGCTACAGAAACCTCTGATACAACTATCTAGGGGATTAAGTCTAACTAACCAGAGCTTTGTTATCAGTTGGGTTTGAATAAACAAGTCTCTTGCTCAACTACCAGAAAAATATGTTCATCTAAGAGAAAAGACAACATTTTATTTAGCCAGGGGGAGGGATGGCTCCACCTATTACCCTGCCAGTGGCACATCCAAAGTTCCTTATATTTACAATTCTAGAACGCAAGAGTTTACTACCTACGAGGATACAACATCGATCAAGGCGAAAACCGATTATGTCAAACAGACCGGGGGCGGCGCGTTTTTCTGGGATTACCGGCGATTTACCCGCCAACAATAATTTATTGCCCGCCTCCAATACCGTCGTGACAAACAATACCACGACCTTATCCAATCGGGCAACGAATCTCACCCTCACCGGAACGGCTGACATCGATGGTACGGGCAATGAAGCCAATAACGTCTTCACGGGGAACAGTGGTAGGAATATACTAATATCGTCGTCATCTAGAACTTTTGACCCCGCGAAGTATACGGGGCTCGAGTTAAATGGCCGGCTTCAAATAAACAAGTCGGTTCGTCCAAACCCCCTTACTCTCCCGCTCCCATAATGCCAGGAGCGATCGAACCAAAAGACCGAAATTATCGGGGGGATGGCTCGATAAATAAAAATGCGGGGGGTAGTTTAACGAGTTTGGCGATCGTTTGAGCCGATCTCTCGATGTGACTAGTTTGACGAAAGAACTGTTCAAAAACGCTCCTAACCCGTTGCGAACTCCGTCAACCGACGAGCATTCAGATCGTGAAAACCAATGACGATGGATTGCTTCGGCACTCCTAACTCAACCAAATTATTAGCTACTCCTGACTCCGTACCATCATGCTGAATCCAAATTTTATCGCCCTTAATATCAATATGAATTAAACAGCTAAACACGCGGCGATCGCCATCCCAACCAACCGTTACCAACTGGTAATGATCATTGAGAGTATCAAAGATAGTAAATTGCTCCAGATTCCCATAGGAAGGCTTAAACTGATTATGTGCTGTTAATACCTGTTGCACCCATTGACGATATTGGTCTAGTTGTTCCATAGTACGAGTTCCTCCGCATCGGGATCGAAAACGAGAAGCTTGAC
>CAZUVR010000023.1:15153-16940 GCA_964623815.1 uncultured bacterium | reverse complement strand
AGTTGTTCCATAGTACGAGTTCCTCCGCATCGGGATCGAAAACGAGAAGCTTGACGTTATATTCAGCAACGCTCAACTGCGCCAATTCCCCTGAAAAAAAGTTGCGATACACCTTCAGCGGAACTGCTAGAAATAGCACTCGCTTAGGTTCTTTCAACCTTAAAACCACGCGATAATTTAAAAACTGCCCCAGCGCCTGGTGAAATTCAGATGTCAGTGAGGGTGCTAAAAAACTCTTAATTTCAACTGCTATTTGAACATCTTCTCTCTGAGCCGCAATTAACCTCTCAGCACCCAAATCAATCTCTAGGCGACCTGAAGACAATTCCAGTACCAACGGATCGTGTGTAATGATCCATCCCTCTTTTTGCAGAGCGGCTTTAACGGTGTCGTGGTAAACGTCTCTAGCAGGCATGATGCCAGACAGTTCAGGGTGAGATGACTTGTTTTCAATTCTAATGGGAAAGAAAGACTTAATCAATCCTATGTCGTCATCTAGAACTTTTGATCCCACGAGATATACGGGGATCGAGTTAAATGGCTGGCTTCAAATAAACAAGTCGGTTCGTCCAATCCCTTAATTACTTTGTTGGCATTGTAACTCGAATTTTTAAATCAACCTCCTATTTGGGACATGGTGCGCGTGTAACCCGCCGTAGTCGTGCCCGATTCTCTTAACTTGTAATTGATACTTTCTTTCTGAGCGATCAACTCTTCGACTTGCTTTCTTAATACAGATAAGGGTACTCCCTGCCGCAGAGAAGTTTTTAAATCTATTTGCCCCGTCTCATTCAATAAACAGGGGCGTAACCAACCATCGGCCGAGAGACGCATTCGATTACACCTATCACAAAAACACTCTGACATCTGACTGATAAATCCTAACGTACCTTTGGCCCCTGGAATCTGAAACACATCCGCCGGGCCATTACCTTTTACCCTGCCTTCGCTTAATCCCCATTTATCCCTGATACGATTGCGAATTTCCGCCGAGGGTAGCCAGGCTCTCTCATGGAATAAATCTAAATTTCCGATGGGCATGAATTCTATAAAACGGACGTGCCAAGCCCTATCTATAGTCAAAGCTGCTAAATCTTCTATTTCCTGATCGTTAATTCCCGGTATAACCACCACGTTTAATTTTAATGGGTCGAACCCTACCCTATGGGCTGCTTGAATCCCTTCCCAAGTTTGCCCCCACTTGCCAAGCCCGCGATTACCGATAATACGATCGAATTTCTCCGCGTCCAATGAATCTAAACTGATATTCAGCCGCTTTAACCCCGCATTGTATAAAGATTGAGCCATCTTAGCTAGATGATAGCCATTGGTCGTCATCGCTAAATCTTTAGTTTCCGGCAAAGACGCTATATCTGCCACTAGATCTATCAATCCTGGGCGCAATAGGGGTTCACCGCCGGTAAGACGAAATTTACTGAAGCCGAGGGGTATAAAAACCTCCTTTAAAAGTGCGAGTAACTCATCATTGGTTAATAGGTCTTGTTTGAGAATATAGGCTAATTCCTCATCCTCCGGCATACAGTACAGACAGCGGAAATTACAGCGATCAATCAAACTTATCCTTAGGTAATCTATTTGGCTCATCTTCTCCTAGACCGGGCTTATTAGGTTTTTATTCTAACCGTTACGGTGGGAATCGGGAATCGCGAGTCGGGAGTCGCGGAAAATAAATGTTAGATTTAATCTAAGGAAGGGATTCGGGAAGTGATGGTCAATTCCAATTGATCGGCAAACCCGAGCATAAATAATTACTTTCAGTAGACATT
>CAZUVR010000023.1:0-15053 GCA_964623815.1 uncultured bacterium | reverse complement strand
TCAATTCCAATTGATCGGCAAACCCGAGCATAAATAATTACTTTCAGTAGACATTAGCGGCCCTGTTTCGGTATCTAAAACATCCTCTACCTGCTGATAAATTGCCTCCGCTTGCTCCCAAGAATTACCGATACAAGTTAAGCCTAATTTCCCGAATTCCGATAAAGCTCCCATAAGGTGAAAAACCGTCCCTGTCTTGCTACTACTATCAAAATGCAGACGATGTTTAGCGATAATATCCATTAAATCATCCGGTAATAAACCGTGATATTGACTCTTCTGTAAATTATCGGAGGAGATGTAATATTTAACCTGTTCCTGGCTGAAAAATAAGCCCGTCTCTTCATCGTACCTGCCGTTAGTCAATAACTTGAGCGTCATAAACGGGTGAGTCGTGCCACCTTTACGAAGATTAATTTCTATCGCTTGCAAACGCCATTGGCCCTGAGACTTAGTTGCTATAAAATCGACTCCGTAGCGTTCGATCGCTCCTTTATTAGCTAGAACCTGACCTACTTTTAAGCCTAATTCCTGTAATTGTAAACGATAATCCGTATCGGCAGGAAAACGACAACCGAGATATATTTGCCCGTCCGGGCCCCCTAAAATCTGGTCGTGAGTCGAGAGAATTTTTACCTCTCCATTGGGAGTAATATAACCTTGAACGCTGGGAGAGCGTTTTTCTTCCCCCTCGATAAACTCCTCTACTATCGCCCCCAAAGACGGTATACGCCCAGAAAAACTGAGCCAATTTTCATCTTTAGCTTGGAAGCTCATAGTTTCCATTGCTTTACCTAAAATAGAACGAATTTGATCCCTGCTTCCCCCATTAGGATTAATATGAGAGAGGGGACGTAAATCTAAAATTGCGTTTCCCTCCCCGGAAAAACCTTCATTCAACTTAATAACCATCCGCTTTAATCCGGGGTGTCGTTGCCATAACTCCGCAGCCGAATCTATTAAACCCTCTACCGCATGTACGCCGAAACTACCATCAGGGTGATCTATCCCTGCCTCGGCGAAAATTTCTCGGCTACCACTCTTTGAACCCCAATAAAGTAAATCGGGATTACAGGCGAAAAGAGGAATACCTAAACGTAGCGATAATTCCTGTTCTAAAGGAGTGGCATTGAAACAGACGATATACGATCGACCTAGACGGCAGGCTTTACGAATTCGTTCTATCAGTCGGGGACGTTCAAGAATTTTCTGAGTCAGGGGTTTAAACGAGTTATCCAGAGTGGTCAGCAGTAAAAGACGATTTCTAGCGTGAGAGAAAGGAATCCCAGGGAGTAATTGTAAATAATAATCGATGATCATCCGTGACAGGGGTTGAGCCGTCACATAAATTAAACGAGTTTTCGGGTTACGAAGACGGATGAGAGAAAATAGTAGCCTTTCCTCATAGTGTAAAAATCCCGTTACCTTCTGACCCACACTTTGATCGATACTGAAAGAAGGCACTACTAAAATATCATAATCGTAATCATCCTGGCCTGAGATTTCTTCACCCTGCCAAATTTCTCGCAGTTGTGTCTGTAGTTGGGCAAAACGCACCTGACTTTCACTGACTGATGTTTGCATCACTGGTTCTCTAAAAGCTTCCCACTCTTGTATATTAACTGTTCTGCGCCTTTCTGGCTCGGGATCTCAATGGATATTAACAACAAAAAAAATTAACAGAAATTCTGTTAATAAAACTAAAAATAGGAAAAATTAAAAAATATACAAACTATAAGTCTCGTCTAGTTTTTTGTGCAATAATTAACGTTTGTTTAATAATTGTTTGATTTGGGTGAGAAGAATGATACTTTAGCTGGTGGGCTAGGGAATAACTTTTTAAGACAGGATGCGGGTTTAACTTAACGCTGACTCCATCCGATAATGAGAAATATAGCTAGGATGAACCAAGAAAAGGTGGAGAAACTCAAAGCTCTAATTAGTGAGGTTTTCTCAAGAGTGAGATACATAGATACAAGATAAATGAAGTAAGGAATAATACCGAATATCCCGAAGAGAACCGTCTCTTTAAGTTCTGCTGTAGTGCGTTGAATCCCGATCGTATAATGTGCCAGTAAACTAAAAGCGGGAAATGTCAGTACTAATCCCGCCAGATAGTAATTGCTATTTCTAGAAAAAATTTGAATAGCTACAACTAGAACCGCTCCAACTACCGATTTAAAAACAAGTTCCATTTCCAGCTCCTTTATCAATGGCTTCTATAAATACAATCTAGGTGTTTTTTTTTCAGATGTCCAATATATAAATAATTATGCTTTTATACTAAAAATATATAAATAGAGAGTAAATATGGAGCTCAGACATCTGCGTTATTTTCTAGCGGTTGCCGAAGAATTGAACTTCAGTCGGGCTGCTGAACGATTACATATAGCTCAACCGCCCCTCAGTCAGCAGATCAAAGATTTAGAAACAGAGTTAGGAGTTCTGCTTTTTGAAAGAACTAAGCGGCAGGTGAAGTTAACCCCTCCCGGACGAGTGTTTTTCCAAGAGGCGCAAAGGGTGCTAGAACAAGCAGAGTGGGCGGCTGAAATGGCAAAACTTGCGGCAAAGGGACAGAGAGGACGGTTGAGTATAGGATTTAATAGTTCCGCAACCTACAGCGTTCTACCGAAAATCTTACGGGAATATCGACGGAATTGCCCCGATGTCGAACTGATTCTGCAGGAGTTAACAACTACTCAACAGATAGAAAGTTTGTCTGATAATCGCATTGATGTAGGACTTCTTTACTCTCCTTTAGACAAAGAAGCTTTAAATTCTCTATTGATCTATAGAGAACCCCTAATAATGGCCCTCAATAGTCACCATCCCCTAAGCCAAGCTCCGAATCCCTCTCTGGAAATGTTTAAAAATGAATCCTTCATCTTGCCACCCTATCAAATCGGGGGAGGGCTATATAAACAAATTATGAGTTTCTTCGAGGAAGTTAATTTTGTACCTAAGCTGGTTCAAGAGGCAATTCAACTACAAACGATGATTAGTTTAGTAGCTGGAGGAGTTGGAATAGCGATCGTTCCGGCTTCCTTGCAAAATCTCCAACTTGAGGGGGTGGTGTATCGCTCCTTACAAGAAACTACCCCCGAAATAGAAATCGCCGTG
Organism: uncultured bacterium; assembly: GCA_964623815.1. Lineage (GTDB taxonomy): Bacteria > Cyanobacteriota > Cyanobacteriia > Cyanobacteriales > Microcystaceae > Chroococcopsis. Next base: position 11,933 of record CAZUVR010000023.1, on the reverse strand, counting down.
GCTTGGCGGCAAAACAATTGCTCTCCGATTTTAAATAAATTTTTAGCATCAATAAGCTCGGTGAGCTTGTCATCAGCTTGATTCAGCTCGAAACACTCTTTGGGGATCACTAGAATGATAAATAGACAGTAGTATAAAAGAAGTTCTTATCGTCATCCCCATTACTCCTTGGAGATAATCATTTATGGCAGTGGAAGAAAAAACCGTAGTACCTACCGTGTTAGTTGGGATAGGTGGTACAGGTAATGAAATCCTTTCTAGAGTGCGGAGATTGGTAGAAGAAAGTTACGGCGGTTTGGATAAATTTCCTGTAATCAGTTTTTTAATCATCGATACGGATAAAGATTATAAAGTCACCAATCCCGAATCTGCTGGAACTCCCTTTAGAGATAATGAAAAACTTTGGGCGACGGTAAGCGGTAAACAGGTACGGGAAATGATCGAGGATATGGATAATTATCCCTGGATCAGTAGCTGGTTTCCTAATGAGTTAGAGAAAAATATCACCTCGATTCAAGCGGGCGCGGGACAGATTAGAGCCTGTGGTAGGTTCGCCTTTTTCTGTAACTATAACGAAATTCAGAAGAAGTTTATCGACGCGGTGACGAGGGCTAAAGGTCATGAAAATTATATGCTCGATCGCTACGGTATGAGAGTGAGTAATAGCGCCGTTAATGTTTTCACCACTGGCTCATTAAGTGGCGGCACCGGAAGCGGAATGTTAATTGATTTGGGTTACTGTATCCGTAATTGGTTGAGGGGTGAGAGTGATCCTTTAAGCACAGCTATCGTCCCCATGCCCAATGCTTTCGCCGGGATTAATGTAGGGGATAGGGTGTTATCTAACGGCTACGCCGCCCTGATGGAATTGAGTTACTATTCCGACGATCGGACAGTATATACTCAACAATTTAGCAGCGGTTTGAGTAATGAGGTAACAAACAGGTTAGCTCCCTTTGATTTCACCTATCTTGTAGGTACTAAAAACGGAGAGAGGGATTTTAATTTAGCTGAGATTAGAGAGATGATCGCACAGAATATCTTTCTCGATATGATCTCCGATTTCGCTCCTCATAAGAGATCGATCCGTGACAATATCAAAGGTGCCTGGGCGGCCCGAGATCCTGGCGGTAGGGGCTACCCAAAACAGTTTATGAGCCTCGGTATATCTAGTGTGGAGATTCCTATATCCCAAATCCGTAACTGTTTGGCTTATCGCCTCGCTAAAGATTTAATGGATTGGTGGCTCAATGAGAAGGTAATCTTACCACCCCAGATGCCCGAAGTAGTGAGGGGCGAGATTATGAAAGGTCTACGTCTGACGGAAGCCGAGTTAGTAACCGATTTAGCCGCTAATAACGATCGTCCTCTCATGGTGACGGTGGCTGACTGGATTAAATCTATCAAAAACGAAATAGCAGAGCAAAACTGGTTACAATGCACCCAACAGGGCATAAATTTAGGGACGGAGAAAGGGAAAATACTACGCTTTTTAGATGAATATTTCATCCCTAAAGTCGATGCTTATAAACGCGATAATTTTATAGAGTTAAGCCCCGATCGACGCTTACATGGAGAATTCCTTAAACGTGTCTATATCAACCAAGAAATTATTATTCAAAGAGCCAAACAAGCTGTATTAACAGAACTTTACGAAACATTAGAAGATAGGAATAAGGGAGTACCCTACGCTGAACAATTATTAGTTAACTTGCGTAATATTCTGACAGGTACAGCAGAAAAATTTAAAAGAGATAGAGAGCAGGTTTGGCAACAAAACGAAAATACCCGTCAGAAACAATACGAAAAAGCTCTCGCTACTCTAAATATAGAAAAGGATAAATACAATATCGACAAAAATAAAGTAATCAGAGATTCCTATCAGGAATTGATGACCGGATTGGAAGGAAATCTCATCGCCCTCATCCAGAAAAAAACCAGGGCGGCGGGAGTCGAAGTTATCGATCGAATTCTCGATTATCTATCAGCCCTCGAAGCTCGATTCAACCGCTTCAAACAGAAAGTGATCGAAAGTAGAGAATGGTATAACGTTCAAAGTAATTTACAGGCCGACAGCGCCGATGCACTGAGGATCAACGGGTTGAAATTGTACGATAGGGACGAACTGAACCTACTCTACAAAGATTTCATCGAACAATTCGCTCAAGCTGGGGATAGCCTCGCTACCCGCTACGAAGCCGGGTTAAATAACCTCTGCACTTCCCTATCGGCTATAGTTTTACAGGAATCTACCCCCCTGTGGAAAGACGCTCGCGCCGCCGATGAATATATGAAACTGTTCGATATTCCCGATATTCCCGAAGTGCGTTATGTGGACTTTAGATATAATGCAGCTTATCAAGCCAAAATAGTCATACTCAACGCGCCGGAAAACAGTAAATTGAAGACGGATTTATCGGCTTGCGATCGCTTATTCAAGGTATATAATAACGATGCCGAAATTAACAACAATCTCCGCATCGCCTATCAAAAATCAAAACCCCTCATCGTACTGAGAAAAGAAGTGTATCAGGGCAGAGATGCGAACTTTACTCCTTTAACTAATCAGAATGTAGCGATTCTGGGGGGTAAAAATACCAACAGCCCTGCCGCACAAAAGATTCTCCCTAAACTGAAAGAATACATCCCCAACGACGAAGATGTAAAACCCCTAGGGCCAGAAGAAAAACATCGAATAGTTTTCGTGCAGGAAGTGGGCGGCTTTTCTCTACGTTGTATCGACGGGATGAAAGATTTAAGACAATCCTATCAAGATTGGAAAGGAGAATTCATACTCGCTAAACGCGCTCAGCAGGTAGGGGAAAATCGAGAATTACCCATACCAGTACATTTACAGAAAAATCCTCCTTATTGGGATATATTCCCTGATAACGATGAAGTATATGAGCTGATAGTGATAGCAAGAGCCTTAAAAGTCCTCTTCCAAGAAACAAATAAAGCGACTCAAGAACCTAGCATCCGCTACGAAATGAAAACCGCTGTAGGGGTTAGGAAAGTAGATATAGCGACTAACTGGGAGGATGCTATACAAGTATTAGAAGTTAGAGCCTGTCGCCCGGATAAAGAAGAAATTCAAAGGCAAGTAACCGAAAAGCTAAAAGCTTATAAAACTCCTGAAGCCAAGAAACAGCTTTATTATGAATTGCTCGATTATCTCAAAGAACGAGCCAGGGAATTAGAGCCTTTCGGTGGCGAAGAAAGTCCCCTCTATAAACGGGAAGATAATATTATCTTGAACCTGATCAATACTCATAAACTAATCTTGGAAATCCCCGAACCAACTGTTATATCAGACCCCGTAAAAGAGGCTAATACTTCTAATAGTCAAGCTAAACCCGAAACTATTTTTTGTACTAATTGCGGACATAGTAATCCGTTTACTTCTAATTTCTGCTCCAAGTGCGGCACGAGATTAGTTAAATCTTAGTAACTGAGATATAATTAAGACTTTCGAGAATATGTAGATCATTTCTCGAAAGTAATTTTTTTGAGGAGAATCGAGAATGCTAGAAGGGTTAAAAGGGAAAGATCTATTAAGTATTGCTGACTTGAGCGGTCAAGAAATTCAAGAGTTATTAACATTGGCAGCTAAATTAAAAAGCGGTGAATTGAGTCCCAAGTGTAACAAAGTATTGGGTTTATTATTTTATAAAGCTTCTACCCGGACGAGGGTTTCTTTTACCGTAGCTATGCAACATTTAGGCGGGAGCGTCATCGATCTCAATCCGAGCGTGACGCAAGTGGGGCGGGGTGAACCTATATCGGATACGGCGAGGGTACTCGATCGATATTTAGATATACTATCAATCCGTACCTTTAAGCAATCGGATTTAGAAACCTTCGCCAATTACGCCCGTATACCGGTAATCAACGCCCTCAGTGACTTAGAGCATCCATGTCAGATTCTAGCCGATCTGCTTACGATTCAAGAAGCCTTCGGGCAGGAATTAAAAGGACTAACGATGACTTATGTGGGCGACGGGAATAACGTGGCTAACTCCCTACTACTCGGCGGCGCACTGGTGGGGATGAATGTACATATCGGCTCGCCCGAAGGGTATTTACCAGATAAGGAGATTGTGGAGAAAGCGCGATCGATCGGTGCGGCTACAGGTGGTAATATACTGATCACTACCGATCCACTAGAGGCGGTGAAAAACTCGCAAGTAATCTATACCGATGTGTGGGCGAGTATGGGACAGGAAGACTTAGCCGATTCTCGTATCCCGATTTTTCAGCCCTATCAAGTCAATGAGAAGCTCGTAGAAGCAGCAGACCCATCCGCTATCATCCTCCATTGTTTACCCGCCCACCGGGGAGAAGAGATAACTGAGGGGGTTATGGAGGGCAAACAGTCGAGAATATGGGATCAGGCCGAAAATAGAATGCACGCGCAAAAAGCCTTAATGGTAAGCTTATTGGGCCTGTTATAAAAGTTCCAAAAATCTAAACCTAGCTTGACACAGGCGAGAGTCCTGTGTTCAAACATTTAAGTAGGAAACATAAAGTATACTAAGCTAGACGAATATATAAACTTTTAACTTAACTTACTATTTGTTACAGGAAGGTCAACAATGGGTTTTGCAGAAATAATGGAAAAAGGCGGCGTAGCGATGTGGCCCCTCTTATTCCTTTCCATTCTCGCTCTGAGTACGATTATTGAACGAATTTGGTTCTGGACGAGAATTCTCCTCAAACAGAGACAGGTATTATCAAAAATTATGGAAACGGCCGCCCGCAATTGGGAGGCAACCTCGAAAATAGCCCGAGAATATCGTAATTATCCTATAGGAAATTATCTCTATACTCCCCTAAAATTAGAAAACCCCGATCCGGAATTGTTCCACGTCGCCCTAGAGTCAGCCGCAGATGATGAACTCAGTTTAATGCGACGCGGGGATAAAATTCTTGAGGCAGTAGTGGCTCTCGCCCCCTTGTTAGGGTTACTAGGCACCGTATTGGGTTTGATCTTCTCTCTCAAAAATATTCAACTCAGCGACCTGGGAACTTCTTCTACTGCGGGGGTGACATTAGGTATCAGTGAAGCTTTAATCTCTACGGCGACGGGGTTGATAGTAGCGATCGTATCTCTAGCCTTTTACCGTTTATTCCAAGGCTTATGGTTCAATCAGGTGCGTTTATTCCGTAAAGCGGGCAGCGACTTAGAACTCATCTACCGACAACGCTGGATGCAGGACGAAGACAGTCGCTATACCCTCAGTGCTAACCTAGAAAAACAATTAGATCATTAAGCCGTCATGACTAAAACTAATGTCAATGGGAGTAAATCCAAACCAGGAAAGAAGACTCCTCCGATACGCCCCCTGAGAATCTGGCAGAATCAACACAATATTCAAGACGATGTACAGGTTAATATCGTCCCGCTCATCGACGTGATTTTCTGTATTCTCACTTTCTTCATTCTCGGTGCCGTTGGTTTATCCCGTCAGCAGGCTATCAGTCTGGATTTACCCAAAGCCAGCACCTCTAGCACGCCGATGCGCGAAATGTTAGTGGTGAGCTTGGATGACTACGGACAGATGTATGTGGAAAAACAAATGGTAACTCGGGATCAGCTTTTTCAGTCGTTAAAAAGTTATCGTCAGAATAATCCTAACGGGTTGATGGTACTACACGCTTCTCGTAATGCCAGTTATAACGAAGTGGTACAGGTGTTAGATATGTTACGACAGGTTGGCGGCGATCGAGTGGCCTTAGCTACCTTACCCGGCGAAGGCAACACTCCGACTACTACCGTACCTGGTTCCTCGAATAATTCCACCCCCAGTAACTCTCTCAATACTTGGCCATCTCAAGGGGGAACATCGAGCGGGCAAATGGCTCCTAATAATACTACTCCCGGTCTACCCACTACTCCTTAAACTTTTTCCGGATTAAATATTAATGCGATGATGATTTAATAATTGTTCCTCTAGGGCGGCGATACGATTATAGGCTGCGGTCAACTGCGCTGTCAGTCTCCTAATCTGTATATCGGCAGAAATAGTGTTTTCTAAGCTAGGGCTGGTCTTGATCCCGTGACTCGCTTCATCGTTGAGAATATCTTTATGTTCCATGAAAGAAGATACTACGGGCTGGTCATTAGGCGGAGAAAATTCTACTACCTCACTCCAGATTCTCTCTTGTTTTTCCATTGTCGCCAGGGATTTATCAGTAGACATTGCCGCTATTTGTTCGCCGATTTGCTCAACCATTCTCTGTAGTTGTTCTACTTTATTGCTCAGGTTGTTTACTTGTTTTTGCAATCCGTCCATAATCAATATCTCTACTATAAATATTATTTATCTATTTCTATCCTAGAATTGAGTTAGGAAAATGGTGAACAATTCCTGATTGATTTAACTATTACTTTACTTTTGCCGAATCCTTAGATATTTGTACTTAATTTTTATGCCCAGCCGTCGTTTTTTTCTCCGAGGAATAAGTACGTTGACCCTAGCTCAATTATTGAGCGCTTGCGGTGAACGATCGGAGGCTTTTAAGGTTCTAATCTTACAGGGTTCCATTCCCCCGCAATTATTAAAAAGTTTTCGAGGTATGAATAAGGAGGATAAAAATTTAGTTTTTAAATCTGAGGAGAATTTAAAAAGTTTATTTAAGCTCTTAGAAACTTGGCGCACAGACGGCAAAGGGCAAGAAAATAAAACATCATTTAGTTTACCTTTTATCGATAGACAAACCCCTAAAGTTGCTAATATAATTACCTTGGGCGATACCTGGCTGGCGGGAGCTATAGCGGACGGCACCATTCAAAGTTTTAGTTCTAACGATTGGAACAATTGGCAAAAAATACCGAAAAAATGGCAAGAATTAGTCAAACGGAATAACCGAGGCGATCGGGATGATAACGGACAAATTTGGGGGGCACCCTATCGCTGGGGAACAACGATGATCGCCTATGAAAAAGATAAACTGAAACAGTTAGGAATATCTATAGAGGATTGGTCAGATTTATGGCGACAAGAATTGAAAAATCGTCTTTCTGTGGTGGATAGTCCCAGAGAAGTTATCGGCTTAACTTTAAAAAAAATGGGTTATTCCTACAACGAAACCAATCTGAGTAAAATTCCCGATTTAAAGAATCAGTTAAGACAATTCAACGAACAGGTAAAATTTTACAGTTCTACCCACTACTTAGAGCCTTTAATTTTAGGCGATACTTGGGTGGCGGTAGGCTGGTCGAGCGATATTTTACCCCTATTAGAATCTCGCGGTAATACTCTCGGTGCCATAGTACCCCGCTCCGGCACCGCTCTCTGGGCAGATCTATGGGTAAAGCCAAAAAGCGCCACCGATTCCCCAGTAACGGCAAAATGGATAGATTATTGCTGGCAGAATCCGGCTATTCAACAAATAGCCTTATTCGCTAACGGTCTCTCGCCTGTACCGATCGATACGCCCGGATCGAGCGCAGATAATCCTTTACTGAATATGAGTCCCGAGACTTTCAACGGTAGCGAGTTCCTCTATCCCCTGCCCGCGACGACACGAGAAGAATACGATCGATTGTGGCAGGAAATGCGCCTCAGACAACTGGCGGAGTGAGTGGGGAGCAGAAATAAATATTACCTCGACTCCCAATTCCTGACTCCCAATTCCCGACTCCCAAAATTAACTTGTTAACCGGAGCCTATTCGTGATAGTATAAGCGATTGTGTCGATTTAATAAAAAATTAGGGTTATGCCGAAGCTAAAAACTCGGAAGGCAGCCGCTAAGAGATTTCGAGCCACGGGTAGCGGCGATAAAATCTTACGGAGAAAAGCCTTTAAAAATCACTTGCTCAACCACAAGACTTCTGAGCAGAAACGTCGCCGTCTGTCTAACATCGCTTTAGTAGACGAACGGGATGAAAAAGAAGTACGTTTAATGTTGCCTTATTTGTAAATCTAAAGGATCGCTATGACAAGGGTAAAACGCGGCAATGTAGCCCGCAAACGCAGGAAGAAAATTCTTAAACTGGCTAAAGGGTTCAGAGGCTCTCACTCTCGACTCTTCCGCACCGCTAATCAGCAGGTGATGAAAGCCTTACGTAATTCTTACAGAGATCGTCGTAAACGGAAACGTGATTTCCGCCGTCTGTGGATCACCCGTATCAACGCGGCGGCCCGTCAACAAGGTATCAGCTACAGCCAATTAACCGGACAATTGAAGAAAGCTAATATTCTACTGAATCGGAAAATGTTAGCCCAGTTAGCCGTACTCGATCCTGCCGCCTTTGCCAAAGTGGTAGAAACGGCAACCGCAACTAAATAAGGGGTTGGGGAGGCATGGGTACAGCCTCGGAAACAATTTCCTTTCCCACAGGAGAAAGCGCGATCGCTCTCGCCGGGCCTCAGGAATCCAATCTAAAATTTCTCTCCCGTCATACTGGGGTAACTTTAGTTTTACGGGGGCAGGATTTAGTAATCGCGGGGCAAGAGTCAGCCGTGGAACGTACAGTTAAGATCGTGCGTTCCCTAAAGCCATTTTGGCAAGAAGGCAAAAGCATTTCTGAGGCGGATATATCGACGGCGATAGTAGCCCTCGATACGGGTAGGAAGGAAGATTATCAAGCCCTGCAGCAGAATGTCCTTGCCAAAACCCGGCGCGGCGAATTAATCAGGGCGAAAACTTTTCGACAGAGACAATATATCCAAGCGATTCAAAGTCACGATATAACCTTCTGTATCGGCCCTGCAGGTACGGGGAAAACTTTTCTGGCTGCGGTTCTGGCGGTACAGGCCCTATTAGAAGATAAGGTCGAGAGAATAATCCTCACTCGCCCTGCAGTGGAAGCGGGCGAAAAGTTAGGCTTTTTGCCAGGAGATTTGCAGCAGAAAGTAGATCCTTTTCTGCGCCCCCTTTACGATGCCCTCTATGAATTTATAGATCCGGCGAAGATTCCCGATATGATGGAGCGGGGAAAGATAGAAGTAGCCCCCCTGGCCTATATGCGGGGTAGAACCTTAAGTAACGCCTTTGTGATCGTAGATGAAGCGCAGAATACCACTCCGGCACAGTTAAAGATGGTGTTAACCCGTCTCGGTTTCGGTTCTTTGATGGTGGTGACGGGAGATGTGACGCAGACGGATTTACCTTCTCATCAAGAGTCCGGTTTGGCGGTGGCGCAAAGAATTCTTAAATCGGTGGAAGGCATTGCTTTTTGTTACCTCAATCAGGGTGACGTGGTACGGCATCCAGTGGTACAGAGGATAGTCGAGGCTTACGATCGCAATGAATACAAATAAACTATTATTTGTATTCAATCAATCGAGCTTCTTTCCCTAATAATCGTTTAGAATAGAACTCTATTTGACCCACAAGCTGGGGGAACTTAGCCAGAACGCAGAATAAAGCGTAGGGTTTAGCTTCTTGCGGTTTACGTCCTATTCGCAACTGAGAGCCATAGATTTTATAAATCAGTAGGGGATAGGCTAAAAGCAATAATAAAGAAAACCCCTTAGTAAAATAGGCTGCGGAAATACTCAACAGAGGCAGTCCCAAGCCCCAGAACCAGATACTACGGGATTCTTTAAACCTATAAGATTCAGGCGACTTACCGTGTAGCCACCATCCGTTAGCGTAGGCGTAACCAGATCTGCGGGCCCTCTTCCACCATTGGGAAAACTTGCTCATTTGGGCATCGTGCCAAGTCATATCCTCACCGAGACGGTAAATTTTCCAACCCGCCTGACGTAGGCGAAGGCACATTTCTGGTTCTTCACCGGCTATCAGAAGGGGATTATAACCGCCAATGTCTCGTAAAGCTTTAATTGTGATCAAAGCGCATCCGCCGCAAGCTTTAGCTTCACCTACAGGAGTATCCCATTCGAGATCGAAAAGTAAATTATATATGGTGGCTTGAGGGTATCTTTCCCTCTGCCTACCGCAAACAACGGCAAAATCGGGATGATTTTCTAAATACTCCAGCGCCTTCACCATCCATCCGGGAAACATTTCACAATCCCCATCCATAAAATGCACGTATTCTAAATGGTGGTGGAGAGAGAGCAATCTTTCAAAGCCCGCGTTTCTGGCTCTCGCCGCCGTGAAAGGTATACTTAAATCCAGTTCTATCACATCCACACCTAGAGAACGGGCTAAATCCACAGATCCATCGGTAGAGCCAGAGTCCACATAAACTACAGGATTGGTTTCTAGGCTGACCGAATTAAAGCATTGCCTTAATTTCTCACCTTCATTTCTGGCAATTACCACAATACCGACAACTGACATAGGCTTTGGATTTTTGACTCTTGGATGATAGTGATATTATGGCGGATGTTATCATCACCACCATTGCTTGTCAATAAGAGCAACTTTTTAACTATACTATTTTCTAAATAATATTTAAGCGGTTGTAAGCCACACCCATGTACTGCAAGAAAATCAATGAATATGTCTTTGTTAATAGTTATTCTAAATTATAAAACCGCTCAACTAACTGTAGACTGCTTAGAGTCGTTAATAGAGGAGGTTAAGTCATTACCCGACGTTAAGGTAACGGTCGTCGATAATGCCTCTCTAGACGGATCAAGCGAGAAAATACGGGCGGCGATCGAACAAAATCAATGGCACGATCGCGTTAATTTAATCGTCTCCCAAGAAAATGGCGGTTATGCTAAGGGGAATAACTTAGCGATTCGCCCCGCTCTATCTTCTGCCGAGCCTCCCGATTATATTCTCTTACTCAATCCCGATACCATAGTGCGCCCGGGAGCCGTCAAAGCTCTATTAGATTTTATGGATGAAAATCCTAAAGTTGGTATTGCAGGAAGTCGTTTAGAAGATCCGGACGGTACTGGACAATGTTCGGCTTTTCGTTTTCCTTCCGCTCAGAGTGAATTGGAATCTACCTTGAGATTGGGTATAGTATCTAAACTGTTGTCCCGGTACATAGTTGCCCCAGGAATTTCCGAAACCGCCTGTCAAACCGATTGGGTTGCCGGAGCGAGCATGATAATTCGTCGGGCTGTCTTTGAAAAGATAGGATTACTCGATGAAGATTATTTTATGTATTACGAAGAATTGGATTTTTGTCTACAGGCTCATCGAGTAGGTTGGGAGTGCTGGTATGTTCCCGCGAGCAGAGTTGTTCATTTTGTTGGACAGAGTTCGGGCGTGACAATTACTAAACAACAGCCGAAACGCCGACCTCTTTATTGGTTCGATTCCCGTCGGTATTTTTTCCTGAAAAATTACGGTAAATTTTATCTATGGGTTGCCAATCTATTGTGGGTATTTGGCTTCTTTTTCTGGCGAATTAGACGACTAATTCAAAATAAACCCGACTTAGATCCCCCACATTTACTATTAGATTTTATTAAGTATAGCTTGAATATAAAACCTAAAAAATTATCAGACAAACAAGGACTTTTCCAACAAATTAAAGAAGACTGGCTCGCTCACGGCAAGGACTGGACGAAACCAGGATTTAGAGCCGTGGCGGTACTAAGATTCGGACAGTGGCGGATGACTATAGGGCCGAAAATATTACGTTTTCCTTTCAGCGTCATCTATCGATTTTTATATCGTTACGTGAGGAATGTGTACGGTATAGATCTACCCTATACCGTAGAATTAGGACGCAGAGTGATTATTGAACATCAGAGCGCGATCGTCGTTCACGGTTACTGCCATATAGGAGACGACTCTATCATTCGTCAGGGAGTGACTTTAGGTAATCGTTACCTGGAGCGCCCTCTAGAAGCTCCTAAACTGGGGAAAAGAGTCAATGTGGGTGCGGGAGCGAAGTTATTAGGGGGCATACTTATCGGAGATAACGTTAATATCGGTGCTAACGCTGTGGTTCTCTCTGATATACCCGATGGATATACCGCGATCGGTATTCCTGCTAAGTTAATTCCTCCTAAAACCAAGTCGGTAGATTAGTGATTCCTGACTAGCACCC
>CAZUVR010000022.1:22977-62133 GCA_964623815.1 uncultured bacterium | reverse complement strand
ACTTAGCGGCATTCCTTTATAGACTACTCCCACAGCTTTTTGTTGCACAACCAGATTTTAATGTCAATTCCTCAAACTGTCATTGATACCAATGTTATTGTTGCAGGGCTAAGATCTAGGCGTGGCAGCGCATTTCAACTGCTTAGCCTTATAGGTACCGGACAATTTGATATACACCTGTCAGTCCCTCTCATCTTAGAATACACAGATGTTTTGTTGCGGGAGTTACCAAATCTTTATTTGAGCCGAGAAGAAGTAAATGACCTAGTTGATTTCTACTGCTCGGTTGGGATAGCTCATGAAATTTTCTTCCTTTGGCGACCCTTCTTACCCGATCCCAAGGATGATATGATATTGGAGCTTGCAGTCAAAGCAGGATGTCAAAGTATAATTACATATAACACCCGTGACTTTGCAGGCGTTGAGCAATTTGGGCTAAGTCTGCTTGAGCCTTCAGGTTTTTTAAGAGTAATAGGAAAGTTAGATGAGTACGATCCAAATCCAAATTCCTGATTCATTACAGAAAAGCTTATATGATCTTGCCAGCCGTGATGGAATTTCTATCGATCAATTCATTTCTACTGCGATCGCAGAGAAAATTTCAGTATTGATGACAGAAAATTATCTAATAGAAAAGGCTAAAAGTGGAAATCGAGAAAAATATGAGGCAATCTTGGCAAAAGTTCCTGATGTTGAGCCAGAAGCCTATGACCAGATGCCCATCGTCTAACAAATCACTTAACTATCATTACCATCACGATATAACATCAAAGAGCTAATGATAATCCCGCAAATCAGGTTAGGCTAGAGAAGTTACCTCACCTGGCGTTATGGGCCTATTTTCCCACCTTAAACAGCTACAGAACTGGTTTAAAGCGCAACACTTCGGTAGAAGCGCGATCGATACTCGCTATGCCCTCCTAGAAGCCTGCCTGATTGGAATATTATCCGCCATCGCCGCCCTATTACTAAAACAGGGTATCGGTTGGGTGGGAGGTTGGCGGGTGAATCTAGCCGATAATTACCCTGTTATTCTCGTTTTACCTCTATGGGGCTTGACTTTAGGTTATCTAGCCGGTTGGATAGTCCAGAATTTTTCCCCAGAAGCTGCGGGGGGAGGGATGCCCCAAGTAAAAGCCGCCCTGGCTAAATTTCCGATGGGCTTATCCTGGCGGGTGGCAATCGTTAAATTAATCGGGGCTACTTTAATCTTAGGCGGTGGCTTAACTCTCGGCCGCCGCGCCCCCACTGTTCATATAGGAGCGGCTATAGCTGCCGGTTTGAGTGATTGGTTGCCCACATCCCCCGACCATAGACGACAGATGATAGCCGCCGGTGCCGCCGCTGGGTTAGCCGCTGGTTTTACCGCTCCCATCGCCGGAGTCTTATTCGTCATCGAGGAATTGATGCGCGATGTATCTAGTCTAACGTTAGAAACGGCGATCGTGGCTTCTTTCACCGGTGCTGTAGTCTCGATGATGCTCGATAATACCCCTCCGACTCTGCCAGATTCCGTCAGTATCAGTTTCAGCGCCGAGGAAATCCCCTTATATTTAATCCTCGGCACCCTCACCGGCTGTTTGGGCGTACTTTTTAACGAGGGGGTATTATTCTTTCAACGTCTGCAACGCCGTCTCAATCTTTCCCTCGCCTGGCGTATCGCTTTAATCAGTTGTTTTTCTGGCTTGGTTATCGCTCTCCTACCTCCCTTTTTCCGCGATAACACCGGCTTGAGGGAGTTTTTAATCACGGGGGAATTGAGCTGGCAAAATACCGCTATTGCCTTCGTCGCCTATTTTGTCTTAACCATGTTGGCTTATAGCTCTGGGGCACCGGGGGGATTATTGGCACCAGCTTTAGTTTTAGGCTCGGCTCTCGGCTTTCTTTTGGGGGAGGGGGTGAGAATATTTTTCGATTTGGGCACCGAGGCTACTTATGCCCTCGCCGGCATGGGCGCTTTCTTTACTGCGGTGGTGCGGGTGCCCGTTACCGCTATCGTTATCGTCTTTGAGTTACACCGTAACTTCAGTATCGTCTTACCCCTGATGATTGCCTGCGCCACCGCCTACACCGTTGCGGAAAGTATTAAAGCCGGCTCTCTCTATCATCATCTCCTCAAAGCCAGTAATATCTTTCTCAAAGACGATGTATCTACTAATGATGTTCTGGCTAATCTCACCGCCGTCGATGTCATGCAATCTAACGTCGAGACTCTCGACGCTAATCTCGGCCTCGATGAATTATTACCAGTAATGTCTCGCTCCCATCATCGAGGTTTCCCGGTGGTAGAGGATGGCAGATTAATAGGTATCTTTACTCAAAGCGATCTCGATAGGCTAAAGCAGGCGGAAAATTTAAAGGTTTTGCGCGATGCCATGACTCCCAATCCCATTACTATCAGCCCCTCATCTCCTCTGGTGGATGTACTCTATCTACTCAATCGCTATCAGCTATCCCGTCTCCCGGTAACGGATGGGCAGAAGTTAGTCGGGATTATCACCCGCACCGATATTATCCGAGTTGAAGTGAATAAATTGACTGGCTCGACGAAAAAGCTCTTTAATCCCTCTTATGTAGCCTATCAAACCCGCTCCCCCTCCCTGGGAAAAGGGAGAATCCTATTACCGATCGCCAACCCCGAAAATGCTGCTACTCTATTTAAAATAGCCGCCTCTATCGCCCGTCAACAAGATTACGAGATCGATTGTCTTCAGATTATCCCGGTGCCTAAACATTCCGCCCCTTCCGAGGTGGCGGTAGATACCCGGGGCAGTCGGAAACTCCTACAACGTCTGGAGAGATTGGGCAGACACCAGAAAGTTAGCGTACACACTCAAATCCGCGTCGCTCAAGATATAGCGGGGGCAATCCTGGAAACCATTCGAGACAGACACAGCAATCTTTTAATCATGGGTTGGAAAGGTAACACGACTACTAGAGAGGCTATCTTCGGTGATGTGGTGGATTATTTAATCGATACCGCACCCTGCGATTTAATGCTGATCAAATTGGGCAATAGCGAAAATGCTTATCCCTACGCCATCGCTGGTGAAGGGGTTTGGGTTGCACCTATCGCGGGAGGCCCCAACGCTCAAAAAGCCTTAAGCCTCCTTCCAGGTTTAACTTCTCTCTATGAGTCTCCCTCTTCTCCTCAAATTTGGTTGTGTAAAATATATTCACCCACCGATTTATTACCTGATATATCGGGTTTGGAAAGCGTTACTCAATCTATAGAATCTTATTTGAAAAAGCCCCTTATACCTCTTCCCGTGCGCTCTGCTTCCGTTGCTGACGCTGTGATTCATCTGGCACGAACCGAATACCCTGATGCAGTAATTCTGGGTGCTTCCCGTGAAGGCTTGCT
This sequence comes from uncultured bacterium, assembly GCA_964623815.1. Lineage (GTDB taxonomy): Bacteria > Cyanobacteriota > Cyanobacteriia > Cyanobacteriales > Microcystaceae > Chroococcopsis. The sequence goes on along the minus strand of CAZUVR010000022.1, from coordinate 58,769 downwards.
ATCTCATGCTATCTACGGTAACATCCCCACTACGATCGCTGATGGGGTAGACTGTACGGTTATTCTCGTTCGCACCGGATTTTGATGCACGAGAGTCGGCACATTTGCTAGCCACTAGCCACTAGCCACTATCTCCAGCTCGGCTCTCGCACCCTCTTAAGCAGATACTAGTACAGTTTCCAAGGCCAGGGCTTTATGCTTTGGGGATGCACTTACCACCATTTCCACCGGGGCTGAATCGAAGTCATCGCCCTCGCTGATACAGAGTCGATCGCAGGGTATGGTATCAGATATAATTGCCGATGCCATCATTCCCGTGTGTATTTCTAATAATGCTTGGGATATGGCTTCAAATACTAAACGCTGTCCCGGAAATACTACTCTTTCAAAATACCAGTTAGTTACATTGGTGATTCGTACTATCTGAATCTGGCTCGTAGCGTTTACATAGCAGCAAAGAAGACTGTTTTTATGTTCATTCGGCAGGGGGTCAAGAATTTGAGCCATAGTAATTTAGGATATTAAAATCGATTTTTGATTGCACTTTTACCCTAACACCCTTTGATCCCCGTTGGCTGTAAAGATAATTACAATCTATACATGATTGAGCATCACCTCTAATTTCTGGATTAACTTGAGGCGATTTATTAAAAAATTATAAAATTTGTCTGTTTAGGAGGATTATTGTTTTTTAGCTTCTTTTTCCTATCTCTGTTACTCTATATTTTTTATTTAGTCAACTCCGGTAATACCGATCGAAGATTAAATATTAGTAATGAATAGTTATTTTGTCAAGTAGACTACCAAATTTTCCCGATCGCCTTTTTGGACCGGAAGTTAAGTTATATTAAGAATACTGAGAATGCGCCAATAAGAGTGGCTACTAGAGAACATGACTGAACTGCAAAATCAAAAAATCCTTTATGTTCGTCTCCCCTGTAATCCCATCTTTCCTATAGGGGTAGTCTATCTATCAGATCATGTCCATAAGATATTCCCTAATATAGAGCAAAAAATCTTCGATCTCGGCACTGTACCGCCGTTAGACTTTAAAAAATCCTTAGACAAGTGTATAGACGAATTCCGTCCCAGTTTATTGGTATTCTCCTGGCGAGACATCCAAATTTACGCGCCAGTAGGAGGTAGGGGCGGCAACCCGCTACAAAATGCCTTTGAATTCTACTACGCGAAAAATCCCCTGATCAAACTGCGGGGTGCTTTAGGGGGGTTAAAAGTTACTACTGCCTATTACGGCGAATTATGGCGCAACATCGGTTTAATCCGTCAGGGGCTAAATCGCGCCCGGAAGTATAACCCTGATGCGCGGATATTAGTGGGCGGGGGAGCGGTGAGCGTCTTCTACGAGCAGTTGAAAACCAGTTTACCCCAGGGTACGATCGTATCTGTAGGGGAAGGAGAAACTCTATTAGAAAAATTCCTCTCTGGAAAAGATTTTAGCGACGAGCGTTGTTATGTGGTGGGTGAAAACAATCCCCGCCCGCGTCTGATACACGAGGAGCCGACTCGCTTTATCAAAACCGCGTGCGATTACGAGTATATAGAAAGTATCTGGCCCGAGTTCCAATATTACTTACAGGATAACGACTTCTACATCGGAGTACAGACTAAACGGGGTTGCCCCCATAACTGCTGTTACTGTATCTATACGGTGGTGGAAGGAAAACAGGTGAGAATCAACCCTGCCGACGAAGTGGTAAAAGAGATAAGACAGTTGTACGATCGAGGTATCCGCAATTTCTGGTTTACCGACGCGCAATTCATCCCGGCGAAAAAATTCATCGCCGATGTAGAGGAATTATTAGAGAAAATCATCGTCTCTGGTATGACAGATATTCACTGGGCTGCTTACATTCGAGCCGATAATTTAACGCCAAAACTATGCAACTTAATGGTAAAAACTGGGATGAACTATTTCGAGATCGGTATCACTTCGGGATCGCAAGAATTGGTAAGAAAAATGAGGATGGGTTACAATCTCCGCACCGTCTTACAAAACTGTCGGGACTTAAAAGCCTCCGGATTCAATGATTTAGTCTCGGTTAACTACTCCTTTAACGTCATCGATGAAACCTTTGATACTATTCGCCAGACGATCGCCTACCATCGGGAGTTAGAAAAGATTTTTGGTGTCGATAAAGTGGAACCAGCCATCTTTTTCATCGGGTTACAACCCCATACCCATTTAGAAGAGTACGCCTTTGAGAAGGAGATTATTAAACCGGGTTATGATCCGATGAGTTTGATGCCCTGGACGGCGAAAAAATTACTCTGGAATCCAGAACCTTTAGGCTCATTTTTCGGTGAAGTTTGTCTACAGGCGTGGCGGCAAAATCCCAACGATTTCGGGCGCGAAGTGTTGAAGATATTGGAGGAGAGGTTAGGATGTGCCCCCTTAGAGGAGGCACTGAGGGCATCGCTCGCCCCCGAACAAAAGACCCTAATTCCTGCTTAAAATAGGAAGAAGGCAAATTTTAACATAATAAACGATGAATTATTTAATAGCAGTATTGAGCGATCGTATACAGGTAGAATCGGCTTACACCGCCCTAGAAAAAGCGGGCATCCCCACAAGTCAAATGACCATACTCGGTAGGGGCTATAAAAGCGCTGATGAGTTCGGTTTAATCGATCCCAATCAACAGGCGAAAAAAAACGCCCGGTTAATGGCTTACTGGTTGGTGCCTTTCGGTTTCGCAGGGGGATATTTATTCAACCTCATCACCGGTTTAGATACTTTTGACTGGGCGGGTGAGCCAGGTAATCATATTATCGGCGGTATCTGCGGGGCTATCGGCGGCGCGATGGGTAGTATTTTTGTCGGCGGAGGCGTGGGCTTATCCAGTGGCAGCGGCGACGCGCTACCCTATCGTAACCGTCTCAACGACGGAAAATATTTACTCGTGGTACAAGGCCCCGAGGCGACTAAAAATAAGGCCACGGAAATCATACGCCAATTCAACCCGGAAAATATGCAAGGTTACGCCTTGAATCCTTAGGAGGCACTCCCATGTTACCCAGAGAAGATCTATTGAAAGGGGTAGAGAATAGGGAGGAGTTAGCGAAGGTTATCGATAAAGCCGATCAAGCTCTGAAGACTTGGGAAACCGTAGTCACTGACTTTTTTTCTCCCCCAGTTTTGATAGAAGTGGATAGAGTCTTTAGCCGTCTAACCGATGTCTGTGTTTCCGCATACGGTGGTTATCCCCAGGCGGAGAGGCAGAGGTTAGCTATTGCCCGCAGTGAAGTGGGTGTCGATAGCAGTCAGATTCCCCTGGCGCTATTAGATATTAGCGGTAATTTCCTCTTCGATCCCGCCAATCACCGCGACTTTTTAGGGGCTATTTTAGGCAGCGGGATCATCAGGGAAAAAGTAGGAGATATTATAGTGTTAGGGGAGAGAGGAGCGCAGGCTATAGTAGTACCTGAATTGGTAGATTTTTTAACAGTAAGTCTGGTACAAGTTCGCTCTTGTCCTGTGAAAACCGTAGCCGTAGAATGGACAGAGTTAAAGGTAAGAACACCCCAGAAAAAAGAGATCAATACGGTGGAGGCTTCTTTAAGATTAGATGCGATCGCGTCGGCGGGGTTCGGTATTTCTCGGAGTAAGATGGTGGAAGCGATCGAATCAGGAGACGTGCGGGTAAACTGGAAAGAAATCACTCAGCCTAGTTTTAATACCAAGTCGGGGGATCTAATTTCTTTTAGGGGTAAAGGCAGATTAGAAGTGGGTGAGATAGCGGTGACGAAGAAAGAACGTTATCGAGTTCAATTAACTCGTTATATCTAAAAATATGGTGCAATTCATTGAAACAGTTGACACAATAGATGTTGAGACATTACCGGATAGTGATGGCTTACCAGTGGATAACGAATTACATATCTTACTACCTAATTTCTTGCTCTCTATCCTAAGTTTTATTTGGTCTGAGCGTTTAGACTGGTTCATGGGGGTGAATATGGGCGTATATCACACAGCGAGCGAACATCTAAGAGTGCCAGTAGTTCCCGACGCTTTTATAGCCCTGGGGGTAGATAGGGTTAATAATAATAAGTTAAGGAAGAGTTACATAACCTGGAAAGAGAATAATATACCCCCTATCTTCGCTCTGGAAATAGTTTCTCAAACTCCGGGGGATGAATATGGCGAAAAGATGGAAACCTATAAAAACCTCGGGATTTTATATTACGTTATCTATAACCCAGATTATTGGCTCAGGGATCAACATGAACCATTAGAAATATATCGTTTAGAAGATGGCACCTATCAACGTCAATGGGGTGAACCCTATTGGATGCCAGAATTAGGAATAGCCATAGGTAGAGGTAGGGGTAGGCGCGATCGTATTCAAAGAGAGTGGCTCTATTGGTTTGACAGAAACGGCAACCGTTATGAATCTCCAGAAGAGAGAGCGCAGAACTTAGAGAGGGAGAAGCAGAATCTTGTTGACCAGAATCAACTTCTCTTAGAAAGAAATCGAATACTAGAAGAAAAACTGCGACGGTTGAACATTGATCCCGATAATTTACCAGAGTAGTACCGATAAACCTAGAATAGAGAAAGAAGAGGCTACAACAAGTAAAAACATAACAATGAGTATAAAAAGTAAACCACCAGAACGATCGAGATTGATCGGTAATATATTACTGATCATCGGGAGTCTGTTTTTAATAGCTAATATTTTTTTCCCGCAGGTTTTCGGGCAGCCCGTGCCGAGAGTTCCCTATAGTCTATTTATCGATCAAGTAGAAGACGGTAAAGTGACTCGGGTTTCTGTGGGACAGAACGAAATTCGCTATCAGGTAAAGGGTGAAAAAGAGGCCGAATACGGCCCGATATATAGTACTACGCCCATATTCGATCTAGAGTTACCGAAACGATTAGAAGCTAAAGGTATAGAATTTGCTGCCGCGCCCCCACCGCGTAACGGCTGGATTTCTAATATCCTCAGTTGGGTGATACCCCCCTTAATCTTCGTCGGTATCTGGCAGTTTTTCTTAAATCGTGGCGGCGGTGGCGGGCCAGCCGGTGCCCTCTCGATTACAAAAAGTCGCGCCAAGGTTTATGTAGAGGGTGAAAGAGAAAAAATCACCTTCGCAGATGTGGCGGGTGTAGAGGAAGCTAAAACCGAATTAGCTGAGATTGTGGAGTTTCTTAAGTTTCCCCAGCGTTATATTCAGATAGGCGCTCGCATCCCCAAAGGCGTGCTATTAGTAGGGCCTCCAGGTACGGGTAAAACCCTCCTCGCCAAAGCTGTAGCGGGTGAGGCGGGAGTACCTTTCTTCAGTATCTCCGGTTCAGAATTCGTCGAGTTATTCGTCGGCGCGGGGGCGGCGAGAGTGCGGGATTTATTCGAGCAAGCCAAGAAGAAAGCCCCCTGTATTATCTTTATCGATGAGTTGGATGCTATAGGTAAATCGCGGGCTAACGGCGGTTTCATCGGCGGCAACGATGAAAGGGAACAAACTCTCAACCAGTTATTAACCGAGATGGATGGCTTTAACGCTGGGGATGCCACCGTTATCGTTCTCGCGGCGACTAACCGCCCCGAAACCCTCGATCCTGCTCTATTGAGGCCTGGGAGGTTCGATCGACAAGTATTAGTAGATCGCCCGGATCTCTCCGGCCGATTAAGAATCCTGGAAATATACGCCGGTAAGGTGAGATTAGGCCCCGACGTAGATTTAAAACAGATAGCCACCCGCACACCCGGTTTCGCCGGTGCCGACTTAGCCAACTTAGTCAATGAAGCTGCTTTACTCGCCGCCCGTAACGGACGGGAAAGCGTCGCTCAAGAGGATTTCAACGAAGCTATCGAGCGGGTTGTAGCTGGATTGGAGAAGAAGAGTCGGGTATTGAACGAAAAAGAGAAGAAAATCGTCGCTTATCACGAAGTTGGTCACGCCTTGGTAGGTTCGGTTATGCCAGGGGGTGGTAAGGTGGCGAAGATTTCGATCGTTCCCCGGGGTATGGCGGCGCTCGGTTATACCTTACAGATGCCCACGGAGGACAGATTCTTAATGGATGAATCGGAGCTGAGGGATCAGATTGCCACGTTACTAGGCGGGCGGGCTGCGGAAGAAATCGTCTTCGGCAGTATCACTACTGGCGCAGCGAATGATTTACAACGGGCGACGGATTTAGCTGAGAGAATGGTGACAACCTACGGCATGAGTAAGACTCTCGGCCCCCTCGCCTACGAGAAAGGTCAACAGAATAATTTCCTCGGTGATGGGATGGGTAATCCCCGTCGTATGGTGAGCGATGATACGGCTAAAGCTATAGACGAGGAAGTTAAAAACATCGTGGAGCAAGGTCATCAGCAAGCTTTGCAAATTCTGGGAGCTAATCGGGATTTGTTAGAGAAAATCGCCATTGAAATCCTTGAAAAAGAGGTGATCGAAGGCGATGAGTTACAGCATCTCCTGCAACAGGTTCAACCCGTAGCCGCGTAAATATTTTTATTTATGGGGGTGGGATGAAAGAATATTTTGCATCCCTGTTATACTAAATCCGTTTTTCATAGTACCCTTTTACGATCCGGGGAGTAGGGAGTAGGGAGTAGGGAGTAGAAATATTTATCCCGATTCCCGACTCCCGATTCCCGATTCCCAATCTTCATAAGTAGCCTTTGAGAACAGGATTTAGTATTACTTTGTGATGAGCGGGTTATCGATTTTTAATTGAATAACGATCGGGGAGCTGAAAAACCGTAGTTTACAAGCCCCCGCTTTTTTTAGCCTCCTTATCTAAAAATCAGGTTAAAATAACTTGATTTTTTGGAATGTTGCTATCATGATTGAGAAAAATTAACTGATAAAGAAGAGTAATAAATAAATTCAGAACTAAGACTTTTTTATGCGGCTGGACGTGGGGATGTGATCGGAACCTATAAATATTGGATTCAAGAAAAGGAAGATTCTTTCCAGTTTGCCATCACTTATTATGGTCAATTTTATGATATTTTTTATCAATTAAATGCTAAAGGCTATGTGGTTTCTTCGTGGATTGTTATTTCATCTAGGATATTTTATGTATGGATTGATAATAATATTCAATGTGATACTTTTTTGAGCAGATGTAGTCATAATAGCCAATGGGACTACCCATTGGTTCTTGCTTTCTACATTAAATTGGTTCGGTATCAAAATAATTCCTTCTTTACACGGCGTTCTTATGTTAGAAGACATTCCTCTCAGTAAAACTAAAAAGCTTATTTTAAATTTGGATAAAAGCTTTTGGAATAAAAAATATTTTTCTCTATTAACTGTATAGAATAATATCAATAAAAACCTTGAAGAAATTACTGGGAACAAAAATATTCCTATCAAAAACTTTTTACCAATTTATAGAAAAGAGTATTTTAAAAACATTAAAGAGCAATATTTAAACTCGCAACCATTAAAAGTTTTATTTGTCGGCAGTATAGAAATGCCATCATTAGATTGTGCAACGATCGAGCCTTTTATCAAGAAAAGCAAAAAAATTGCGCCGAATATCAGAAAAATTTTTACGACTTGTCTAGAAGCTGGGGGGCTACGGTAAAATCGAGTGTGGAAATGTGGCAGAAACAGAAGGGCGACTAATTTTAATCTGTTTGCGGCTTCCGCGCTTCTAACCACAGCGAAATTACTAACCAGGCGATAATTGCCAGCAGGGCGACGATACCGAATTGCGCGATCGAATGCACTAACTGATGTAAGGGGATCAACTTACCTAGGAAAAAAGATAAAGTCACCATAATTGTCGCCCAGACTGTTGCCCCCCCGAGATTGCAGAGAATGAACCGCCCATAATTCATACGTACCATACCAGCCATCGGCCCGGCGAAGATTCTTAATAGGGCGACGAAACGACCGAAGAACACAGCTTTAGGAGCATTTTTACTAAATTGCTCCTTCGCGGATTCGAGGCGATGGATAGAAATGTTAAATATTTTTGCAGCCCTTAATAAAAGGGGCCAGCCTCCAGCACGACCTAGCCAGTAGCCGAAATTATCTCCCAATACGGCCCCGGTGATGGCGCTGAGTAAAACCAACCAGTAGTTTAAATCTCCGCTGCCGGCTAAAAATCCGCCTACGATCGTGATGGTTTCGCCGGGAATAGGTATTCCCATATTTTCTAAAGCAATACCAATAAATACAGCCAGGTAACCATACTGTTGCGCGAGTTGTTGGATATTATCTAGGGATAATAGCTCAAATGACATGGAGATCTTCTTAACAAAGGTTTACGATTATTCTAAGCTATTTTTAGGATCATTGAAAAATATTACAGCCATGACCGTCTCGTTAGATCTTCATAGTGTTCATCAAGGGCTAATTAAAAATTTAGCTGGTGCGAATTTAGCAGGAGTCAATTTATCCGGTGCGAATTTAGTGGGAGTGGATTTATCGGGAGCCAACCTGTCAGGATCTAATCTAGCGGGGGCGGATTTATCGGGGGCAATTTTACGGGCGACGATACGGGGTGCCGATTTAACTGGTGCCGTACTCAAGGATGCCGACTTTCGTAACGCCGATTTAAAAGGGGCGATTCTAACCGATGCCGTAATCTCCCCCATTAGTTTCGCCGGTGCCTTTCTCGGAGGAGCTACCCTAAATCACCTCGATTTATCAAATTGTGATTTTCGCGGTAGCGATTTAAAGGGAGCCTCCCTCGCTGGTGCCATCCTCCGAGGGGTGGACTTTACCAGCAGCAATTTATCCGGAGCCGATTTCAGGAGCGCCGATTTAGAAGAAGCTATTTTCTACGGCGCTTTATTGAGGGGTACGGATTTTACTGGGGCGAATTTACTCTGCGCCCAGCTTGAATACAGTATTCAAATGGGGCTGATCCTCGAAGACGCTTGTTTACAAGGAACATCTCTCTTAAACCCTTAGTCGAACTCTAGAGAGACGCTCATTTTGCCAACGCTTTGGTTAAATAAAAATTAGATTTATCAGGTTCAGGGGATAAATTAGGTCATCCTATTATATAAAGAGGCTGAGAATCTTTAGGCTTCAACTTGGTGATTTTTTACTGACGTTCCTGATGAGAGTCGGTTTTAGGTATTAACATGGATTATTTACCTGCTTTTGTTTGGCAAAAAAAATTATCTTTAGGAATATTTGACCAACTTTGTAGCCTTTGGCAAAAGACGGCCGAATCTTTACCGGATTCTTCTATTTTTATATGCGAATCCCATTTTAATGATCGCTCGGTTAAAATTAATTCTCAGGATAGATACGATCGCTACTGTTTATTAATAGGTGAAGAAATTTTCGCCCTATTATTGGCTACTTCTACAGAAGAAGACTACAATACCAAGCTGAGTTTTGATAGGCGCACTATCTATCAATTCTTGCAACAGCTTTCAGGCTTATTTCCCCTTAATCCTCTCTTAGATAAAGCTTTTAATCTATTAGGAAAAAATAATTCGATTTCCGGGCAAGGCCAGAGCCAATTATTATTAGATATTTTAGCGATTCTTACTTACGACGATCTCGCCTCTAAATGCTTACGAGTTTCCGTATGTCAACCGGTGGAACAGGCTCTATCCCAACAACTGGAACAGGAAAGATTATTAAATCAAGTGATCAGTCAGATACGGCAGAGCTTAGAAATTCCTGTGGTTCTGACGACGGCGGTGGACGAAGTGAGAAAATTCCTCGACGTGGATAGATTATTAATCTATCAATTCATAGACGATAAAAATATACCGGGACAGGGCAAGGGGCGAATTACTTACGAATCGAGGAAAAGCCCCAATATACCATCCTTACTCGATACCGAAGCGAGAGATGATTGCTTTTCCTATATACCCCAGTATCAAGAGAAGTATCGACGCGGCTCGGTAGTGGCAGTGGAGGATGTGGAAAGAAATTATTCCTATTCTTTCTGTCTAGCGGAATTTTTACGACAATATCAGGTAGTTTCTAAATTGATAGCTCCGATAGTAATTCAAGATGAGCTGTGGGGGCTGATCATCGCCCATCAATGTTATGAAAGAAGACAGTGGCAAGAGCAGGAAAAGAAATTTTTGGGTCATATAGGAGAACATTTATCGATCGCTATCTACCAAGCTCAATTATACGCGCAGGTACAGAGACAGAAAACGGTTTTCGAGCAGAGAGTTATTGAACGTACTCAAGAGTTAGAAGATACTCTCATAGCTGCCGAAGCCGCCAATCTCTCTAAAAGCGAGTTTCTCAGTAATATGAGTCACGAACTATTAACGCCCCTAACCTGTATCATAGGCTTATCGAGTACCCTACAACGTTTTTCTTGGGAAAAGAAAATTCTCCCAGCCGAGAAACAACAACAATATCTAAAGACCATTCAAGATAATGGACAGAAATTGCTCACCCTGATCAACGATCTGTTAAATTTCGCTCAAGTATCTACTGGTAAAGCAGTGTTAGACATTAAACCCATGTCTCTGAGAAAGTTCAGTAATACGGTGATCAAATTGCTAGCAGTAGAAGCAGAACAAAAAAATATCCACTTAGCTTTAGACTTACAGATAAAACTAACCGATGATTTATTCTATGCCGACCCCGATCGATTGCAACAAATCTTAATCCATTTACTGAGAAATGCGATTAAATTCACTCAGGAGTACGGACAGGTAACTTTGAGATTGTGGAAAGAATATAATGAAGTTATTTTTCAAATAGAAGATACTGGGATCGGGATTCCTGAACAAAAAATACCCCTATTATTTGAAGACTTCAAACAACTGGAAAATTCTCGCCGCCGCATTTACGGAGGAGTCGGTCTAGGATTGGCCCTAACCAAACAGTTAGTAGAATTACACCGGGGTGTTATCGAAGTCGAATCGGTTTTAGAGCAAGGTTCACTATTTACGGTACGTCTCCCCGATCAGTATCAATATAAAAATAACGGTGCTAATAATGGTCAATTGTCGGGTCAAATTAGTTTAGGTAATAAAACGATCGTTTTGCTCGATAATGACGAAGATAATGCGGGGATAGTCTGTGATTTATTGGTAGCCGCAGGTTATCAAGTAATCTGGTTGGTCGATGGGGTTTCGGTGGTTAAAAAAATCGAAATTATCCAGCCGAGTTTGGTAATTATAGATGACCGAGTACCGGAATGTTATCATCTATGCCAATTAATAAAAAAATCTCATTCCACCAAAGAAACGAAAATACTGATGTTTAAAAATTCCACCGAGATGATTAAAAGAACGCAATTAACTAAATCGGGAATCGACGATTATTTACAGAAACCAATAGAAGCAGAAATGTTGATTGAAAAAGTTAGATACTTACAATCTTTATTTAAAACAAGGGAGACAGATCCAGTAAAATTTTAAATATTACAAAAATATAGCCTCATGGATTTAAACAGTCTCAAATCCAGTTTAATAGTTTCCTGTCAAGCGCCGGCGGAATCCCCTTTACACGAACCGATGATCATAGCCGCGATCGCAGAAGCTTGTGTCAATCAGGGGGCAGCCGGAGTGAGGATCGATTCACCTTCCCATGTGGAGAACGTGCGTCAACAGTTACCCGACACGCCGATCATCGGTTTATGGAAGCGTTACTATCAGGATTCTGAAGTCTATATCACCCCGGTGGTCAACGATGCCATCAAGATAGCCAAAAGTGGTGCAGATATTATCGCCATCGATGGCACATTAAGAAAGCGTCCCAATCAAGAAACCATAGAAAACCTGATCCAACAAATCCATCAACTATCGGGCAAATTAATCATGGCTGATGTGGATAGTATCGAGAGCGCCAAGGCTGCGGTAGAGGCGGGCGCGGATCTAGTCGGCACCACTCTTTACGGTTACACGAAAGAAACTCAACATCTTAAACCCCCCGGCTTTTCTCTTTTAGAAGAGATGGTAAGAATTTTGGATGTCCCGGTCATCTGTGAGGGGGGAATTGCCACCCCCGAACAAGCGAAAAAAGCTATAGATTTGGGGGCTTTCGCCGTCGTTATCGGCACCGCCATCACTGGTATCGATTTAAGAACTCAAGCGTTTAAAGCGGTTTTCCCTGTTCACTTAATAGCTGAAGAAAATTCTCAGGATATTATCTAAACGACCAGACCAGGATTCCTCGGAGTGTGATCCGAGAGGGTCTTCTACGGTAAATAAATTATAGCCCTCGCTATAGGAGAAGTTTCTCAGCAGAACATCTCTCATTTCTCGGCCCCGGTTGGTGGCCCGTTCTTCCATAAAAGAGTTATGGATTCCGCCGTCACGGATTAAACCCCAGTCCAGATAAATTTTCGGTTTTTTATAGGGATCTTGAAGGGCCTTATAGGCGGTATACATTAACACCGAAGATTCCACATTACCCCAAACCGATTCAGAAACGTTAAACAGGGAAAAATCCATCGAAGAATCTAAACCTACCCAGAAGGAAGGGGAGAGAGCCGCCACGCCACGAAAAGCGTCTGGGTAATGAGTGGCGGTATGGAAAGCCGCCAGCCCACCGTGACCGGCACCCAAGATAACGTTACTTTCCGGGCCCGCCAGGGTACGATAATTAGCGTCGATGAAACCTTTGAGAGAGCCGGCTACATAGGCGGAATAGTCTTTTAAACCTCCCCAGCGACAACCCCACACAGGCGCGTGAGTGTATTCGTAGTCCCGATCGAGAGGCGAGACGGCGACAACAATCAGGCGACGGATTTGATTACCGAGGTAGAGACGGGTGAGAATTTCCGGCACCCGCCAGGATTTATGGTAGGGGCCTCCGGGAAAAAAGGCGGTGTGACCATCGTTGAGATAGAGAACTGGATAACGTTCCTGACTGACTTCGTAATTACGCGGTAGGAAGAGATCGACTCGCCTGCCCTCGCTATTTTCTCCCAATATTAAGCGATCGTATGTGTGAAAGTATCCCCCCCAATGACCTAGATCGTAAAAGCATCCTTGCTGTCCGCCTTTATTAAAGTTTTCCGCCATATCTTGTGAGCTTGCCTAATTGTTGACCAGATCATACCTTTTTACAGAGAAATGAGTAAACACTTCTAACTTCTCGATTTTACGGGCCAGGTGAATCGGAACATTAAGTTTTATTAACTCTACTATACATTACTCCCCGCCTTATTAACTTCAATATATTTTTCTTTTTGCCCTATTATTGATAAATTTATAAAAAATAAATATCAAGGAGTTGAAAAATTCATATAATTTAATTACAGCACATTTCAAATCCCTATCGGTACAGGGAGTTAGGGATTAGGAATTGATTTTTTTCCGAGCGGCGCATTCCCAATTCCTAACTCCTATCCCCGAAAACAAGTATTTAATTGATAGGCAAAGTGCTGTAATGTGTGATTAAGAGCGGAAATATTTGGATATATTTAATCTTGAAACTTTTTTGATAACAAGATGATTGATTTAACTACTTGCGATCGAGAGCCGATAAATATTCCAGGGTTGATACAACCTCACGGAATTCTTTTGGTAATAAAAGAAAAAAATTTAGAAATTATTCAGGTTAGCAATAATATATTTGTAGAAATTGGTTATACTGCGGAAGAAATAATAGGCAAAAAATTGGCAGAGTTATTGCCCAAGGAGGAAATTGATGCGATCAGACAATGTATTGCTGATGATTTCGAGTTCGTGAATCCCTTAAATATTAGCGTAAAAAATCGGGAAAAACGCTTATTTTTTGACGGCATTGTCCATCGATCTCAAGAGACTTTCTTATTGGAATTAGAAAAAAACGATCACCGGGATCTCAAGGACTTCTTTCAATTCTATCAACGGGTCAAAAGCGCGATCACGAAGATACAGAAAGCGGATACACGCTTGGAAATGTGCCAGATGGTGGTGAAAGAAGTGCGGGTGCTGACGGGGTTCGATCGGGTGATGGTATATCAATTCGATACCGACGGTGCGGGCAGCGTGATAGCTGAAGAGAAATCGGATTCGGGAACGCCCTATATCGGGCTACGCTATCCTGCCAGCGATATTCCCTTACAGGCAAGAGCCTTATATACCCTCAACTGGTTGCGGCTGATTCCCGATGTCAATTATGAGCCAGTGGGATTGACCCCTCAGCTCAACCCCCTGACGGGAGAACCTTTAGACTTGAGCCTTTCGGTACTGCGTAGCGTGTCACCCCTGCACATCGAATATCTCATCAATATGGGGGTGACGGCCTCGATGTCTATATCTCTAATCCAAAATCAAAAATTATGGGGATTGATCGCCTGTCATCATAATTCCCCCAAATACGTACCATACAGTATCCGCACCGCCTGTGAATTCATCGGTCAGGTGATGTCCCTAGAGCTAGCCACCAAAGAAGCAAATGAGAACCTGGACTACAAGATGAAATTAAAGTCCTTACAGGCGCAGTTCATGGCAACCCTCTCAACTTCGGAAAGCATCCTCGAAGGTTTAGAGGCGTTAGATACTAAAGTTCTGGAATTAGTAAGCGCCTCAGGGGCGGTGGTGTGTCTCGGAGAGCATAGCCGGCATATAGGTGAGACTCCACCCGCCGAAGAGGTATCACTTCTGCTAGATTGGCTCAAAACTCGGATCGAGGATAATATCTTCCATACTCAAAATTTGGGAGCGGTTTATGAGAGAGCCTCAGCTTTTCAGGATACGGCCAGCGGTTTGCTCGCTCTAGAAATTTCTAAGGTACATCAAAGTTATATTCTTTGGTTCCGCCCCGAAGTTATTCAAACCGTCGATTGGGGCGGCAACCCCAATAAACCAGTAGAAGTATCGACAGAAGGCGAACTGCGCCTCTATCCCCGCAAATCTTTTCAATTGTGGCGGGAGACAGTACGGGGGACATCTCTACCCTGGAAAACTTGCGAGATCGAGGCAGTGGAAGAGTTGCAGGGGTCGATCGTCGGCATTATTCTACGTCAGGCTGATGAGTTAGCTAAAATAAATATAGAGTTGGAACGTAGTAATTTAGAATTGGATGCTTTCGCTTATATCGCTTCTCACGATCTCAAAGAACCCCTCAGGGGTATTCATAATTACGCTAACTTTCTCATAGAAGATTACGCCTCAGTTCTCGATGAGGAGGGGGTGTCAAAGTTACTCACCCTCACCCATCTAACTCAGCGTATGGAGGATCTGATCAACTCCCTACTTCATTTCTCCCGTTTGGGACGAGTGGAAATACAAAAGACGGCAACCGATCTTAATAAACTGCTCCAGCAGGTACTCGATACGTTGAAGATGAGTAGATTATGTGAAGCAGTCGAGTTCCGCCTGATACAACCCTTACCAGTGCTTAAGTGCGATCGCGTTCAGATCGGTGAGTTATTCACCAATCTTATCTCTAATGCGATCAAATACAATGATTCACCTCAGAAATGGGTGGAGATAGGAGTTGAACGCGGGGCGGAGCCGGAGGGAACCATCTTTTACGTCAGGGATAACGGTATCGGTATAGCCCCTCGTCATCAGGAAAAGATCTTTCAAATCTTCCGCCGTCTTCACGGACAGAACGACTACGGAGGAGGCACCGGAGCTGGCTTGACGATCGCCCGTAAGATCGTCGAGCGACACGGGGGCAAAATCTGGCTCTCTTCCGCACCAGGCGAAGGCAGTACATTTTATTTCACATTACCGGAAACTAGCGAGCCATGAGTTTTACCAGCGAATTGATTCCCCCCCTATCGACAGCTCCTTTATTGATCGTCGAAGATAGCGACGAGGATTTTGAAGCCTATCGCCGCTATCTGCGCCGCTCGGAGTTGTTCATTCCTGTCTACCGATGTTTGAACGGAGATGATGCGATCGATTATCTCTATAAAACCGGCAAGTATTCCGACTCCGATAACGCTCCCGTACCCGGCTTGATCTGGCTCGATCTCAATTTACCCGGCACCGATGGGCGGGAAGTGTTGAGCCAGATCAAGCGCGATCGCCATCTCAGTAAGATTCCGGTAGTGGTTTTCTCGACTTCCAACAATCCCAAAGATATTGAAACTTGTTACGCTCACGGTATCGCAGGGTACTTCACCAAACCGACCAATACAGCTCAATTACAGCAAAGTATCGAAACGGTATTAAAGTATTGGTTTGTATTCTGTAACCTGCCCCAGTAATTAACTCGCGCCCTCCATTAACTCATCGCTCATCTCGAAATTACTCGTCACGCTTTGTACATCGTCTAACGACTCCAAAGTATCGATTAAGCGCAGTAAATACTTAGCCTGCTGAGAATCCGTCACCTCGACGAAATTATTAGGGAGCCAGCGCCACTCGCTTTCCCTCACCTTCAAGCCATTCTTATCGAGAGAGCGGTTTAAATTGTCGAGATTGGAGATTTCGGTGAACACTTCTGCCCCATCCTCGACCATCTCATAATAATCCGCGCCTCCTTCCAAACAAGCCTCTAATAAAATTTCCTCCTCTATTTCCGGCTCAATGAGGCTCACCCCTTTTTGAGAAAATATCCAACCGACACAACCAGTTTCACCTAAATTGCCGCCATTCTTACTGAAAGCCACTCTTAATTCGGCAGCGGTGCGATTACGATTATCGGTAACGGCTTCGATTAATATCGCCACTCCCCCCGGCCCGTAACCCTCATAGCGGATCTCTTCTAAAGGTGCTTCATTAGACCACTTACCAGCACCCTTAAGGATAGCCCGCTCTATATTGTCATTCGGGATGCCCGCCGCTTTCGCTTTCTCGATCGCCGTTCGCAGTTGAAAGTTACCCGCCGGATCTGGTATACCATTCCTCGCGGCTATGATGATCGCCCGGGATAGCTGGGCGAAGGTTTTCCCCTTCTTGACATCGACCCGGGCTTTTTGGCGCTTGATATTCGCCCACTTACTATGACCTGCCATCTACGCCAAACCTTTTTCCGCTAACCACTGGGGATTATAGAGACGGGATTGATAACGGGAACCCCCATCACAGAGAACGGTAACGATCGTATGCCCCGGGCCTAATTGTTTCGCCAGTTCCACAGCCGCAGCCACGTTAATACCTACCGAACCGCCCATAAATAAGCCGTCTTTATGGAGGAGCTGAGCCAGGACTTTCAGAGCGGTAGGATCTTCGATTTGAATGGCATCATCGATCGGTACTCCCTCCATATTGGCTGTGATTCTACTATTACCTATCCCTTCGGTGATCGAGTTACCAGTAATATTAATCTCCCCCGTTTTCACGTAACTATATAAACCGCTTCCCATCGGGTCAGCCACCACACATTTTATATTTGGATTCTTCTCTTTTAAAAACAATGCCACTCCCGCGTAAGTACCACCCGTACCCGTCGCGGCCACCCAACCATCGATCTTACCCTCGGTTTGCGCCCAGATTTCCGCTGCAGTGGTTTCGTAATGGGCGAGACGGTTGGCTAGATTATCAAATTGATTAGCCCAGATTGCATTTTCTAGCTCCGACGCAATTCTGCCCGACATTTTCACGTAGTTATTCGGGTCACGGTAGGGAACGGCGGGGACAGTACGAACTTCCGCGCCCAATGTTCTCAAGAGGTCGATCTTCTCCTGAGATTGAGTATCGGGAATGATGATCAAACATTTATAACCTTTAGCGTTACAGATATGGGCTAAACCTATACCCGTATTCCCCGCCGTACCCTCGACTACCGTACCACCCGGCTTGAGTAAACCCTTAGCCTCGGCATCTTCGATGATATAGAGGGCGGCCCGGTCTTTGACGGAACCGCCGGGGTTGAGAAATTCTGCCTTACCCAATATTTCACAGCCGGTTTCTTCGCTGAAACTGTTTAAGCGGATCAGGGGAGTATTGCCGACAGCGCTGACGAACCCGTTTTTAATATCCATATCTCTAGCTTAGTTATTATTATCAATAGTTTAAAGGTTCTGGGAATCTGAGAAAAGTTATAATAGAGCGATCGATAGTCACGCGGTTCAATAATGCTTTCGGAAATTAAAGACCTCGCCCAAACTCTGGCCCCGAGATTAATAGAAATTCGCCGCCATATTCATGCCAACCCTGAATTAAGCGGTCAGGAGTATCAAACTGCGGCTTATGTAGCGGGGGTACTATCTTCCTGCGGTTTGTCGGTAGAGGAAGCGATCGGCAAGACGGGAGTTATGGGCAATCTCCCCGGTACGGGGGAGGATAAGAGACTGTTAGCGGTACGCACCGATATGGATGCCCTGCCGATTCAAGAGCGTACCAATCTCGATTTTGCTTCCAGGAAACCAGGTATCATGCACGCCTGCGGTCATGATGTTCACGCCACTGTAGGTTTAGGGACGGCGATGGTACTATCGCGCCTCTCTCAACCCCTCCCTGGAAAGGTACGCTTCATTTTTCAACCCGCCGAAGAGATCGCCCAGGGAGCGAGCTGGATGGTGCAAGATGGAGTGATGCGCGATGTTAGTGCGGTGTTCGGCGTTCACGTTTTCCCATCCATCCCGGCCACCTGCGTCGGTATTCGCTACGGTGCCCTAACAGCGGCGGCGGACGATCTGGAAATCTTCATTCAAGGTGAGTCGGGGCACGGTGCCCGCCCTCACGAGGCGATCGATGCCATCTGGATAGCTTCTCAGGTGGTAACAACCCTACAACAGGCGATTAGCAGAACTCAAAATCCCCTCCGCCCGATCGTTCTCACCATCGGGCAGATCAGCGGTGGCCGCGCCCCCAACGTCATCGCCGATCAGGTGCGGATGTCGGGAACGGTGCGATCGCTTCACCCGGAAACCCACGCCAATCTCCCGGAATGGATACAAAGTATCGTCAGTAACGTCTGTCAGACTTATGGGGCTAAGTGCGAGGTTAATTACCGTCGCGGTGTGCCCTCAGTGCAAAACGATCCGAAATTAACTCAAATCCTCGAAGAAGCAAGCCGAGAAGCCTGGGGTAACGATAAGGTGCAAATCCTCACCGAGCCGTCATTGGGTGCGGAAGACTTTTCCCTCTATCTACAACACGCCCCCGGGAGTATGTTCCGCCTCGGTGTCGGTCACGCCAGTATGTTAAATCCCCCCCTGCATCACCCCGAATTTAAAGTGGATGAATCGGCTATAGTTACGGGCGTGGTGACTCTCGCTTATGCCGTCTATAAATATTGGCAACAGCCGGGATAACCGATATATCTTAAAATCTAAAATGCCCAATCAATTAAGAATATGAAAAAGTTACTGACGCTCTTAGCCATATTTGTACTATTATTACTGCCATCATTACCGGCTAATGCCGCCAGTTCTTCCGCCGTAACCGGGGCTAGCGCTAGTTACGAAAACAGCAATCTTACCGGCAAAGACTTCTCCTCGCAAAATCTGCAAACCGCCCAATTTACTAACGTCAATCTCAGTGAGGCTAATTTCAGCAACGCCGATTTAAGGGGAGCCGTGTTTAATGGTTCGGCGATGACGGGGGTTAATTTTCGTGGTGCCGATTTAACTAATGGTCTGGCTTATCTTAGTACTTTTGAGAACGCCGATTTAAGTGATGCCATTTTTGCTGAGGTGATCATGTTACGCACTAGCTTCAAAAATGCTAAGGTGACGGGAACCGATTTCAGTTTGGCGGTATTAGACGGCGAACAGATTAAAAAGCTTTGTGCCACGGCTAGTGGTGTTAATTCAAAAACGGGAGTTTCTACCCGTGAATCTTTAGGATGTGATTGATCATGTGGAAACGGGTTGGAGTAATTGGCGGCGGGCAGTTAGCCCAGATGATGGCCGAGGAGGCTAATGGTTTGGGTATCGAGTTGATCGTGCAAACTCCTAGGGCGGATGACCCCGCCGCTAAATTAGCCACCGAAATCGTCTTGGGGGAAATAGATGACCCTAGGGCTACGGCAGAACTGGCTCAGCTTTGTGATGTAATCACTTTTGAGAACGAATTCGTTAATCTTAAGGCTCTTTCGTCTCTGGCCGAGCAGGGTTTTGTCTTTTCCCCTTCTCTTAATTCTTTGCAACCTCTCCTTGACAAATACGACCAGAGATGCTTTTTACAATCACTGGGGATAGCAGTGCCCCAGTTCAGTTTATACGATCGCTCAAAATTAACGGATTTCCCAGTAGTGATCAAAGCCCGCCGTCACGGTTATGACGGTCAAGGAACGCATATCATCAAGAGTGCCGAAGAGTTAAATCGGGCGGGGAGTTCGTTAACCCCGCATAACCTGATGATGGAGGAATTTGTAGAGTACGATCGGGAGTTAGCCGTCATCGCGGGGCGCAACCGAGAGGGAGAAGTAGTTATCTATCCGATCGTAGAAACCCATCAGAAAAATGAAGTCTGTCACTGGGTTATCGCCCCGGCTTCTATAGAAGCGGAATTAGAAGAGGAAATCCGTGTCATCACCCGTAACTTACTGAGTAGTTTAAATGTCATCGGGGTTTTCGGGATCGAATTTTTCCTCACCAGAGACGGGAGGGTATTGGTTAACGAAATCGCACCCCGTACCCACAATTCGGGGCATTATACCCTCGATGCCTGCGCTACCTCTCAATTCGCCCTGCAATTACAGGCGGTGACGGATTTACCCTTCGGTTCCCCCGATTTAAAGTACCCGGGGGCGGTAATGGTTAATTTATTGGGCTACGAGAATAAAACCCACGATTATATAGAAGTTAGGAAGGAATTGGCCTCCGTACCTAACGCCCGGGTTCACTGGTACGGCAAGAATCAAGCCCGTCCAGGGAGGAAATTAGGACACGTTACGGTGTTGATGGAAACAAGCGATCGCTTGGAACTGCTCGATATGGCGCGGCGACTCGAAGATATTTGGTATAGAAGATAATTTAATCAGCTTTTCTTAACTAAAAAAGAAGGTGGCTAATTACTATGCTACCCTCTTTCTTAGAACGGGACTGACGGGGCTCGAACCCGCAACTTCCGCCGTGACAGGGCGGTGCTCTAACCAATTGAACTACAGTCCCATTTTTGACACATCCACTATAGTAGCGGTAATCAACCGATTATGTCAAGCCTTTTTCTAACTCTTTTTCCAACCAAGAGAAAAGCGAGGCGATAACTTGGACATGGGAGCCGGAAAAGCTGGGGATGGCGGTACAGGGTTGATTGCCGACGAAACAGATCGAACCTGGGAATTTATTGAGGGCCGTCAAGAAATCGGGGCTGAAACTGACTTCCCGTTCGTAAAAAAGAAGACAGAAGGTTTTATCAGCTTGATTACGGCGAATACCATTCCAATAGAGACGCAGTTTCGATATGGTGTCGGGGATACCATGCTCGAAGTCGGGGCAGTTCTGGGTCAACATCTGATCGTATATATCCACCAAAGGATTATCAGGATCGAAGAACTCGCCGCTGTCGATACAGATAAGCTCGATCGCCTCCTTAAGTTTGGCGTTACCGGCGAAAGCGGAGCGGAGTAAACAGATGAATTCTCCGGAGGTTTCCAGCTCTTTATCTTCTGGAGGGGGCAAGGGTGAGGACGCGAGGGAGAGGGGGCCAGCGGATTCGTGCCAAAGACGACAGAATTTTTCATAGGCTATCTGTTGGCTACAGTACCAAAGAAGATAGTTACTCGCTTCATCGTCGCTGCGACGGGCATAAGTCAGTAACTCCCCTATCTGTTCTCCTGGTAGGCATTTAATCAAGTTTTCCGCCGCATCTAGCCGTGTGGCTTCGTCTTCTGTGAATTCGAGCATTTTCCCCAGGGCGGAGATAGCTTCTCGATTGCCGTAGGCGATATTACCCAAACTGCTCGCCGCCACCTTGAGGGTATTATTATCCTGTTGCTGGTGGAGTAGGCGGATAAGAGTAGCGATCGCCGCTGGATTCTGTTGACCGATCTCACCGACACTTTCTATGGCTAAACTTCTTATATCCCGATCCTGACTCGACTTGATCAGTTGCACGAGGGTGAATATAGCTTCTAGATTGCCGGGATCAATGCGGCCGAGACTAACGGCGGCTTGGCGACGGGTAAACTCATCGTTATTATTATGTAGGAGATTCACGAGAACGGCGATCGCTTCTGGATTACCCGGATCTAATTTACCGAGGATTTCGGCGGCTTCCCTGCGGGTAGATTCGTCTTCGGTTTTTTCGATCACCTTGACGAGGGAATTGATGGCGACGGGGTGATCGGGCGCGATTTTCACCAGACTTTCGATCGCCTCCTTCTGCAGCAGGATCTCTTCACTCGTCTGGATGATCTTGACTATAGCTTCTATCGCGTTGGGATTACCTGCCCCGATCTTGCCGAGACTGCTGAGGGCTAGCCAGTGGGTGTAGACAGAAGAGGGAGTATTGAGGAGGTTAACCAGGGAAGAAATCGCGTCGTTATTATTGGGGGTTATTTCCCCGAGGCTATATATGGCCTGCTGGCGTACTTCCTCCGTCTTCCCCGATTGTAACAATTGAATCAGGACTGCGATCGCGGTTGGATTTCCTGGATCGATTTTCTCCAGACTTTCCGCCGCCTGACGGTGGATAAAAGGATCTCGGGTGGTACGAATTAACTGGACGAGGGCGGCGATGGCGGTAGAGTTATTCTGTCCGATAACTTCGAGACAGCCGAAGACGCGACGCATTACTGAAGAGGATTCAGGTAATTGTAAACGGCGCATCAGGGCGTTGATTAACTTGCTGTTGCCGATGCCTATTTTTTCTAAACTCGATAGGGCTGCATGACGTTGCTCGTTAGAAGAGGCGGTTTCTAAGAGGACTAATACTGCTTGTGCCGCTGCCGCGTTACCTGGGTCGATTTTCCCCAAACATTCGGCGCAGAGACGTTTTAGAGCTACGTCGGTCGTGTTTTCTATGAATCGCTCCAGGGTGACGCAGGTGGCCTCATGACCCTTGCCAAGTTTTTCGACAATTTTTAACACGTCGCTACGCAGAGGTATTAATTCTAATAATGCTCTCAAGACTAAGGTCCGATCACTCTTTTGTAACACCTCGATCGCCGATTGAGCCATTAGAGAATTATTATCGGCGCTGAAAAAAGACCAATTTAACAACTGTTTGACGATCGTGTTACCCAGACTGCTCTCGGGGTATTCGCAGAGACACTGAGCGGCGAGATAGAAAGCCTGCCGCCCGTATAAATTCAGGGGATGACAACCATCTTGAAAGGCGATCAACGCGGACAGTAGAGCATCTTTCTGATTTTGAGCGATGTCGTTGCGTCCGAGCCAAAAAAACATGGTTCTCTGCCAGCGCCGGTGAAAGATCGGGCAGAAGGCTTTTGGCGGTTCAGGCAAGAAGTAATCCAGCTTATCGATAGCCTTAGATGCGAAATATTCAAGGAAAATATCATCGGCGAAACCGTATATTTTCTGATGGGGATCGATCACCTTTAACCAGCCTATCCTGATAGCTAATTGCCAGAGGGGTGTTTTTTCGCCTATGACTTCCCCGATTAACTCGTAGCCGATGACGGAGCTATCGGGGGAGGTTTGTAGGGTTTTCAGAGCTAATCTGGCCAGGGCTTGATTAAGGGATTGTTGTTGCTCGAAGGAAGTGGGGAGCTTTTCCGCTTGCCATTGATAAAATTGACTGACTAACTTTTCATATAAAAGATAATTGTTAGGGGGAAAGTGGGGGTATTGTTGTTGCCAAAGACGGCATAATAAAGCCAGACGCTGGGGAGTTTCTAATATATCTTTCAGTCTCCACACATCAAACTGTTCGATCGCCGCCAGTAAACTTACGGTTTGATCCTCGGTAGAATTAATCGAAGTTTGAGCGAACCATTTAGTAATGAAAGATTTAACCTCTTCTGGGTAGGAAAAGGGTAGGGGTGAATAAAGAGTGAAATTATTAGCGTTCTCCCAGCCATAATTATGCCCCGTGATCACCATTTTCAGATTTTTTCCCCAACCTTCTAATTGACGCTCTAAATTAACATCTAGAGAACGAACTGAAGTATTATCCAACATCTCCACGCTATCGATTAATAGCCACACTCGTCCTTTATTGATTAGTTCGTTTAAACTTTCCCCTCCATCAACGACGTTATAATTGTGCAGTTTCATCGCCTTAGGTAGCCATCTTTCTTGAATGTAAGAATGTATGGATAATTTCCCCAGCTCGATCGCCGAAATCCAAATTGGTAAGACTTCTTTACTTTCTAGCAACCATAGAGCTAACCGGTGTAATAGAGTAGTTTTTCCCGTGCCGGGCCCGCCGATGATCGCCACCGTCTGAGATTTATTTTTTTTTGATTGTAAGAGAGATTTAAAAAATTGTTCTTGATTATAAAGATCGCTTATCACCAAGCGTTCTTCAATAAACCCTCTGATTAAACCTACCGACAAGTGAATGTTATCCCATTGGGCTTGGGCATCATCGGGATGAGTTGTCAAGGGATTAATCGGTAAAGCATGTTTAAGCATCATGAGACTGACTTGGTGCCAGTCAATTTCTGATTGGGTGGGAATTTGATGGGGTTGAGTTGTCATGGGGGTAAATTGCCCAAGAATTTGTAAGACGAAATGAGAGCGATCGGTTACTAATCTTAAAGTACCCATTTTCTCGGAAAAAAATAGGTCATCTATAAAAATTGCAGTTAGATTGTATCTGAGTAGTTTTGCGGAGATTTAACTGACGCTACTTCCTAATATAAATAGGCTCATGAGAGTGCCAGTATTCCAGAGGCTATGTAAGAACATGGAAGCTAGGAGGTTTTTCGATCGAGTATAAACTATTCCTAGCACGATGCCCAAGGTAGTTAATGGCAAAATTTCCGAGAGGTTTTGATGTGCTAAAGCAAAGATGAAACTACTTAAGCCGATAGCGCTCCATACTGGTATATAGCGGGTCAAAGAAGGTAACAAGAAGCCGCGAAACATCCACTCTTCAAATATCGGAGCCGCCAGAGAAGCGGTAATCCCGAAAACAAGTAAGGCGAAAGTATCTTGCGCTTCTAAGGCTAGGGATAGAAGGGGGTTACTGCCGCCCTGTCCGCGCCATATCTGCTGATTTATTAAAGATACGATAATTACTAAAGGTAAAGCGGTTAAATATCCACCAAAACCCCATAAAGGCCAGTTAGAGAGCCATTTAAATTTAAACCAATCAGGTGACAAAGGCTGAAAAGGTTTAATAGTTATGTATAGAATTGATAGGCTGATTACTGCCATTACCAAATAGCTGAAAAATACGTAAACCGCTTTTATTTGAAGGTTAAATCGTTCAGGATTGATACTCAAAACCGACCAACTCAGACCAAATAACAAGGGTAATATAATTTGACCGACGAAGAAAAAACCTAGGATGAAAACGATTATGATAGTTTCTATACTCCAGGGAGTAGACCAGGCTAAATCCTGAGAAAGCCATAAGATAGCCTTTTCTTTTCGCCAGAATAATTGCACGAGCAAAACTATAATTATTGCCATCCCTAATAAACTAGCGATCACGGGAATAAGAGATACGATCGTCAATTTGAGCAGGGCTGTCGTCGCCGTAGCGGCCTGGCGAGTTTCTAGAGCGGTTAATTTAGTTTGCTCCCCTTGCAATTCGTACAGTCTTTTCAAAGTAACGTAGCGGAACCAGCCTTTAAAGGTTCTTTGAATGCGAGCTTCGCCATCGGCAACTATTTCGGGTGGGTTGCCCCATAATTGGGTGAGCAGGTAAGCGTTTCGAGTAATGTAAGGTTTGGTAGTAGGATTGTTAGCCGGATCTATTAACTCCGCCCAGAGCTTCTGTGCCGCTTCCGTATTACCCTGATAGGCTTTAATGATACCGAGTTTAAGTTTTAAATCTTTGAGTAAGTTAATTTCCGCACTCAAAGGATTATTCCTGCTTTTTTCTAAAACTGAGGCAGGGTATCTTTTTTTCAATAGGGCTAGATTTTTCTCAGCGTTTATTCTATTGTCCTGATACTGTTGCTCGGCCGTTCTGTAAGGATTCTCCCCTAAAAGGGTAGTCTGAAGAATTTTTAGATTTTCCGCATTATCGGGATCGGCGAGATAGTCATAGGGTAAGTCAGCCGCCTGTAGATTGAGATTGGTTTGATAAAGTTGCAGGTTGGCTTGAACTTGAAGTTGATTGACACTAGCGATCAAGGATGTGAAGAGGGGAATCAGGGCGATGACAGAGAGAACGGCTATAATAGCTTTCCTGTAGGGGGAAAGAGCAATTTTTTGTAGTACTGAGATGATCATGAAAAAAGGTGTTAAAAGCACTAACTTTGATCATGCCATTATCTCAAGCCTTTAATCACATCACGGATGATGATAGTTTGAGTTTTCGAGTAACCGGCGAACGATCGAGTTGCCGTCAGCTCTACTTCCACACCGTTACCGCCCCGGAGAAACTCCGCTGGAATGGGTAGTTGGCCGATGGCGATGCGGAATTGATTGCCCTCTTGGGTGACTAATCCAGGGGATATATCGCCCTCGTAGCGGGTGGTGAAATCCGATGAGGGGCGGAACTCTGCGTCATCGGAGCGACTGACGCGGTATCTAATTTTAAATTTAGTGGCGATTAAATTCGATTGATCCGCCTCGTCTACTAAAGTGACTTGTAGATTAGTGCCGTTGCCGGTCAAGCCTTTACTCTGTAGGCGCGTCACATCCCTTTCATAGATAGCGTTGTAAACGATAAATTCGGTGACGTTGTTACGTTGCTGGCTCGTACCTTCTACCCATACCCCAGACGGTAAAGAGAGGTTTATATCTCTTTGTTCTCCGAGGACAAGGGTAAGACGTTGATCGGCGAAGCGAGAAAAATCCTGAGGTGCGTTCCAGATCAAGATAAAAGACTTTTCCACTCGTTCGGTGAGAGCGCGGTATTGATCTTGAATCACCGAACCAGGGGCGAATAGGGAACTGGCTCCGGTGCGGGTTTCCCAGATATTCTTCGACAGTACGTAGCCCCGATTCTTCAATTCGTCCATTGGCACACTAGCACTAGATTGATCGGCGGTTAGGGGGCGGGAGAGATTGATCAGGGTTAACTGTCCGATGCGCCCTTCTCTACCGGGCCGCCCGATATTACCGTTATTACCCTCTAAACCATCCTGACAGCGAAACTCCCGGGTACTACAACTATAATTAGAATCTCCTGGTCTTCCCGTACAGGTTTGAATCGTCCAATAGGGTTGGCTACACTTACACCCCTTACCGCCCTTACCAGCTTTACCCGCCCCGCCGCCTTTACCACCTCCGGCGTTAAGGCTGATCTGGCGTAGGGAGGCGGAATCGGTGGCGTAGATGGTGACATCGCCGCCATTACCTCCGTCGCCGCCATCACCTCCGTCACCGCCATCACCCCCATTAGCCGCCTGCAGATTGATGGTTTGGTTTTGAGGTTGATTGACACAATTGGCATCCGTGCCGTTGCCGCCGTCGCTGCCATCACCGCCTTTCTGACCGGATACATCGATCGATCTCGGTGAGCCATCGGCAAAAATGGTGATGTTGTCGCTATTTTTCCCGTTCGTCCCCGAATTACCGTTTTTCCCGTTCTGCCCCTTTGAGCCGAATTGCTGAATATCGGAACTCAGGGCCAGCCAACCACAGGTAAAAGGTGAGGTAATGGGGGGAAGGTACAAACCCGCGCCTATCAGTAAAACAGTTAATGACGTTTTCGCCCAAAAACCCATGATCCAACCTGTATGCTGTCCATGCCTTGATGACTCTCTAGTAATGACTTTTGTTTCTACTCTACCTATTTGATCCTCGTTCGTCCTACACTTTACCAATAGAGGTAACAGGCAGTCGTGAGGTCTTACGTGTGAAAAAAGTATTAGCGATTATTCTCGGAGGTGGCGCGGGTACGCGCTTATATCCGCTTACTAAACTTCGGGCTAAACCGGCGGTTCCCCTCGCCGGAAAATATCGTTTGATCGATATTCCCGTTAGTAATTGTATTAATTCTGAAATACTAAAAATTTACGTTCTAACACAGTTTAATTCTGCCTCCCTCAACCGTCATTTAACTCGTACTTATAATTTCGCCAGTTTTAATGATGGGTTCGTTGAGGTGTTGGCAGCCCAGCAAACCGTCGATTCTCCCCAGTGGTTTCAAGGTACTGCTGACGCGGTGAGACAGTATTTATGGCTGATCCAAGAGTGGGATGTGGATGAATATTTGATCCTCTCGGGCGATCATTTATATCGCATGGATTACGGTAAGTTCATCAAGCGTCATCGAGAAACTAACGCCGATATTACTCTGTCGGTAGTGCCTATCGATGAACGCCGGGCATCTAGCTTCGGTGTAATGAAGATTAACGATGAGGGGCGGATCGTCGATTTTTACGAGAAACCTAAAGGAGAAGCCCTGCAAAGAATGCAGGTGGATACTACGGTTCTGGGCTTGAGTCCCGATCAAGCCTATCACAATCCTTATATCGCTTCGATGGGTATTTATGTTTTCAAAAAAGACGTTCTTATCGATTTATTGAACGCCAATAAGGAACAAACCGACTTCGGTAAGGAAATCATCCCCGCCGCCGCTGGAGATTATAATTTACAGGCCTATCTGTTTAAGGGTTACTGGGAGGATATAGGGACGATCGAGGCTTTCTATGAGTCTAATCTAGCTCTGACTCAGCAACCGAAACCACCTTTCAGTTTCTACGATGAGAAGTCTCCCATCTATACCCGCCCCCGTTATTTACCGCCGACGAAGATGCAAAATTGTACGGTGACGGAATCGATGATCAGCGAGGGCTGTATCATGAAAGATTGCCGTATCCATCACTCGATCTTGGGGATTCGTAGCCGGGTAGAAAAGGATTGCGCGATCGAGGACACGATGGTCATGGGTTCCGATTATTACGAATCCTACAGCCAGAGGGAAACCCTTTTAAAAGAAGGCAAAATCCCGATGGGTATAGGTGCTGGTTCAACTATCAGACGGGCAATCATCGATAAGAATGCTCGCATCGGTAAAAACGTTCTCATTCTTAATAAGGATAGAGTTGAAGAGGCTAACCGGGAAGACCAGGGCTTTTATATTCGTAACGGTATAGTAGTGGTATTCAAAAACGCCACTATTCCCGACGGCACGGTTATCTGATCTTTATATCTATCTTCATCTAGAGGAGGTTTTACCTCCTTTTTTTCTCCTATTGGGATTCAAGTTTTGTGGAGGGGATGGTTAAAATTGAACGACCTTTGTTAAGGTTGGCAGCTTGCTAGAAGGATTTAACGGGAAAAGTAAGACAATGTGCTGTTGTTTACACAGATTTTTGGGATTCATATAAGACAGTAATTCCCCGTAAACGTCATCGTGCTGTAGGTAAAGAAACTGGTCAAATTAATCATATTGAAAGATTAAATAATACTCTCCGACAAAGAATTTCTAGATTGGTCAGACAGAGTCTATCGTTCTCCAAAAAAATGGATAATCATATCGGGGCTATCTGGTATTTTATACACGACTATAACGCCCAATTAGCAAAGCATTAAGCCCCATCACTACTATTGAATCACCACCGTGGCTAGTAGTTGGTCACTCGCTACTCGCCACTCGCCACTAACCACTCTCTCTATAAGTGGTCTTTGAAAACAGAATTTAGTATAAAAAGATACACTTTATCTCTGTCAGAGGAGCAACCGCCATGATTGATATAAGTTTGGCTTATTACCAAATACTCGGAAGAGCCAATGCTCCCTTTGCTCTACACCTCACTTGGTGCTAATATTAACGTCAGTTCGGGTTAAGCAATTGTTTGCGAATCTTCGGGGTTCGGAGTTAGGAGTTAGGAGTTCGGAATTGGAGATTAGAAGTTAATTAATGTTTCTCTGGGTTAAAGAATTTCTATATCTCAAGGAGGGTTAGGAGGCGCGGAATCAGGATTAAAAACCGAGCGGCGCACCCCCAATTCCCCTCCTCACCAGTAAGTATTAGCCCGAACTGAGGTTAATCTTATTATTTAAGATGTTACTATCTCCGCCCAAAAATCTATCTCTCAACAGATTTAAACTTTAAACAAAGCTAATACTATTCACTAAAAATCAAATAAAATATGAACGACTATACGAAAAATTATTTAAGGAATTTGCTATATTTAAGAAATTTTGCTCCCATATTTTCCGATCAAGTAATTTTTATTTTCGGCTGTCAGAGAAGCGGAAATACTCTATTACTATCGATTCTTAACGCCCATCCCCAACTTACCTGCATAGATGAAACTGAACTACCTGGATCGTTTCCGTTTCCTTCCGCTCAGCGGCTTGCTATAGCCAGAATGAGAGGAAAGTATATTTGTTTAAAAATATTAGAACATTCTAATAAAATCAATTTCTTAAAAAGATTTTATCCAAATACTAAAATACTCTGGCCGATTAGGAATCCTTACGATACTATTGGTTCAATGCTGAATCTCGTAAACTCTAAGGGAAATTGGATAGACAGATGCGCTAAAGTGGAGATCGATAGGTTAAAACCTTTTTTCAATATCGATGAGATAGATTTGACAAACCGAGATATTGAAAGCTTTTCACCTGTTGAGCTAGGAGCGATTTACTGGAAGTACAAAAATATGTATCCAGACATACTCGAAAAAAATGGCTTTTCCTTGTATAAGCTTCAGTATGAAAAATTACTACGAAATCCTGAAGAGATCTTGCGGAACATAGTGAATTTTTTAGGAATCGAACCGAACGATAACTTACTTGAATTTCACCGTGTCAATCCTCCAAAAACTTTAGCTGGCGGTACGAGAACCGATCGTCCGCTCGATAGGACAAAGGTTAATAATAACATTAAAGATTTAAGCCAGCGAGATCTAGAAATAATTAATCGTATTTGTGAGCCTGTAATGCGAGATTATAATTATCCGCTCATTGAAACGATCCCGCCTAACTAATATAACTGTAAGGATTCAGGTGGAGGGGTGACAAAAGCAGAAAAATCGGAAGTAGTGGTTTGTCAAGTATTAGACGTTATTTTTCAGCTTACTAGCCCCTGTTTTTTTCTTCCACTCTTATCCCGAACTCAGGTTAAGTAATTGTTAGATTTCAAGGGAGGGGGGGGAATTAAGGGTTAGGGATTGGGCTATTGAATTAGGACTTAGGGTTTAGGGATTAGTGTTTATCTAGACTCCGGTCCTCCTAATTCTCAACCCTCATCCTCTCCAGTAAACCTTATCCGAATTCAGGTTACTATTAGCAGGCTCGTCAAAATATGGTATTTTTTCAGCTTTTTGCCTTGGAACTCTTTATCCAATGTAAAAAAAATTGATAGCACTTTCCATATCAATTAACTACTTATTTTTGGGTATGGGGGCGCGCATCCCCGTACCTCAACGATTTGAAAAGTGCTGTAAAAGCTTTCGTCTGAGGATAAAAAAGCTTACCTCTACTTGGAGTTGCGAAAAACAATTTTGACGGTGTTAAATCCAATCATCGTCATCATCTTCCCCGAATTCTTCACCCATCGTGGGAGAAGAAGGGGGGTTATCGCTACTAGGAATCTCTAACGGAACCGGTTCGGTGGGGATAATATCGGGGAGAATATCCCCCGGATACTGTCCATCCACTTCTACTACCCGAATCTCCGAAGAGGGGAAACAGAATATTTCCCCGTTTTGGTCGCAGACGGCGACGGTGGTAGAGAACAAGTCCCCTAATACCTTAGTTGGTAAGAGACTTTTACCAGCGCCGCCGCTGATACCGAGAAATAGATATTCCCTTTGCGTGGGAAGATGTTTGACGATGATGGTCATGTGTTTACTTGTAAGCGTCCATGCCTTCGCAAGAACAAACTAGGTTTCTGTCCCCGTAGGCGTTGTCTATACGTCCCACTACCGGCCAGAATTTATAATCCTTCAACCAGGGGGCGGGATAGGCAGCCTGCTCGCGGGAGTAGGGACGATTCCACTCGCCGGTAATTAACACCTCTGCCGTATGGGGGGCGTTTTTCAGGGGGTTATTGAGAGGGTCGATCGCACCCTTAACTATGTCTTGCGCCTCCTCATAAATAGCGATCATAGCATCACAGAAGCGGTCTAACTCCTCTTTCGCTTCGCTCTCGGTGGGTTCTACCATCATCGTACCGCCTACGGGCCAGGATACGGTGGGAGCGTGGAAACCGAAATCCATCAGGCGTTTCGCCGCGTCTTCCACTTCAATACCGGCTGCTTTTTTCATGGGGCGTAAATCGATAACGCACTCGTGCGCCACCGTACCGGCAGAGCCTTTAAATAGCACCGGGTAATAAGCTTCTAAACGTTTCGCCATATAGTTAGCGTTAAGAATCGCCACTTCCGTCGCTTTAGTTAAGCCTTCGGAACCCATCATAGCAATATACATCCAGGAGATAACGAGGATGCTGGCACTGCCCCAAGGAGCGGCAGAGATAGCACCGATGGTATCACTCGATTTACCGTTAGCCTCGGTTCCGTACAAACCGGTATTGATAAGATTCACATCCGGCAGGAAAGGCACGAGATGGGCTTTAACGCCGATGGGGCCCATACCCGGGCCACCACCGCCGTGAGGGATACAGAAAGTTTTATGAAGGTTGAGGTGACACACATCGGCACCGAAATCGGCGGGGCGGCATAAACCTACCTGCGCGTTCATGTTAGCCCCATCCATGTAAACCTGTCCACCATACTTGTGAATGATGGCGCAGATTTCGCTGATGCCTTCTTCAAATACACCGTGAGTGGAGGGATAAGTCACCATCAGGGCGGCGAGATTATCGGCGTGTTTTTGCGCTTTCGCTTTCAAGTCTTCTATATCGATATTGCCATCACCATCACAGTTAACCGGTACGACTTTCATACCGCACATTACCGCCGAGGCGGGGTTAGTACCGTGAGCCGATTCGGGAATCAAACAGATATTCCGGTGGCTTTCGCCTCTGGTTTCGTGATACTTGGCGATTACCTGTAAGCCCGCGTATTCTCCCTGACTACCCGCGTTAGGTTGGAGCGAGATACCGTCAAAGCCAGTGATTTCCGATAGCCACGCTGATAATTGTTGGAAGAGAATTTGATAACCCTGCGCTTGGCTCTTGGGGGCGAAAGGATGTAACTTTCCGAATTCAGCCCAGGTGACGGGTATCATCTCGGCCGTAGCATTGAGTTTCATCGTACAGGAACCGAGGGGGATCATGGAAGCGTTAAGGGCTAAATCCTTGGTTTCCAGTTTATGGATGTAGCGCAGTAATTCGGTTTCTGAGCCGTAGCGGTTGAATACCGGCTCCGTCATATATTCGCTACTGCGGGTTAAGTCTGCGGGTATTTGAGCTTTAATCTCTTGAATCAGGGTTTCGGGGCTGAAGGGTAATTCATCCTTACCGGCGAATACCTGCCATATATCGATTAAGTCCCGGACGGTGGTGGTTTCGTCTAAACTTATGCCGACGGTGTTATCGTCGAGGTAGCGTAAGTTCATGCCTCGCGCTGCCGCCTTGGAGATGATTTCGGCTGCGGGAGCGTTAACCCGTAAGGTATCGAAATAGGATGAGTTGGCTACGGTGTAACCTAATTGTTTCAAGCCGGATGCGAGTAGCACGGTGAGGTGATGGACTCTTTGCGCGATCGCTTTAATCCCTTCCGGCCCGTGATACACCGCGTACATGGAAGCGATAACGGCCAATAACACCTGTGCGGTACAGATATTACTCGTGGCTTTGTCTCGTCTGATATGTTGTTCGCGGGTTTGTAGGGCTAATCGGAGAGCGGGATTTCCCTGCGCGTCTTTGGAAACTCCGACGATACGCCCTGGAATGTTGCGCTTATAAGCTTCTTTGGTGGCGAAGTAGGCCGCGTGAGGGCCGCCGTAGCCCATCGGCACACCGAATCTCTGGCTACTACCTACGGCTATATCGGCTCCCAATTCTCCTGGGGGCGTAAGCAGGGCTAAACTCAATATATCGGCGGCGACGGTTACTAAGGCTCCCGCAGAATGTGCTCTGGCGATGAACTCTTTATAGTTGTAGATAGTGCCGTCCGTGGCAGGGTATTGTAGGAGAGCGCCGAAGATAGGCGTGGAGAAATCGAAGGACTCGTGATCACCGATAATAACTTCTATTCCCAGAGGATAGGCACGGGTTTTGACGACTTCGATCGTTTGGGGGTGACAGCTACTAGAAACGAAGAAGGCGTTAGCTTTGGTCTTACACTGCCCGTAACTCATGCTCATCGCTTCGGCGGCGGCGGTGCCTTCGTCTAAGAGGGAGGCGTTAGCGATTTCTAAACCGGTTAAACCGATGATTAGGGTTTGGTAGTTGAGCAGGGCTTCGAGTCTACCTTGAGCGATTTCCGCTTGATAGGGGGTATAGGCGGTGTACCAACCCGGATTTTCTAATATATTGCGGAGGATAACACCGGGGGTGATACAGTCATGGTAGCCCATGCCGATATAGGAGCGAAATACACTATTTTTTGAAGCGATCGATCTTAATTGGGCTAATGCCGCGTATTCGCTCTGTGCCTGAGGTAATTTTAAGGGTTGTCCTAAGCGAATTCCCGCTGGTACAGTTTTCGATATGAGGTCTTCTATACTGTCATAGCCTAAGACCCGCAACATCTCTTCTATCTCTTTTTCATCTGGCCCGATGTGTCTATTGACAAATGTATCAGCTTGTGATAACAAAGGAGGATTTTGAAGGAGATTATCTAAAAGATTGTCTGTAAGCTCTAAGTTTGGCATAAATAGGGAAAAGTACTTATATGCAGGGTGAATTGTTACTTGGGCTGATTTTAGCGCAAGTCGTTAGTATTTTGTAACATAATCATTGATTTTGTTCCATCAGGGCACCGGAGATATTCAACAAATGTAGGGTGATTGCTAAGTTTGCGGCTCGGGATACCGGGTAAATTTTAGACCTCTACGCGGATTTGGCCAATCGTAAATTTTGAACAAGCTAAGATTTTTAATTTTTATGGCTAAATTTAACTTGTGTTAATCTAAGTTACCGATAGACTGCTTGCTTTTTCCCTTGTCCCGTCCTCGTTAATATTTGGGTCGTTGATATATTCTGTAATATTACGTAAAAAGATAAAACTTTTTTAGGTAATTTTAATTATTTTTGAACAAATTTTTAAAATTAATATTTTGTTATTATTGCCTACAACAATTACTGCTAAGGTTTAATATATTATTTAAGGCCAAGATTCTCTGCAACCTTGGGTCTTTCCCTAACCAAAAATATTTTCAAGTTTTCTTTCCTACCTAAATTTTTAACAACGTAATATGTATAACCCTACATACTGTCTCGGTAATTATTCCGTGCAGGAATCTACTGTCGGCCTAGATGCAAGCCTTTTAACCGTTT
This sequence comes from uncultured bacterium, assembly GCA_964623815.1. Lineage (GTDB taxonomy): Bacteria > Cyanobacteriota > Cyanobacteriia > Cyanobacteriales > Microcystaceae > Chroococcopsis. Next base: position 23,619 of record CAZUVR010000022.1, on the reverse strand, counting down.
TACAACAGGCAACACCGTTAATCGCTCTCAAATTACAACTGTTTGCCAGCGATGCCAATTTTAAGGAAAAGATGAAGCTAAGTTTCGGTGTCAATGTCAATACGTATGAATTACAGAATCGGTGGCAAGTGGCGGATTTGAGTGATTTTCCGCTGATTGAAATCGTCTCGGAAGATGAGCTTAATGGGGCGAACGGGGCTTATGCACAGGCTAACGCTCGAATTTATCTTTCACAAGAGTTCCTGAGTCAGCATCGGGGAAACGTGCGGGCGATCGTTGCTCTACTGTTGGAGGAATACGGGCATTATGTGGATGCGGCGTTAAATACTGAGGATGCTCCAGGGGATGAGGGAAGAATTTTTGCGGCCTTGGTAATGGGAGAAAGTTTGAGTGAGGCTGAGTTAGAGGGGTTAAAGGCGGAGGACGATCGAGGGGTGATTACAATAGATGGACGGGCGATCGTTGTCGAACAGCAAAGTTTCACCGGTACTAAAGGGAATGATGTTATAACTGGTACTTCTGAAAACGACACCATTAGCCCGGGTTTGGGAAATGACACCGTAGATGGGGGGACGGGCAATGACCTGTTAATCGTTGATTACTCCGCTAATACTTATACCGGTAATTATTCCGGTATCTCGA
>CAZUVR010000022.1:0-22877 GCA_964623815.1 uncultured bacterium | reverse complement strand
CGAGCGCTTTCAGATTGCGGGCACGGTAGCCAATGATAATATCCGCACCGGCGACAGCAACGACATGATTAGCGCCAGTGCTGGTAATGACGCGATTGATGCCGGTGCCGGGAACGATACGATTAATGCCGGTGCCGGGAACGATACGATTAATGCCAGCACCGGAAGCGATAGCATTAGCGCCGGTGATGGTAATGATATTATCACCGCCGGTGCGGGTATCAAAATAATCGAGGGTGGTGACGGTATCGATACTCTCGTCGATGCTAACTTTGCCTCGGCGACGGCGGATTTAAAGATTGACGACAGCAACAGTAGCAAAACCATCACCCTGCCGGACGGGACGAGTATCAGCAATATCGAACAATTTACCAACCTCACCACCGGGGGTGGTAAAGATGTCATTACCTATACCGGGCGTAATGACAACTCGGTTAACACCGGTGCCGGTGATGACACGATTAACGCTGGATTGGGAAATGACATAGTAGATGGGGGGACGAGCAATGACCTATTAATCGTTGATTACTCCGCTAATACTTATACCGGTAATTATTCCGGTATCTCGACTTCTCTCGGTAACAATGGTACCGGGGGATTCAACGGCTATTATTTTGCCTATAACAATTCCGGTTACGATCGAGTAAGCTTCAGCAATATCGAGCGCTTTCAGATTGCGGGCACGGTAGCCAATGATAATATCCGCACCGGCGACGGCAACGACATGATTAGCGCCGGTGCTGGTAATGACGCGATTGATGCCGGTGCCGGAAGCGATCGCCTCAGCGGTGTCGCTCGAAACGCCGTTAATCCGGGAGTAGGAGAGATCGACAGCCTCAACGGTGGTGCGGGTGGAGACATTTATATCATCGGTAATGCGCTCACTACCTTCTATGACGATGGCAACAGCAGCACCCCGGGCATAACAGATTACGCTCGGATAGTTGGCTTTAACCCCAATGAAGACATCATCCAACTGACAGGGCCGAAAAATAATTACATCCTCGGTACATCTCCTATCAGCAATCTCACTGGCACCGCAATTTACATCAACAAACCCAGTGGCGAACCCGATGAACTAATCGCCATAGTTGAAGGAATTACCGGATTAGATCTCAATTCCAACGTTTTCATCGAAGCCCAAAACGAATCCGGTCTATTCTCCTTCAGTCAGGCTACCTTCACCACTCCTGAAACTAACAACGCCACGATCACCCTCGTCCGTCAACAAGGAAGCTTAGGAGCGGTTAGTGTTACCCTAACCCTGACTAACGGGATGGCTACAGCCCCCGCTGATTATGACAACAACAACATTACCGTCAACTTTGCCGAAGGGGAAACCAGTAAAACCGTTACCATTCCCATCGTTAACGACAGCCTGTATGAATCTAACGAGACGGTAAATCTCACCCTGAGCAACCCCACCAACGGCGCGAGCTTGGGGACACAAAAAACGGCGACTTTAACCATAATTGATAACGATGCGCTTCCGGGAAGTTTGGCTTTCAGTAGTGCCAATTATCTTGTTAACGAAAACGGCAGCATCATTAACGCCGTCACCATCACCCGCACAGGGGGCAGCGATGGACAAGTCAGCGCCACCCTCAATCTCGCTAATGGCACCGCAACGGCACCAGAAGACTACAGCAATAGCCCCATCACCATCACCTTCGCTTCAGGAGAAACGAGTAAAATCGTTAATATTCCGATCGTTAACGATACGCTAGTTGAACTGGATGAAACAATTAATCTCACCCTTTCCAATCCGACGGGCGGCGCAATACTAGGAACGAGACAAAGTGCTGTTTTAACGCTTCTCAATGATGATTTACCCCCATCAGGGAAAATTAGCTTCAACAGCGGCAGTTATACAGTTAATGAGGACGCAACCGCTAACATTACTATAGTACGTACAGAGGCAAGCGATCGAGAAGTTAGCGTCACCCTCAATCTCACCGATGGAACCGCATCGGCTGGCAGTGACTACAATAGTTCTACCATTACCGTTAATTTTGCCCCTGGTGAAATTAGTAAAGTTATCAGTATTCCCATAGTCAATGATAGTTTGGCTGAACCGGTTGAAACGATTAACCTCAGTCTCAGCAACCCCACTGGCAACGCATCACTAGGAACACAAAACAGCGCCATCTTATCGATTACCGATGATGACATTCAATTAAATTTTAGTGCTGCTAACTATACCGTAAGGGAAGACGGAACCGCAGTAACCCAAATTCTCCTTACCCGTAGCGGAAAATCTTCTGGAGTAGTTGGGGCTACTATCTCCTTTATCGATGGAACCGCAAAAGGTTGTACTTGTGCGGCAAGTTCGGTCAACAATGATTTCTACAACGGCACATTTACCATTTCTTTAGGAGAAGGGGAAAACAGCAAGATTATCCCTGTAGAGTCAGCAAGTCTTGGGGGAACTGGTGCTATCCGTATCCGGAATGATTCCAAGATAGAAGGGAATGAAACTTTTACACTCAATCTTATTAACCCCACTAATGGGGCAACTATCGGTAATCGGGGGAGTGCGATTGTTACTATTCTCGATGACGATCCCGTGCCTAATTTAAGCATAACTTTCGCTCAGAATGTTATCGCTGAAAATGCGGGAAACTCCGCCACAATAGGCACCGTTACCAGGGATACAGTCTCGGACTCTCCTCTAATAGTCTCTCTCACCAGTAGCGATACCACTGAAGCAAAAGTACCCCAACAGGTAATAATTCCCGCAGGACAAGCTAGCGCTAACTTTGACATTGATGCTGTAGACGATACGATCATTGATGGCACTCAAACGGTTATCATCACCGCCATACCCCTAACTGCCGATAGTAATCTTCCTTTAAATATAAGTGCGGGCAGTAGCAATTTACAGGTTAAAGATAACGAGAGTCCTAGCTTAAATTTGGTCATCGATACCCGTACCATCCTCGAAGGTAGTACAAGTAAGGCGACTATCACCCGTAATAACGTCAGCAATCAAGATTTACTAGTCACCCTAACTTCTAGCGATACCACAGAAGTTACAGTACCTCAAACGGTAACTATTTTAGCTAATCAAGCCTCTGCCACTTTCACCTTAACCGCTCTTAACGATGGGTTGAATGATGGATTACAAACAGTTAGCATCACCGCTACCGCAATAGGTATCAACGGCGGTACGGATACTATCACCATTAGCGATACTGATATTCCCGACTTAGTAATCACGAAACTTACTGCGTCCGCTCTTTTACTCTCGGGACAACAATCTAGTTTCACCTATCGAGTTGAAAATAAAGGAGTTGCCACCACATCAGGAACTTGGGTAGATCGCATTTATCTTTCTTCCGATAATCAGTTAGATCATTCTGATATTTTGGTCAATGAAAGTACAATAGATGTGAAAAATTTTTTCGTTAATAGCTTTTACGAAAAAAATATTGCTTTTTTCGCACCTAAAACTCCCCAAAAATACTACTTGATCGCTAGTACAGATACGGGTAATAAAGTATATGAAGGCGGGAATATCGGAGACAATAATAACACTCTCGCTACTCCTATTAACGTCACTCCCGTTTATCGAGCGATCGTATCTACAGAAACGGTACAAGGTTTTGCGGGAGATACCGTCATTTTAACCGGCAAAGCCATCAGTAATCTTGATAACTCACCTATAGCTTATGAGTTCGTAACTATTGCCGTAAAAAATGGTGATACAGTTCGAGAATTTTCCGCTCTAACTAATGGGCAGGGAAACTTCATCTATGAATTTCGTCCTCTACCAAATGAAGGAGGGAATTATGAGATCAATGCTTATTTTCCTGGTAATCCCAATGAAGATAATAGCCCAGAAGATACATTTAAACTAATAGGAATGCGTTTGAGTACATCTCAAGCGACCCACAAAATTATCGCTAATTCTCCTTTCACGGAACAGGTTGAATTAGAAAACCTCTCGGAAATACCTCTAACAGGTATCAAATATAGCGTAAACGGGGCCCCGAGTGATTGGCAGATTACGGTTAATGCTCCTTCAGGGCTGGCAGGCGATGAGACAACACCGATTAGCTACACGATTACCGCTCCTAATAACTCCCCGATTCGGCGAGATACTTTCGAGCTTCAAATTACCAGCAATGAAGGTGTAACTGTCAGTCTGCCAGTTACGGTTAATCTAGAGCGACTGACTCCCCGCTTAGTCTCTTCCCACAATTTCCTAAGCGGCGGGATGTTAAGAGGTTCACAAACTTTTGTCGAATTAGTCGTGACCAATGCCGGAGGAATTGCAGCCAATGATATTCAAGTTTTATTACCTGATGCGCCTTGGTTATCCTTGGCCTCTACCAAATCTATACCTTCTTTATCTCCTGGAGAATCGACAGTTGTAACTCTTGTTCTTTCACCTGATACAAAATTACCATTGACGGAATACAAAGGCAATATCATTTTAGATGCGGCTGGTAATCAAGGTGATTTATCTGTTCCCTTTAATTTCCGAGCTACTTCTACAGGAGTGGGAGAAGTAAAGATAAGTGTGGTCGATGAATTATTTTATTTTACAAAAGAAAATCCAAAACTAGCGGGAGCAACAATAACTTTAAGAGATTACTTTACGAATGAAGTTGTTAAAAGCTTAGTTACCGACTCCACGGGAATGATTTCTCTGTCTGCTCTTAAAGAGGGATTTTATAACCTAGAAGTTACAGCAGAAAATCACGAAACTTATCGACAATCTCTAAAGTTAAATGCGGGAGAAATAAAAATAATTAATGCTTTTCTTTCTCGTCAGACGGTGAAATATACTTGGAATGTGATCCCCACAGAAATAGAAGATAAGTATAATATCGTCGTTCAAAGCATTTTTGAAACTAATGTTCCAGTTCCTACTGTCGTCATTGAACCAGGTGCGCTCGATTTAGTAGATTTAAAAAATGTTGGACAAGTTATCAATATTGATGTAACTATAAAAAATTATGGTTTGATAGCGGCCAACGAAGTAAAGCTAGATTTCGGTCAACATCCTTTTTATAAAATAGAACCTTTAATCGATAAAATTGATGTGCTATCCGCTCAAAGTTCTATGACAGTTCCGATTAGAATAACAAAAATTGCGAATTTTAATAATATTCAAACCAATAAGGGCAATAGCTCTTTAGCTGCTGCCGCTGCTCCCGCCGTACCCTGTTTTCTTTCGGGGCAAGCGACTTATTTCTACGTCTGTGGTGTACCGATTATTAAAAGTATACCTATTGCTTTTAAAAATGTTGAAGGGAACTGCTTCGATATACCTCCTGTATATATAGAAAGGGCCACCAATAACTTTTATGACAATTACGTCAAGCAGATAATTACATATTCTAGTTATGGCGATGGAGACACGAGTTATGGCGATGGGGACACGACAATAGGTTATAGGAATGTATACACTAGTTCAGCGCCCGTTCTAGTTGCACCAGCACCGAACTTCTGTTGTTTTCCCAAAATAGATTTTGAAGCCAATCTGCCTGTAGATAACGTAATCAACGGTATAAAAGCTCGTGCGATAGGACTAATTCAGAAATACACGGGTTTAACTTTAAAAGACGAAGTAGAAGCAAAAATTAAGGTAGGTGGCTCTATCGAACCTTGTTGTGAAAATGGTGTATTTAAAGGGTTTAAAGGGGAAGCGGGAGCATCAATATCAGTAGGATTAAGTTTCGCTCGCGGTGCTACGATTCCCAAAGTAGAACGAACTTACGGTGACAAAAACCAGGAAAGCTTAGAACTAGTATCTGAACCTTTCTTTGCTGGTGTTTCTACCAGTGCAACTCTGTCCGTCAGTGCTAAGATAACGCGAGATTGTGACGGAAAATACTGTTTGGATGCTCAAGCGAGTGTGTCAGCAGAAGTTTCTGCCGGAATTCAAGCATCTGGTAAATTGACCTTGAAGAAAAAAGTTCCTGGAGGTAGTTTAAGTACTACAGTGATGGATGTTAACTTGGCGGGGGTTATCAAAGGAGGATTTTCCCTATCCCTTGGCTACAAATGCGGAGAATTAATTGCTTGCGTGAACTCTTCCGGTCTCTACGCAGAAATTCAAGGCTCTGCCTTTGGCTATACCTATAGTCCTTTTGATAAGCCTGATACGTCAGAAGTTGAAACTCAATACACTATCGTACCTGCGGGTACTTTTGGCTATTGCTCCGAATCTAAAAGTTTAGCCGCCTCGTCTACAATCTCATCATCTACGGCTTCCGATTTTCCAGAGCTAGAGCCTGATAACATACAAGCCTGGATCGACGGAGTGATCAAACCTAAATTTGAACAAATTTTTAAAGATTATGGATTACCCCTGACAGCTTCTTCTTCGAGTCTTGCTTCTATCTCTCCCGTCAAGGCACAATCGGATCAGGGAGTGTGCGCCCGGGTAGTACTTCGCATCGATCAAGAAGCAGTAATGACCCGTTCCGCTTTTTTGGGAACTCTACAGATAGAAAATAATGGCACTAATACCAACTTAGAAAATATCTCCGTTACCTTTGTCATAAAAGATGCCAATGGAAATGTCGTCAATAATGCCTTCGGTATCACTACAGCTATTCTTAAAAACCTTAACGCCATTGATGGAACTGGTTTTCTACCTGCAGATAACCCGAATACACCGGAAGATGAAGGAGTGGGTTCCGCAGAATGGACGTTCATACCTGGGAGTGTTGCCGCACTAGACGGCCCCACCATCTATAGTATCGGTGGCACTCTTAGTTACGTCGAAGACGGTAAATCCGTAACCGTCCCCCTTATCTCTTCTCCAGTTACTGTATATCCTCAAGCGGAACTCCATCTCGACTATTTTCACGAGCGGAATGTTTACGCCGATGATCCTTTCACTAAAGACAAAGTAGAAACCTCTGTTCCTTATTCCCTCGCCGTACTGGTGCGTAACGAAGGCAAAGGAACGGCGAAAAATATGCGGATCGCTTCTTCCCAACCCCAAATCGTTGATAATGAAAAAGGTTTGCTGATCAATTTTTCGATTATTGGTTCTCAAGTCAACGGAAATCCTGCTACTCCTTCCCTGACCGCCAATCTCGGGGATATAGAACCTGGGAAGACAGCGATCGCCGACTGGCTACTCACATCGAGTTTACAGGGGAGATTCGTAGATTATAAAGCATCTTTTGAACACGTCAACAGTCTTGGTAATCCAGAATTATCCTTGATCAAGGATGTTACTATTCACGAACTAATTCATAAGGTACGGGTGAGTAATTCGGGCGATGATGGATTACCAGACTTCTTGGTGAATAAAGAGATCGATGACAATTTTACCCCGGATATTCTTTACTTCAGTCAGGGCGGCACAGCACCAGTTCAAGCCGTCCTAAACGCTAGCTTTGATGCACCAGTAACACCGAACGATCTAACTGTACAAGTGACCGCCACCGTAGATAGTGGTTGGGTTTATCTGCGCTTACCAGATCCGAGTAACGGCAAATACGACCTGAGCAAAGTACAGAGGTCTGATGGTACGGTTCTTAACCTCGAAAATGTTTGGCTGACCGATCGCACTTTCCCGGTCAGTGGTCGCCCAATTTATGAAAATATATTACATTTATTTGACAATAGTGCAAACGCTGGAAACAAAACTTATACACTTACCTATAAGACGGGAGGGCCGACGATCGACAATATCGGCGATATAAGCCCCAATCCCACCTCTACTGCCGTTAATGCTATCACCGTCCAATTTTCCGAAGCCATCAATCCAGCCACCTTCGACTTTAACGACATTACCCTAACCCGTAATGGAGGAGCGAATTTAATCACCCCGGTGGTTTTGGGCGCGCAGCCTGCCTTTGGGATCGTACCTTTGACGATTAATACCTATCAGATTTCCGGTCTCGGTTCCTTGACCGCAACCGACGGTAATTATCAATTCAGCATCAACGCGGCAGGGGTCGAAGATATTAACGGCAAGCCCGGAAGCGGAATCGGAAGCGAAACCTGGGTAAAAGTTAAAGGTGGGGCGGGAGATAGCGTTTCACCGCAGGTGCAGGATGTTCTGGATGTCACCCCTGACCCGCGCAATACAGCCGTTTCTTCAGTGGAGGTAATTTTCTCGGAGGCGTTAGATCTGAGTAGCTTTACATGGCAGGACATCACTCTCACCCGTAACGGTAGCGCTAATTTAATCGCTAATGGGATAACGGTAACTTTTGTCAATAATGGCACCTATCGCCTGAACGGACTGAGTAGCCTGACGGCAGCCGACGGAACCTATGTCCTGACGATAGTGGGTAAAGGTATCAAAGATGTCGCGGGCAATCCTGGCACAGGAACTCAATCCGATAGTTGGACGATAGATACTATAGTACCAACAGCACCGACTAATATTCTGGTTAACAATCTTCCAGCAGGTAATCTGACCGCCATCAATACCCTCACGCCGACGCTCACCGGCAAACTCGGTGAAAGTGGTTTAGAAGTGTATTTCTTCGATGTTACGAACAACCAGAATTTAGGGCAGGCGACGGTCAGCGGTAATACTTTCAGCGGAACCGTAGAATTATCGGAAGCCGGTTCTCGTTCGCTCGAAGTCCGGGTGATCGATAAAGCCGGGAACGCGACGAAAACAACTCTCAACTTATTTACCGACACGGTAGCACCATCGATTTTAGAGTTGATTAACTTTCCCGAAAATCCCATAACTCAAGCTCTGGATACAATCGATGTTCGTTTCTCGGAAGAGATCGATCCCTCTAGCTTTAACTTCGGCGACATCACCTTAACGCGCGATGGTGGGGAGAATTTAATTACCCCGGGTGTGAGCGTCCGGTTACTTTCCGATACCACTTACAGGATTGGTGGTTTAGCTAACCTGACCAATATATCAGGCAAATATCAGCTCTCCCTCGACGGCACGAAAATTAAAGATCTTGCAGGAAATAGCGGTGATGCACCCAAACAGGGGACTTTTACCGTTGCCGTACCGGTCAAGTCCCAAGTGGCCTTGACTGTCAATCCCGATAGCGTCACCGAAGATGGCAGTGCTAACCTGACCTATACTTTCCGCCGCACGGGGGATCTGAGCGAGCAGATGACGGTTAACTTTAACCTCGGAGGAACGGCGACTTACAAAACCGACTACAGCGTTAGGGGTGCTATCATCACCAATAACACCGGTAAGATAACTTTCGCTGCTGGTTCCGATAAGGCAATCCTGACGCTCGATCCTAGCGGGGATAGCGTTCTCGAACCGAACGAAAGCGTATCGGTGGCCTTGATGGATGGCTCCGCCTACACCATAGAGACGAACTCCGCTTTACTGAACGCGATCATCAACGATGATGGTGGAGATACAGATGACCTGCTTAATGGTAGCCCCGCCAATGATATACTCAACGGCAAGGGCGGTAACGATACGATGATCGGCGGGCCCGGTAATGATGTCTATTTCGTTGATAGTACGGGGGATGTGATTAGCGAAAATCTCAATGAAGGTACTGATACAGTTAACTCATCGATCAGCTACACCCTGGTTCAGACTCTGGAAAATTTATCTCTTTCGGGGGGTGATAATATCGATGGTACGGGAAATAATTTTAATAATTCCCTGATCGGTAACAGTGGTAATAACATCCTCACTGGGAGCGGCGGTAACGATAACCTGGATGGCAAGGCGGGAAATGATACTCTTATCGGCGGGCCCGGTAATGATACTTACACCCTCGATGTCGGGGATACTTTCAGCGAAAAAGCCAATGAAGGTATCGATACTCTTAGAGCGCCTTTCAGCTATGACCTGAATAACAGTAATTTTGAACACCTGATACTTACTGGCAAGGGTGATTTTAGCGCCATCGGTGACGGTGGTAACAATAATCTCATTGGCAACGCGGGGAATAATCTACTCAATGGCAATGGTGGCAACGATGTCCTCAACGGTGGCAACGGCAACGATACTTTAATCGGAGGTAGCGGTAATGATGCTTACACTATCGATGCGGGAGATATGATCCAGGAAAACCCCTATGAAGGAATCGATAGTATCAGCGCTTCCTTTAACTACATCCTACCAGACAATGTGGAAAATCTCTCTCTCGGCGGTAAAAATGCCCTCAACGCCATGGGTAACGAATTAAATAACGTTTTGAGCGGCAATAGCGGCGATAACCTAATCCTCGGACTCGGCGGTAACGACACTCTCGATGGCAAATTAGGGAACGATACTATTGAGGGAGGGGAGGGTAACGATGTTTATACTATAGATGCTGGGGATACGATCAGCGAAAGCGCTAACGCGGGTGTCGATACCGTTATCGTCGGCTTCGCTTCCTATGCCCTAGATCCCTATTTTGAAAACCTTACCCTCACCGGTACCTTACCTATCAACGGTACGGGCAATAGCAATAATAACGTTATCATTGGCAATAGTGGGAATAATATTCTCATCGGTTTGGACGGCAATGATAGCCTTACAGGTGGCAACGGCAACGATACTCTCATAGGCGGCAATGGGAATGATACCCTCACAGGAGGAGGCGGATTCGATCGATTCGTCTTGAACTGTCCTAGTAATGGTCTGGATTCGCTCCCTGATTTTAGGTTGTCCGATGATACTCTCGCCTTCTCGGTGAGCCAATTCGGAGGAGGTTTAAGCGAGGGTAATCTACTGGCCGATCAGTTGAGAGTCGGTGTTGGGGCGACTTCAGCAACGACGGTGGAACATCGATTCATCTATAATTTTACCAACGGTGCCTTATTCTTCGACCCCGATGGCACCGGTCAGCTCCTTGGCGCTCAAATCGCTACTCTTCCTTCTAAACTCAAGATTACTAATTTTAATATTTTGGGTATTATTTAGCCCACAGATTTTGAAATAAAAGACCTCCTTTAAAGGAGGTTTTTGTATATAAATTATCCGCTCGTCGCGTTTCAAGATTTCTCGTAAGCTAAATGACCCATAATATAAGTAGCGTGAACCGCTCGATCGTCCCCCATGATCATTAGGGTAAAAGCAGCATCGGCTAATTCTTCAATATTCGTTGGTTTAGGTGCTGGATTACGGAAAGTCATCAAAGGAGTTGCACGAAGATCGAGAACGATAAAATCGGCTTCTTTACCCACCGCAAAATTACCTATATGGTCGTCTAATTCTAAAGCTTTCGCCCCGCCTAAAGTAGCGAGATAGAGAGCTTGGAAGGCAGTAGGATTTTGTCCCCGCAGTTGAGACACCTTATAGGCTTCATTAGCCGTTGCCAAGATCGAGAAACTGGTTCCCGCACCTATATCGGTTCCCAAACCTACTTTTACTGGGTGTTCTTTAGATTTCGCCTTTTCCAGTTTAAATAAACCACTACCTAAAAATAAATTAGAGGTGGGACAGAACGCGATCGCCGATTTTGCCTCGGAGAGTTGTTGAAATTCCTCATCCGTAAGCTGTACGCCGTGAGCGAAGATCGATCGCTCTCCCACCAATCCGGCTTGGGCGTAAGTGTCGAGATAGCCGCTACATTCGGGGAACAATTCTTTTACCCAAGCCACTTCGTTGACGTTTTCCGATAGATGGGTGTGCATATAAACATCAGGGTACTCTTTTAAAAGTTTCCCTGCCATCTTTAACTGGGCGTTGGTGGAGGTAATAGAGAAACGGGGAGTAACCGCGTAGCGTAAGCGTCCTTTCTTATGCCACTTCTCGATTAACTCTTTCGTCTCCGTATAGGAAGATTCGGCAGTATCCAAAAGATAATCAGGGGCGTTGCGATCCATCATCACCTTACCAGCGATCATACAGAGATTTCTAGCATAGGCTTCTTCAAAAAATGCGTCGGCTGACTCTGGAAAGACGGCGGCGAATACGAGGGCGGTGGTGGTACCGTTTTTCAGTAATTCATCCAAGAAGAAAGAGGCAACCTTTTTAGCGTAATCTTTATCTTTGAATTTTCTTTCTGTGGGGAAAGTGTACTTAGTTAACCACTCTAAAAGCTGCTCGCCGTAAGCCGCGATCATCTCCGTCTGTGGATAATGGATATGGGTATCGATAAAACCCGGCATGATCAGCATACCTGGATAGGAAACGATCGGTATGTCCTCATAACGACCCACCATCTCCTCATAGTGGCCGATTTCCTTGACCCTACCCTTATCTAATACCAATAGCCCATCGGCGAAAAAACGAACGGATTCGGATTCTGGACTATGGAAAGGATCGGCTATGAAATCTAATAAGGAAGCGCGGAGAGCTTTAACGCCTTTTTCGGGAAAATTAGTATCTTCAGTCATAGTGGTTATTAGTTAAAAAAAGTTGTACCAAGGAAAGGAAGTGCGATCGTTTAGATAGAAGAAAATAGCCACAAAGCAAGCCAGGGCGGTCAAGATAATCGCCAGGGCCTTCAAGTTCACCGAAAGCGATTTTTCACTCGCGTCTTTTAACCAAAACTGAAAAGCCCAGGATAGAGGGGGAATAACTACCCAAGTTAATAAGGAAGCACAAATGAAGTTATTCACCAGCATCGAAATCGATAGGGGCCAATTCTTCATAATTCCGAAAGCAGAAAAGAGAAGGGTTTGAAGCATAACTGTCGGATAGAGACCGAGAAGAACAATAAGATTCTGCTTCCATGCGGGAATCGTTATTTCTGACTCATCTGCCTCAGTAGTAAACCAACTTTCCAATCCAGTTTTAAAAGAGCGATACTTGTATGAACCGAAAAGTTTTTCCCCTTCTTTTATCAGAGTCAGACGCTCCGGAGAATTCACCCACTTATTCAAATTCCCTTGATTGTCGAAATAGACTATCACATACCATTTCTCTTGAGCGCCCGTCACCGGGGGAGAAATATCCGTCCGTAGATAACCGGCGAAGTTACTAACGGCGGCATTGAGAGAATCTTGCCAGTTGTAAAATGCCGGTTCTTTCTCCTTACTCACTCGATGCTCTATCACCAGACTGGCGCAGGAAGCCGTCGGTAATGATAAATTTTTTTCTTGTTGAGCATCTACCTGGGACATAGTTTTGCCTTGTGGATATAGGTATCAGAATTAGGTGACTATCGGGGATGATTACGCATTAGAGAGGGTGATTGCCGAGAAAGCCTTTACTTTTCTGACTTACTCTCGGGTTTTTGTTCGGATTGAGAGTATTGTTTTTCTTGCTCATATTTCGCTTGAGTTTGAGCGTAGGGTTTTTGAGCTGGTCTCGATTGAACTTGAGCGGGAATCTGATCCTCCTGAGCGTAAGGCTTTTGAGAGTAACTTTGAGCCTCTTGCGCTGGGATTTGTTGCGATTGGCTGTATTGTTGCTCCGCTAAAATCGGAGAAGTACCCATACCGAGAAGAAACATCAGTATGAGAGCTAGAGAAATCAAAAATTGACGAACCATGATTTAAAATCCTTTAAAGTTTTTGGTGATAAATGCTCAAGCCTTGTATTAATCGCTCGATGCTTCTGGAAGTGCATCTTCAGCAGATTGAGGCTGACTCTTGCCGAGGAGATTGGCTAATCTGTTGCCGATTTCTTTACGTTGATTGACCAAATAAACGCTGATCAGAGTGAAGACTACACCTAACCATTGCAGATTCGATAGTTTCTCCTCCAGTAACAGGCTACTGAACAGCAGGGCGAACACGGGGGTTAAGAAAATCAGAGCGCTGACGCTGGTAATATTTCCTGTCGCCGCCAGGTAGAAAAAGATACCGTAAGTAACCGCTGTACCGAAAATCGTCGCGTAACCCAATCCCGCCCAATCATTGAGATGAAGATTGGAATACTGATTCGTTTCCCAAAGGTAAGAGAGAACTATCAGAGGTATACCCCCTAAGATCATGTGCCAGCCAGTAGCGACGATCGGATCGGCGTGTTTCTTGACGTAAGAAACGATAATCGTGCCGAAAGACATAGAAAGAGCCGCTAACAGCATTAATAACTCGCCACTTTCTACTAGATGCGTCGGGCTGAGTTCCCCTGCAATTTTGCCCATATCGGCGAAGGAAATCCCGTTACTGAAAAGTCCGTAGATCCAGCTATCGGGTAAACCGCAGAGACAGATACCCAGAATACCGATCGATAAACCCAACCATCCCCACAGTCCGATCGTTTCCGCGAATAGCCAGCGTGAGAGTAATGCTACTACTAGGGGTTGTGCGTCAATCAACACGGCACCTAATCCCGCTCCCGTCTTTACCAGTCCCGAGGTGAGAAAGCCCTGAAACATCGCCCCGTCTATTAATGCGAATAGCAAAATCCACAACCACGCCTTCACCGTTTTCGGTTGAGGTAGTTTGAAGTAGAGACAACCGAGCAAAATCAATATCCCGGCTGGTAAGAGCCGGAAGGCCGCCAGAAACAAAGGGGTAGTGTTGGGAATGATGAATTTCATTACCACCATCGCCGTTCCTAGAAAAAAGAAGGGCGATACCAGAAACAGTGGGTTTTTGGCCAGTTCTGGCTTCTCGATCGGCTGTACTTGCATAGGCGTTTAGTTTATTTGCTTAGATGTGAGAATGCTGTACACATCCCACTTTTTTCAGATGTATTTTGTTGTAAAACATACTAAAGGAACATTTTGTAGCTATAACAACAAATTTTTAGCGGCAGATCTTAAAAGATTATGATGAAATCGCTTATTTACTGTGCCTTTAGTCTTTAAATTTATATTGTATACCAGATACAGTATACAAAAAGCGATAATTCTCATAGTTTGGAAATATATCGAATGCTGAAGCGAACCATCGGCCTCGTACTGTCCGCGCTCATCATCTTCGCCGGAATTATTTGTTTGACACCGGGGGCGATCGCGGTGAGTAATCAAAATAAGGGAGCGACAGAAAGAACCGCCGTCTTTACCGCCGACAAACCCAACTATGAAATCTCTATCTACCCTCGCCCGAATAGCAAACTTGAGCGTATCGGTTACGGCCTACCCGGAGACGAGGTGACGATCAAAGAACAAATGCGAACCGATCGAGGATTTTCCTGGTATCGAGTCCGTTTTGATAATGAATTTCAGAGTGAGGGTTGGGTTCAGGAAAAGTTCCTAACTTTTCTCAATCCTGACAGAACTATTTCCGATAACATCCCGGACAAAAACCGTTATTTAGGTAACCGATCCCCCCAGGGCGACTCACGGAGTAATCAGCGCCAATACAACAACCATTATCAACAAAAATAACCCGATACTCTCCCTATATCATGATAGACCCCCAAAAATCTGCTACACAAGAAGCGCCTTTACCTCTTCACGAAATCATATCTCGCGTTCTGGCTCCTGATATAAAATCCGCAAAACCCCTGCCCTGGTGGAAAGGATTAGGTACTATGCCAGAACTCAGCCAAAGACTCGCGGGCCAACCCATCCTCAATTTTCTTAACGCCACCTTTCGCGGTATCGCCCAGGTAATTTTCGTCAACAACCCCTTGAGCGGCTTAATGATCTGGCTGGCGATGATGTTCCAGGCTCCTTGGATGGGTATCTTAAGCTTTCTCGGTTCGGCTTCGGCTACTTTGGCGGCAATGTTCATGAAGTCCAATCCCTTCATGATCCGAGATGGTATTTACGGCTTGAACGGACTATTAATCGGTGCGGCGATGGGTTTCTTCGGACAGTTCGGTAACGGTTCCTGGAATCCCGCTTGGGCGATCGCAGTAATCATTCTGGCGGCGCTGACTTCCGTAGTCATGGAAACAGTCGGGTTATGGTTTACAAAAACTTTCCGCGTTTCCCCCCTTGGAATTCCTTTCAATGGGGTTCTGCTTCCGTTCCTGTTCCTCGTGACCTTGATCGCCCAACCCTTTTTCGATCTTGGCCCCGCTCCCCCGCCATATGCTGTGGGGCCCTATGACCACTATCGTCTGATGCAGAGCTTTCACGTAGGATTAGCCGGTGTTTTCTTCTCCGATAAACCCCTTTCCATCGCTCTGATCATGTTGGGTGTGGCTATTTGTACTCCTATAGGGGCATTAGTGGCTATGCTGGGCGGTATCATGTATATTCTGGCTGGATTACTCCTAGAGGCAAAGCCAGACGAACTCTATCTCATGATATGGGGTTATAACGCCGTTCTGACAGCGGTGGCGATCGGTGGAGTGTTCTATACTCCGAATCGTCTCAGCATCTTTCTCGCAGCCGTCTGTTCCTTTCTCGCGGCATGTTTGAGCTTCGCACTAGCCCCAATTTTCTCCTCGGTAGGTTTACCAGTTCTTTCAGTTCCCTTCGCCATCGTGACCATCGGCTGTATAATGCTGGTGCGTCGGGCTTTACCCTCTCTGGTGCCAGTGGCGCTACATACCGTAGCCAGCCCTGAAGAACACAGAGAACGCTATAAAGTGGCGAAGAAAATCATCGATAATAGTAGGCTCCGTCTTCAGGCGGCGATGGCGGGAGAAAAACATAATTTTCTCTTCGAGGATGCTCCCACTTCCGTTAAAGGGGATCTGCGCTATATTTTCAACGCTATCGATCAAGATCATAATGAGCGGATTTCCGTCAGTGAATTAAAGGTTTACTTACGGCAAATCGGGAAACCTCTCAAAGAAGAGGAATTTCAATTACTGTTTCAAAGTTTCGACAGTGATCATAATGACCGGATCAGTTTTGAAGAGTTCGGAGAATTATTACTGCGCCACCGCCTGTTAATGTCGGAATACGATCGTTTTGTTAATTATTTTATACCGATCGACCAAAACCAAGACGATTTAATCAGCGCCGACGAAATGAATTTGGCTATTACTAGCTTAGGTGAGCCTCCTTTATCTAAAGGAGAACAACTGTATTTGCGCCGGCTTGTAGGGGGAAGAGCGCTCACTTGGAATGAATTTATCCAAACCTTGCTAGTAGTCTGAATCGGCTAGGGGGGTCTAGGGTCGCTCCTTTTTGAGCGATTTCAAAGCGCCTAACAAATTGGCTTGAATCTAAATACATTAGTTCTTTCTCTATAATAGCGATCAGAAATGAGTTAAGAGAAGAGATGCGTGTGAAAGACTCCGAGAAGACGCGACAATAAGCCTCACTTCTCACTTCCCATTCCTCACTGCTAAAGTAGTCTTTGAAAACAGGATTTGGTATTACTTCCCGCGAAAGAGGTTAAAATTATCCTCCTGAAAGGAAAAATTTCACCGCGCTCGGGGAAAAATAACAATAGAGTAGTTTCTTGGTTATTGCCCATGTCTAGTCAAAGCCCTCTAATCCTGGATAACTCCGTGAACGACGATCGCCCCAGTACCCCCGTAGCCGTAGAGACATTCAACTTAAGAAAAGTTTATCTAACAGGATTTTGGCTCAACCAGCGTATCGAGTCTCTCAAAAGTTGTACGCTTCGAGTATACCAAGGCGAAACCTTCGGCTTATTGGGGCCTAATGGAGCGGGCAAAACTACCCTACTAAAAACCCTTCTCGGTATAGTCAGGGCTACTTCGGGGCGGGCGATGTTGCTAGGACATCCCATCGGCGATAGAAAGGTAAAAGAACGTATCGGTTATCTACCAGAAAATGCTTATTACTACGATTATCTGACCGGTTGCGAGTTTCTCGATTTAATTGGCGGCATTTTCGAGATACCCCCCAAGCTCCGTAAAAAACGCATAGCCGAATTATTGGATATGGTGGGACTCGATCGCAAAACTGCCGAGAAGAAACAGTTAAGGCGATATTCTAAAGGTATGATGCAGCGCATAGGCATGGCCCAAACCCTGATCAACGATCCAGAATTGGTGTTTTTAGATGAACCCATGTCAGGACTCGATCCCGTGGGCCGCTATCAGGTGCGGGAGATAATTATGTCCCTGAAAGAACAGGGGAAAACGATTTTCTTTAACTCCCACGTTCTCGCCGACGTAGAGAAAATTTGCGATCGCATCGCTATTCTAGCGAGGGGCGAACTGATCTGTATGGGTTCCCTGGAAGAAATTTTAGGTAGCGACGATTCCTATCAGGTAGTCATCAGGGGAGGAGAAGAGGGGCAGATCAAAAACTGGATGAGCGGCGTAAGCTGGCAGGATGGTTGTTGGCACGGACAGATTAAAGGCAACCCCCACGAATTCCTGAGTTTTGTCAACTCCGCAGGTCTTGAATTAGTCTCTTTTAATAAAGCGCGGGCTTCTTTAGAAGATTACTTCATCCGTCAATTACAGGAGCGGGGTATTACCAATAGTCAATGAGATTGCCGCCGATAATTCCCGCCAAAATGATAAACCCTATCCAGACGTTATCCGCGAACATCCCGTTATAAACCGGGCGCGGTAAATCCGGCTGTAGTAACCGTAAATATTGCCTCACCCAGGCGATCGCACTCACCACCAACCCGATCCAAAAAGGCAAGGAAAGCCCCGATAATAGGCCGAAATACACGAGTAAAGAGGTAGCCAAAGCAAAAAAGACCCCTATAGCAACCGGAGCGTAATCACCGAAGAAAATCGCGCTGGAATTAATGCCGATTTTCAGATCGTCTTCTCTATCTGACAGAGCATAAACCGTATCGAAAGCCAGAGTCCAAGAAACTACCGCACCCCAAAGACACCAGGTAGAGGAGCTTAAATCCCCTGTGACGGCGCTCCAACTGATTAACACGGCAAACCCCCAAGCCAGGGAGAGGACGAATTGAGGGACGGGAAAAAAACGCTTAGCCAGAGGGTAAACTACGATCAACGGCACGGCTGCAACGGATAACCAGAAACTCAGGGTATTGAGATAAAATGCTAGAACCGCAGCACAACCGAGGGCGATAAGAGCGATAATAAGGCCTATCTGAATCGAAAGCGCCCGAGCCGCTAGAGGTCGGTTGCGAGTCCTCTCTACCTGCGGGTCAATATCTCTATCCCAGAGGTCATTGATCACACAACCAGCGGCGCTAGTAGCCAAAGTTCCCAGAACGATCACGCCTACTAGGGGTAGGGGAGGTAAGCCGCCAGCCGCCGCGAAAACCGCCCATAAAGCGGGTAACATCAAGATTAGTCGCCCGGCGGGTTTATCCCAGCGCAGGAGACGGATCACGCTTAAAAGGAGAGGTTCAGCATTAGAATCGGATAGGGTCATAGAAAACAATGGTAAACACTGCTAACCAAGTTACTACAAACCGGGCGATATTGCCTAACCTGAGCCAATCCGAGCCTTGTATACTGGGGGCGATCGATATTGGCACGAATTCGGTTCACATGGTAGTCGTGCGGATCGATCCCTCACTACCAGCTTTTTCTATTATGGCACGGGAAAAAGATACGGTACGGCTCGGCGATCGAGAACCGAAAACTGGAAAACTGAGTAAGGCAGCGATGGAGCGAGCGATCGCCGCACTGAAACGATGTAAGGATCTGGCCACCAGTCTTAACGTTCATCAGCTCATCGCCGTCGCCACCAGCGCCACCAGAGAAGCGAGCAATGGTGAAGAATTCTTACAGATGATTGAAAAAGAAGTTGGTTTATGCGTTGATGTGATTTCCGGACAGGAGGAAGCGCGGCGCATTTACCTGGGAGTTCTTTCCTGTACGGACTTTCAGAACCAACCCCAGATAATTATCGACATCGGCGGCGGTTCTACCGAATTGATCCTCGCGGACAGTAACGAAGCCAGATTTCTCAGCAGCACAAGAATCGGAGCCGTCAGACTGACTCAAGACTTTGTCACCACCGACCCCATCAGCCCTACCGAATTAGCTTATTTACGGGCATACGTGCGCGGGATGCTAGAGAGAGCGGTAGAAGAAATAGGAACGCAACTCAAACCCGGAGAAATACCCCAATTAATCGGCACCTCCGGCACTATAGAAACCCTAATAACGATTCAAGCCTTAGAAAAAACCGGGGAAATACCCTCACCGCTCAACGGTTATCAAATCAGCCGCCGGGAAATTAAAGATCTGGTTAAACGCTTTTCTACTCTCAATTACCAGGCGAGATTAAATATACCTGGAATGTCCGATAAGAGGGCGGAAATTATCCTCGCCGGTTCTATCATCCTCCTAGAAGCGATGACGATGTTACAGATAGATAAACTAACTCTGTGCGAGAGGGCTTTAAGAGAGGGGGTAATAGTAGACTGGATGCTCTCTCACGGGTTGATCGATAATCGCCTGCGCTATCAGAGCGAAATTCGTGAGCGTAGCGTCATGAAAATCGCCCAGAACTATCAAGTAGATCTAGAATCCAGTAAACGTATAGCCGGATTCGCCCTGAGTTTATTCGAGCAAACCAAAGGCTATCTCCACTATTGGCAGGATGAAGTCAAAGAATATCTCTGGGTGGCTACTGTATTACACAACTGCGGCCTCTATATTAACCACGCTTGTCATCACAAACATTCTTACTATCTAATCCGCAATAGTGAGTTACTGGGGTTCACCGAAATAGAGCTGGAAATTATCGCTAATATCGCCCGCTACCACCGTAAGAGCAAACCGAAGAAGAAACACGAACCTTATAGTAAGTTAACTGACTACTATCAATTGATGGTAAGACAACTGAGCGCGATCCTCCGGCTGGCGGTAGCTTTAGACAGGAGACAGATAGGGGCGATTTCCCAAGTAGAGTGTAAATACGATGCCGAATATAAAACCCTACACCTGCATCTATTCCCAACTAACCCCGACGATGATTGTGCCTTAGAACTATGGAGTATAGATTACAAAAAACCCGTGTTTGAGGAAGAGTTCGGCGTAAAAGTGGTAACTACCCTAGCTTTCTTGGCATGACTTCCATCCGAGATATAGGAGAACAGGGGCTGCTGAAAATAGTACAGAGCTTTTGCCCGCCTTCAATCATCGGTGATGACGCTGCTTTGGTTGCCCTGACTCCCGGTTGCTCCCTCGTCGTTACTACCGATGTTTTAGTCGATAACACTCACTTTAGCGATCGCACCACTTCCCCCGAGGATGTAGGTTGGCGGGCCGCCTGCGCCAATCTCTCTGATTTGGCTGCGATGGGTGCCGAACCCCTCGGTATTACTGTAGGGCTGAGTTTACCCTCGGATTTATCCGTCGAGTGGGTAGAGAGATTATATAGGGGAATGAGTGCCTGTTTAAAACCTTATGACACCCCCATCGTCGGCGGCGATATAGTGTCTTCTCCCGTCATCACCGTTAGTATCACCGCTTTAGGGCAAGTATTACCCCAGAGGGCGATTAAACGCAACGCCGCCCGCCCCGGTGATGTGATCATCTCTACCGGCTATCACGGTTTATCTCGCGCCGGTTTAGAGTTACTTCTCCATTCGGAAACCGGGAAAGATTTAAAACAAGAAGTGAGAGATATGTTTATCCGCGCCCATCAACGCCCTACCCCTCGTCTCGACCTTTTGCCCTACCTGCGTAGACTTCCCGAGCCTATCGGGGGAATGGATAGTAGCGACGGGTTAGCCGATGCAATTTTGCAAATCTGTCGCGGTAGCCGCACCGGGGCTGTGATCAATCGTATCAACATACACGAGGAACTTATACGGTATGCATCACCGATAACAGCTATGGAATGGGCTTTATACGGTGGTGAAGACTTTCAACTTATCCTAACTATGCCCCTAGAACAAGCTCAGAAATTATTACCCCGGTGCGGTGAAGGTAGCTCGATTTTAGGCGCTATTACAGCCGATGAAGGTGAGGTGAAATACAAGAGAGGAGAATACGAACTGACTTTAGAGAAAGGGTTTCAGCACTTCTAAACGCTTTTTTCCGGCCAGGTGAAATGGAAAGTAGCTCCCTCCCCTTCGCAGGAATCTATCCAAATTTTACCCCCCTCGGTGTCGATTATTTTCTTGACTATAGATAAACCGATACCAGTGTTTTCCTCCTTATCTTTGGGCTTGAGAGTTTGGAAAATAGCAAATATGCGATCGTGAAACTGGGGAGAAATACCTGGCCCGTCATCGCTTACGGTAAACTCGATCGCATCACCACGATCGATCGCCCCTATTTCCACCTTACCTCTCACGCCGCCGTGATGTTTAATCGCGTTACTAATCAAATTAGAAAAAACCTGCCCTAGTAGTAAGCGTTTCGTGTATATAACCGGTTGGGGTTGTTGAATCTTGACGGTAAAATCTTCGGGTATGAGCAAAGAGTCTATCACCTCCGTCAACAATTCATATACATCCACCATCTGGCCTTTTATTTCCAGCCGTCCGATCCGCGAATAAGCCAATAATCCATCGATCAAAGCTTCCAAACGATAAACGCGACCCCGCAACAGCTCCATACTATGCTTTGTCTCCCCCGAGAGACACCCTTCTAGATCCTCTTCGAGCCAGACAGAAAGATTAGCGATCGCCCGTAAAGGAGCTTTCAGGTCATGAGAGATGACGTAGGCAAAACGATCTAACTCTATATTACGTTGACCGAGCAGATTCGTTGTCTTAGTCAGACTAAGGTTGAGCGCTTCCAATTCCCTCGCCTGTTCTTCGAGCCGCAATTGAGTTTTTACTCGCTCGGTTATATCGATGAAAGCGCCAACGACACCCCTAACCTCTTCCTTATCATCCTGTATCGGGACGGCTTTACCGTAGATATAGCGAATATCATCCTCACCGAAGAAAAACTCAAATTCCTCCTCTACCGACTGAGCGAGCCTCGCCGCTCTCTGCATCGGCAATTCATTTAAGGGCAAATCCACACCGTTTTTCTTAATTTTAAAAGAGAAAGGATATACACCATCGGCGGGAGTCGCGGTAATGGTAGAACCGCCCGATTGCCGGATCAGTTCATAGGCGGTGCGATTGGCTGTCATGTGGTGGCAGTCTCGATCATGGGCGATCCAGACGGCGACGGGAACGGTTTCCATGAAAATTTCTAACTCTCTGGCCCTCGTCCTTGCTAACTGTTCGTTTTTACGTAGGGCCGACTCTATCTGGACACGCTCCGTAATATCTAGAAAAATCGCTACCGCCGATAAGATTTTCCCCTCTCGATTGCGGATCGGTGCCGAGTTAAC
>CAZUVR010000021.1:61229-64937 GCA_964623815.1 uncultured bacterium | reverse complement strand
ACGTCCATCGATCGCACCTCAATAGTCACTTTTTTTAGTTTAATCTAAAGGTAGGGGTGTGGCCGAAAAGTTAAATGCGTAAGGGGACAAGAAAATGTACGCTTTAGTGTCTTTAGAAAAGGTTCGTTTACCAGCCGGGGGCGTGGTAAGGCTGCCCGCGACTTGGCAAGATTATGAAACTTTATGCGAGGGGCGGGGTGATAGCTCGATTCCTCGAATTAAATATCGTCGTGGTGAGGTTTTATTGATGTCTCCTTTAGCTGGACATGGACAAGATGCTAGTTTAATCGCAGATATTATTAAAGTTCTTCTTGATAAAGGAGAGTATGAATATAATTCTTACACTCCCGTAACGCTGAAACTACCGAAAGAAAGCGGTATTGAGCCAGATTATATGTTTTATATCGACAATTGGCGGGCTGTTTCCGGTAAAAAGAGAATCGATTGGAGTAATGATCCACCGCCTGATTTAGTTTTAGAAATAGATGTTACTAGCTATTCCGATGTTAATGATTATCTCCCCTTTAAAGTACCGGAAGTATGGCTATGGAAGAAAAATCGCCTATGGATCTATGTTTTAGAAGGGGAAGAATATAGCTCGAAAGATAGTAGTAAATATTTCCCCGATCTGGACTTAAAGGGGATTACCGATTGTTGTGTAGCTTTAGCCTACGAGCAAAATACGAGCGCGGCCATCCGAGATTTAAGAAGTCGGTTGTAAAATTATTTAGGAGTTTAACAAGTCATGACGGCTGAAATACATTTACCTACTCAATCACTGTACGATCGAGACTTTAATCTCTGGCTAAGGGCTACCGCACAACAATTAAGAGAGGGGCGGTTTGATGAGATCGATGTAGAGAATTTAATTGGGGAAATAGAATCGATGGGGAATAGCGATCGTAGAGCATTAGAAAGCTATTTAGAAAATATTATCGAACACTTGCTCAAGTTAGCTTATTGGGATTTAGAGAGAGATAGAAATCAAAAACATTGGATGATAGAGATAGCGGCTTTTCGGAAAAGTTTAGCGAGAATTGTCAGAGATAGTCCTTCTCTAAAACCCTATCTAGAGGAGGTTTTTGACTCCATTTACGCTGATACAGCTAAGGATATTTCTAAAATTTTAAAACTGAAAGTTCCGGATGATTGTCCATTCACCATCGATCAAGTTTTAGATCGGGATTGGTTTCCTATTAACTTAAAAGACTCAGACGATTTAGGCAACTAAGCTATAAGGGCTTGATGTTCTGCTACTACCGCAACCCAGGAGCAAGAAACTAACCTCACGGCACATTCGACTATCGCCCAAGTAGGTAAAGCCGTGTACCAAACTTGTTACAAATCTCTAATGTATTGATAGGCTTGCGCTCTATCGTACCCTGATAAAACTTTAAGCAATATTTTATTCGGAGGGAAGTAAATCGAGAGCAATCAGTAACGCCCGATCAAGTTGGGCTAGAGTTTCGGAACTGGTGGCATTGATATTCAAATTGACTTAGGAGCCAAAAGGCTTTTAGGAGCGGAAAAACAGGGAAAAAAAATAGCGGTTGAAGTTAAAAACTTCGCCAGTGCTTCCAAAATTTCGGAATTTCACATGGCTTTGGGGCAGTTTATTAATTAGAGTATTTTGGCAGGGTAACGTTACGGGGCAGTCAGGGAATGTACAGGCGACCTACACCCTTATAGTCTTCGATCGATAGAACTATATCGGCAAGGCGTAGGCTACATTCCTCCCTATACTGTCGCTCGATGAGCCGGTCTAAATTGCCGACGGTAATCACGGGTAAAGAGTTAGAATTACCTTCCTGACGTATAGTTTGCTCTAAAGAGTTTTCACCTTTAGCATTCCTATTCGCGGTTAGCAACAACATTCGATTCGACTGAGCGAATCTCCAGATTAGCCTATCATTAGCATCGGGAGCGAGTCCCGCCTCTTCTAGAGTAAGAAAACGAATTGAAAGCAACTCTAACCAACCTTCACCGGCGAGAGTCCCTTGAAACAAGACCACATATCCTGTCAAATTATAATCCACCAGGAAAATCATCGAGTCAGTCCGAGTTTTGCTTTCCAAGCTTGGAGTTTAGCGTAAACATCTTCTCTCCCTGATTTGGGTGATTGTGCCGCTATTTGGGCTAAACGTTCCCGGTTGCGATCGTCCCAGTACTCTCGTATTTCCCGATTTGTCTGTAAAATTTCCTGATATTCTGTTTCTACGGCAACTCGATTAGCATCGATATAAGAAAGCGCCTCCTCAAGTTGTTGCTCGGTTAAAGGTAGCCAGTTCAATATTAATTTAGGAGTCCAGCCTGCGGCGAGATGATCCATAATATCGTAAATGGTGATCCGGGTATCGGCGATCGTCAATCCCTGCTCTGTACGAACGATCGACCCTGATTCGTCGATAGGATTTTTCATTTTTCACGTCCTTCATATATTTTACGATCGTTTTAAGGAGCGGTACTATCTAAAGATGAGATTGCTGTTCGCAGTACAAGCGCTCCCGGTACTATTGCAATTTTCCCAACTCGATTTAACTACTCTTATTTGCTCAAACTTAACTAAAGGTCAACTATGTTAATGACGACATGTAAGGGCTATTTTTTATCAACGAGAGCGTATAAGCGATCACATTCCATTTTAAGCTCTGTAGCTACGTTCTGAAATAAGAATTACTTTACTCCTGATAGCATTTTATTTTTAATTCTCTATATTAATCGGTTGATTCATAGCTAATAATAAATAGTTTAGTTAAATATTTATTAATTTATGCTTATTGTCAGAGCCTATATAGCTATATATAAATATATAGTTATATAAGCCACAACAAGAGTAGACAAAGTATCGTTACTCGCCACAACCCTAACCACTGAGGATCGTATCGTGGGCTTTTGATGAGACGGAGCGATCGAAAACTTAATAACTAAATACGCCACCCAGAGGAAAATTTTATGGATTCTCACAAGACTGATTCTATCAATCTGTCCTTAACGCCTGCTGAGATAACGATCGCTGGTGTGATTAACGGAACTAACGGCAATGATAATTTAACTGGTACGGCAGGAGACGACACGATCAATCCTGGATTAGGTTCGGATAATGTGGATGGAGGCGCGGGTAATGACCTGCTAGTAGTGGATTATTCCAGTGTGACCACCGATAGAATTTACAGTAGCCAAATTTCTGACAACGGCGCGGGAGGTTGGAACGGGTTAAATTATTTCTGGAATGGCTCTAACTTTTTAGGGTTCAGTAATATCGAACGCTTCAACTTCACGGGTACTGGAGGTGATGATCAGATCCGCACTGGTAGTGGTAACGATACCCTCAACGGTAGTGCGGGTAATGATACTCTCTACGCCGGTGCTGGGAACGATACGGTTAACGGCGGCACTGGGGATGACGTAATCTATGACCAAAGCGGAGTT
Source organism: uncultured bacterium (assembly GCA_964623815.1). Lineage (GTDB taxonomy): Bacteria > Cyanobacteriota > Cyanobacteriia > Cyanobacteriales > Microcystaceae > Chroococcopsis. Next base: position 61,508 of record CAZUVR010000021.1, on the reverse strand, counting down.
AATGTTATCGATGGCGGTGCTGGCACCGATACTCTCGTCGATGCCAATCTCAGCGCCGCCACTGTGGCTATTAATATTACTGAGGGCACTAGCGTTAATCTCAATTTCCCAGGGGTAAGCCAGATTAGCAATATAGAAATATTCGCAGGCAATCTCACTACTGGCTCGGGTAACGATAATATCAGCATTGGTCAAAATGCCAATAACACCATTAACACTGGGATAGGAGACGACACGATCAATCCTGGATTAGGTTCGGATAATGTGGATGGAGGCGCG
>CAZUVR010000021.1:0-61129 GCA_964623815.1 uncultured bacterium | reverse complement strand
AGGAGACGACACGATCAATCCTGGATTAGGTTCGGATAATGTGGATGGAGGCGCGGGTAATGACCTGCTAGTAGTGGATTATTCCAGTGTGACCACCGATAGAATTTACAGTAGCCAAATTTCTGACAACGGCGCGGGAGGTTGGAACGGGTTAAATTATTTCTGGAATGGCTCTAACTTTTTAGGGTTCAGTAATATCGAACGCTTCAACTTCACGGGTACTGGAGGTGATGATCAGATCCGCACTGGTAGCGGTAACGATACCCTCAACGGTAGTGCGGGCAACGATAGTCTCTACACCGGTGCTGGTAATGATCGCCTACTAGCAGTATCCCAAAACGCCATCAACCCAGGCTTAGGAGAAATCGATAGCCTCACTGGGGGCGGCGACGGAGATACCTACCTACTCGGAGATGTGACAAAAGCTTTCTACGACGACGGCAACGCGACGAGCGCCGGTACAACCGATTACGCCCGCATCGTCGGACTCAACGTTAACCAAGACCTGATTCAAATCAAAGGCCCAAAGAGTGACTATATTTTGGGTAGTTCCCCGATTAGCGGTATCACCGGCACTGCCATCTATATCAACAAACCCGGAACCGAACCAGATGAACTGATTGCCATTATCGAAGGCGTAACCGGGCTGACCATGAATTCCCGCGTCTTCATCGAAGCACAGAACGAATCAGGATTATTATCATTTAGCGCCCCCACCTTCACCACTCCAGAAAGCAGTAACGCTAGCGTCACCATCACCCGGGCGCAGGGAAGCGTCGGCGCGGTCAGCGTCACCCTTACCCCAAGTAACGGCACCGCTACCGCACCAGGAGACTACAATAACAGCCCGATAACGGTTAATTTTGCCGATGGGGAAACAACTAAAACCGTCACCATACCCATAGTCAATGATACGGTTTACGAACAGAACGAAACGATTAACCTGACTCTGACGAACCCCAACGGCGCTTTACTGGGAACCCAACCCACCGCAGTATTAACGGTCATCGATAACGATGCCAAACCGGGTATTTTAGCCTTTTCGGCGGCTAGCTACAGCGTCAATGAAAATGGTACACCCGTCACTAATATCACCGTAACCCGCACTGGTGGCAGTGATGGAGCCGTAAACGTTACCGTCACGCCTACTAACGGCACCGCCACTGGGGGAGTAGATTACGGTAACGGAGTCATAACGCTGAATTTCGCCAACGGGGAAACGAGTAAACTCGTCACTCTCCCAATTTACGAAGACACGATTTACGAAGGCAACGAAACTATTAATCTCACCCTATCCAACCCCACCGGGGGTGCTATTCTGGGAACTCGGACTACATCGGTTCTAACCATCGTAGATAATGATCCCGTATTACCCGTCGTTACCCTATCTGTATCTCAAGGCAGTGTCAGCGAAGACGGTACCACAAACCTCGTTTACACCTTCAGCCGCACCGGTGCCCTCACCAGCCCCCTCACCGTCAACTACACCATCGGGGGTACAGCCACCAAAGGCACCGACTACGCCAATATCGTTAACACAGTCACCTTCGCGGCTAACTCCAGCTATGTTCAAGTCGTTGTAGACCCGACAGCCGACACTACTATAGAATCCGATGAAACCGTAAGCTTAACCGTAGCCTCAGGAAGCGGCTACACCATCGGCACCACTGGGGCAGTTACGGGTACAATTGTTAACGATGATTTCCCCACCCTTCTCTCTTTCAGTGCCGCCACCTACACCATCAATGAAAACGGCACTTTTGTCACGCCCATCACCATCACCCGTAGCGGGAATACCAACACCGCCACTGCGGTAACAGTAACACCCACCAACAGCACCGCCACATCACCCGGCGACTATAACAACGCCGCCATAGTGGTATCCTTCGCCGCAGGGGAAACCAGTAAAATCATCACGCTACCCATAGTCAACGACACCACCATAGAAGCAAACGAAACTATTAACCTGACTCTATCCAACCCCACTAACGGGGCGCTTCTAGATACTCAGAAAACCGCCACCCTGACAGTTATCGATGACGACACTCCCAACATCACCATCACCGCTAACACCGATAAAGTTACCGAAGACGGCACAGCCAACCTCGTCTATACATTCAGCCGAGATAGAAACTTCAACACTACCGTCACCGTAAACTTTACCGTTGCCGGTAGTGCCACCCTCACGGGGGACTACACTGTCACCGGTGCTGCCACATACACCAACACCACCGGGAGTATCACTTTCGCCCCAGGTGCCGATAAAGTGACTCTCACCCTCGACCCGGTAGCCGATACGGTATTAGAAACGAGAGAAAGTATTACTATCACTCCCGTCGCCAATACTAATTACAACCTGATTAATCTCGCAGGCATTACGGGATACATCACCAATGATGACGGCGACGCTAATAACAACCTCCTCGAAGGTGCCGATAGTGCCGATAGTCTCGATGGCAAAGGCGGTAACGATACGATGAACGGCGGCAAAGGTAACGACACCTATGTCATCGATGTAGCCGGTGACGTAATCAGCGAAAACCTCAACGAAGGCACCGATACGGTTAACTCTCCCATCGCCTACACCCTCGGGGCTAACTTAGAAAACTTGACTCTCACCGGTACTAGTAACATCAACGGCACAGGTAACGCCCTCAGCAATACCATCATCGGTAATAGCGGTAATAACATCCTCACCGGGGGTGATGGTAACGATAACCTCAATGGTGGTGCAGGTGCAGACTCTCTCATCGGCGGTAAGGGGAATGATACCTACACCGTAGATAACGCCGGCGATGTGGTGACAGAAAACGCCGGTGAAGGCACCGACACCCTGATTACTCCCTTCAGCACCACTTTAACCGCTGTATTAGAAAACCTCACTCTCTCCGGCTCAGGCACCCTCACCGGTACCGGTAACACAGTCGCTAACCGTCTCACCGGTAACGCGGGCGCTAACATCCTCACTGGCTTAGAAGGTAACGATACCCTTAGTGGTGGAGTCGGTAACGATACTCTTATCGGCGGCACTGGCGACGACACCTATGTTATCGATACTGGCGACACGATTACGGAAAACGCGGCGCAGGGTAACGATACCGTACAGGTTACGTTTAACTACACCCTCACTAATGCCAATCTAGAGAATGTCACCTTACTCGGTAATACCGCTATTAACGCTACTGGTAGCACGAGCGCTAACCGCCTCACCGGTAATACCGGGGCTAACACCCTAACCGGCGGTGCGGGTAACGACAGCCTCACCGGGGCTGGGGGCAACGATACCCTGATCGGTGGCACTGGGCAGGATCAGTTTATCTTTACTCGACCCAATGAAGGCATCGATACCATCAGCGATTTTAGCCTCACCGATGACAAGATAGCTATCTCGGCTGCTGGCTTCGCTTCTGGTTTAGTAGCCGGTGCTTTACCGGGGAATCGTTTCGCTCTTGGTACTGCAGCCACGACAGCGGATCATCGTTTTATCTACAATTCGGCTGCCCGAACCTTAAGCTTTGATGCTAATGGGAACGTCACCGGCGGTGTGTCTGTACTTGCTACTTTCTCCACTGCTTTAAATCTCACGGCTAATAATATCCTGGTGATTTAATCCCGTCTTTGTTAAATATAGCGATCGCTTTCCCAAGATGGCGATCGCTTCTTTTCATCGTTTAGTCTAATCCATAATCCCAAAGATAAGCATCCGAACAATCGCTACCCTGTCAATATCATCTAGGGTTGTTTTCAGACGCGATCGCACTTTTAAATAGGGCGATCGTTCTCTGCCCTTTTTATCTGATTGTTCCGAGTGAGTTGATCGATCGGTTACATTTTTAGTATCTTATATATAGTCCATTAGTTCTAATTAAGTCTATGGTCGTCTCTTTCGTTTTCAATAGTCAGATGTGTTACGGCGGTGACGACGAGATATGTTACCCCGAAAGTGATGGTGCGCCGGTGGCTGAAAGTGACCCTACGAGAAATTATCTTTTTTACGGTGTAGAAACCCTGAAAACCCATTTCCAAAATCGTCAAGACGTTTACGTGTCAGGGAATCTTTTCATTTATTACGAGCAAGGTGTACCAAGTGCGGTAATCGCTCCCGATGTGTTCGTGATTTTCGGTGTATCCAATAGGGAGAGAAGACTTTATAAAGCTTGGGAAGAAAAAGATCGCTTACCTTCTTTCGTGATGGAAATCACCTCTCGTACAACTAAGGCAAATGACGGGCGAGATAAGCCGCTCATTTACGCCCGTTTAGGAGTAGCTGAATATTTCCAATACGATCCCACATCTGATTATTTAAACCCACCCCTTCAAGCTTCGCGCTTGGTTGATGGTGTATACCAACCCATTTCACCTGTAAGCCGAGAAGATGGAAGCGTATCGATTTACTCTGAGGTTTTGGGTCTAGAGTTACGTCTTTTTGACGGGGATTTACGTTTTTATCATCCCGATAAGGATAGTTTCTATCCCACTTATGGGGAGATAGTTCAACGTTTAGAAGCCGCAGAGAATGCCCGTTTAGAGGCCGAGAATGCTCGTTTAGAGGCCGAGAATGCCCGTTTAGAAACAGAAACGGCTCTTAAAGCAGCGATCGATCGTCTTCAAATCTTAGGGCTGGACTTACAGCAAATTGCTGATACTTTGGGTTTATCCCTAGAAAAAGTACGGAAGTATTTAACAAGCTAGGGGAGTTAGCCGAAGTAGTGTTCTTCTTGGCTTAGTGTAATTCATAATCCGAACCTGACCCATAGAGCCAAGATTCTAGAAAACGGTGATAATAATAACGCCCTTTAGGGGGTAACTTTTCCATCACCGGACTACAGGATTTAGCCAGAGGATATAACCCGCTATAAAGCCCTAAATTTGCGTAATGCCCCAACCAATCGATAAAAGGACTCACACCCAACTGCGGGATTAAAGGTAAAACCAGACGGGGATTTACCAGGGGTAAAGTTTTCGATAAGGAAGAAAACTGCACCACATCCTGTAAGAAAGGCTTTAACACCTCATCCCCCAATTTATTCATCACCTGAAATACTCCGCTCATCAAGTCGTTAATCTGGTTAGGGTTTTCCTTAGCGTCGAGTTTCACGCTCATTGTGCGCTGAAATAACCAAGTAACGGAGATATTAGGCTGATAGGGTTGGAGTAGAGCTAAATCCGCTTTTTGTAGAGCGTCTATCTCTAAAGCCTCCGAGATACCCCCAGTCAATCGGGCTAAGTGCCGCACCATCGCCCCGAAACCGCCGAAACTTACCGGGGATTGACTGCCGCTACTGTCTCCTACGGCTAAAATTCGATTCCAAGGTAACTGTAGGGGGCTTTTGCGATAGGCGGGGAAGAAACCGAAGAGGAAGCGTTTAAAATTAATCGCGTCTAACTCTACCCCCTGATATTCGGGTAACAGGCGGAAATACTCCGACATCAAAAACTCTAAACTAAAACGATCGCTTTCAGCATCCACATAGGTAAATAGATAGGTTGTGCGCCCCTCCCTTGCTGGAAAGGCTTCCCAAAAATACTGACATTTATGAGTGATGGGGGTGAAGGTATAAATTAAATCCCCCGTCTCGTTATCTGGGAAACCTCCCGCACAACTACCCACGACTAAACAGACTCCTTCCGGTTTCTCTCCCCGGCGGGCTTGTTTAGCGATGGGGGAAAAATGACCCATAGCATCTATTAAAAGCCTACATTTAATTTTTAAATCTCCCGCCGAAACCGTCACACCATCCGGCGACACCACCGCACCCGAAAAAGGAGTATTTTCGATTAATCGCCCCCCTGCCGATAAAAACTTCTGTTTCAGGGTTTCCAGAAGATATACAGGTTCAACACCGATATTAAGGACATCGCGCACCCACAACTCATAACCGCAGTAAAAACCGACTCTAGCGGGATTATACTGAGTGACGATCGCTCTTTGTAACTCATGGTCACTCAGTATATCCATGTCGATAAAGGTCTGTAATTCCTGACGGGAAATATTCCATTCTTGTTCTCGCCCTTTTAAAATTCCCCTTTCCAGTAGGGCTACCCGATACCCTCTTAACTGTAGAGCAGAAGCCAGGAGAATTCCTAGAGTACCGCCGCAGATAAGCACATCGAAATCCTTATCCCCGATAGCCCAATCGGCAGGTGCGATCGTATCCACAATAGCGGGAACATCTGAGCGCAAAGATCGCCAATAACTATCAGCCGTGTTTAAAGAGCGCCAATAATTAGTGGATAGAGCAGTTAAAATGCTTTCAACGGATGTCATATGTCTAACCAGTTTTATGATTCCCCTAACTTATACTAAAAAAGACAGGCTCCTAAAATATAATCACTCTCATCCTAATCCATGCGTTATCCCGGATTGACTGCCAAGCCCAAAAATCTGAAGAAGAAACCCCGCCGCCCGCTACCTAATAATCTCGCCCAAGAGAAGAAAAAACAGAACGAGCGCACGGTGGGGCGTAGTTTTCAGCCCTGGTTGATCATGGGACTGATAACCAGTGTCTTATTAGGGGGGGTAGGTTCGCGCCTGGCCTATCTACAACTCTATCAGGGTCAGTTCAATCAAGAAAAAGCCGATAACAATCGTATTCGCATCATTCCCAAACAACCAGTTAGGGGTAATTTATTCGATCGCAAGGGCAGAGTTTTAGCCACAGCCCGGCTAACCCACGCCGCCTATCTCTGGCCTAAAGCCCAGAGGAGGCCGGAGTGGACTGTCAATCTCGATAAACTCTCAGAGATTCTCGGCCTCCCCAAAGCGGAGCTACAACAACGGATAGAACAATCGGACGAAAACCCCTCCACCTTGATCCGTATCGCTCGCAGTCTCACCCCCGCCCAAATCACCGCCATAGAAGAGTTTAAAGACGAACTCAAGGGTATTGAGGTAGACATAGAAACGGTGCGTCACTATCCCAACGGTCAAAACGGCGCTCACATCCTAGGCTATACTGGAGAGCTAAACGCGGAAGAGTTGAGAGCTAGACGTAAAGACGGCTATCGTCTCGGAGATATAGTCGGAAAGATGGGAGTAGAGGCCGCCTACGAGAAACAACTGCGGGGAGAATGGGGAGGAATGCAGTTAGAAGTAGACGGCGCGGGTAAAGTCCTCAAAATCCTCGGGCAGAAACAGGCCAAACCGGGTAAGGATGTTACCCTCACCCTCGATCTAAAACTACAGAAAGCCGCCGAAGCCGCCCTTGGTGATAGAAAAGGTGCGATCGTTGCCCTCGACCCCAGGGATGGCTCGATACGCGCTATGGTAAGCTATCCCAGCTATGACCCTAACGTTTTCTCCTCCCCCATCACTAACGAAATCTGGAAGAAACTTCAGGCTGAGGGCAACCCCTTCATTAACCGGGCCCTGCAAGGTTTCCCCCCCGCTTCCACCTTCAAAGTCGTTACCCAAACTGCGGGATTAGAAACCGGCAAATTCCCCCCCAATACCATTCTCTATACTTCCGCCTATCTCTACGTAGGTGGCACCGCCTTCGGAGAATGGAACCGCGCCGGGTTCGGCCCTATAGGTTATCTTCGGGCGATGGCCATGAGTAGTAACACATTCCACGGACAGATCGGTAGGGGTGTTACTGGGCCGGTGTTGATTGATTGGGCCCGTCGTTACGGCTTCGGCAGGAGAACCTGGGTAGAGTTAGACGAAGAATCCCCAGGCTTGATCGCTGACGCAGCCTGGAAACTGAAAAATTACGATTGGGAATGGACGGAAGGAGATACGGTGAATATGTCCATCGGCCAGGGGTTTACCCTCGCTACTCCCCTACAGGTAGCCGTCATGTTCTGCGTACCAGCTAACGGCGGCTATCTCGTCAAACCTCACCTGCTCAAAGATGATGGAGACTCAAAAAAATGGCGTAAATCCCTCAATCTCAAACCCAGTACCTTGAAAGTTCTGCGCGACGGTTTACGCGCCGTAGTAACCGAGGGCACGGGTAAAGCCCTCAATCAGCCCCACTTACCCGCCATCGCTGGTAAGAGCGGCACCGCCGAAGCTCCTCCTGGTAAATCTCACGCTTGGTTTGGTGCTTTCGCTCCCTTCGATAAGCCAGAAATTGTCGTCCTCGCCTTCGCTGAACATTCTGGCGGTGGTGGTGGTTCCGTGGCCGGGCCGATGGTACGTCAGGTGATGGAGGCTTATTTTGATGTCAAACCTCCCGAGGCGGAAAAAGCAACCACGCCGCCCGGTACAGTGACCACCCCCCACCGCAGAAATTAGACTATAGAAGTGTTGTTTTGAGTTTGTACTTCATGGCCTATTCTCGCCTCGAAAAACTAGGTTCTTATCTGCGCCCCCATTGGCGGCCTGTAACTTGGGGGGTTGTCTCCCTGTTCGTGGTCAATGTTCTCGGGGTTTATATTCCCTTCCTTATCCGCGATAGTATCGATGACCTGAGTAAGTCTTTTCAGTTCGCCCGCGTCATTCATTACGTCTCCTTGATGTTGGTTCTCGCCACGATCATGTGGTTCATCCGTATGGGTTCCCGGGTGTTATTATTCGGTGTCGGGCGACAGGTGGAATTTGAACTCAAACAGCGCATCTTTCAACATCTTCTAACTCTCGAACCCGCCTACTTTTCTACTAGCACCTCGGGTGATTTAATTAACCGCGCTACTAGCGATGTGGATAGTATTCGCCGTCTCGTCGGTTTCGCTCTCTTGAGCCTGGCTAATACCCTCTTTGCCTACGGGTTAACTCTGCCCGCAATGCTCAAGATTCACGTACCCCTATCTATAGCAGCCATCGCCGTTTACCCCCTGATGTTAATCGCCGTACAAATGTTTAGCGGCCGTCTACAAACTCAACAGCTTAACGTACAGAGCAAACTTTCCGACCTCAGCGATCTCATTCAAGAAGATATGAGCGGCATCTCTTTGATTAAAATTTACGCTCAAGAAGAGAACGAAAGACGGGCTTTCTCTTTTAAAAATCGTGATTTATTAGAAGCTAATTTAGATTTAGTGCAAACCAGAAACTTTCTTTTTCCTCTAATAGAAGCCTTAGCTTATGTGAGCTTAATTCTTTTACTCGCCATCGGTAGTTATTATATTACTAGAAATGTTATAACAATCGGTGATTTTATCGCTCTGTTAATACTGGCAGAAAGGTTAGTTTTTCCCACAGCTTTATTAGGTTTCACCATCACCGCGTATCAACGGGGAGAAGTGAGTATCGATCGCGTTGAAGCTATCCTAGAAGTTGAACCTCAAGTAAAAAACTCTCCCTCTGCCATCTCTCTACCTTTAGAATCCGTCAGGGGGGAAATCATCGCCCGTAACCTCAGTTTCACCTACCCTGGCTCGAATCGCCCCGCCCTCGACAGCATTTCTTTTACCATCAATCCAGGAGAAATGGTAGCTATTGTCGGCCCGGTAGGTTGCGGTAAATCTACCCTCGCCAACGCCATACCCCGTTTGTTAAATATCGCCCCCGAGGAATTATTCCTCGACGGCATAGATATTACTAAAATCTATTTGGGGGACTTAAGGCGGGCCGTGGCTTACGTACCTCAAGAAAGCTTCCTCTTTAGTAGCAACATCCGCGATAATATCCGTTACGCCGAGCCTTTCAAAGAGCAGTTAGAAGTAGAATACGCGGCCAGAGGTGCCCAAATTCACGACGAAATTCTCAATTTCCCCCAACTGTATGACACGATAGTAGGGGAGAGGGGTATTACCCTCTCCGGCGGCCAGAGACAGCGCTCATCTTTAGCCCGGGCTTTAATCGTCTCCGCACCGATTTTGATCCTCGATGATGCCCTTTCTTCGGTCGATAATCAAACCGCCAATCGGATACTCGAAAGCCTCTCGCAAAAAGGCGATAAGACCGTTATTTTCATCTCACATCAACTCTCAGCGGCGGCGACGGCCGATCGCATCTTCGTTATGGATAAAGGCAAGTTAATCCAGACGGGAACTCATGGGCAATTGCTCGCTCAACCCGGACTCTATCAAACTCTCTGGAATCAGCAACAATTAGAGTCGGCTTTACTTTCTTAAACATCTACCCAGAGTTGCTCACCCTCGACTTTGGTGGCGAATACCGGTAAACATTGCTGTTTGGAAATCAGCCCCATCGCTTTATTCATCACCGGCGGCCAGGTAATCCATTCCGTAGGTTCGCCGGTTTTTAAATCAAAGGCGCTGCGGTGGAAGGGGCAAACGATAGATCCATCGGGGGTGATTTTTCCTTTTTTGATGGGTAATTTTAAATGGGGGCAGGAATTGGCTACGGCGTAATAATTTCCCTCGTGATTGAGGATTAAAAGATTTTTATCGTTAACTTTAACTACTTTTCTCGTGCCCGGTGTCAGTTCGTTTATTGGTAATACTTGTGTCCAACTCATGGAATTTGTTCTCCGAATATCTTGACCGATCTTACCTCTAATTCGGATTCTTGTGACCAGAGACGATAATCTTTTAGTAATTGGGTCATTAATTTTTGTTTGATCCTCACTAGAACTCCTTTTAATAAACTATTCCCCGCCATTTGTAATAAGGGTGGGGGAGTTAGTAAGAGCGGCGGTGGTAAATCAACTTTTACCTCTAAGTTAGCTCTGCCGATTAAATAAGTTTTTTCTTCTTTATTAACTGGGTCTAATTTGCCTTTCACTACTAAAGAAAATCTGTCGTTTATGTAGTCTATTCCCTTGATCTCACAACTTTCTGAATTGAGGTACAGCGTTCCACCAGAAGTTGCCCAAACATTAAGAATTACAGTAGGTTGAAAGTAATATATCTCCATGAAGTTTAAGGGACGCATCTTCAAACGGAAGCGATTTTCTGTTAACTGTTCCATCAGACTTTCATCTGCGATCGCTCGCACCAATCTCTGAGGTTGCCTTAAATAATGTTGTATGGGTATAACGATTTCATTGACTTCTATTTCTACCGATTCCGAGGCAGTAAATTTTACTTCCATAGATAAGTCTCTATTAATTCATAGGTTTTATTCAATTTTACAATTCTTAAAATTAATTGGAGAATCTTAAGGTTGATTTTAAGATTTTATGACACAAAAAGCAATTCTCATCGAGATATTTATCAAAAAGTTAATTTTTATTGACAAAAATGAGAGAAGAGATGGAAATTCAGCGATTAAAAATTCTTTAGGTCGATAAAGCCCAAGCAATAAAGAGGGAAACAAAAGCCATAAAATGAAGTAATCGACCCAAAGAAAGCTGTGAATTATGGCAAAGACGATCGCCCATCTAGGGCCGATAGGAACGAACGCAGAAACGGCAGCCCTAATATACGGGGAAATGATAGGCGAACCCCGAGAACTACGCCCCTATAACAGTATTGCCCAAACAGTGCGATCGGTAGCTGAGGGAGAAACAGACTTAGCGGTGATACCTGTGGAAAACTCCACCGAGGGAAGTGTAGTGATGACCCTAGATAGCCTCTGGCAGTACGATCGTCTGCAAATACAATTAGAATTAGTCCTACCCATAACCCACAGTCTCTTGAGTTGTGGCGAATCCCTAGAGCAAATCTCGGCGGTTTACTCCCATCCCCAAGCTCTTGCCCAGTGCCAACAGTGGTTAGATAGTAATTTACCGAATGCGACCATCATCCCGAGTAATTCTACCACCGAGGCGATCATTCTCGTCAAAGATAACCCCCGAGCTGCCGCCATCGCCGCCCCTAGAGCCGCGAAATTATATAACTTCCCCATACTAGTAGAGTTAATCAATGACTACCCCGATAACTGTACGAGATTCTGGGTCATCGGCTTAACACCGATCGATGAGGGGGAGAGAGTATCATTAGCGTTTAGTGTCCCCGCCAATCTGCCTGGGGCGCTAGTAAAACCTTTAGAAGTGTTCGCTAAAAGAGGTTTGAACCTATCAAGAATCGAATCGAGGCCCACCAAGCGCTCTTTAGGCGAATACGTTTTTTTCGTTGATATAGAGAGTCGGGAGAATGAACCCCATCTGACGGGAGAAGCTTTAGAAGAGTTATCCGCTTACACGGAGGTGGTTAAGGTATTCGGTCATTATCGAGTGAGAGGAGTCGATCGCTTTTCGGTAAAAGCTCTTAGTTAAGCGCGTCTTTTAGGGCGGTGCGGGCTGCGAGATGATTGCGGGTAGAAGTGAGGATTTCCGATTCACGCTCTAAGCGGGTTGCCGTATCCTGCATTTCTAGCAGTGCCTGTTGTTCCGTCGCCACGCCGTAGAGATTCCCTGCCACCCAGTAGGAAAGTTCTAGGGGTAGTTCTGGTAAATCGTCGGGAAGTTCGATTTTTTGGTCGGTTAATTTAGCGGACAGATGAACGACGTCTTTTAGGAGAGTATCGACTTCGTTGGCGAGCGGGCGTAAATCTGACGAAGAGGGATGATCTTCGATCCACTCTACTAAACCGACGCGGTAGGGTTTTTCTCTGACGTATTCGAGAACGCGGAAGCGTTGCTGCCCGACGGTGAGGATTTTCATCCGATCGTCCGGTAGACGTTGAAAACGTACTACTTCGGCACAACAGCCTACTTTAGCAATATCTCCCCTAACAGGGTCTACCATCAGCACCCCGAAACGACGGTCTTCTTCTAAAATCGTATTCATCATGATCCGGTAGCGGAATTCAAAGATATGAAGAGGCAGAGGACGACCCGGAAACAAGACAACTTCGGGAAGGGGAAACAGAGGAAGCTCTCTGACTGCGATCGAAGAGGAGGCCATAGGTTCAGTGAAAAAAAACCAATCTCTTAATACTGTAACGGATTTTTCACATTTAGTCTTTAGTATGTCGAGATTGGTAGATGGATTTTATTTAACCGTATAGCCTCGGGCGCTCATGCAAGCCGACCAAGCGCGGAAATATTCCTGCTGTAGCTGTTGACTTTGGGCGTTATTATTATTGCGATTTCTTTCTTGTCGAACCAACCCAGTCATCGCCCCTACTCCCGCACCTACAGCCGCGCCGGTGCCGGTATTGCCGCCGATCGCTCCGCCGACAGTTCCGATTAAGGCTCCTCCGGCAGCGCCTCTTAATACGTTACCGCCACGATTATTGTTAGCTACCGGTTGAGAGGGATTGAAACCTGTTTTTTGGGAGGCCCAGTTAAAGCACTCGAAATGATCTCGATCTTGTTGTGCTTGGCTTTGACCCCGATTTGGATAGGCGAAGGGTTGGGATTGCGCTAATAGGCGATCGTTGCATAAAAGCACGCCGCCCATCACTATCAAGCTGATTGCTTTTATCTTTCTATTCATAGATTAATCTTTTGATGTCATCCCCAGTAATGACGAGAGCGCCGGTATTTTGGTTCTCAACCGGTCATCAGCTAAACCGGACGAGGGATGACCGTATTTATCTTCAATTGTAAATTCCTGATTTAATCTTCGTGATCGTCGAAGGGATCGCTCAGTTCGGCTGCTGGCGGGCCGAAAGCGGTGTATATGGCTAATCCGGTAATGATGGCCAGGACGACACCTATGCCGATGCTAAGAACTGTTGCAGATTCCATACTCTAAAATAATTATGTATACTCTTCTCATATAATATTACAGAACATTACAAAAATCATTTACAGACTTCGTTGGTAACTTATGGCACAACGTACTCGGTTAGGTGACATACTCAGACCCCTTAACTCTGAGTATGGAAAAGTAGCACCAGGATGGGGAACAACCGCCCTCATGGGCGTATTTATGGGACTGTTTCTCGTGTTCCTGCTTATCATCCTGCAAATTTACAACTCGTCTTTGTTAATCGACGGTGTCACCGTTGATTGGAGAAGCTAAGTTCTAAAAATACCCTGAAAGTTATACCCTTTGTTGGTGGGCGAGCGTGAAGCGTGCCTTTGGCATCACCCACCACTATTTTGCTAAGTATGAGAGGTTATCTATGAATATTTTTGGTATCGGACTCCCGGAGATGGCGGTAATATTAGTCATCGCTCTACTGGTTTTCGGGCCGAAGAAACTCCCAGAAATCGGCCGTAGTCTAGGTAAGGCGATTAAAGGATTTCAAGACGCATCGAAAGATTTTGAAGCCGAATTCAAGCGCGAAGCCCAACAGATAGAAGAATCAGTGAAGATGAACGCTCAATTAGAAGAAGGCAAGAAAGAAGAAAGCAAAGTTAACAACTCCTGAATTGCTTCGTTGCTTATTTACTTCGCCTGTGGAAGTCGGTACTCGATGGTCGAGCCAACTAGAGAAGCTTATGTGAAAATAGGGATTATAAGCAAAGGAGGTAGGTTTCATGAGTGAACAGAGTCCCTATGAAAAACTGGGAGTTACGGAAGATTCGTCTTTTGAAGAGATTCAAGACGCTAAACAAAGACTCCTGCAGCAGTATGAAAACGATCCCAAGGTCACAGAAGCCATAGAAGCTGCTTACGACGCGGTGATCATGGATAGGTTGCGGATGCGGCAGGAAGGTAAAATCAAAGTACCAGATCGAATTCGTTTCCCCGAACGCTCTCCCGCACCTAAATTAGAAACCAAACCTCTAATCTCAGCTCAGTCTCGGGGCTGGTTAAACCGCTTGATCGATACTCCAAGCGCCAGAGATATAGGTATGAGCGCGATCGTATTTGGCGGATTGGGTGCAGCCACTTTCTTAGTACCGGGTAGTGGCGGATCTCTATCACCTTTACTGCTCGCCTTAGGGGTATTCGCTACCATTTATTTTCTCAATCGTAAAGAAAAACGCTTCGGCCGCTCGGTGCTGTTAACTTTTTTATCTCTGGTGCTGGGGGTGGCCCTCGGCGCGGGGATAGACAGCGTCTTAAGTTCTGCGCGAGTGGTATCCCCCATCTCCGGCCAGCAATTATACGCTTTAGTAACTTTTCTTTTATTCTGGCTCAGTAGTAGTTTTCTTCGCTAACTTCGGGTGGGCGCGGCTATTGCCCCCTTTACCCCCCCTTTCGTGATTAAATCTACCGCCTCTGCCAAATTATTAACGATAAAATCGGGTTCGTATCTTTCTAATTGGGAAAGATTACGAATTCCTGATAATACTGCTACCACTTTAATATTGTAAGTTTTTGCCGCTATAATATCGGCTTCCGTATCCCCTACCATCCAAGTATCGGACACAGGGGATAACTCTTGCAAAGCTTTTCTCATCAATAGAGGTTTGTCTTCAATATCTTTCGTTTTAATATAATCATCGCTTAGACAGTAACGCCGCTCTGGGGAGAAAAAACGCCCTAAATCATATTTTTCCAGAGCTAGAGCGAGTTCTGAAACCCGTCTCATCGTCATTACCACTAAATCTATGCCCTGCTTCTGCACTTTTTCCAGCACTTCCAGCGCCCCTGGTATGGGACGATCGTACTGCAAATAGGGTAGGGTATGAACTGTCTGACGGCGCAAACTCGAAAAAGTTTTCGCTTCTTCCTCATCCAATCCAGATAATCTTCCTATCTGCCGCTCGGGTACGCAATCCCGCTTTAACTGCCAGAATTCCTCTTTCGATAAACCCGCTAAATTCTGCCCCGTTCGTTGTACTTCATTGAGACAATATTGATAAACGCGGTAATAGCGTTCGGATACGTCCATAATCGGGCCGTCAAAGTCAGTAATCAATCTCAGCATTTTCAGGTAGTTATTAATTTTTATTACAACTTACCCTAACATGAAGAAATTAGCTAGCGGCGATCGCGGCGGATGGTTCGGGAGTCTCAGCGGCTGGCTCTTTCACCGAGCTTACTTTAGCGCGGTACAGTAAATTATCTCCCTGACGATAACCCACGTAGCGCACCACCACGGTAGAAACATTATCCGACTCACCTTCTATCAGTTGATGAAGTTGAGGATCGTAAGTTACCCGCTCGCCCACTTGATGAATTTGTTCGACTCCCCAGCGTTTGATCAAATCCATCACTGGTTTAACCAGGGTTAATAACTTCACTGCTGATAGTTGCGGATTGCGTCGAGCCACGGCTTCGGCGGTGGGCCATTGTAATAACCAGGATTCCAGCACTTCTATACTGGCCGCCTGAAATTCTTGAGTTAATTCCTGTCGCTGTCTCTCGTATCTATCCTGTAAGCTGCGATATTCTTCTTCGATCCTACTTAAAGCTAAATTGGTTTCTTCTATTTTCTGAGTTAACCCGGCTTGTTGTTTTTCAACATCTTCTAAGAAACTTCTTTCTTTAGCTCGGCTACTTTCGGAAAGGGATTCGTACTCTCGCCGGAGCTGTTGTAATTCGCTTTCTGTCTCCTGTAGTTTCAGGGTTAACTCTCCTTCTCTTTCTCTTAATTGTTGCTCTTTGTTTTCGTACTCCTGCCGCAAGTTAGCCAGAGCCGAGTCAGATTCTTCTATTTTTTGCTTTAATTGGATTGACTGAGCGATGATAGCCGACTCCGATTCTTGTAGCCTCTGTTTTAATTCTTCTCGCTCTTGCTCCGATGTCCGCTGTAACTCTTGATATTCTTGTTGGAGATTGGCTATGGCGGTATCGGATTCCTCCTGTTTTCCCTCGGCGTATTCTTGCAGATTGCTCAAAGCTCTCTGACTATCGAGAAGTTGCTGATTTAATTGATATTGTTGAACTTCCAGAGCCTGTTCTTTTTTACTATATTCTTCCCTTAAATTCTCTTTTAGATTCTCGCTTTCTTCTCTTGTCTTTCTCAACTCTTCCTGTTTTCTTTCACTCTCTAAAGTTAAATTATTTATATTGATCAGAGAGGTTTCTAATTGTTTTTGTAAATTTTCAAAAGTTTGTAACCTGGCTAGTTCCTGAGGTAAATGTTCTTTCCTACCGGTGTAATCAATAAATTTAAGGATAAAATCACCTACGGTAATTTCTAAAGTCTGCGCTAATCTAGCTAGATTTTCCAGCGATAGACGCGGCATCAAACCGCATTGCAATCTATATAACTGATATTGAGGTACTTTTGACAGGTTGCTTAACTCTTTCAAATCGGGACAATTAATCTTATCCATTAACTGGCGTAATTCCTGCCGATTTTTTTGATAGATAGATAGATTCATAGGATTAAGCTAGGTGTTTTTGTAAGACGGAACGGGGTGCCCTCCGCACCCGACAAAGAATAGTTTCTTTACCGAGACGCTGATGGGCTTCAAAACGATGACAACCGGAAAAGCCGTAGTATTGTCCCTCTACTTCTAAAACGTCGATCGGTTCCCTCAATCCTTCCTCTGCAATAGACTCAATTAAAACACGAACTTTTTCAGGATCGGTTTGTCGAGGGAGGGGACGACGAATTAGGGCGAGAGGAATTTGTCTAATCTCTACCATATTGGTTGAATATTTGTCTATCCTCCTCCATAATAATATGATTTACTCGATTTCAGTCCGAGTGTAATGATAAGGATCACAAACAGAATAGATTTCTGTCACGCAGTCCCCAAGAAAAATGTGAGTAAATATTATATAGATAAGCGTTCTCTAACCACCACACAGTATGACCAATGGTAGATGTAGCATTAAATCCTAGCCAGCCCCATTTATCTATATGGACGGACAATCTTTTTAAAAAAGATGAGCAAGTTGAAAGCCCAGCCCAAGTCATGGACTTTAATGCCGCCAAACAAGCGAGTTTGTTCCAGAAAATCAAGCAGAGAGAATACAGTGGTAAGCTGATATTAACCGATAAGCTAGGAATTGCCTCTACACTACATTTCTATCTAGGGCGTATAGTATACGCCACCGGTGGAATCCATCCTTTAAGACGCTGGCAAAGACATTTAAACCTATATTGCTCCTACCTTCTGCCTGAGTCAGATAGTTTTATCAAAAGCGGTTTCGCAAGCAATACACCCTTCCCCATCAACTGGGAATATTTTCTTCTGACAGAATGGACGAGACAGGAATTTTTGAGCCTGGAGCAAGCAGTAACGATCGTTCGCTCGATCACGGCAGAAATCCTCTTCGATTTAACCCAGTCCGGGCAGGTGAGTTTCTACCGTCAAGCCGAGAAATTAGATGGTTTCACTCCCCTAACTCTAGTTAATAGCGAACAATTGATCGCAGGTGTGTGGAAACAATGGCAGGATTGGCAGGCGGCTAAATTAGCTGACAGATCCCCGAATAGCTCTCCCATCGTTAAAAATATCGAAGAATTAACTCAGAGAACCTCCCCCCTGACGAGTCAGTTACTCACTCAGAGATTGAACGGGGAAAAAACTCTCCGGGATTTAGCCGTATCGCTCAAGCAAGATGTGACGGTTCTGACCCGTTCTTTAATGTTATACGTTCAATTAGGATTAGTGGATTTAATCAACGTTCCCGATTTGGAAAACTCCTTTGAAGTCGCCAAGACCTCAAAACTCACTAAAAACCAAGCTCGTCTCGTCGCCTATTGTGACCAACAAGCCCATATTTGTTACAAGATGGCTCAAATTATCGAGAGAGCGGGGCACAAAACTTTAGTCGTTCAAGATGGCTTACAGGCTATTTCCATGTTCGTAGAACAAAGACCAGATATTATCTGTTTGAGTACTCAACTACAGCACACGGATGGCTATACTATATGTCGTGCTTTACGCCAGTTAGCCGTGTTTCAGAATACCCCTATCTTAATGTTCACGGAAAATTTAGGCCTGACCGATCGCATTCGCGCCAAGATGTCGGGTGCTTCGGAAATCATCGATAAGTCCCAGTCGAATCAAACTCTACAACAAATAATAGCTAAATATTTCTAATAACATAATTAAATTATAGTAGTTCCCTGTTGTCTCCCCATCTAATCTTTTACGCCGAAACTCTGCTCGATCGAGCGTAACTCTTCGATCGCCTCTTCACAATTTATCGCTAGGCGGGCGAACTCGATGAATCTCTTCAACTCTTTCCTCAGGAGATTTCTCTCCACCTGCCAAGTCTCCCTATCTAACTCTGGGGGCATGACGATCATATCGAATAAAACCGCCGAGTTTTTACCTGGATGGGGCCTCAATACTCGCCCCCGTCTTTGAATGAATTGGCGGGGGTTACTACTACTTGCCAGAATAACCGCCGTTTGAATCGAGGGTATATCAATCCCTTCGTCCAAACATCTGATCGCCACCAACCCCTGCAACTCGCCCCTATCGAATCGCTCCCGCATCGTCTCCCGCTCCGATAGGGGAGTCTCCGCTGTATAGGTACTAATGCGGTAGCCTAATTCTACCCCCAGTACATGACTGACGGCTTCTACCTGTCTGCGGGTTTGCCCGCCTCTATCTTCCGTCTGCCCGTCACCGCAATAAAATAAGGTATGGGTGGTGTGGAGACGATCGACCATCAACCTTCTCAAGGCCGGTATCTTATTCTGCGCCGCGCCCACTAATCTTGCCCTCTGCATCAATAGAGAAGTCAGGTTCTCATCGTCTACCAATCGATCGTATTTAGCCAACTTCCAACCGATTCTCTGAGTGATTCTCGCGTACTCCCGAGACTCCGCCTCCGTTAGTTCCACAAAAATAGGGTAGTAAAAATAATTAACTAAAGCTCCTTTATCTAGGGCATCAGCTAAAGTAAATTCTGGCTGTAATATGTCTCCGAAATAACTGATGACTGCCTCTGTTCCCTCCTCATCGAAGTGTCTTTCAGGGGTAGCGGATAAACCTAATCTTAATCCTATCCGACGCGGTAATAATTCCTCTAACTTCTCCGAGCCTAAGTTATGGGCTTCATCACCAATTATCAAAGTTCTAGGGGTAAAAAATGATAATTGAGATTGAAAACCTTCCGATATAAAAGTGGAATTAGTAGTAATTATCGTAATAAATTTTTGCTGATGAGCTTTCAAGTTATACAGAGCTGTCGATAATAAATTTTGCCAATTGTGAACGCTTTCAAAAGCTAATATGGGAAGTAAATTAAACCGAATACATTCTTTTTGCCATTGAGTCACTAAATGACGGTAGGGGCAAATAACTACTAAAATTTCTAAACCGATTTTTTCGTATAATTCTGTTACTAAAGCTAGAGAGGTAATAGTTTTACCCGAACCCGTAGCCATTTTTAACGTTCCTCGCCCCCGATTACGGAACCAACTCACTACCGCAGTTTTTTGATAGTCACGCAGGGTGAGCGCTGGGGGGATTCTAGGAGTACCCGAGGGAGGAGTTAGATAATATCCCCCCGTTTCAGTTACTTTTTCAACTACTGGGTCTGCAAGATATTCTCTAGCTAATTTTTCCCAATCGATGTAAATGTAATCCTGCTCGTTCATTAGAACCCGTCACGCTCTTATTTACATACTCCTCTCTCCTCTCTTCTCTTCACTCACTTGTTCCCGTCAGATCCTGATGATCGAAGGGGCGGGCATTCTCGCCACTGTAATCGGCTACGATATGACCATCGCCGACGAGCTGATATTTATACGTCACTAATCCCTCTAAACCTACCGGGCCGCGAGGGGGTATTTTTTGAGTACTGATACCGACTTCCGCGCCGAAACCATAGCGGAAACCGTCGGCGAAGCGGGTAGAGCAATTGTGAAAGACTCCCGCCGCGTCTACCCGATTGAGGAAAATTTGGGCGGTGGTGGGGTTTTCGGTGATGATTGCCTCGGTGTGTTTCGAGCCATATTTGTGGATATGATCGATCGCACTCTCTAAACTAGCCACTACTTTAATCGCCAGGATCAGATCGCTGTATTCGGTGCGCCAATCCTCTTCAGTGGCGCGGGCAACGGGGATATATTTACGGGTTATGTCATCGCCGCGTAATTCTACGCCTTTTTCCCCTAGGGCGGAAGCAACTGCGGGCAAAAATAGCCTGGCTATATCTTGATGTACGAGGAGGGTTTCGATCGTATTACAGGCTGCCGGGTATTGAGTTTTCGCGTCTACCGTCACCTTTACGGCCTTGTCTATGTCCGCTTCTTTATCTACGTAAAGGTGACAAACTCCATCGGCGTGTCCGAGTACTGGGATTTTTGTATTATTTTGAATATAACGAACGAATTCGTTAGAGCCTCTGGGGATGATTAAATTCACATACTCATCGAGACTCAATAAAGCTTGTATTTCTTCTCTAGTAGTCAATAACTGTACTACATCTGGGTCAACCGCCGTATCTTTGAGAGCAGAGTGAATGACTTTTACTAGAGTCTGACAGGATTTAGTCGCCTCCTTGCCGCCCTTGAGGATGATACCGTTACCGGATTTGATCGCCAGCGAGGTAATTTGAATCAGGGCATCTGGGCGGGCTTCAAAAATCACCCCCACCACTCCCACCGGGCAGGTGAGACGTTTTAAAACCAAACCTCGATCTAATTGACGATGAATTTGAGTTTGTGCTAAAGGATCGCTTAAGCGGGCTACATCAAGAACCCCTGCTATCGCCGATTTCAACTTTGAGGGAGTCAATTCTAAGCGGGCACATAGGGGCGCCGGTAAGGACATAGCTTTAGCGGTTTGATAGTCGGCGATATTAGCTGAGAGAATTTCGGGGGCCGCCGTAGTTAAAGCCGAGGCGATCGCTGATAGGGCATGATTGCGATCGCCCGTTGGAAGTGTCGCCAACTGGTAAGCCCGCGAGCGAACTTTCTCGGCTATAGCGGCTAAAGATTGACTGGAGGTAATATCACTGACCATAGTTTACGGTGGGATTTGGGAATCGGGAGTCGGGGTAAATGCTCGGGTATGTGTAAAAAATTAAACGGCTTTGTCAGTCTATTTTTGGCGTAGTTAAAAGTAATTCTGGGTCTCTAATCGCGCTGAAACTGAATTAGCTATAATTTGGACAAGTATTGACTAGAGACCTAGAAAGTCAATCATTCCATTCGCCTTTAGGAGGTACGGGAGGATTGCGTCTGAGGGTGCGAGTTAAGTCGTCATCGGGTTCTCTTTCGCCGCGTAACCACTGTTTGATCGCGGTTTCGATGATGCGACTGGGATCATTAGTTAGATGTCTGATTTGCTCTAACAGTTGCGAGTCTATCTGTATGGAGATTTCCTCTTTGTCAGCCGTGCGCTGACTGGAAGCCGCATTATCGTTCATAAGTTATCCTAATCTATCCTACTATAATAATTTTACCCGCGTTTCATAGAATTCTTGAAAAGTTTTAACGGTAAGAGAAGTTTTTCTTTCCAGTCGATCAAAGAGCGGGGAGAATTGACAAACGAGAATAGAGAGGGGCCCAAACCCTTATTACTCACTCCTCACATCTCTTGACTCACTTCTAATTTTAAAGATGTAATTTAACCCTGGGAATATGTCACAATAAATTAAGGAATCTTGATTTTTGCAACGTTAACCCTATCTGGTAAGCCCCATAAGACTATGACTGATGTTCCGGTCTCTCGAATTCGTAATTTCTCGATCATCGCCCACATCGATCACGGGAAATCCACCCTGGCTGATAGAATGCTACAGCTAACGGGTACGGTAGCCCAAAGGGAGATGAAAGAGCAGTTCCTCGATAATATGGATCTCGAAAGAGAGAGAGGGATTACTATCAAGTTGCAGGCGGCGAGGATGAATTACACCGCTAAAGACGGTCAGAAATACGTTTTAAATCTAATCGACACTCCAGGACACGTAGACTTTTCCTACGAAGTATCTCGCTCTCTGGCAGCCTGTGAAGGTGCCTTATTAGTGGTAGACGCATCTCAAGGGGTGGAAGCGCAAACCCTAGCTAATGTTTATCTAGCTCTCGATAATAACTTAGAAATCATACCTGTCCTCAATAAAATCGATTTACCCAGCGCCGAACCGGAAAGGGTGGCGGCAGAAATCGAGGAAGTAGTGGGGTTAGATTGTAGTAACGTGATTAAAGCCTCCGCCAAAGCGGGCTTAGGAATCGATGAGATATTAGAATCGATCGTTAATCAAGTACCCCCCCCACGAGATACGGTTAACGAACCTTTTCGGGCTTTAATTTTCGATAGTTATTATGATGCTTACCGAGGTGTGATAGTCTATTTCCGGGTTATGGACGGGCGTGTGAAGAAGGGCGATAAAATCCGTCTCATGGCTTCAGAAAAAGAATACCAGATCGATGAATTAGGTGTACTATCTCCCCAACAGATACAAGTAGACGAACTACACGCCGGAGAGGTGGGTTATCTGGCGGCGGCTATCAAAGCGGTGGCAGATGCGCGGGTAGGCGACACCATAACCCTAGCTACCGCCCCCGCGAAAGAACCTCTACCGGGTTACACGGAAGCGAAACCGATGGTCTTCTGCGGATTGTTTCCCACCGATGCTGATCAGTATGCGGACTTAAAAGATGCTCTAGAAAAACTGAAACTCAACGACGCGGCCCTATCCTACGAACCGGAAACTTCTAGTGCGATGGGTTTCGGTTTCCGATGCGGTTTCTTGGGCTTACTCCACATGGAAATCGTTCAAGAGAGATTGGAGAGAGAATATAATCTCGATCTAATCACCACCGCCCCCTCCGTAGTCTATCGGGTTAGCACTACCGATGGTCAAGTCGTGGAGATAGATAACCCCAGTCAGTTACCCCCGCCACAGAAACGCCTGAAAATCGAAGAACCTTATATCAAGGTGGAAATGATCACTCCGGAAACCTATGTAGGGGCTTTGATGGAGTTGTGTCAGGGTAGAAGGGGCGTGTTTAAAGATATGAAATACTTCACCAAAACTCGCACATCTTTAATATATGAATTACCCTTGGCGGAAGTAGTAACGGACTTTTTCGAT
This sequence comes from uncultured bacterium, assembly GCA_964623815.1. Lineage (GTDB taxonomy): Bacteria > Cyanobacteriota > Cyanobacteriia > Cyanobacteriales > Microcystaceae > Chroococcopsis. Next base: position 37,534 of record CAZUVR010000021.1, on the reverse strand, counting down.
CAGCTCAAATCCCGCTCTCGCGGTTACGCCAGTATGGAGTACCAGTTAATCGGCTATCAGGAGAACGAGTTAGTTAAACTAGATATTATGGTCAATGGCGATCCCGTAGACGCTCTAGCGATGATAGTTCACCGAGATAAGGCTTATAACGTCGGTCGTGCCCTGACGGAAAAGTTAAAAGAATTGATCCCGAGGCATCAGTTTAAAGTACCCATTCAAGCCGCCATCGGTACTAAGGTTATCGCCAGCGAACATATACCCGCCCTGCGTAAAGACGTGTTAGCTAAGTGTTACGGCGGCGACATCAGCCGTAAGCGCAAGCTACTCGATAAACAGGCGAAAGGGAAGAAACGCATGAAAGCGATCGGCACCGTAGATGTACCGCAAGAAGCTTTCATGGCAGTATTGAAGCTGCAACAGTAGAAAAAATGGGCGACAATAAAAGATAACCGAAACGAGTAGATTAAATTATGACAGTAGCAACGAACAACGCCCGCGAGCTATTTCGCTCGGCATACGAACACCGTTACACCTGGGATGAAAAATTTCCTGGCTACACCGCCGATTTAATCCTCACCCAGGGCGATGAAGTTCATTCGGGCAAGATTAAAGTCAATGCCGATTACAGCGTAGAAGTAACCGGCTTCGACGATGAGAAAGTCAGAGAGAGCGTCTATAATCAACTGCGCGACATCGTTACCCATCGCAAGCGGGGAGATTTTGAAGCCAGTCACGGCAAGAACGAATTCAGCCTCGGTGAATCCGATGCCACCGGCGCGGTAGAAATCCTCGTCAAAGGGGATGCTATGGGTTCTAACTATAAAGTGCGCGGGCAGGAAATCTGTCAGGTGAGCCGTGTCATGGGGCCGATGGCTTTTACCATCAATACCGAAGAAAGCTTAGACACCGGCTCTGGTTATATCTCGGTTAAATATAACGCTATCTTCCGCAATCCCAAGACTAACGAGTTAAAGGGTAAACGGGATTTTAAAGAGACTTACGAGAAGGTAGGTGATTATTATTTACCAGGCTGTCAGGTAATCAACGCCATCGACGCGGGCGGAGAAAAATACACCACAGAATTTAATTTTATTAATCTAGAACTATTACCAGCCTAAAGGAGGTTTATTTTATGACACTGGCATTGACACCCGATAACGTGGAAGTGGTACTCGACGAAATGCGACCATATTTAATGGCAGACGGGGGTAATGTGGAGTTAGTGGAAATCGACGGGCCGATCGTGAAACTGCGTTTACAGGGTGCCTGCGGTTCTTGCCCTAGCTCCACCATGACCTTAAAAATGGGGATCGAGCGCCGTCTCCGCGAGAAAATCCCCGAAATCGCCGAAGTAGAACAAGCTTTTTAAGTTCTCTTTAACCCACCCCAAAAAGGTGGGTTGAATTTTATCCCCGGCAACTTAGGCTAAAATGATTTCGTCTGAGATATTTGTACTGCGAATATATAAATAAACCTGTGAACTATCGAGCTTTGTTAAAATTAGCTGTTTTGAGTTTAACTTTCACTACTCCTTTATTAGGCGATATAAATACTAAAGCTAGTGCTTTTAGCGTTTGTGGGCTGAGAAGAGAGGAAGCCACCTTCAGAACCAAAAGTTATCTTGTCACTATCTGCCGAGGTGAGGCTAGTTTTCAGTTAATCATGACCTATCACGATGGTACGGGATATAGAAGGGTTCCAGTAGTGCAAGAGGGCAGGAAATTTCGAGGCTCAGAGGGAGGTAATAACTTTATCATCGATCGCAACACCTTCGTTATCGGCACTGATGGGAAAGAACCGATTCGAGAATCTGTCACTCAATCAAAATTTAACTAAGGCGGGTTTTTTAACAATTCGGCACCGCAAATTTTACAGAAACTTGCGTCGGAGTCATGATTGAGTAGGCCGCATGTCTGACACTCTATCTCCACTTGATTACTGGTCTTTAAAAGTTGTCTGGTTAAATCCCCTATTTGCCAGGGAATTAACAATACACCGGTCAAGATCATCAAGACGGTGATCAGCCTTCCCGTGTCGGATAAGGGGGTAACATCTCCGAAACCTACGGTAGTCATAGTAACAACCGCGAAGTAAAAGGCATCGAGAAAGGTTTTAAAATTGGTATTTTTAATCGGATGTTCTACTTGATAGATCAAGCCAGAATAAACGAAAATGATGGAAAATAAAGTGAGTAAAATACGGGCGAATACTATTTGATCCGATTGTTGCACCTTAAATATGGAAATTCCCGAGCCGAAAAAGCGAATTATCCGCAAGATTCTAAACCATCGAAAAATACGAAAGTATCGTATATCAAACAGTCCTAAAAATAAAGGCAATATCGAGAGAATATCTATGAGGGAAAAAACATCAAAAACAAATTTTAATCTGTTTTCAGCGCACCAAAATCTGACAATGTATTCACTAGTAAAAAATATTAGTATAAATATATCTATCTGATGTAACCAGAATTGAATTTTTACAGGTAGGGGGTAGGTTTGGGCTACATAAATACCTAAAGAAAGAAAGATTAAAGCTAAGATTAATAAGTTAATGGTTAAACCTATACCGGTACTTACATCCTCTAAATAAAAGGAAACTTGCTTTTTTAAAGACATAAATACTATTTGATAAATAACGGTCTAGATTCCTGGGTAAATGTCAAAGTTGATGCCAGTTGCTCCCAATTGTCGCTTTCAATATATTGAATTAATTGCTCCAAATTATCTTGATAATCTCGTAAGCATTGCAGTAAAGCAGAACGATTATACTGCGCCATCATCATGCCTAATTCTGGATTACCTCCACCTACACGGCTCGTATCTTTAAAACCGGAACTGGCTAAATTTTGGGCTAACTCTACCTCCTCGTCCACCATGCAAACGCGGATCAAGTTGGCGGAGATCATTACCGGCAGGTGGGAGATTAAAGCCACCGCACGATCGTGCGCCTCGGGACTACATCGATAAAGCTTAGACCCCAATTGTGCCACTATCGTACTTAGTTTTTCTACCCCAGTCATAGAAGTATGGGGCAGGGGAGTGATGACGTAGGGGGCATTTTTAAATAGATCTTTTTGCGCCGCGTTAATACCCTGTTCGGCAGTACCCGCCATCGGATGGCCGCCGACGAAATCCGGCCATAAGGCGGTGGCAGAGGGAACGATCGCACCCTTAACCGAACCCACATCGGTAACGATCGTTCCTGGGCGAATATGGGGGATTAAATCCCGGAGGGTGGGGAGGATCAAACCGATAGGGGTACAGATAAAAATGATCTCCGCCGACGCTAATAGATCGAGATTAACACTAGAGCGATCGACTACCCCTTTCGCCAGAGCCATCTCACAAGTTTCTGCTTTACGAGATACACCCCATACCTGATAACCTAAAGCTTTTAAATCCAAACCTAGAGAACCACCGATCAACCCTAGCCCGACGATACCCACATCAGTCATAAACGGTTTCATCCTCAACTCGCCAAGCTGGGTCAACTATGCACAAGAATATTAAAGGCTCATCACCGCAGTTGTGAATGTATTGCTGAGCATCGGGGGGTATATACACAGCATCCCCCGGCCCGACTTTCTCCATTTCTTCATCGATGTGCATTTCTCCTTCACCGCTGAGAATATAATAAACCTCAGAAGTTTTCAGTGAATGGGGCGTGGAAGTTTGACCAACATCCACGATCGCGTGAGCCAAACTGTAGCGTAAATCTAGCGGTTGCTTATCTGGGTGTAATAACTCCCGTAAACGGGTGCGATCGCCAGCTAAAAATTCTGCACAGTCTTGTAAGTTTCTCACTAACATCAGGTTTGAGCTTTAATATCTTTAATTTTTTAAGTTTAGCAATTTTATCGAGTCGGGAGCATGGGTTGTTAGCGGATCTATCTTTTAATAGATGTTTATTGATGAGAATTAAGTTGCGTACATAAATCTGAATAGTTAAAAAAAAGCCAACAAAATAAATTCGCGTTTGAAGTTAGGGTTTTAAAAACGCTAGTCAATAGATAGAACCAGACCTGAAAAAAACCGTGTTACACTATAATCTACAAAAGGTAGTATGTTCCCTAAGACATTGATACAAGAAGAGACACTAGAACTATTAGAATGGCCGCGGCTGTGTCAGCATCTATCCACATTCGCGGCGACTAAATTAGGGGCGATCGCCGCCACACAGCACCCCATACCGAAAAATAGAGAAGAAACCTTAGAATTATTGAGTCAGACTCAAGAAGCTTATAACCTGGAGCAGGGGCCGAATAATAGACTATCCTTCGACGGAGTTCAAGATATTGGCGATGCGTTAGAAAGAGCCAATCTCGGCGGCCTGTTATCGGGAACTGAACTACTTCAGATAGCCACCACCCTCGCAGGAGTGAGAAGATTGAGGAGGACGATCGAAGAACAAGAAGAAATTTGCCCCATACTGACAACGATGGTGTCGGAAGTACGCACCTATCCCGAGATAGAACAGGAAATCCATCGCTGTATCGATGAAGATGGACAGGTAGCCGATAGGGCGAGCCCCGCCCTGCGAGAAGTCCGGGGACAGATGAAAGTGATCAGAGAGAGAATTTATCGGAAATTACAAGAAATAATTCAAAAACAGAGCGGGGCTATACAAGAACCAGTCATCACTCAGAGAGGCGATCGCTTTGTCATACCCGTCAAAGCCCCCCAGAAAGATCAAATTGGGGGAGTGGTTCACGACACTTCCACCACCGGGGCCACCCTCTACATCGAACCCCATTCCGTAGTAGAGCAAGGTAACAAACTCCGTCAGTATCGCAGACAGGAACAGATGGAAGAAGAAAAGATCTTACAGGGCCTCAGCGCTCAAATCACCGAAAGTTTCGAGGATTTAGAACACCTGCTAGCTGTAGCCACCAGGCTCGATCTCGCCACCGCCAAAGCCCGTTACAGCCTGTGGTTGGAAGCGAATCCACCCGAATTTATAGATAACGATCGACCGATAACCCTACGTCAACTGCGTCATCCCCTCTTAGTCTGGCAGAAACGACACGAACAGGGGGCGGAAGTCATACCGATCAGCGTCACTATCGATCCACAGACGAGGGTAGTCGCTATCACCGGCCCCAATACTGGGGGTAAAACCGTCACCCTCAAAACCTTGGGATTGACCTCCCTGATGGCTAAAATCGGCCTTTTCATCCCTGCTAAAGAACCCGTCGAGATACCCTGGTTCGAGTCGGTACTGGCGGATATAGGCGACGAACAATCTTTACAACAGAGTCTATCGACATTTTCCGGGCATATCCGCCGCATCATTAGGATTTTAGAGGTAGTCAATCAATCTTCATTAGTTTTACTAGATGAAGTGGGAGCTGGCACCGATCCCGCCGAAGGTAGCGCTCTGGCGATCGCTCTCCTGAAATACCTAGCCGATCACAGCCGATTAACCATTGCAACAACTCACTACGGGGAATTAAAATCCCTCAAATATCAAGATTCCCGCTTTGAAAACGCCTCTGTAGAATTCAATGACGAAACCCTATCCCCCACCTACCGTTTGCTCTGGGGCATTCCGGGACGCTCGAACGCTCTAGCCATCGCCGGGAGATTGGGTTTAAAACCAGAGATTATCGAGGGTGCCAAGCAAAACTTAGGAGGCTTCTCGGAGGAAATTAATCAAGTTATCTCCGGTTTAGAGGCTCAGAGAAGGGAGCAGGAGCAGAAAGCCAGAGAAGCTCAACAACTGCTGAAACAAACCGAGGCTTTCTATAACGAAGTATCGGAAAAAGCCAACTCTCTCCAAGCTAGAGAACAGGAATTGAAGAAATATCAAGATCAGGAAATTCAGAAAAATCTAGCCGAGGCGAAAGCAGAGATAGCTAAACTGATCCGTCAACTACAACAGGGGCCCCAGAACGCTCAGAGCGCTCAGAAAGCTACGGAAGAATTAAATAACTTAGTCGATCGCTTCCTGCCCAAAAATACCAAGAAGTCTTCAGGATACCTACCGAAAGTCGGGGAGAAAATACGTCTCCCCAACCTCGGTCAAACGGCCGAAGTCCTCAGTATTTCCCCAGAGAATGAATCGCTCACGGTGCGTTTCGGCTTGATGAAGATGAGCGTCAATCTGACGGAAATAGAATCCTTAGACGGGAAGAAAGTAGAGATAGAACCCAAACCTAAAGTAGTTCCTCCCCCGCCACCTGCGCCCAAAAAAGACGCGATTGCCATCCGCACCTCCACCAACACCGTAGATATTCGCGGCAGTCGGGTAGCGGAAGCGGAAGCTACCATAGATAAAGCTATTAACGCAGCCACGGCCTCAGGGTTACTGTGGATCATTCACGGTAAAGGTACCGGTAAACTGCGGCAGGGAGTACAGGAATTTCTCAGCCATCATCCTCAAGTAGAACGCTTTGAAACAGCCCCCGGTAACGAGGGCGGTTCTGGAGTAACGATCGCTTATTTGATCTAAGCGGCTACAGAAGGTTGATTGATAACGGGCTTACGGGTTTTTAAATTGAAGCGGAAACCGTGAGGTAGGATGTGAATTTTTACCCCGCAGATAGCCATCGCTTCATCTTTAAGAACTTCATCGAGGTTATTGTAACTGGCTTCCGATTCATCGACTACAGTGACGGAACCGCTACCCACTACCCTTACCTCTTCCCCATCGACGATGATGGCGGTGTCCTCATCGATACCGAAGCCCAGAACTACCGGTTGTTGGACGATGGCGGACAGTAAACGACCTAAACGGCCGCGTTGAGCGAAATGTTGATCGATGACCACACCGGGTAGGAAACCCATCCCAGTGCCCATCGTCACCGCATCGGCGCGGGGGTTGGTTTGAGACGCTCCCTCGATGATCATCACGTCGGGCATCATGGCGGCCCCGGCGCTAGTCCCGCCCACCGCTAAACCATCCTTGTTATAACGTTCGTGCAAGAGGCGATCGAGTTCCGTGTCTTTAAGAGAATCGATAATTTTCGCCTGGTTGCCCCCAGTGAAGAAAGCGCCAGTAGCTTCCTTGATGAACTCTATATATTCTGGACGATCAGCGTCTTCTTTCCGTTCCGTATCGATCACCTTAACTTTTTCCACCCCAAGACGTTCAAAAATGTTAATGTAATCCTCGCCCACTTCCCCGGGTAAGCTCGTAGCGGCGGTGAATACCGCTATCTTCGCTTTTGTACCGCCCGCAGAGCGAACGAATTCCCTTAGTACGGTACATTCGCCGCTTCTGTCTTCAGCACCGCCGATGATGATCAATTGGCCGTGATTATTGTCCATATTCCCTCTGATTGCAAAAGTAATAGTGTGGTGAAGGAAGTTAGCCCACCAATCCCGATCGCAAAGCTCGCACCGCCGCCTGTGTACGATCGTCCACACATAATTTATTGAGGATATTTCGTACATGGGTTTTCACGGTGCCGATCGTGATGTAGAGCTTTTCTGCTATGTCGGCATTAGAGCAACCCGCCACGATCAGATCGAGAATTTCTAACTCCCTTTCCGTGAGGGGGGTGTTTTCTAATAGCTGTTGATATTCAGGGTCTATACCATGAATTGTAACCGTTTTCGTTGCGACTTGAGCCTCTGCCGCCACCGGTACTGACTGCCTCACCTGTTGTAACACGATGTCCGCGATCACTGGATCTATCCAAGGGTTGCCCTCGTGGGTAGATTGGATCGCTTCCGTGAGCTTATCCACGTTAATATCTTTCATGCAATAAGAGTCCGCTCCCGCTGCGAAGGCAGCGAGAACCGAATCCTGAGCTTTGTGCATCGTCAGCATCAATATTTTCGGTAAGGGTTCTTTCGAGTCTACGTGACCGGTTTTGAAACGACGCACCATTTCGATGCCGTCGATGTTCGGTAGACCTATATCGACGATCGCCACATCCGGTTTTACCGTTTCCAGAAGACGTAATCCTTGCAGCCCATTAGTCGCCTCGCCTACCACCTCAACGCCATCTCGATGTTTTAATGCCGCCACTAAACCGATGCGGGTCAGATCGTGATCTTCAATTACTACAACGCGAATATCGTTCATTGCCATTCCCCTAGTTGATATTTTTTAAGACTATTTTTTTGATTATCCCTAATCTTTGGTATAGCATCATTTCACCTTTTAATTATCATACGGGAGATGATAAGTAAAAAATTTAATATATTCTGGATTATAAATAAGAGAGAGCCTATCTTACTTCTATCAACGGAAGTGTCTGTTAGTCTATCTACAGAATTATTTTTTTCTACAAAACATCCATCTCTAGATATAAATATTGCTCTGCAAAAAGTGATATGTTAGACAACTTAAATCATCTATGTAAACAAATTTGAACAGCTCCTGAATATACCTTCAGACTTAAACAAAGGTTTGTTAGTCTAAAAGTTGATTTATATAATTACTGACCAAAAAAAATTATTTCTTCTATCCACACAAATCCTCAAAATCTATCTAGCCTATGCTGGAATTTTTAAATCAATACCTTAGCTCGGGCAATTTTATACCTCATGGTCATTGCTATCTCTGGAAACCGGCATTGGTTTGGTTACATTTGTTATCCGACAGTTTAATAACTGTTGCTTATTATTCGATTCCAGTAATGTTAATTTATTTTATTCGTCAGAGGCGAGATGTGCCATTCACTCCGATCTTCTGGATGTTCGGTGCTTTTATCGCCGCCTGCGGTACGACCCATTTACTGGCAGTATGGACATTATGGCATCCGATCTACTGGGTATCGGGAACGGTGAAAGCTTTCACTGCTTTTATTTCTCTCTATACAGCCTCGGAATTATTTGAATTGATACCGCAAGCTTTAAACTTACCGAGTCCAGAGGAGTTACAGGAGGCTAACGAGCAACTGTCGGCGGAAATTCAAGAGAGGAAAAAAGCACAGGCGGAGATATTAACTCTTAACGCCGAATTAGAACAAAGGGTAGCGGAAAGAACAGCCGAGCTAGAAGTATCGAACCAATTGAAAGAGCGAGCCCTAATCAGTGAAAGACAGGCTAGAGAAGAAGCGGAATCATCGAAACTAGAATCACAAAATTTCGCTTCACGCTTAACTCTAGCGATGGAAATTGCCAAGATGGGATCGTGGGATTGGGATTTAAAAACGGGGAAAATACTCTGGACACCTTACCACGAGATCATCTTTGGTTATGAGCCAGGAAGAGGTAAATATCTTTACGAGGAATGGCGGGAAAGGATTCATTCTGAAGATTTAGCCGGTGTCGAGGAGGATTTAATCAGGGCGAAAACGGAAAAAAGAAATTATGAGGGGGAATATCGAGTTATCTGGCCAGATAAGAGCCTGCGCTGGGTATTCAGTTTAGGTCGCTTTCTGTATCAAGAAGACGGGATAGCGGCGAGAATGGTGGGGATGAGTATAGATATAACCGATCGCAAGCAGAGCGAGGAACGCTTCCGCGTATCTCAGGAATTATCCCTCGATGCCTTCGCTATTCTGCGTAGCCTTCGGGACGACTCTGGTTATATAGTAGATTTTGAATGGATTTATCTCAATCCGAAAGCGGGAGAAATATTAAAGAATCAGCCAGAGAAATTAGTCGGCCAAACCCTGTTAAGCGTCTTACCGGGGAATAAATATGACAGCGAAATGTTCGATCGCTACGTCCGGGTAGTGGAAAGCGGAGAGCCTCACGACATAGAAATATTTTATGACAGCGAGGGAATTAGGGGCTGGTTTCGCAATATGGCGGTCAAGCTAGATGATGGAATCGCCATCTTTTTCAGCGATATTACCGAGCGTAAGTATGCGGAAATAGCCATCAAGGAGAGCGAGAAACGCTATGCTACTCTGGCTCAACTATCGCCAGTGGGGATTTTCCGGTGTGATCGCTCTGGCAATTGCTTTTACGTTAACGAGAGCTGGTTATTGATGACCGGCTTATCCTGCGAAGAAGCGAAGGGCAACGGCTGGGTTCGTGCCATTCACCCCGATGATTTTCCCCGAGTAGAAGAACAATGGCGACGATTAATCGGGGAACATCTAGCCTTTGAACTGGAATATCGCTTGCGGAAACCAGACGGAAGCAACATTTGGGTTTTAGGCCAGGCACTACCGGAAATAGAAACTCAGGGAGAGATCATCAGTTATATCGGCACAGTCACCGATATTAGCGCCAGTAAACAGAACGAAGCGCAGCGTCGGGAGGCGGAGCGGGCGCTGCGCGAGAGTCAGCGATTTATTCAGAGGATCGCTGAAACCACGCCAGGACTACTCTATATCTATGACTTAAAGGAAGGGCGGAATATATACGTCAACGGTCAGGTCAGTACGATTTTAGGCTACGACCAAAGTTATATTCAAGGGATCTTCGTTGCCCAATTATTAGAGCATTTCCATCCTGACGATGTGATTCAACGTTCCGATTTCCTGCGGAGATTAGAAGCCTCTCAAGATAATGAGGTTTATAGTTTTGAATTCCGCTTCCTCTGCGGCGATGGTCAATGGCGTTGGCTCTGTAGCTACGAAACTGTATTTAGTAGGGACTCGCAGGGAAAACCCCTAGAAATTCTGGGCATCGCCCTCGATGTCAGTCAGCGCAAATTGGCGGAAATCGACCTCTATAAAGCTAACGAACGCTATCAATTGGCAACGGCGGCCGTTAACTGTCTGATCTACGATGTGGATCTGACGAGCAGAACTGTAGAAAGAACGGCGGCTATGGCTGATATTGTCGGTTACACGCCAGAAGAAGCTGATCTCTCTATAGATTGGTGGACGAGTATCATTCATCCAGACGATGTGAACGACTTATTACGCCGTTTTTACCTAAAGCTCAAAACGGTCGATCGCTATAGCGAAGAATATCGGGTGCGCCATAAATGCGGCGATTATCGCTGGGTAAGAGATCAGGGTTTATTAGTTAGGGACATCGAAGGTACCCCGATACGCATGGTGGGCAGTACCACCGATATTACCGAGGCAAAAGAAGCACAATTAGAGTTAGAGAGACAGGAGAGAGAGTTAAGACAGTTAACCGAATTATTGAAGAAACGTAATCAGGAGCTAGACGGTTTCGCCTATATAGTGTCTCACGACCTTAAGGCTCCATTGAGAGCGATCGCCAATCTTTCGGAATGGATCGAAGAAGATTTAGAGGGAATATTATCAGAAGATAATCGCCAGCAGATGGCTCTACTGCGTCAACGGGTTTACCGGATGGAGAGCTTGATTAACGGCTTATTAGACTACTCCAGGGCGGGCCGGGATCAATTAACCGCCCAAGATGTCAACGTAGAAAATTTATTGGTTGAAATCATAGATTCTCTATCTCCCCCCAAATCTTTTGAAATCTTAGTTACCAGCCCCATGCCGCGTTTTACCGCTAAGCGTTTACTATTGAGTCAAGTTTTCGCCAATCTGATCGGTAATGCCATTAAACATCACCATCGCGCCGGTGGCAAGATCATCATCGGAGTCAGGGATGAAGGCGATTTCTATCAATTTACGGTTCAAGATGATGGCCCAGGGATACCGCCCGAATATCACGCTAAAATTTTCGGCATCTTCCAAACTCTAAAAGATACGGAAAGTAATGAAAGTACCGGCCTCGGCCTGAGTATCGTCAAACGGATCATCGAAACAGAAGGAGGTGCGATCGAATTGGAGTCGGCTCCCGGAAAGGGTAGTCGCTTCCGTTTTACCTGGCCCAAATATCCCCAACCAGAGACGGATTCATAACCTCTTTAAATTTCTATCATAAGGAATATTATTAGGTTCAAAGCTTTACTAGATAAGGATTACAAAATTTTTGTCCTCCCTTTTTAACCTATAAAATGGATTTAGTAAAGACAAAATTATGAGGGTTTATTAACTTGATCGGCAATGAGAAACTTTCCGTTTTTAAGACAGGTGAATAATAGTTGGTCGAGATTGCCTATCAGTTATCGGGGCGGGATTGTTATTGCCATACCAGCCCTTTGTATGGCCGCGATGATCGGTTCTTGGGTCTGGTCACGCCAGAGTAATTTGGCCGTCCGGCAAAGACTCGATCATACTAAAGAAGTTATTCTGGAAAGTAATAAATTATTGACCACTTTGGTTAACGCAGAAACCGGTACTAGGGGCTATGAACTAACGCGGCAGGCGGATTTTTTAACTCCTTATCGAATGGCCAAGGTAGACGTAAAAACAAATATTAATAATCTGGAAAAATTGGTAGTAAATGATTCAAAGCAAGCTGAAAGAGTGGCTTATATTAAAAAAACAACAGAACAGCTATACCAGATTCTTGAAAGACGTTTATCAGTTATAAAAGTAGAAAATAACAATAATTTCTCTGCTAAAAATCTATTTTGGCTTTCCCAAGCTAAGAAAAAAATGGATGAAATAAGAGGTGAGATCAAGTATTTACAGGAATGGGAGCAAGTTTTATTAAATGAACAAAAACAATCTTTATCTCAACTAATAGAATTAACTTATTTTTTGCAATGGTTTACTGCATTAATTAGTAGTTTTGCTTACCTGAGTGCCCTTTATTTATTCAGTCAGATAAATATGGAATTGGTGGAGAGAGAAAGACAGTTATCCGAGAGTAAATCTTTAATAGATGTTATCACTAAAAATGTAGTTGACGGTGTCATTATTGTTAACTGTCATGGAATAATTGAAAGCTTTAACTCGGCAGCGACTAAAATTTTCGGCTATAAACACGATGAAATAATCGGTCAGAACCTGGCTTGCCTTTTGAGTGAGAACTATCTAAAAGATAACGAAAAAAGTGAGAAGTTAAAATTTTTAACTCAATATCTCCTGCAATTGGATAAACCTTGGCAAACCCTAGGTTATCGTAAATATGGGGAATCATTCCCTCTAGAAATTTCTCTGAGTGAAATCCCCCTACATCCCTTATATATAGTCATAATACGCGATATATCGGAAACGGAAGAAGCTAAAAGCAAACTTCAAAATAGGGCGGATGAGCTGGCACGATTGAGCGCTACTTTAACAGCTACTAATATACAGCTAGAAAAACAGAATCAAGAATTAGATAAATTTGTCTATGTAGCCTCCCATGATTTAAAAGCACCTTTACGCGCTATAGCGAGTCTTTCAGAATGGATAGAAGAAGATTTAAAAGATAAACTGAGCGAGGAAAACCGCAGGCAGATGGAATTATTGAGGGGGCGGGTTCATCGTCTGGAAAAATTAATCAACGGGTTGCTGGCTTACTCTCGCATAGGACGTATAGAAACTCACAAAGAAACGGTTAACGTCAGAGAATTATTAGAGGAAATTATAGAAGGGCTCGCTCCTCCCCCGACCTTCCGGATCGAAATCGAGGAGAGTATGCCCATTTTCAAAACTAAGAAGAAATTGCTATCGGAGGTATTCATCCATTTATTGAGTAACGCGATCAGACACCACGATCGTAATAGCGGACACATACAAATCTCGGTACGAGAGGAAGAAAAATTCTATCATTTTCAAGTCATCGATGATGGGCCCGGAATCGCTCCCGCTTATCATGAAAGGGTTTTCGTCATCTTCCAAACTCTTTTACCCCGGGATACCAGAGAAAACACAGGGATCGGGTTATCTTTAGCCAAGAAAATTCTCGAAACCGAAGGCGGGAAAATTTGGCTAGAATCAGAAGAAAATCAAGGAGCTACCTTCCACTTTACTTGGCCGAAAAATTAACATACGTCAAAAGTAATATCACACTATCTATCTAAGTATTTACCTAGGTTGAGTCAAGATTATTTCACCGTTAACCTATAATAAAGATATGTAAACAAGCGACCTTTAGTGTTTAGAAAAACATGGAGGACAAGATTATTAATATACTTTTGATAGAAGACGATGAAGTGGATGTAATGAATGTAAAGCGGGCCTTCAGGAAAAATAATATCTTAAATCCCCTTTTCGTGGCATCGAATGGATTGGAAGCCCTGACCATGTTACGTAACGAGGATGAGAGTAAGCCCACCGTCCCCGTCCAACAATTATTGATTCTACTCGATCTGAATATGCCGAAAATGGGGGGGATAGAATTCCTGCAAGCCCTGAGGAAAGATCCTAAATTGAAAAGCATACCCGTGGTGATCCTCACCACTTCTAACCAAGATCAAGATAGATTAGAAGCCTATCAATTAAATATTGCAGGTTATATCCTTAAACCCGTAACTTTTGGCAATTTTGTGGAAACAATGGCGACCTTGAATAAATATTGGACATTGTGTGAAATGCCATGAGTTTAATTATGCAAGAAAATGAAATCCTGAAAATTCTCATAGTAGATGATGATGAGGTCGATCGCATGGCGGTGCGCCGGGCGTTGAAGACAGCGGGCCTCACCTTACAATTAGCGGAAGCAGATACCGCCGAATCGGCCATAACCCAATTACAAAAGGGAAATTTCGATTGTGCCTTCGTCGATTATCGCCTTCCAGATAAAGACGGTCTTGCCCTGGTGCGGGAACTACGCAACAACGGCCTTAAAATACCCCTCATAGCCCTCACCGGTCAGGGGGATGAACAGATAGCCGTAGAATTGATGAAAGCTGGTGCCTCGGATTATCTATCTAAATTCCGGATTTCCCCCGCCCGCCTATCCCAAGCCCTACATAATGCGATCCGCATCTATCAGGCGGAAAAAGAAGCCGCGATCGCCTACCAACAAAAGGAAGAACTAGCCAAACAGAGGGAAGATTTCGTCTCTAGGATGACCCACGATCTCCGCACCCCCCTAGTGGCGGCGAACCGAATGCTAGGACTATTTCAAGAGGGTGTTTATGGGGAGGTGCCCCACGATATGGATAAAGCCATAGATATAATCATCCGCAATAATAAAAACCTGCTGGAGATGGTCAATAATCTTCTTGAAGTGTACTGTCACGAGGCGGGTGCTAAAAAACTCAACTTTACCAATTTAGATTTAAGAGAAATCACAGAAGAAGTCTTACAGGAATTAAGCCCTCTGGCGGAAGAAAAATTTTTACAATTAACGTTAGAAGTCGAGAAAGATTCTTCCCTACAGGTTATAGGCGATCGCCTGGAGTTAAGGCGGGTGTTGATCAACCTCATAGGTAACGCTATCAAATTCACCGATGAGGGTAAAGTCATTGTCCGTCTGATAGCCGCTCAAAAAAGCGACCCTTATATCACCATAGAAGTGGAAGATACCGGGGCCGGCATCCCCGCCGAAGATCAAGCTCAACTTTTCGAGCGTTTCCGTCACGGCAATCACCGGCGCTCCACCAGCGGCCTAGGATTATATCTATCCCGCCGCATCCTCGAAGCTCATCAAGGCTCCATCTCCGTAACCTCTGAAATTGATGTGGGTAGCATCTTCTCGCTCCGTTTACCGGCGTCGTTCATCTAAATACTCCCTACAGATACGGACGATTCTCTCCGAGGCCCTACCGTCGCCGAAAGGATTGATGGCATTCGCCATACTCTCATAAGCGGTGCGATCGTCGAGCAACCGCCCTGTTTCCTCTAAAATTCTCTCCGCAGAGGTGCCGATTAACCTGGCCGTACCCGCAGCTACCGCCTCCGGGCGCTCAGTGGTTTCTCGCAACACCAGAACCGGTTTACCAAGACTCGGAGCCTCCTCCTGTATCCCCCCCGAATCCGTAAGCAGGAGATAAGCCCGATCGATCGCCCCGACTAATTCCCCGTAGTCGAGCGGCTCCGTCAGAAACACTCGGGGATGATCCCCTAAAGCCTGTCGTATCGGTTCCCTTACCGTCGGATTACGATGCAGGGGCAACAATAAAGCCGTATCGGGATATTTTTCCAACACCGAACCGAAGCCCTGAATAATATCTCGTAAAGGTGCGCCCCAGTTTTCCCGCCGGTGTACCGTAGCCAGTAATACCCGATATTTGCCCCAATCCAATCCAGGTATATTACATTCGGGCTTCTTGTGCGCCACCGTCAGTAAGGCATCGATAACCGTGTTACCCGTGTGATGTATCCCCCCAGTGACACCAGATTTCTCTAAATTAGCTACAGCTAGGGGCGTAGGGGCGAAATGAAGCTGGCTTAATTGGGAGATAAGACGGCGATTCGCCTCCTCTGGATAGGGATTGAATAGGTCATTGGTGCGTAATCCCGCCTCTACGTGAGCGATCGGTATCTGCTGATAGAAAGAAGCTAGGGCTGCGGCGAAGGCGGTAGTAGTATCTCCCTGAACGATAACCAGAGCCGGCTTTAAATCCGAGAAAATATCTTCCAGCCCCGCCAGACTCCTACAAGTAATATCAGTCAGGGATTGTCGGGGTTGCATAATATCCAGATCTCGATTGGCCGATATACCGAATAAGTTCATTACTTGTTGTACCATCTCTCGATGTTGCCCCGTGAGGATAACGTGAGTTTTAAATCGGCTCTCCTTCTGAAAGTGCAGGATCACCGGAGCTAATTTAATCGCTTCGGGACGGGTGCCGAGAGTGATACAGATTGAGTAGGTCATGAGTTGGGAGTTGGGGATGAATAATTAAGGATACTGAGCGCTACCGGAAAGATTGCCAAAGTGCCCTGAAATCATTTTTCCTCCTTTGCTGTCGATTGTATAGGAGAAGGAGATTGTAAGGTTTCGGCGGTGGTCAGGTGTTGATTTACCCTTTCTAGGGCGTAAGCGGTGCCTATTTGCTCTTGTAATTGGTATCCTGAAGACACTAGATTACCTAACCCGTTGATCAGACGTTGAAGATTCTGCCGGGTTGCCGGATCTCCTAACAATTGCTCCAAATCGGAAGTGATTTTCTGTGTATTTTCAAATGTTACCCGGGCCGAATCCAAGGTTTTCTGTAAGGTGACGATCGTGGCGGGATCGTTAAGATTCGAGGAAGCGTTACGCAGATTAGATGTGATTTCTGCCGCGTTGGCGAGGACTATGCCCAAGTTTTTATTAATGTTTTCCGTATCGATATTATCTAAATTGGTATTGAGCTTACTGGTAGTAGTGTTTAAATTACGCGCCAGGCTCGCCAATTCCGTAGAGGTACGATCGATATTAGATAAAGTTCTGACCAACTGGGTGCGATTATCGTTGACCAAGGCGTTAAGATTGGCGATCAATTGATTCGTCTGCTCCAAAGTGCGATCGATCTTGCCGCGATTATCGGCCACTGCCGAATCTAGATTATCCACGAAATTTCCGGCGCTGTTCGCCGTCCTCGTAATCGCCTGGCTAGTGCGAGTGAAATTCTCTGTTAATCCCTTTAAATCCCTTTTGGTACTTTGGATTACCGCATCTGTATTATCCGCTAATCGCCCGATGCGCTCAGCGGTGGTGGCGGTGTTGCCTGCGGCTCTTTTGATGTTGCGGACGAATTCCGGATCGCTATAGGCTTCGGCGAGACGGTTGAGGGTGGCGAATAATTGATCTCCCGCCTCTCCCCGTAGACGATTATTCTGACAGATGATGATCTTGGGATCGCAGGTTTTACTAACTGGATTCATTTTCAGATCTTGCTCGGACAGGATGGTGAGGGGGCTGATCTCCACCGCCGCCTCACCGATCAATCCCGAGCGTAAAGTTTGAATATTTACCTGCGCTGGTAGGCGTAACTCGCTAGAAGAAATACTTAGTACCGCCTCCACCTTATTACTGCCGGCGTTAAACGAAGCCACCCTACCCACATTCACCCCGCGAAAGCGCACCGGGGCACCTACCTGTAAGCCTCCCACATCCGGAAATTCTACGGTGAACTCATACCCTGTTTGTCCGAAGCCACCGCCTTTGAGCCAGATCGTCCCCGCACCGAAAATGATCAGGCCCAGGAGAGCAAATAATCCTAACGTTCCTTCACGAACCGCGCGCGACCCTAGCATAGTTTTTCCCCGTTCCACTTTTGATTAGTTTTGGCTCAATCGATCGCTTTAATAGGCCCTTCTATACTACCGTTAAAGAATTGTCGGATCATTTCGTTATTGGTAGTATCTATCTCTCTGACGCTTCCCTCCCACTGCAATTTACCCTGATATAAAAATACTATCCGTTCGGCGGTACGTCGGATCGTGCTACTCTGGTGGGATACCATGACGTAGCTAGCACAACCGCCGGAGTCTTTCTGAATTTTCCGCACCAGGTCTTCGATAATCGTGGAGGCTATGGGGTCGAGTCCCGCTGTAGGTTCGTCATAGAGAATTATTTCTGGATTGTCTTGGGGATTGTCGGGATTATTGATGATCGCCCTAGCGAAACTCACCCTCTTCCGCATTCCTCCCGAGAGTTGGGCTGGATAACGATCGCCGATACCTTCCAAACCTACCATTTTCAACCTTTGGGCGACGATTTCTTTAATCTTGCGATGCGGTAAGCGGGAATGTTCAAACAGAGAAAACCCGACATTCTCTTCTACCGTCAGGGAATCGAAAAGCGCCGACTGTTGGAAGACGAGAGCGATCCTCAGATTTTCCGAACCCCCTTCGGTGAGGTCTTTACGCAATTTCCCCTTGACGTAAATCTCTCCCTCATCTGGAGCAGTCAATCCGGCGATAATTCTCAGAACCGTAGATTTACCCGTACCAGAGGGGCCGATGATCACCAGGGCATCGCCTCTGTAGATGGATAAGTCTAAGTTATCGAGAATCACCTTACTACCGAATTTTTTCGATACTCTCTTGAGTCGGATCAGAGGTTCTTCCATGAACTTAGGGGGTAGATTCCAAGCCGAAAACCCGATTAAAAACTTTTTCTACTTTATAACCTGAATCTATCGATTCTAAAGGATCTTTACGCAGTCGATGGCGTAAACACAGCACTATCACCCGACGAATATCATCGATCGTGACTGAGGTTCTGCCTTCTAGAGCGGTCAGAGCTTTAGCGGCGCGATTGGTGACTATGTCGCCCCGCAATCCGTCCACATCCAATTCGGCGCAGACCTGGGAGATCTTCACCCTTAGATCGTAATCTATTTCTACTTGAGGGAGGAGAGCCTGAGCCTTGACTAATTTTTCCTGCAGGTTCTCCTGTTCTTCTTGATACCTATGACAGAATTCAGGGGGATTCTGGTCGAATTCGGCTCTCTGTTCCACGATCTTCACCCTCAGGGCGGGTTCTTTGACGGTACGAATTTCCGCGTGCATACCGAAACGATCGAGTAATTGGGGGCGTAATTCTCCCTCTTCCGGGTTTCCCGAACCCACCAGGACAAACCGGGCGGGGTGACGGATAGATATACCTTCCCTCTCTACCGTATTCCAACCGCTAGCGGCGGAGTCGAGCAACACATCGACCAAGTGATCGTCGAGCAGGTTTACTTCATCGACGTAGAGTATACCGCGATTGGCTTTAGCCAGCAATCCCGGTTCAAATGCTTTCACCCCTTCCGAGAGGGCCTTTTCTATATCGATCGTACCGCACACGCGATCTTCCGTTGCGCCGAGGGGTAAATCCACCATCGGTACTTTTTTCTTCGTCAGGGTAACGGGTATATTTTCCTCTAAGTGTCTCCTCACCTCATCGCTCATTAATTCCGGATCGTCGGCGGCGGAATTGAAGGGATCGTTAGCCACTACATCTATCTCAGGTAATAAATCTGCTAAAGCCCGGATCGTGGTGGATTTTCCCGTCCCGCGATCCCCCATGATCATTACCCCGCCGATTTTCGGGTCGATGATATTCAACATTAAAGCGAGTTTCATTTCTTCCTGACCGACGATCGCCACAAAGGGAAATACTAATCGTCGGGTTTTAGAAGCTGTTTGGAGAGTCACAGTCATAGAACAATAATTATTTTAATTATCAGCAAAACCAGTGTTTCTCATTATAAGGGACTAGTGGCTAGTGACTAGTGAACAGTGAAAAACCGCTCACCGCCAACAACTATTTCTGAATCACCCAGCGCCACAAGGGATGGCGCGGCCCCTTTAGTTGTATCTGTCTGATCTGATTTTCCAATCTCTGTTTTTCTCGGGGCGATATACCCCAAATAATATTTTTGCTCTGCCATACTAAGGAGCTGGTGGTGATAGCGAGACAATAGGTTAACCCCAAACTCGGCCAGAAATTATAAACGATCGCGTAGCGTAATCCCGTCCAGGTAAAATAAGTTCGCAAGAGATAGATCTCTTCTCTGAGATTCCATAAGCTCAAGGGTACGATAACGAGCCAGGAGAAGAGAACTAAAGCCCACCGCCCGTAGACTCCGAGCCGGTGAAGTCTCCAGGTTTGGGCTTTCAGTTCTTCATCAGCCATAGATAAACACCTTAGTTAGCCGCTTGATTGCCCCTTTTGGCGGTTTTCTGGATTTCTGGCTTGAGAACTTCAAAGCCCTTAGCGAATTGAGGATCTTCAAAGGTGCCTATTTTCTCTTGCGCTTGTTGTAGAGCTTTGCGATCTGCATCGCTCAGCTCGTACACCACATCGGGATGAATCCCGTCTTTATTGATGTCACGGCCGCTGGGGGTGAGGTATTTGGCGATCGTTACCGCCAATCCAGAACCATCTTCCAACCCTCTTACCGATTGTACCAGTCCCTTACCGAAGGTTTTAGTCCCGACGATCGTGGCGCGATGGTGATCCTGTAAGGCACCGGAGAGAATTTCACTGGCGCTAGCGGAGCCACCGTTGACCAACACTACCAGAGGTTTATCGGTCAAGGCCTTATTATCGGCCCTTTGCACTTCCCTTTCTCCCTGTCTGTCCACCGTAGAGACGATCAATCCATCTGGTATCCACATCCTAGCTATTTCGACGCTAGCGTACAGTAGGCCGCCCGGATTCGAGCGCAGGTCTAGTATATAGCCTTTAACGGATTTGCTCTCTAAATCCTCGATCGCCTTTTGCATATCCTGAGTTGCTTGGGCGCTGAATTGATTAAGGCGGATATAACCGATCTTACCCGCCGGACTTTCTTCCACTCTGGCGCGTACCGGGTGAATTTCTATTTTCGCCCTTGTCAGGGTGAAGTTGATTTTCTTCTCCCCTCTCAGTACCGTGATGTTGACGCTTGTTCCCGCCTTACCCCTGATCAGGTTTACCGCCTGTTCTAGTTCGAGTTTTTCCGCGTTCTTACCATCGATTTCGACGATCACATCCTTGCTCAATATACCTGCTTTCGCCGCCGGACTACCTTCGATCGGGGATACTACTAATAACTGTTTGGTTTTTTCATCCTTAGTAATTTGAATCCCCACCCCTGTTAGTTCTCCAGATGTGTCGATCTGCATATTTTTGAACTCGTTGGGATCCATAAAGCGGGTGTATGGGTCTTCCAGAGTTTTAAGCATTTCCCTGATCGCTTTATAGGCGTCTTCTTTATTGGCGTAAGAGCGGTTTAGGTATTCGGTGCGGGTTGCCTTCCAGTCCGTTTGATTGAATGTGCCGTCTAAATAAGTTCGGTTGATGATCTGCCAGACTTCATCGATTAATTCTTTGGGGCTTTCTTGGAAGAAGGCCTGACTTCTCGACATTTTCAGTCCTGCTCCGGTAACTGCTACCGTCGTCAATACTAATGCTGTTGCACCTAATACCAGCCCGCGTTTTGTCATGACCATAAGCGATTGTTGGGTAGAAAAATTCGGCTCTCACTCTTTATGCTCACTTTAACACAGGAGCTGATTCGCTCGTTTGCCGTTTTCATAATCTTTTTACTTTTGAAGATTTGACTTTTTGGCTCCTGTATGGTTGTCTATTTTCAGAGTTCGGCTAATACTGTTATAACATCTCTAATAGTCTAGTTATAATTGTTTGACCTGAAATAATATATGGCCAGTTCTAATAATTTAAAACAGAAGCGAGTTTCTTTGAGATCCCAGCGCCGCCAGAAGGTATGGCAGTCGATCGCTCGTTTCACCTGCATCGCGGCCTTAGCAGCGCTTTTGTGTTGGGCTATCTCCCTACCCTATTGGTCTATAGCAGGGCCAGCTCAGATCGAGGTGCGGGGAAATCGTTTACTGAGCGCCGATTTAATTCGCTCCCACCTGAAATTATCTTACCCGGAATCTCTCTGGCGTTTATCCGGTTCCCGATTGGTGAGTAAATTGGAAACTTTGCCCCCGATCGCCGCAGTGGAGGTTAGCCGTCAATTATTACCACCGAAGCTCGTCGTTACCATCGTCGAAAGACAGCCTCGCGCCCTTGTTGCCATCCAGCGAGGTCAAGCATATCTCGATGAAACTGGCGTGGTCATCCCCGCATCTTATTATTCCCGTCCCGTATCTTTGTCCCGATTGCCTCCCTTAAAAGTTACCGGATACACCGCCCAATATCAAAGCTCGTGGCAGAAACTTTATAGTTTAATCGATAACTTTCCCCTGATAATATCTGCTGTTGATTGGCACGATCCTAGTAACTTAGTACTGCATACGGGAATAGGAAAAGTTTATTTAGGAGACGGTAATAACTTATTGTTGAAGAAGTTGAATACGCTGGCTAAGATAGCCCAACTACCAGGAAAAGTCCCCATTAAAGACATAGTTTATATCGACTTAAGAAACCCTGATTCTCCCAGTATTTCGGTAAAACCAGAAACTAAAAAGAAAGATAAAAAACAAATCATCTAAAGATGTAGATTTGAGAACCAGATCACTTACAATGGAAAGACTTATAAACTTATAATATTTTGGTCTTATAACCTTAAGATAGCTTGATCTTATAAGAGCGACATATTTTAAGCGATATACTGATAGTCTATTAATCTATAGATATTGTCTACGCCAAGCTAGGTCAATCAACCAACTGTATAGTAAATAACTTCTACTGAAATGACGTATAACAATGACAGAGCTACAAGCCGGCCGGCTTTAAACATTGATGAAGATACGGATCTGTTTACCGAGGAGGATTATAATGCCATCATAAGTACCGGCTTACCTCGAATTAATGAACAGCAGATGAAACCAAAGGAAAGCTCCTATCAGAATATGATCGTGCCCAGTAACGTGGCCAGAATAAAAGTCATTGGCGTGGGGGGTGGCGGTTGTAACGCAGTCAATAGAATGATTACTAGCGGCGTGTCGGGAATAGAATTCTGGACGATCAACACCGACGCACAGGCGTTAGCTCACTCGTCCGCGCCCCAAAGATTACAGATAGGACAGAAGCTGACCAGAGGCTTAGGTGCCGGGGGAAATCCCTCGATCGGTCAGAAAGCGGCCGAAGAATCGCGGGATGAAATAGCGCAGGCTTTGGAGAACACGGATTTAGTTTTCATCACCGCCGGTATGGGAGGCGGTACGGGTACGGGGGCGGCTCCCATCGTTGCAGAGATCGCTAAAGAGATGGGCTGTTTAACCGTAGGAGTAGTAACCCGCCCCTTTACTTTTGAAGGGCGCAGGCGTACTAATCAAGCGGAAGAGGGTATAAGTGGTTTACAAAGCAGAGTAGATACCCTAATCGTCATTCCCAATAACAAATTACTGGAGGTAATACCAGCGGAAACTCCCCTACAAGAAGCCTTCCGCGTTGCCGATGACATTCTCAGGCAAGGTGTACAGGGGATCTCCGATATTATCACTATCCCTGGACTGGTAAACGTGGATTTTGCCGACGTGAGAGCTGTGATGGCCGATGCAGGTTCGGCTCTGATGGGTATCGGTATCGGCTCGGGTAAATCGAGGGCGAAAGAGGGGGCGACGGCTGCCATTTCTTCCCCTTTACTGGAATCATCTATAGAAGGGGCTAAGGGTGTCGTCTTTAATATCACCGGCGGTAGCGATCTGACATTACACGAAGTTAACGCCGCAGCAGAAATAATTTACGAATCCGTAGATCCCAACGCTAATATTATCTTCGGTGCCGTGATCGATGAGAAAATGCAGGGTGAAATCAGAGTAACGGTCATCGCCACTGGTTTCAGCGGCGAAACCCCCAATCGCACCCCAGCCACCAAAGTAAGTCAGCAGATAACCGCCACCCCCAATCCTACAACCCCCCCCGTCGATAATCGATCTTCTGGTGGGCTGGATATTCCCGACTTCCTCCGGGGCCGTCGTCCGCGCTAGAGCCGAATATGACTAAGGTGGCTTTAACTATAGCCGGCTCCGATAGCGGCGGTGGGGCGGGACTGCAGGCAGACTTAAAAACTTTTGCCTTTCATCGGATTCACGGCACGAGCGCGATCACTTGTGTTACCGCACAGAATACGGTGAGGGTGACGGCGGTGATTCCTCTAAGTGCAAAGATGGTTCAAGCCCAGATAGGGGCAGTGGCGGAAGATATAGGGGTCGATGGGACGAAAACCGGAATGTTGTTTAACGCCGAGATTATATCGGCGGTGGCTGATTCGGTGAGGGAGTGGAAATTAAATACTTTGGTTGTCGATCCAGTAATGGTGTCGCGGGCGGGAGTGCAATTAATCGATAACGCGGCGGTAGAGTGTTTGGTGGATCGTTTATTCCCCCTGGCTTTGTTGGTAACGCCAAATATTTACGAGGCCCGATTACTGACGGGTATGGAGATTAAAGATTTAGAAGATATGAAGAGAGCGGCGGCGAAAATTCAATCTTTGGGCGCGGCGCGGGTTCTCGTTAAGGGTGGTGGTATGGACGGCCTCTTGCGGGGAACCGATGTCTGGTTTGACGGGCGCGAGTGGGAAACTTTAAGCGGGAAAACCGTCAACACTATCAATACTCACGGAACAGGATGTACTCTCTCGGCCGCGATCGTCGCTAATCTATGTGCAGGCCGTTCACTGAAAGCCAGCGTCATGAGAGCGAAACACTATGTCACCTCTGCACTGGAAGCGTCTCTGTCCATCGGTAGAGGTAGCGGGCCATTAGGTCACTTTTTCCCCCTTCCATCATCATCTTCTATTCATGACGAGTAAGCCCCCTTTAAAATCTTCTTCCGTACCGTTACCCGCATATCAAAAGTTACTTCAAGAATTAGAATCGGTTCAAAGCCAAGTTAAAACTCTTCAATCTCAAAAGGCGAAAATCCTCAAGGAAAATAAACAACTACGTTCGGAAATCTCCGGGATCATACTTCAAGCGAAAGTTTTACAACAGACCCTAGACAGTTTAGATACGAAGAACGGCTTTACCCCCTCTTTTGAAATTAACCCCCGCCGTCGTTTGCTCAGCCCTCCCTCGGGCAACAATCCCGCTCGATCGATCGTTACTCACCCTCTATCTAAGGGAAAAACCCAGAAAGTCTCGAAGCCTACCCTCAACGGTTTCTTGTTGGTAGCTCTGTTCGTCGGGGTATTTGTGACTTTCGGGCTGGGGGGTTTTTTGTATACGAGTTCCTGTGTTAAAAGTTCTCGTTGATCCAGTTATCGATCAGGCTGTTGACTTGCTCGGGTATTTCATCGTGGGGGCAATGACCAGCTTGAAGATAATACTCGGTTAATGAGGGGTAATGTTTCCTGAATTGTTCTCCTCGACTATTAACGTTCATCCAAGGATCTCCTTTTCCCCAAAGCATCAATAGGGGATGCTGTAATTGTTGGAGTAGAACGTCTACTTTTTCTCCCTGCGGACTTTTAAATACTGCGGCGAATACTTCTACAGCTCCCGAATCGCAAGAGGGGCGGTAAATGTCTTCTACTAATCGATCGGTGACGGCATTCGGATCTAAGTAAACTTTGAGTAAGGTTTTGCGGATATTACTTTTCTGTCGCACGTACTGGAATAGTAGATAACTGGCCCAAGGTTGAAGGAGCAGATTACGGATCACTTTTTGTAACGGGTTCGGCTTTTTGGGGCTGGAGTCTGTAAAGGGCCCAGCGCTGTTGAGTAAAATCACTCCCTTGGTGGCTGACGGGTATCCTGCAGCAACACAAAGGGCAACATACCCGCCTAGAGAATTCCCGGCTACGATCACCGGTTTTTCGACGATTTGCGTGATGAAATCGTAAATTTGTTCCCGCCATAACAGGCCGCTATATTCTCGATTCGGTTTGGCCGAACGACCGAATCCTAAAAGATCGATCGCCCATACTTGATACTTTTCCTGCAGTTGAGCTATATTTTTCCGCCAGTGATCGGTTGAGGCACCAAAACCATGTATCAGTAAAAGTGGCGGTTTATTATTTTTTGAGCTACTCGCTTTCACGTAATATATGGGGTTGCCTTGCCATTGCCAGTAATTGCCGGGAGCGGAAAGATCGGAAACTGCTGATTTGGCTTGCATTGCCTTCTCCAGGATTTATTAATGTTTGTAAACAATTGTAACGGAATTTTCCTTAATTTGAAAATTCTTTGCCGATCGTCAAAGGGCGTTTGATGTTATTTATATTATTAGTGATGATCTAGATCACAAACGTATGGTGATCAACTTCATTATTTCCTGTGATTATGATTATCGTTGAATATCTTCAGAGACGAGATGATATAGTCAGGATTCAAAAAGCGGATGCATAGCATTAGTGAATGGTTAGTTGTTGAAAAATATCAATGACTAGCCATAACATTTTTAAGGGAACATAACTAAAAAGTTAAACAGAAGTATTTTTAAGCAAGAACCTACTCTGAATACAAGCCTGTTGCCAGAGACAGAGCTGATCAGACTCTAGGGGTACGACCTGCGCCCAAATATCACCGCCTGCGTCGGCATAAAAAGTTTTGATCGATCCTGGGGTTTTTTTCCCTAACTCGGTGACAAAAACTCGATCGCCGATCAGAAACACCTCGCCGTCAGCGGAGGTAGCCTTATCGATGGTCGGTGTTTCTCTTTTAATAAGGGGGCGTTTTATTAGGGGTTTTTGAAGCTGATTCTGTCCGTTAGTTTTTGAGGAGAGGGTTCTTTTCAGTCCTTGTACGGGGGGGACGGGGGGCGGGGACTTTGGAGATTCTTGAGGTTTTTCCGATTGACCAGACATGAATTGTATGTACCTAAAGTTATTACAGTATATTCTAAAAGAAGAGTCGAGCGATTATGTGAGATAATGGACGATCGCATTGAAAGATTAAAAGCCGATTCATGACTACTGCCACCGACAAAACCGATTCCAATCCGCCGAAGGGCGACACGAGTGTTAAAACCGTGTTTACAGTGGAGGAAATTCGAGAATTATTGCCCCATCGCTATCCTTTCGCTCTAGTAGACCGGATTATCGATTATGTTCCAGGTCAGAAAGCCGTAGGCTTAAAGAACGTCACCATCAATGAACCGTTCTTCCCGGGTCACATACCTGCCCGTCCTCTGATGCCCGGTGTATTGATCGTGGAGTCGATGGCACAAGTGGGGGGAGTAGTTTTAACCTTGCTACCAGATATGAAGGGTAAGTTCTTCGCCTTTGCAGGTATAGATAAAACTCGTTTCCGTCGTCCCGTGATACCTGGAGATCAATTGATCATGACGGTAGAACTTCTCTCTTTGAAAATGAATCGCATCGCCAAGATGCAGGGAGAAGCTTATGTGGATGGACAGTTAGCGGTGCAAGCAGAGATGATGTTCTCCGTTTTAGACTAAGGAGAAGGTGAAGTAGTAGGAGCCGGAGATACGCCAGTTGTCGGGGCGGGGGCAGTGCTGGGGGAGACTGTAGCCGAAGGAGAAGGTTGAGGCGTTTCGGGGCTTTTGTTCGCCGATTGCATCGAGCCTAGAGGTATACCCACCACTACCCCCCAGGCGAAGCCGAGGCCCAGAGCTATCAACATCGGTAGCATCGAGCTTGACGCTTGTTGAGTGGCAGAAGGGGCAAATGCGCCCGGATTCTCTAAAGGGTTTTGATATTTATAGGGGGAGTCGTAAACTGGTTGGGGCGGCTGTTGAGTCTCCGGTTCACTGACATCCGAGTTTTCTTCTTCGTTCTCGCTTTCTTCTTCTTCGACCACTGGTAACGTATCTAATTTAGCGATATTGTTCTCTATCGTCCAATCATGGCTGAGGGTTATACTGTCTTGCCAGGCGGGGACTTCGGATGTATCCGTCAGTCCATAAACTTGAACCGTTTCTATGTTAGGTATACCGAGACTGTTAAATTCAGCCTGTAGGAAAGGGATAAGTTTATGTTGGTTGGGCACTTTTCTGGACACGATTTTTAGTGCCAGAGTGTTTTCCGTTTCTAAGGTGACTTCGCTAATTTTCACTCGTCTGGATTGTAAACTAAGGTTTAGCAAAGCTTTGATCGACTCTAAGTCTTGTTGTTTCGCTTGTTGAATAAGCTGTGCTTGATTCATGGTTAAGGTTGATATACTCTCACACTTAATAATATGCCCTAGGTTCAGTCTGGGCATATCATTAAAAGTTATCGAATTGTTCGGAAACCATCAAACAAGGGATGAGTATTTTTATTAGAATTTATCCGTAGCTGGTCGGGGGCCTACGGCACCGGGTTGATTGATGAACAAGTTTCCTGCGGCTTCATTCTGATATATACAATCGATCTTCGGTTTACCCTCTAGCGGCCCCGTAAATCCGAAAGTGTTCATGCGATTTTTACAATCGTTCACCTGTTGGGAATCTACTAACTTTTGCTGTTCTAATATCGACCAGTTGTTACGCCGTAAGACACAGCCCGGCTGCATTACAGGTTGGGTGACGTAAACGTTGAAGGGGTTGAGGGTGACGAAGACTCTCATATCGGTGACGATGGCGCTGGCCCCGAATTGTACACAAACCTCGGCGTTGGGGGCACTGCGATCAATCACTTCTCTAGAGGCGACGTTTTCCGGGGTGAAACTCGCCGTAGAGCTAAAACCTATGCCCACACCCATGCCCAGGATAAATATGCCGGCGAGCAGGGCGATGGTGGCGTAAGTTAATTTAAAGCCACCTCCTCCACCTCCACCCCCAGAGTCGGAATAGCCCGAGCGGCCGGAGGAGCGGGGCGGGGGAGATGAATATCTTGGTCTTCTGTTCATGAAGTTTTGTTAAGACGAATTACTGCTATTGTCGCTCAATAGTTTATATCCTAACAATCGGTGCGGTAGGATCGAATATTGCTCACTCAGGGAGAAAAAGTTATGGAAGTTATCCCCGCGATCGATATTTTAGATGGTCAATGTGTCCGGCTTTATCAGGGCGATTATGAACGCTCCCAGGTTTTTAACGATAATCCTCTCGTCGTGGCTCAAGATTGGGCGGATCAGGGTGCTACCCGCATACATCTAGTAGATTTGGACGGAGCAAGAGAGGGTAAACCTGTCAATCTGTCAAGTATTTCTAGAATAGTCGAGAGCCTATCTCTGCTGGTACAGGTAGGGGGGGGATTGAGAGACTACGCCAGCGTTAAGCAATTACTTGATATAGGTGTGAAACAGGTGATCTTGGGAACGATCGCGGTAGAAAATCCCTCTCTCGTCTTGGAGTTGTGTCAGGCTTTCCCCGGGCAGATAATCGTCGGCATCGATGCCCGCGATGGCAAAGTGGCGGTTAAGGGCTGGTTAGAAACTTCGGCAGTAGAGGCGACGGATTTAGCCCAGGATATGGCGGATAAAGGGGCAGCCGCGATTATCTATACCGATATTCACCGGGATGGTACCCTGTCGGGGCCGAATTTGAACGCCCTGCGGGAATTAGCCGATAAGATAGATATTCCCGTCATCGCCTCCGGTGGGATCAGTTCACTAACGGATTTACTAAGTTTATTGAGTTTAGAGCCGGCGGGGGTTACTGGGGTAATCGTCGGGCGGGCCCTATATACGGGAAATGTTAATCTGAAAGAAGCGATAAGAGCGATCGGCCCGGGACGTTGGCAGGATGTTCCTCCGGATAATTTTTTGGTTTAGGCGGTTATTAATTTCTCTCGTAAATATTAATCGATCGCAAATTCAATTATGCTAAAAGGGAAAATCTTCCAAAGACTAACGTGGATATTCGCTTAGTAGTAGTAGACGTAGATGGCACCATCGCTGGTAAATCCAACGATGTCAATGAAGCCATCCGAGATGCCATCGCCCAGGTACAGAGTAAGGGTATTCCCGTAGCCATAGCAACAGGTAGGATGTATCAGTCAGCCCTGCGCTTTCATAAACGCATTAAATCCTCTCAGCCCCTTATTGCCTATAACGGGGCCTGGATACAGAATCCCGCAGATGGCAAGCTACACCGACATATCCCAGTACCCACTGAGATAGCCCTAGATTTAGTCGAATATCTCCGTCAACCCGAGTGGAAATCTCATTTAGGGGTACATATCTATATAGACGATAATCTCTATGTGAGTTATGTCAATAACGATACTGTATCCTACGGAAAGCGATCGGGCGTTAAACCCATCTTAGTCGAAGATCTCCGCACCGTCATCGATAAACATCCGACGAAAATCCTGGCGATGGGAAAGGATAGCAGTATCATCGCTCTATTGTGGCAGACTCTCGGTAAGCGTTACACATCAGAACAATTGTATTTAACCCAATCTACCGAAACTTTTTTTGAAGCCACCCACCCAGAAGCCACTAAAGGCGCGGCGGTAGCCCATCTGGCGGAGAAAATATTAGGGTTAAAGCCAGAACAGGTGATGACGATCGGCGATAATTTTAACGATGTCACCATGTTATCCTATGCGGGACTTGCGATCGCTATGGGCGACGCTCCTGATGAAGTGAAAGCCCTGGCTGATTGGGTGGCTCCTTCTGTAGAATCGGATGGGGTGGCACTCGCCCTAGAAAAATTTATCCTCTAACTACTCATGGTTGATATAAACAGCAATTTTGTTACTATCCCCAACGGTGATTTAAACATCTCCGCCTATCTGGCTAAACCGGTTGCCGAGGGAGTATACCCGGCTATCATCGTCGTACAGGAAATTTTCGGAGTCAACGACCATATCAGGGATGTAACCCGGCGTATCGCTCAAGAGGGCTATGTGGCTGTAGCACCCGCCATATACCAGAGAATCGCCCCCGGCTTTGAAACTGGTTACACCCCTGAAGATATACAAATCGGCAGACAATACAAAGACCGAACAACAGCCGCAGAGTTAGAAAGCGATATTAAAGCCACCATAGATTATCTCTACACTTTACCCGAGGTACAGAAAAACGGGGTGGGGACGATCGGTTTCTGTTTCGGTGGTCATGTAGTTTATCTAGCGGCTACCCTAGAAGATATTAAAGTCACCGCCTCCTTTTACGGTGCCGGAATCACCAGCATGACACCTGGGAGAGGAGAGCCTACCCTAAGCCGCACCCCGCGCATTAAAGGCAGGATGTACGCATTTTTCGGAGAAAAAGATGTCAGTATTCCCCTAAGTCAGGTGGATGAAATCGAACAAGCTCTAAAAGATGCCGGTGTCGCTTATAAAATCTTTAAATATCCTAATGCAGATCACGGCTTCTTTTGCGATCAGAGGGGGAGCTATAATCCCTCTGCTGCTGCCGAGGCTCTGGGTCATGTGTTAGAGTTGTTTAGCACCCTAAAAAATTAGTGGTTAATTTATAAAGCTTCAGGATTAAACTGGAGATAGATCAATTTTTTTCTTGGATAAACGTTCGGAAGTAACATGGCCTCTAAATCTAGCCCCTCTAATAAGTCATCCTTTTCTATGGATGATTTTGCCCGTGCCCTATCAAAATACGATTACCAATTCGAGAAAGGGCAAGTAGTTAAGGGTAAAGTGGTTCAACATATATCAGATGGGGTTTATGTAGATATTGGCGGCAAATCTTCCGCTTTTCTGCCAGTGTATGAAGTGGGTTTATCGGTAGAGGCCCCCCTAGAAGAAATAGTACCCCTCGGCGTGGAAATCGAGTTTTTGATAATTAAAGAACAGGATGCCGAGGGACAGGTTACTCTCTCCCGTCGCCAACTATTATTAAAAGAAGCCTGGGAAGAAGTGGGCGAGATTTCAGAAACGAAAAAACCGGTACAGGTACGCATCACAGGAGTTAATAAAGGTGGTGTGACGGCAGAATTTAACGGCTTAAAAGCGTTTATCCCCCGCTCTCATTTAATCGAAAAAAATGATCTCGATTCTCTGATAGGTCAAACTTTAAGCGCTAATTTTATCGAAGTAGATCAAGATAAAAATAAGCTTGTTTTATCTCAACGGGAAATTGCTAAAGCGGCGATGATGGATCAATTGATAGTAGGCAATCTGGTGTCGGGCACAGTAGTAAAACTACAACCATACGGATTGTTCGTAGACTGCGGAGGTGTTACGGGACTATTACATATCAAGCAAATTAGCGGCGGGACGATCGAGAATCTCAACGCTCTCTTCAAAGTAGGTCAACCGATTAAGGTAGTAATCACCGAAATAGATGAATATAGAAATCGCTTTTCTCTATCGACTAAAGTATTAGAAGCTTTCCCAGGAGAGTTGATTCAAAATATGGCAGAAATCATGGATAAAGCCGAGGAAAGATTGGAGCAATACAGGAATAATTCCGTCAGCGCTCAACAAAATTAATCAGGGAAAATTACTTGTATTATGTCCTCATTTACCCGTTTAGTTAACCCTGGGGTTATTAAATATAACGAGCAGGGTTTAGTACCAGCAATAGCTCAAGATTATCTCGACGGCACTGTATTAATGATGGCCTGGATGAATCGAGAGTCCTTAGAAAAAACTTTAGCCACCGGAGAGGTTTGGTACTGGAGCAGATCCCGAGAGGAATTATGGCACAAGGGAGCTACATCAGGACACATCCAGAAACTGAAAGACATTCGCTATGACTGTGATAGCGATGCCCTACTGTTAACGATCGAGCAAATCGGGGATATAGCCTGTCATACTGGAGAGAGAAGCTGTTTTCATGCTATATCCGGGGAAAAGCAGAAACCTTCCTCCCATACCCTAGCGGGATTGTACGATGTCATCTGTGAGCGCCGCGATAAACCAAATCCTGATTCCTATACCTGTAAATTGATGGCGGGGGGCGATAATAAGATACTGAAGAAGATCGGTGAAGAAGCGGCTGAGGTGGTGATGGCTTGTAAGGATGACGAGAAGAGTGCGATCGCGGCCGAAGTAGCCGACTTACTGTATCACACTTTAGTAGCCCTCGCCTATCATCGCGTACCTTTAACCGATGTATACCGGCAATTAGAGGCGAGAAAGCGTTAGGGATTGTGATGGTCTAACCATTTTTCCCATAAATCCGGCCGGCGTTCTTTAGTACGCTTTAACTGTTGTTGATAGCGCCAGGATGCGATACTCTCGTGGTTGCCGGAACGGAGAACTAGAGGTACTTCCCAATTTCTGAATACGGGCGGCCGGGTATACTGGGGATAATCGAGCAGGCCGGTTTCAAAACTTTCCGCCTTGAGAGATTCTTCCTTCCCGACAGTGCCCGGTAACAGACGGATAACACCGTTAACGATGGTAAGAGCGGGGATTTCGCCGCAGGTGAGAACGAAATCCCCTAAAGAAATTTCCCTAGTTACTAAATGTTCACAGATGCGCTCATCGACTCCCTCGTAATGTCCGCAGATCAAGATCAACTGATCGTAATGGTTGGCGAAATCCCAAAGAATCTCTTGATTGAGGGGTTGCCCCTGAGGTGTCATGAGGATTATTTCTCGACGGGGTAAACTCGGCAGAGATTCTACGGCGGCGAAAATCGGCTCGGGTTTGAGTAACATCCCTACTCCTCCTCCGTAAGGCTCATCATCAACGCGGCGGTGTTTATCACGGGTGAAATCCCTCGGATTGATTAAATTAACCCGGGCTATGCCTTTTTCTAATGCTCTAGCCAACAATCCCGAACTCAGGGGAGATGAGAAGAAATCTGGAAACAAAGTAACAATATCAAACTGCACAAGAATTATTTAATCGAAAGCGCATACAGTGCTAGTGTAACTTTTTAACTAACGCTTGTTGAAAATGATTTTCCTATCTTTACTGTTGCGAACTCCATCCGTGCTAAACTATGCTGTATTATCCGTGGGTTTTTCGGCTCTATAATATCGAGCAATACAAAGGGAAACTCCAGCTTATTCTTTAGGTGAAGCAAATTGTCTAAATATTTCGTTTTATTAACTGATTTTCCCGATAATATCGCTAAAAAATCTTGTTTAAGATTGACATCGAAACAGTAAGATCAAATGTCCCATCAAAAAGGGAGAATCATCAAGTCCGTTTAATCCTCACCGAAAACTGCCAATTGAATTAAAGATGCTCACTGATCAGCACCTATGTTAGTCGATCTAGAAACCAAACAATCCGATAATCCCGTACCACAATCGACGAAAACCGCCATTTTAGTTATTGGTGGGGCTGAAGATAAAGTACATGGTAAGGAGATACTGCATACCTTCTGGAATCGCGCCGGCGGTACGGAGTCAGCGATCGCCATCATCCCTTCAGCTTCCCGAGAACCCACGATAATAGGGGAACGGTATCAGAGAATTTTTGAAGAAATGGGATCGAAATACGTCAAGGTATTAGATATTAGGGATCGTGTACAAGGAGAAGACCCCCAATTCCTGGCCTATGTAGAAGAGTGTACCGGAGTCTTCTTGACCGGGGGCGACCAATTACGTCTCTGTGGATTGCTATCAGAAACGCCCCTGATGAATAGAATCCGTCAGCGAGTACAGGGAGGAGAAATATCTCTAGCTGGTACGAGCGCCGGAGCGGCGGTGATGGGTCATCACATGATCGCTGGTGGTAGTAGTGGCGAGGCTCCCAATCGTGCTTTAGTAGATATGGCGATGGGCCTGGGGATCATTCCCGAGGTGATCGTCGATCAACATTTCCACAATCGGAATCGAATGGCACGCTTGATGAGCGCTATCTCTGGATACCCCGAGCGCTTGGGTATAGGTATCGATGAGGATACCTGCGCTATGTTTGAATTAGACGGACAACTACAGGTCATAGGTTGCGGTACAGTCACCATAGTCGATGCCCGGGAAATGTCCTACACCAATCAAGCAGGAGTTACCGCATCCGAACCTTTGAGCCTTCATAACTTGAGAGTTCACATTCTCTCTTATGGTGATACCTATCATCTAAAAAAACATCAGCCGAAAGCGAGAATTGTTTGAACAGTCAAAATGTTCATAATGAACAGTTATTCCGCACAGGAAAGCTAGAAAATAGCGAATGGCTTCTTTGTGCTTCTCAGTAGCCCAGTGTCAAATTAGAACTCATGAAAATCCTCAGAACACAAACTCTACGCGGCCCTAATTACTGGAGCGTCCGACGAGAAAAATTAATAGTTATGCGTCTGGACTTAGAAGATTTAGCCCAGAAGCCCTCTAACGAAATTCCTGGTTTTTACGAAGGATTAGTACAGGTACTACCCAGTTTAATCGAACACTATTGCTCACCCGGGTATCGGGGAGGCTTTTTCGAGCGGGTACAAACAGGTACCTATATGGGGCATATTATCGAGCATATCGCCCTAGAATTACAGGAATTGGCGGGCACCCCCGTAGGTTTCGGGCGTACAAGGGAAACTTCCACACCCGGGGTTTATAACGTGGTGTATGAGTACGTAGATGAACAGGCGGGCCGCTACGCGGGTAGGGCGGCGGTAAGGATGTGTCAATCGATAGTAGATACCGGAACCTATCCAAACGAAGAATTACAACAGGATTTAGCTGATTTAAGAGATTTATGCGCTAACGCGGCGCTAGGGCCAAGTACGGAAACGATCGTCAAGGAAGCACAAGCGCGACAGATACCCTGGATGATGCTCAACGCCCGGGCGATGGTACAGCTAGGCTACGGAATCTATCAAAAGCGGATTCAGGCAACGCTGAGCAGCAAGTCAGGAATTTTAGCGGTAGAGCTGGCCTGTGATAAAGAAGGCACGAAAACGATTTTAAAAGATGCGGGCATACCAGTACCGAGAGGTACGGTAATTCAATATTTAGATGAACTGGAAGACGCTATCAAGGATGTGGGAGGTTTTCCGATTGTGATCAAGCCCTTGGACGGAAATCACGGGCGGGGAATCACGATCGACATCAACAGCAAGCAAGAAGCTGAGGAAGCCTACGATTTAGCCAGCACAGCTTCTAAAACGCGATCGGTGATAGTGGAACGTTACTATAAAGGCAGCGATCATCGGGTGCTGGTAGTTAACGGTAAAGTGATAGCGGTGGCGGAAAGAATCCCCGCCCACGTTATCGGGGATGGTGTATCGACAATCGAACAACTGATCGAGATAACCAATCAAGATCCCAATCGCGGCGAAGGACACGATAACGTACTGACGAAGATTAAGCTCGATCGTACCGCTCTCAACGTCTTGGGCCGTCAGGGTTACGAATTATCGAGCGTATTACCCTCGGGTCAAATCGCCTATCTGCGGGCGACGGCGAACCTCAGCACTGGGGGTATAGCGGTAGATAGAACCGACGAAATCCACCCGGAAAACGTTTGGATAGCAGAACGGGTGGCGAAGTTAATCGGACTCGATATTGCGGGTATAGACGTAGTTACCGCCGATATTCGCAAACCGTTACGGGAAGTAGACGGGGTAATTGTAGAAGTAAACGCGGCTCCAGGTTTCCGAATGCACGTCGCCCCAAGTCGCGGTTTACCCCGTAACGTGGCGGCACCGGTTATCGATATGCTGTTCCCCCCCAATACACCGTCTCGCATACCCATCCTTGCCATCACGGGAACTAACGGGAAAACTACCACCAGTCGCCTTATCGCCCATATCTACAGGCAAACAGGAAAAGTAGTAGGTTTCACTACCACCGATGGCATCTATATAGGCAATTATCTGGTAGAAAAAGGAGATAACACAGGGCCCTACAGCGCCACCATGATCCTGAAAGATCCTACGGTAGAGGTGGCAGTACTGGAAACCGCCCGGGGGGGTATACTGCGCTCCGGTTTGGCTTTCAATCAGTGCGATGTGGGGGTAATCCTCAATGTGGCGGCGGATCACCTCGGTATCGGGGATATAGATACGATCGAACAGATGGCAAAGGTGAAAAGCGTCATCGCCGAAGTAGTCAGCCCCTACGGTCATACGGTATTGAACGCGGATGATCCCTTAGTATCGGCAATGACGGAAAAAACTAAGGGAAAAGTAGCTTACTTCTCTATGAATCCAGAAAACCCTCTAATTAAAGAGCATCTGCGCAGGGGCGGTATGGCGGCGGTATATGAGAATGGCTTCCTGTCAATCGTGGAAGGGGAATGGACTCTGAGGATTGAAGAGGCAGTTCATATACCAGTGACGATGAAGGGAATGGCTCCTTTCATGATCGCTAATGCCCTGGCGGCCTGTTTGGCGGCTTACGTTCAAGGTGTGGACATCGAAATCATCCGTCAAGGTGTGAGAACATTCGTGCCATCGGCGGCGCAAACTCCGGGTAGGATGAATTTATTTAATCTCGGTAATCATCATGCTCTGATAGATTACGCTCACAATCCCGCCGGATACGAAGCGGTAGGGCAGTTCGTGCGTAACTGGCAGGGTGAGAGAATCGGTGTTGTGGGTGGCCCTGGCGATCGTCGAGACGATGATTTAATCCTACTGGGCAAATTATCGGCGGGAATGTTCGATCGCATCATCGTTAAAGAAGACGAAGATACCAGAGGGCGCAATCGAGGCGAGGTGGCGGATCTTATCCTTAAGGGGATCATCGAGGAAAAACCTGATTTCCATCCCGAAGTAATTCTCAACGAGACGGAGGCACTAGAAAAAGCTCTCGCCGGAGTTAGTTCGGGCGGTTTGGTGGTGATTTTCCCAGAAAGTGTCGGTAAGGCGATCGAGCTAATTAAGAAACATCAGCCCCCCGAGTTAGCTTCTTGA
>CAZUVR010000020.1:0-71184 GCA_964623815.1 uncultured bacterium | reverse complement strand
AGAGGTTATATTCTCGAAGCTCTATCTGTAGTCGGACTTTAGAGAATTGGTATTAGCCTGGAAGGAGATAATCGAGGAGAAAGACGCGCTCAATCTCGACATAGCCCAGGGTAAACAGGCTGTCACCAAGCGGGATCAAAGCGATAAGACGGTGGTGAAACTGCTTAATCAAGCCTATAGACGGCTCATATTACCGAAACAAGAAGATCCGAAAGATGCGATCGAGTGTATACCCAATAAACTACCCAACGGAGACGATTCACCCATAGCCCGGGCCGCCCGTAAGTTACACAATGAGGATTGTTTGATCGAAGTATATTCCCCCCAGAGGTTGCGGATGGAAGTTCTCGACCTCTATATCTGGAATGATACGGCTCATATCGACCTGAAGCAATTATGGCAGTACCTGACGAGTTATATATATATGCCCCGCCTGCAAAGCGCGGCGGTGTTGCTGGGGGCGGTAAAAGATGGCGTGGTGGCGATCGACGATACGGCTGGTTTCGCCTACGCCGAGGGCTGGGATGGAAGTAAATATATCAACCCGGTGCGTCTCAAACACGTTGAACCGAGTATCAGCGATCGATGTTTAGTGGTGCGATCGGACGTAGCATTAAAACAGATAGAGGCCGAAGAACAAGCTAAGAAAGCGAGCGAAACCACCGTTATATACAAGCCCGATACCGCCCCCTCTGGCGGAGGCACACCCCCGCCACCGCCCCCGCCAGATAGGAAGACTGTTTTAAAAAGATTTTACGGTAGTGTTTCTTTAGATCCTTTACGAGTCAATCGGGATGCGTCGGACATAGCGAATGAAATAGTACAACACCTAACAAAACTCAACGGCGCGGAAGTAGAGATCAGTATAGATATAGTTACCCGTTTCCCGGAAGGTTTCCCCGATGATGTAGTCAGGACGGTAAGCGAGAACTGCCGGACGCTGAAATTTAAAGATCACGGTTTTGAGGAGGATTAAAACTTATCCGACTGGGCAGAAAATTTAATCGCCTAGTATCGCACAACTAGAAACTTTATATAGCAGTGAGGAATGATTCGTAATTCGTGAGGGTAATTTGCCCCGAGGGGTGTAAAAGCTTTTCTCACTCCTCTATCACTCTTAACTCATTTCTGAGCGCTATATCGCATTAGCTATCAGTTGACTTTTATTATGTTCCAACCCATCCATTAAACAAAAATTAGAGGCATCACGCACTATTCAGTCGGGCAACAACACCTTAGATCGGTAATTTTATTAATTTTTAATAGCAAAAAAAAGTCTAATAGATTATAAAATTTTAAATGAGCCTCTGTAATATCATTGTATTTTCATGGAAACCCTTAAACACGAGATCAAAAAACTCATTCCCTTAACCATTTTCTTTTTAGTGTGTTTCGGTTATATCGCCCTCATCCTAAAACTTTTAATAAAAGATTATAACATCGATGTCGCTATCTTCATGAAAGTATTTATCGGCGCGATCGTCGCTGCCAAAACGGTACTGATCATGGATGCTATCCTGAACCTCGATCGTTTTCAGTCCTTCCCCCGCTATGTTAACATCCTTTACAAAACGGCGGTTTATACTTTCGGGGCGCTCATAATTACTTTCATAGAGGGGTTTATAGAAGCCTATCGAAAAACTAAAGTTATGTCGGACGCAATACGGGATTTTGCCGCCGCCGAACGTTTCTCTCACATCTTGGCTACTATCCTACTCGCGGGTATTGTTTTCTTCATTCATAATCTCTGGCAAGAACTAGACAAATCCTATGGCAAAGGCTCACTCACTAGTTTTTTACTATCCCGCCCACAAACACCGATCGAAAAAACATGATAATTATTTTTAATTCTGGCACGGGATGGTAAGAAATATATTTATCGATGAGATAGTAGTTAAGTCACACCCTTTTCAGGGTAAAAATTGCTCGATTTAGTATTAAGTCAATGAAATTATCTCTCTTCTTAAAAACTGGTGCGATCGCTTGTATCGTGGCTATACAGTCGGTAAATAACTACGGAGCATTAGCCCAAACGCAAGACCCTTTAGCGGGTGAAGTTGTTAATGCGATCGCTCAGAAAACCATAGATAAATTTAATAATTCCTCTTGTCAGGAACTAGCGGCCTCGATGGCGCAACATAACCCGGCAGATGATAACAGCCTAAAAGATCAACTCACCGCTCGATTCATCCAACGTCTGCGCCAAGATCCCCAATTAACGGAACAATTCTTTTCCCAAATTTCCACGCCAGTATTAACCAAACTATTCGAGTGCGGTTTAGTACCGCCCAGAAAATAAAGCTCGGGATAACTATTTAAAATTGCTAAATTTTTTTAGTAATTAAGTATTAAGTTATAGGATAGGAGTTAAATGAGATTCAATCGGTCATGACTTCTTTTCAAAAAACCTTTTTTCTATTCTGGCTTTTTTGTCTGAGCTTAATAGGTATCCCGCAGGTGGTATTAGCACAACGAACAGAAACTAAATCACCCGCC
The DNA here is from genome assembly GCA_964623815.1 of uncultured bacterium. Lineage (GTDB taxonomy): Bacteria > Cyanobacteriota > Cyanobacteriia > Cyanobacteriales > Microcystaceae > Chroococcopsis. The sequence continues at coordinate 68,688 of CAZUVR010000020.1, read as the reverse complement.
CAAGAGAAAATTGAACCTCAAGCCCTAGCGATTCTTAAGGCTATGAGCAACAGGTTAAGCGCGGCAAGTTCCATGTCTTTTACCGCTATTACTTCCTACGAAAGCCCGAGTCGCCTCGGCCCGCCCCTAGTCTATACCACCACCTCTGATGTCACCTTTCAACGTCCCAACAAATTACGGGTAATTACGCCAGGGGATGGGCAGGCTAATGATTTCTATTACAACGGCAAAACCATTACCGCGTACTTACCGAAAGAAAATTTAGCCGCCGTTGCTTCGGCACCGGGCGATTTAGATGCAGCCTTAAAGATGGCTTACGACTCGGCGGCTATATATTTTCCCTTTACAGATGTCATAGTTAAAGACCCTTATAAAGATATAGCCAATGGCTTGAAGGTAGCTTTTGTGATGGGTCGATCGCAGGTCATCGGCAGTACTACAACCGATATAATCGTCTTAGCCAATGATAAAGTATTCGCCCAAGTTTGGATCGGTGTTGAGGATAAATTACCCCGAATGATACGCGCCGTCTATCGAGATGATCCATCTCGCTTAAGACATTTAGTAGTATTCGAGAATTGGAAACTAAATATTCCAGTTGCTTCAGACAGCTTTAATCTGCCTGGAGATAAGAAGGCTTTACCCATACCCTTTGCCCGTCCAGAATTCACTAACCCCACTGTAAAAAAACCTTAATCCTCAGGAGATACCGAACATGAAAAAAACGTTAGCCTGTTTAACCAGTCTTGTCTTAACCGGTTTACTTTCCTCTTCTCCGGCATTGGCATGGTTTCACGCCGGCGGCAGTAGTTCTTCTTGGAGCGCTTCCGGTGCCCGGGGAACTGCCTCCGGTGGTGATGGTTCTTGGAGCGCCTCCGGTTATCGGGGTGGCTCTGCCTCCGGTGGTGATGGCTCTTGGAGCGGCACCGGCTTTCGGGGTAGTACCGCCTCCGGAGGCGATGGCTCTTGGAGCGCTTCCGGTTATAGGGGCGGCTCTGCTTCTGGGGGCGATGGTTCTTGGAGTGGTACCGGCTACCGGGGTAGTACGGCTTCTGGCGGTGATGGCTCCTGGAGTGCCACCGGCTATCGCGGCGGTACTGCTTCTGGTGATGATGGTTATTGGCACGGAACGAGCGCTTATGGAACTACAGTTTATGGTGCCCACGGTGATTATTACGGTGGAACTTACGCAACCTATCACCCCCCTACCGTAGTGAATACCTATAGTTCGGGGTGTTATAACTGCGGGGGCTGGGCCGCAGCCGGGGCCGTGGCTACGGGAGTGGCTATAGGTGCGGCTAATTCCGAGGCAAATCAAGCGGCCGCTTATAATGCGGGATTCGCTGCCGGAACCGGATATACTGTAGGGGCTATTTATCCTGCCCTCCCGGCTGAATGTGTTTACAGTCCAGTTGGTGGGGTAACCTATTATCGTTGCGGTACGGCTTGGTTCAGTCCCGCCTACGGTGCTAATGGTGCCTACTATCGCGTTGTGGCGGCTCCTTTGTAAAACAATTCTCTTTATTTATCCCCAGGCTCGGAATCGATAAGGCGATCGATATGGAGGAATAGTAAACTTACTAAAACTAGAGCCATTATTCTAAAAATCACCAAATGAGCGTGTATATGCCACCAGGATTTCTTTAATGAGGCGGAAACTTTTAAAGAAATCCTGGGATTTTCCTGTACTTTTTTTTCTGCTGTAGTGATGGGAATGACGATCATCATAGTTTCTTGTCTTAGCCTAAAATACATAAAGTCGATATATTTTTAGTAAAATCGATTATCCCATAACTAGTTAGGCAAAAGCAATACCAATTCTCTAAAGCTTGACTACACTAAAATTTGAACCACAGAGACACAGAGGGCACAGAGAAGCTTTTACCGTTTGTAGTCAGTAATTAAGATTTGATATAAATGTCACGCTCGCAATTCATTTGCTAGCAAGGTATCGGAAAAGCTCAGAGATCAAGTAATCTAGTATAGAAAAATACCCAGAAAAAACATCCGATCATGCCAAGCAAGAAGATTAAAGTTAAAGAATACACCGTCAGGGCCCATGAGCGTACTATCCATATGAGGACATTCAAACTCGTCTGTTCCTTCTGCGATACGGAGTGTGAGCGAGAGACATACGCCACGGCCTGCCCCCAATACGGCAATAAGTGCGGTGGGATAAAGAGTAAATGTTTGCGAGAAATCGACAAAAACCAGACAGGGAAGTAATTAGCCATGTTCAATTACCCTTCACCACCTTCACCGCCACCGAATACACAAGAATGGTTAGAGCAACTGGCTGACTATTACCGTCAATTGGTCGAATACCACCAAAAGGCGGCTATGACTGCCATGAATCAATTAGCCCATATAGAAGTCTTACTCAATCCCCTATCCCCTCCCACGATGCAATCATCCTGGTTGGAAGAAACAGAGCCTGACGGGAAACAGCCCATTCCCTCAGAAGAGAGCGAAAAATTTGACCATCCGCTATCTGCCGAGGTGACAGATTTAGATAGCTCCCCAAAGTTGATTGAATCTGTCCCTAAAGAGACTGTGGCTATCGGTACGCCATCGATCGTGACTACCAAAATCAGAGAGCTACTAGAAGTAGAGCAAGGCAAGTTAGTACACATCAACTATATAATACGAAAGTTATATCCTCAAATAGAAACCGAGCAACTTGATGAGGCGATCGAATGGGTGAGATTCGTACTCAAGAACGGAGAAGAAGCTGGCAAATGGTATGTCGTGCCTGACGCGCCGGACTGTTGGACGTTCGATTTGACAAGCTTGGAGACAGAAACATCGATAAGTGAAGAGTTACTAAGTACGAGAGAGTTAGCCGAGCTTTTGAGAACGACTATCTCACATATTCACACTGTTAAGAGCAGGAAGAACAATCAGGATAAATTAAGGGAAGGGGAACATTACCTGCGGGATGAGACGGGCCATTTTCAATGGAAGAGAGCTGGTGTTGAATTGATAAAGGCATGGTGTTGACGATCGTCTTCTAAGGCTTTCTTAGCGGAGCCTGGCGAGATTGCTTTCGATTTGGTTTTGGAGAATTTGATCGTTAATTTCTTTGCTGAGTGGTAGGGCTTGCTGAAAGGAATTGCGAGCCTGTGCTGTCTGACCAAGAGCTTGATACACTAGTCCGATCGAGTTGAGGGTGTTGGCTTCTTTAAGAATATCACCGACTTCTTGATATATCCCCAGTGATCTCTGATATTTGGTTAGGGCGGCTTGTAAATCCTTTTTACTCATGTGAACTAGAGCCATACTGTTAAGGCTGGCGGCTTCTCCTAGATTGTCCTGTGCCGCCCGATAAGCTATGAGAGCCTGATTATAAGCGTTCAGAGCTTGTTCTCCGTCATCCTGTGCCTGATAGATATAGCCTAGATAGGTCAAAGCCCGCGCCTGTCCTAACGGCTGTTGTAGATAACGGTAAATACTTAAGGCTCGCATCAGGGCGGCGGTAGCGTCGGGATAATCCGCCTGCGAGTATTCGATCTGACCGATCACGATTAGTGCATCCGCTTCTCCTTGCGCGTTGTTATTCTGGGTGGCTTGAGTCAGTGATTGTTGCGCTTGCTGTAAGCGGATTCCCTGGCTCGAAGATATGGGATCGGATTGAGCTTGAACCGGCTTTATTACAGCTATAGATAGGCAAAAAGCTATGAACAAGGTGAATTTCATTAGTTTTAGAAGAAAAGTTTGGTATTTTTAGTGAAATAGCTATAGTTATAGTGCCATAGATAGTCAGGAAAATTTACATAAAATCTCTATATAATTTATCTATATAAATGGCACAAAATGGTAAGAAAATATTATTTTAATTTGATATAGGATAATTAATCTTAGAAAATTTTTAAGATTTAGAATTTTTTTATCCGATAGAATAAATGTACAAACTAGCTAATCTTAACTATGAAAAATATCAAAAAGACGATCGCTGTATTAGCCCTAGCTTCTCAAGTTGTGCTAGTAACATCTTCATTTAAGGCAAACGCTCAACAAACAACTCAAAGCCCCGCAAAAGAACATTTAGAGTATTGTGTGAGTCAACTGACCGTTAAGGTAGCCCAGGCACAAGCGATTAAAGGGGTAATGCAACAGCAGAACCTATCTAAAGTCCAAAAACTCGAACAAGTTGGTAAAATTCTGACTCCCGAGCAGAAACAACAGCTCAAAACCTGTATGGAACAAACTAGCCACAATCATTAAACAAGACTCTAAATATCTCAGCCAACGATCCTAACTCCCTTTATTAAAGGAAGCTAGCCCAGTAAAAATCTCTAAAAAAATTGCAGTAATGAAAAGCTTTTTAAAATTTCGCCCTCGCAGGTTATCAGTGATAGCGCTATTCTCCATACTGGTTATAGGTTTGGAACTTCCAGTTTTATCTTCTCCAAAAGAATCTTCCGCGTCGAATAGAATACAGCTCATGTTCGTACAGACAGCAGAAGATATTAAAATAGACCCGGCGACAAAAACCCTGCGTCTGGTGAACGTCAATCAGCAAACACTGTACTTTTCCGATCGCCCCAATCGAATAGCGGGTAATATAACGATGGCGGCTTATATGGATGAATGGAAATCGGGGGAAGGCCCGGACAACTTTTCTAACGACCCACCTAACGCCACGATTTCGATTTACGAACCGGGTCGTCAAGATAATACGATCGCAGTAGTAGAGATCAGTCATCCGGTGATAGAAGGGAAAGATTTACTTTATAAGTACAGGGTCATAGAAGGTTCCTTGCCCGAAAAAGGCGGGACAACTGCTTTATTTATTGACTGGATTGGTGTGGGCGGAGGCGTTGGCCCTGGTTTTCACGGTGTCGGAGCTGGCGCTCGTGGAGTTGGGTATTATTGATTGGTGAAAAAATAGATGTGTAACTAAATATTATTGTATTACTAGTTACTTAAGCCCCAAATGAAGTTTAATAGCTGCATCGACTAATCCCATCATTTCAGCGCTTAAACTTCCTATTACATTAATATCTATACGTTGAACAGAAATAGTTCTTATCTGTTGCGCTTGAATTTTTGACGGTTTTGGTAAACCACTGTCGGGCGGTTCTAGTAAAACCTCAAAGGGATAAACTTTTTCTACATTGGCGGTAATCGGCAAAATTGTTACTGTGCTAGCCGCACGATTGTTAATGTCATTACTTACGATTAACACTGGACGGCGTTTAGCCATTTCTGAGCCGACTGAGGGGTCAAGGTTGGCATACCTTATCTCACCACGTTTCATTCCCTAGCCCTTCTCCTACCGTAATTTCCCAATCGGCATCAACTTCAGATGCGGCCTCCCTATAAGCAAGTTCGAGTTCCCTTTCCCGTAACAATTCTAATGCTTCATAGATAACGGAAGAACGTGACTGACATCCTTTTGTTACTCTATAATGCTCGATAAAAGTAATTGCAGATGGTGGTAAGGAAATCGAGATTTTTTGAGACTGCATGGTATGAGCGATCGCTAACTACTAATATTCCTACTTTATCGTAATCCGAATAACGGTTCTGCGGCTATCTAGGTTTATCCTTAGAAGGTAAAGCTAGTCTAAAGTTATATCCAGTCACTTCGGATCGTCTTCTAGAATCGGGATAGATAAGCCCCACAGTAAAAAACCTATTTATGACAGGTACCATTAATATTCCCGAATTGACGATCGATCGTGACTGTACCACCCTCTCCCGCCACGTATTACAACAGTTACACAGTTTCGCCCCGGACGCGCAAGACCTCAGCGCTATCATGAATCGTATCGCCTTAGCCGCGAAATTAATCGCCCGTCGCCTCAGCCGTGCCGGTTTAATGGCTGATGTCCTCGGTTTTACCGGAGAAACCAACGTACAGGGCGAATCGGTGAAAAAAATGGATGTGTACGCTAACGAGGTGTTTATCGCCGTCTTCAAACAGAGTGGTTTGGTATGTCGTCTCGCCTCCGAAGAAATGGATAAACCCTATTACATTCCTGAAAACTGCCCCATCGGCCGTTATACTCTGCTGTACGATCCCATCGACGGATCATCTAATGTGGATATTAACCTTAATGTCGGTTCCATCTTCGCCATCCGGCAACAGCAAGGGGAAGATTTGGACGGAGAAGCCCTCGATTTATTGCAGAGTGGTAGACAACAAATCGCCGCCGGTTATGTTCTTTACGGCCCCTCTACCATGCTAGTTTACTCGATCGGTGACGGTGTTCATTCCTTCATCCTTGACCCCAGTTTGGGTGAATTCATCCTCGCTCAGGAAAATATTAAGATTCCGGCTCACGGGCCTGTATACAGCACTAACGAGGGGAATTTCTGGCAATGGGACGAAGCTATTCGGGATTATACCCGCTACGTCCACCGCCACGAAGGTTATACCGCCCGTTATAGCGGGGCATTGGTGGGGGACATACACCGTATCCTCATGCAGGGGGGTGTGTTCCTTTATCCCGGTACGGAAAAGAATCCACAGGGAAAATTACGCCTCCTCTACGAAACCGCTCCTCTAGCCTTCCTTATCGAACAGGCTGGCGGTAGGGCCAGCGATGGTGTTCAGAACCTACTCGACATCGTACCGACGAAATTACACCAACGCACACCCCTAATTATCGGTAGCCCGGAGGATGTGAAACTCGTGGAATCTTTCATCGAGGATAGAAAACAAAGATAAAAAAAACCTTAAAAAGTTCATCCATCCGTCCTTTATTCTTCCGTTTTCGATAAGTTGTAAATAGAAACGTCCCTTATAGGAGTAGTTTATGGTAGCTAACAACCCCATCCTAGAAATTGAGCAACAATATGGTCAAAGTATTTGGATGGATAATCTCAGTAGAGATTTAATTCAATCTGGTGAGCTTCTGGAGTTAATTAAAACTAGAGGAATTGTAGGTATAACTTCTAACCCAGCTATTTTTGAAAAAGCGATTAAAGGGAATAAAATATACGATGCTGATATAGAAGCGGGAATAAGAGCGGGTAAATCCGTGATGGAAATATACGAATCTTTAGTATTTGAAGATATTAAAAATGCCTGTGATGTTTTCCGCTCTATCTACGAACAATCTAAAGGATTAGATGGCTATGTGAGTATTGAAGTACCGCCTACGATCGCCCTCGATACCGAATCAACGATTAAGGAAGCGAGACGTTATTTCGCTACTATAAACCGCCCCAATCTGATGATTAAAATTCCCGGCACTACCGAAGGTTTACCGGCGGTACAGCAGGTGATTTCGGAAGGGATCAACGTCAACGTCACCCTACTCTTTTCCGTAGATAGTTATGTAAATACGGCTTGGGCTTACATCGAAGGGTTAGAAAAACGCGCCGCCGAAGGAAAAGATATTAGTAATATAGCTTCCGTCGCTAGTTTCTTTTTAAGCAGGATCGATAGTAATATAGACGAGCGACTCGATGCCAAGATTAAAGAGGGCGGCGATAAGGAAAAACTAGAGGCGATTAAAGGGAAGATAGCGATTGCTAACGCTAAAGTAGCCTATCAAAAATATAAAGAAATCTACGGTAGCGAAAGATGGCAGGCTCTAGCGGCTAAAGGGGCGAAGGAGCAGCGTTTACTCTGGGCTAGTACCGGCACAAAAAACCCCGCCTATAGCGATGTGTTGTATGTGGATGAGTTGATCGGACAAAATACCGTTAACACCCTACCGCCAGCTACTATCGAAGCTTGTGCCGATCACTGTCACCCAGGCGATCGCATCGAGAGCAATATAGACGAGGCTTACGCGGTTATAGACGCATTAAACGATACCGATGTCAATATCAACCTCGATGTAGTAATGGAAGACTTACTCATAGACGGTATCGGTAAATTTGTCACACCATTCCAATCCCTGATGACATCGTTACAGGAAAAAGTACAAAAATTAGCCCCCGTTTCCTAAATTCACCTTGATCCTATGGTTACTTTACTCGAAAATCCCTTTCGCGTCGGTCTCCGACAAGAAAGAACACCAGAGCCGTTAATTTTAGTCATTTTCGGGGCATCGGGCGACCTCACCCAAAGAAAACTCGTCCCCGCCCTCTATCAAATGAAAAGAGAGCGAAGACTGCCGCCAGAGATGACTATTGTAGGAACGGCACGCCGAGAATGGAGTCACGACTACTTCCGCGAACATATGCGGCAGGGTATCGAAGAATTCTCCGACGGTATCGGTAACGAAGAATTATGGAAAGAATTCGCCGAGGGACTATTTTACTTCCCAGGTAATATGGACGATCCGGAAAGCTACGAAAAAATGAAAGTTTTTCTGGAAGAGTTGGACGTTCAAAGAGGAACTAGAGGCAATCGGGTTTTCTATCTGGCGGTGTCTCCTAACTTCTTCCCCCCAGGAATTAAAAATCTCGGTGCGGCTGGGATGTTAAGCGACCCCATCAAACACAGATTAGTAATCGAGAAACCTTTCGGTAAAGATTTAAGCTCGGCGCAGGTGTTAAACCGCGTCGTACAGAAAGTCTGTCAAGAGAGCCAAGTCTATCGCATCGACCACTACCTCGGCAAAGAAACGGTACAGAATCTCTTAGTCTTCCGTTTTGCTAACGCTATCTTCGAGCCGCTCTGGAATCGGCAGTTCGTAGATCACGTACAGATTACCGTAGCGGAAACCGTAGGAGTAGAGGACAGAGCGGGATATTACGAAAAATCCGGGGCGTTGCGGGATATGGTGCAGAATCACCTCATGCAGCTATTCTGTCTGACAGCGATGGAAGCACCTAACGCCATCAGCGCTGATAGTATCCGCAACGAGAAAGTTAAGGTGTTACAGGCAACTCATCTAGCGGATATTCACAATCTCGATAAATCTGCCGTCAGGGGTCAATATAGTGCGGGTTGGATGAAGGGTAAACCAGTGCCGGGCTACCGACAGGAGCCGGGAGTCGATCCCAATTCCACCACACCTACCTATGTGGCGATGAAATTGATGGTAGATAACTGGCGCTGGCAGGGGGTGCCCTTCTATCTACGCACCGGGAAACGTTTACCGAAGCGCGTATCGGAGATTGCTATTCAGTTTCGGGAAGTACCCCTGTTAATCTTCCAGTCCGTAGCTCATCAAACTAATGCTAATGTACTGAGCATGAGGATTCAACCGAATGAGGGTATAGCTCTAAGATTCGAGGCGAAAATGCCCGGGGCGGAATTACGTACCCGTACCGTAGAGATGGACTTTAATTATGGTTCTTCTTTTGGCATGGCAACCGCCGACGCTTATCACCGCCTATTATTGGATGCGATGTTAGGGGATCAGACTCTCTTCACCCGCGCCGATGAAGTGGAAGAAGCCTGGCGGGTTGTGACACCGGCTCTAGCGGCTTGGGATGCCCCCGCCGATCCGGCTACAGTGCCTCAATACGAGGCAGGAACCTGGGAACCCACAGAAGCCGAGTTCTTACTCAACCGTGATGGTCGTCGTTGGCGACGTTTGTAATCGTTAACTACCGTAGAGGATTAAGCATTTTATGACTACTCAAACACCGCCAGTTGTACCTTTACAAACACCTAAGGATGTTTCGCTCGATTTTCTAGAAAGCGAATTACGCAATATCTGGCAGGCTTACAGCGATTCCGATGACGGTTTAGCTGCCACCCGGGCTACTACCTTCACCTTCGTCGTCTACGAGCCGGATGACGTACAACACCTGATGACCCTGTTAGGGTACTATACCGGGCCGATCGATGGTATAGCCGGGCCGCGTACCGTAGCGGCGATCAAGTCGATTCAGAAAGATTATGGACTCGAACCTACTGGGACATCAGACGCGAATTTATTAGACCGGATGAAAGCCGAAGTGGCCCAATTGAAAGCGGAGGGGAAATTAGCCAAAGCCGAAGAGATGGCAAGCCGTCACTACGCCCCAGATTTAGAGGGGGTGGGCTTGGCGGATGCGATCGCCGCATCTAATCCCTGCCGTATCATTACCCTCTGCCCCACCATCGAAGCCGATGAAGGGGTTAGCGCCCAGGTATCCGCCTACTGCCCCGTCAATAAACGTAGCCATAACACCTTGATCTGTTGCGAGTATATTATGCTCAGAGGTACGGCGGAAGCTTTAGAACGGATAAGCGGTATCATCTCCGAGTTGATGATTCCTGGTTTACCTTCTTTTCTCTGGTGGAAAGCCAGCCCGGATTTAGAATATGGCTTGTTTAAAAAACTGGCTAATCAGTGTGATACGATCATCATCGACTCTAGCACCTTCCGTTCGCCTCAAAACGATCTCGCTCAGGTGAGCCAATTATTAGCTATCGATGCGGGTGTGGCTGACCTCAATTGGTCTAGGTTATCCGCCTGGCAGGAATTAACCGCCGAAGCTTTTGACCCCCCAGAACGTCGTAGCTCCGTTTTAGAGATCGATCGTCTCGTTGTAGACTATGAGCAGGGGAATCCAGCTCAAGCTCTGATGTATCTAGGTTGGGTAGCGAGCCGTCTGCAATGGCGAGCTGTGGGTTATAAAGAAGAGGGGGGCGACTATGATATAAGGCGCATCACTTTCACTACTGAAAACCAACGTACTATCGAAGCCGAATTAGCGGGAATTCCTATGGCTAGTTGGGGTTCGGTGCTTGGCGATCTGATCAGTATTAAACTCAGTTCTACCAATCCGACAGCCGATTGCTGTACCGTTTTGTGTTCGGAAACTACCGGCTGTATGCGTATGGAGGCTGGCGGCGGTGCCCAAGCCTGTCGCATTCAGCAGGTAAGCTCTTTAGCCGATCAAAAAACAGAAACTCTTTTAGGGAGACAGTTACAGCGTTGGGGCGAGGATCTTCTCTATCAGGAAAGTATGAAAGTGGTAACGGATATACTTGCTTTGATGAGCTAGAGAAAGGCTAGAGAACAAGGGCGTTACTAATTGAATACGCCCTTTACTTTAAAACTCCGCACTTAAAGGTGTGCGTGGGAAAGGAATAACATCACGAATATTACCCATACCCGTCATGAATTGAACCAAACGCTCGAAGCCCAAACCGAAGCCGGCATGGGGTACGGTGCCGTATTTACGTAGGTCTAGATACCACCATAAATCTTCCGGGTTCATCCCCTGCTCTTTAATCCGGCTGATTAATACGTCTAATCTCTCCTCCCGTTGTGAACCGCCGATAATCTCCCCGATTTTCGGAGCTAGAATATCCATAGCCGCGACGGTTTTATCATCATCATTAAGACGCATATAAAAAGCCTTAATCGTCTTAGGGTAGTTAGTGACTATCGTGGGCTTTTTAAATAACTCCTCGGCTAAATAACGCTCGTGTTCCGATTGTAAATCTATGCCCCACTCTACGGGAAATTCAAAGGTTTTATCGCTCTTGAGCAACAAGTCAACCGCTTCAGTATAGGTAATTCTAGCGAACTCATTATTGATAATATTATCCGCTGTTGCTAAGACACTATTATCAATCCTCTCGTTAAAGAATTCCATATCTTCTTGACAGTTGTCGAGGACGAATTTAAAGATATATTTTAGAAATTCTTCTGCTAAATCTTGATCGCCGACAATATCACAAAAAGCCATCTCTGGCTCTACCATCCAAAACTCTGCTAAGTGGCGAGAAGTATTAGAATTTTCGGCGCGGAAAGTGGGGCCAAAGGTATAGACATTTTGAAAAGCCATTGCCATAACTTCCGCTTCTAATTGCCCGCTGACGGTTAAGTAAGCTCTCTTTCCGAAAAAGTCTTCAGAAAAATCTATTTTCTTGCCGTGTAAATCCAGGTTGGTGACGGTGAATAATTCCCCCGCCCCTTCACAGTCGTTAGCGGTGATGATGGGAGTATGTACCCACAAGAAACCCTTCTCCTGAAAAAAGTTGTGTATGGCGGTAGAGCAAGCGTTTCTCACCCGTATCACAGCCCCTAAAGTATTAGTGCGCCCCCTCAAGTGGGCAATAGTACGCAAGAACTCAAAAGAGTGTCTTTTTTTCTGTAGCGGATAATCGGCGGGACATTCGCCGTATACTTTTAAAGAAGAGGCTTTAAGTTCGATCGCCTGTCCTTTGCCCTGAGACGGTACTAACACCCCCTCCACTTCCACCGATGCGCCGGTATTAATTTGTTTGAGCAGGGGGCCGTAATCAGGTATATCGGGAGTGAGGATAACTTGAAGATTCGCCATCGATGAGCCGTCATTGAGTTCTAGGAAAGAAAAGTCTTTTAACTCTCTTTTCGTCCTCACCCAACCTTGGACAGTGATGGTTTCATCGGCCTGACCTACTTTCAATATATCCTTAATCCTTCTGTTCATGGAAGTCCTCAATCTCGGTTCATCCATCAATTATAATAATTCGCGACTCCCAACTCCCAACTCCCGACTCCCGCCCCCATCCATACCCACTACAATAAGAAAAGAGAGTTATAGTAAAACATCGATTGAACCCTATGACGGCTGCGGTAGTAATAAAAAACTTACAGAAAAGCTACGGAGAAGTACAAGCGGTTAAGGATGTTTCTTTTTCCGTCAAAAGCGGTGAAATCTTCGGACTGCTCGGCCCCAACGGCGCGGGCAAAACCACCACTATCCGCTGTCTCTGTACCCTCACTAAACCCGATTCCGGCTTCATCGAAGTGGGCGGTATCCCGGTTATCGATAACCCTAAAACCGCCCGTCAGAGACTCGGATACGTAGCCCAAGAGGTAGCCTTAGACAAAATTCTCACCGGGCGCGAATTATTAAACCTACAAGCGGCCCTCTATCATCTTCCCGGGAAACGGGCCAAAGAACGTATAGACGAACTTATTAAACTTCTCGGCTTGGAAAATTACGCCAATAAGAAAACCGGTAGCTATTCGGGCGGTATAAAAAAACGTCTCGATTTAGCCGCCGGGTTACTCCATAAGCCAGAAGTGTTGGTACTCGATGAACCTACGGTAGGCTTAGACATAGAGAGCCGTTTTATCGTTTGGGATTTCCTGCGTCAATTACGAGCCGCCGGTACTACAGTTATCATCACCAGCCACTATCTAGAAGAAATAGACGCACTGGCCGATCGATTGGCTATTATCGATCAAGGTACAGTTATAGCCGAGGGCACCCCCTCCGAGTTAAAAGATAGAGTCGGGGGCGACAAAGTTACCCTGAAAATCCGAGAATTCTCCCCCGTTGACGAAGCCCAAAAAGCTAAAGACATCCTCGCCTCTCTCCCCTTTGTAGAAGAGGTAATCATCAATTCATCTCAAGGTAACACCCTTAATCTCATCGTTACCCCACAGAGCAATCCTTTAAGTAAAATTGAACAAACTCTAGAAGTATCCGGATTGCCAATTTTCAGTATGGCCCAATCCCGCCCCAGTCTGGATGATGTCTATCTGGCGGCGACGGGAAAAACCCTGATGGATGCCGAGATTGCCGCCTCCGGTAATCGAGATTTAAAAGCAGAAAAAAAACAAAGCATGAAATAAAAATATGAGTCAAACACTTTCCCCCTTTCCCTCTAGTCTCTCCCCCAATCCCTCGGGGAATATCATCGAAGAAAAAAGCAATCCCCTCGGCGACTTTTTTCAAGAAACGTCAGCGATGACGAAACGTCTATTCATCCAATTACAGCGCCGCCCCTCTACATTGGTAGCCGGGGTAATTCAACCCTTTATGTGGCTCTTGCTTTTCGGTGCTTTATTTTATAATGCCCCTCAAGGCCTTTTCGGTAACGACTTAAGTTATGCAAAATTCCTCGCCCCCGGGGTTATCGTCTTTACTGCCTTCTCCGGAGCTTTAAACGCTGGTTTACCAGTAATGTTCGATCGAGAATTCGGCTTTCTCAATCGTCTTCTCGTCGCCCCCCTGAGTTCCCGTTATTCGATCGTCGCCGCCTCTACAATTTATATCATCGTCCTATCCTTCATTCAAACTGCGGTTATCGTAGCCTCCAGCGCCCTCTTAGGTGCGGGTTTACCCGATGTGGCGGGCCTTGGAGCCATCGCTCTAATCGTCTTCCTCGTCGTTTTGGGGATGACTGCTCTCAGTCTCGGTTTAGCCTTCGCCCTACCTGGCCATATCGAGTTAATCGCCGTTATCTTCGTCACCAACTTACCTTTACTATTCGCCAGCACCGCCCTAGCTCCTTTAAATTTCATGGCGAATTGGTTAAAAGTGGTGGCTAGTCTCAATCCCCTCACCTACGCGATCGAGCCGATACGTTATATTTATTTCAATCCCTCTTGGTCACTCGATAGTATAGTCCTGACAACTCCCTGGTTACAATTTAGTTTTATCGGAGTTTTAGGAATTTTATTAGCCTTCGATGCGCTAGTTTTACTAGCTATTCAGCCTCTGTTACGCAGACGTTTTTCTTAAATTACCCCCCTTTAAGATTATGAAAAAACATTTTCTGATAAGTTCATTAACCTTCGGCTCGATTTTTTTATTATCGGGTTATCTCCATACCCCCGCTCAAGCCCAAACTTATAATCCCTCCCAATCAACTACTTTTCAGAGAAACGAGAAAGATGCTAGCGGGCTTAACAGTGGGGTTATCGACGGGTTTAACCCCCTCGATTTGATTCATAACTCTAATTTTCAAAGGCGTAGTGCATCTGATTTTCAAGAGGATAGCAATGAGGAGATCAATAAAGCTGCCGAGGAATTTAAACGCCGCCAACTTCAACAATTACAAAATACGAATCAACAGCAACCCTCTAAGTGAGAAGTGAGGCAACAGAAGTGAGAAGTGAGTGGTTATAGCTCTCTTCTCTTTTCTCTTTTCTCTTCACTCTCTTCTATCCCCTGCGGGAAAGGGATAGACTTATTATTGTAAAGACTCATGGCTTTTTCTAAACCTTGTTTAATACCGAGTTCGATCGCCTCTATCATTAAATCTAAAAGTTTTTTCATCACTTCCATCTCTTCAGGGGTGAACTTTCCTAATACGTGAGAGATGGTCTCATTACTTTTATTCTTGCCGATACCGATACGGAGGCGGGCGAAATTTTCCCCTCCGAGGTGGGCGATGATCGATTTTATTCCATTATGACCCCCCGCCGAACCGGATAGACGCATTCGTATTCTACCCGGGGGTAAATCCATATCGTCATAGATGACGAGGATAGAATCCGGCGATAGTTTATACCAATCCAAGACGGCCCGCACCGACTGCCCGGAGCGATTCATATAGGTTAGGGGTTTGAGTAGGCGCACCTTCTGCCCGTTAACGCTGATTCCCTCGCCCACGAATCCCTGAAATTTCTGATTATTCTGCCAAGAAATGCCCCAGACATCGGCTAATTTATCCACCGCCTCAAAACCAATATTGTGCCGGGTTCGATCGTATTTTGGCTCTGGATTACCCAAACCTACTATTAGGCGGGGAATAATTAGAGCTTGGGTATTTTCTTGACTCATCTTTGAAATAGCGTTTCTAGATAGATTTGGGCGCAGGCCCTGTAATGTTTAGAGGGATTTTCTAAACTAGCCTCATTCTGTAACAAGAATAAGGATAACGCAGCAGCAAAGACCCGATCTTGATCCCAGGTGGGATGACTTTCCAGATACTGTTGTAGGGATTCGTGTAGTTGTTCGGGAATTTCTGCCAAGATACTGACAGAGCGATTCATAGCCACCTCAACATTGTTAATGGGGCTGCCTTTTGAGACAGTGGTATCCATTGTGTGAAAAAAAGACGGGCTTGTCAATGTGACGAAATGCTACAAGTTTCTTTAGGAAATTTCTATATTTACGAAGTTATAGGTCTTTGCGACAGTTTTTCTTTACACAAGTTTACATAAACTCAGTGTACGGTTAACAAACCTGGTAAATTATCCAGAGGTTAAAAAGCCGATAACTGGTAATCACCCTGGGGAAAAACCTGGGTAAACTGTGGAAAACTCAAAAATACTTGGGGAAAGCATGGGGAATAGTTGGGGAAAGGCGAGTAAAAAAATAAGATTTACAAATTTTCTGAAACGGGCCAATCGCGCCTGAGTTTTTCCGCCCGTTGACGGATGGCGGTGATTTCGTTTTCGGGAATACGATCGATATTCCCGAGAATAATATTGATCCTACCCTGAGATTGCAGTTGAGAGCGGTGGCGAATAAGGAAATCCCAGTAAAAAGTATTGAAGGGGCAGGCGGAGTCACCTATTCTCGCGTTTTTATCGTAGGCGCAACCCTTACAGTAATCGCTCATCTTATTTATATAGTTAGCCGAGGCCGCATAGGGTTTAGAAGCCAATAAACCCCCGTCGGCAAATTGCCCCATACCTAACACGTTTGTCTGCATCACCCAATCATAGGCATCGATAAAAGCCGAGTGAAACCAATTTTCGATTTCTCCTGGAGCAACCCCCGCGATTAAAGCGAAATTATTCAACACCATCAATCTCTGTATGTGATGCCCGTAACCAGTTACCTCCACTTGAGATAAACACTGGCGCAGGCAATTCATCTGAGTCAAATTACTATCCCAGTAGAAATCCGGCAAAGGCTCTGTATGGTTAAACCAATTGGATTGAAAATAATCTGCATCTACATAGTGATAAACGCCATACATATACTCGCGCCATCCCATTACCTGACGAATGAAGCCCTCGACGCTATTGATTTCTAAACCTTCATCGTAATAGGCTTTTTCAGCCCTCTCCACTACTTCTAGGGGGGTGATTAACCCGATATTAAGGTAAGGTGATATTAAGCCGTGCCAGAGAGTAAATTCCCCCGTCACCATCGCGTCTTGATAGGGGCCGAATAGGGGTAAGCGCTCGGTGATGAATTCCTCCAATACCTCTAAGGCTTGCTCTCTCGTCACCCCCCACCCGAACGATTCTAACTCTCCGTAGGTGGGAAAAGGCAGAGATTTTACTTCTTCGATGACGGTAGAGGTAATCTCATCGGGAGTAAAAGTTAGGGGCGCGGGGGTGTTTAATTTGCCCTTTGGTGGCTGGCGGTTTTGTTTATCAAAATTCCATTTTCCACCTACTGGTTGAGCGCCATCGATCAGAATTTTAAAACGTTTCCGGCTTTCCCGATAAAAATCCTCCAATATTAGGCGCTTTCTCCCATCAGCCCAAATTTTAAACTGTTCCCTTGACCAGAGAAAATGATTGTTAGGAATGAGATTTAGCCGACATCCGAGATCTATACTTTGTATTAAGGGGAGAAACGATCGATCGTTGGGCATCATCAATCTTAATTGCGTTATCCCCATCTCCTCTATCCACTTTTTCAAGGGAGCGAGGAAATCCTCGTCAATTTTATAAGTAACCCGCCACCCATCTGCGGTTAATTCTCGGGCAAAGTGACGCATTGCCGACCAAACCAAGACTAATTTTTGTTTGTGATATGGGCGCAATCGGGCATGAGAACGGGATTCTATTAAAATAACGGGAGTAGATTCTTTATCTAAGGCACAACTTAATAAAGCTGATTGTTGCTGGTTTAATTGGTCGCCTAGAATCCATATTCCGATAGTCATTTATTCAATTACGTTACGTAAATCTTCGGGGTAAAAATTAGTATTAAATACATCTATAGCCGCCGCAGATGCTAACCCGAATATCAAACCGGTTACGGCTGCGAGAGCGAGATTATAGGGGAGAGAGGGGTAAGTCGGCTCAGGGTTGAGAGCCGGGGGAGAAATCAAGGTGAAGAAATTAACAGTTTTGGATTCTTCGAGTTTTAATTTCTCCTGCGTCGCTTGATAACGGGCAAGGCTATCGGTATAGAGCTGTAAACTTTGCTGTAATTGCTCGTATTCTTTAGCGATACGGGGCATTCTCTCTATTTCCTCTTGTATTTGCTTAAGGTGTCCCTCTAAAATAGTTTCTCTCTGATTTAATACTTGTAGGGCGTTGGTGGTTTCGATTAACTGCTTACTCAGGTTTTCTTTGACGGGATTGGGGGATATTTCTAGGGGCAAATTTTGAACTTTACCAGCTTCTTTGCCTAAAAGTTTTCTCGCCTCTTCATTAGCTAGAGTAGATAATTTAGAGCGTTGTTCGGTTAAGGTTTGTATGACTGGGCTATCTTCCTTAAATACCGCTGACTGCTTAGCTATATCTACATCCAACTCCTGTAATTTATTTAATAAACCTTGATAACGGTTGGCATTATTCAAGCCACTAGCCGCGATCGCTTCTGGGGGGGTCAATTGTACTTGTTGGGTTAGGCTTGTCACTAAAGTATTAGCCTCTCCCAATCGAATCTTTGTTTCGGTTAATTGATTCTGTACCGCCGCTAGTTGGTCGTTCAAATATTGACTTCTTTCTTGAGGGGTTAAAGATTGTTGGGATTGACGTAATTTCTCTAACTTATCCTGTTGCTGTTTAACTTTTTCGCGTAACTGGCTGACTTGTTTCTCCACATAGGTTGAACTACGCTCTACGGGCACTTTGTTCACCGTCTGCCCGTAGCTCAGATAAAGCTTCGATAGCTCGTTCAAAGCCGCCATAATTTTTTGTGGTTCGGCGTTGCGATAGGAAACTTCGATGACTGTAGTGTTCGGTAGACGCTCTAGAGACAAATTACTAACGTCAATTTTTTTAGCCAGGGGTTGGAGAACTTTCTGGCTAGCTAAGAGCTGTTTCTGGGTATCAACGGTTATAGTATCAGTAGAATCTTGATTGGCTAAGAGCTGAAATTTTCCCTTGTATAGAGGTTGATTCTGGGTAGTCCAGAGGGCTGTCGAAGCGGTTAAGGCGATTATGGCAGTGGTGGTTAAACCCCCGTATCTCAACCAACGAGAAGAAGTTTGCTTAGAGAAATATTTATCATCTTTTGCTTCTGCACCCATCTGATTCATGTCTATCTCCTCTATTTAACCCTTATTAGTCTCCTCATCTATTTATAGCACTCTTGCCTACTTTCTTATTGCTTACCTGTCAGCCCCAGCTTTATGCGTTAGTCTCATTTTGATATGTTTAATTTGCATGACTAGAAATATTTTGTAACAATCTATACGATTTTTCTGTTTAAAGACTGTAAATTTAATATCAATTACTTACAAAAAAAACGCTCATAAAGAGACTCTTTCAGTGCAGTAAACCTCACCAGAAACTAGTATTAATAGGCTTTTGAGAGATTGAAATAGAGAGAGTGAGTCAGTAAGTAACTGGACTGAAATTAACAATCAGAACATTATTTTTATTCACAATTCATCTTCATCATGAGTCAACTTTCTAGACGCAAATTCATTCTAACTGCTGGGGCTACCGCTCTAGGTACTGCTATCCTACACGGTTGTGCCGGTTCTCAAAGTGGTAACAGTCCAACCGCTAACAATGCTACAGCCGACAATACCGCTACTAATGCGGGAACTACCCCGGCGGCGACGGGAGCCGCAGAAGCGCCCGAAGTAACCACGGCTAAATTAGGATTTATTGCACTGACAGACTCTGCGCCCCTGATCATAGCTAAAGAAAAAGGCTTCTTCGCTAAACACGGTATGCCAGATGTGGAAGTCTTAAAACAGGCTTCTTGGGCTGCCACCAGAGACAATCTAGAATTAGGCTCGGGAGGTAACGGGATTGATGGAGCTCACATTCTCTCGCCCATGCCCTACTTGATGACGCTAGGTAAGATTACTAAACAGCCGGTTCCCATGTACATTCTCGCCCGTTTGAATACAAACGGACAGGCTATTTCGGTAACTAACAGTAAAGCTGACCTAAAAATTAACACTGATAGTAGCCCCCTGAAAGAGGTTTTCCTAAAATCTAAAGCCTCTGGTAAAGAGATCAAAGCGGCTGTTACTTTCCCTGGGGGTACTCATGATCTTTGGATGCGCTATTGGCTAGCTTCTGGGGGCATCAACCCCAATCAAGATTTATCCCTTATCGTCGTTCCTCCTGCACAGATGGTAGCTAATATGAAAGTAGGCACGATGGAAGCTTTCTGCGTAGGCGAACCCTGGAACGCCCAACTAGTCGCACAAAATCTAGGTTACACGGCATTAACCACGGGTGAACTTTGGAAAGACCATCCTGAAAAAGCTTTCACACTCAGAGCCGACTGGGTAGACAAACACCCCAAAGCCGCTAAAGCCTTAACAATGGCCATTATCGAAGCTCAACAGTGGTGCGACAAAGCGGAAAACAAAAAAGAGATGGCAGAAATCATCTCAAAACGTGAGTGGTTAAAAATTAAACCCGAAGATATATTAGGTCGCCTACAGGGTAATATCGACTACGGTAACGGGCGTAAGGTAGAAAATAGCCCTGTAGCGATGAAATTCTGGGCTGATAACGCTTCTTTCCCTTATAAGAGCCACGATACCTGGTTTATGACCGAGGAAATACGCTGGGGCTATATTCCAGCCGATACCGATGTCAAAGTCTTAGTAGATAAAGTCAACCGTGAGGATATTTGGAGAGAAGCGGCTAAAGCTGTCGGCGTAGCAGAGGCAGAAATTCCCAGCACTTCTTCTCGCGGGGTAGAAACTTTCTTTGATGGCGTTAAATTCGACCCCGAAAATCCCGCAGCTTACTTGAAATCTCTCAAAATTAAAAAAGCTTAAACTTCATTGATTGGGGGAAAATATCCCCCAACTCTCGACTCCCTATTCCCAAATCCCCCTATCATCTAATATGGCTATATCTTCTGTTCCCCGTCGTTCCAAATCTAATCAATGGGTTAAGTTACTACAAAAAAGTTACCCTAAAATACTTTCTCCTTTATTGGCTTTATTAATCTTATTAACTATCTGGCAAATATTTTGTTGGAGTCCAGATTCAGCAATTCCAAGCCCGATTAGGGTTTTTCAAGACACTCACGAACTAATTTTTGACCCCTTCTTCGATAACGGGGGTACAGATAAAGGTTTGTTCTGGCAAATTTTAGCTAGTTTACAAAGGGTAGCGGTTGGATTTAGTTTAGCGGCGATCGCTGGTATCGCTCTGGGCATTCTAATCGGCAGTAGTGCTTTAGTTTATAATTCGATCGACCCAATTTTCCAAATCTTACGAACGGTTCCCCCTCTCGCCTGGCTACCGATTTCTCTGGCCGCTTTTCGTAATAACGAACCTTCCGCTATCTTCGTAATTTTTATTACCGCTATCTGGCCAATTATTATCAATACGGCGGTAGGGGTGCAACAAGTACCGCAGGATTATAAGAATGTTTCCAAAGTGCTTAAACTATCAAAAATAGAATATTTTACTAATGTGTTATTTCCCGCTACCGTTCCCTACGTATTCACTGGATTGAGAATAGGGATAGGTTTATCTTGGTTGGCGATCGTAGCGGCGGAAATGTTAATTGGTGGTGTGGGAATCGGCTTCTTTATCTGGGATGCCTGGAATAGTTCCATGTTGAGTGAAATCATCCTCGCCCTAGTTTATGTGGGTATAGTGGGCTTCTTGCTCGATCGCTTGGTAGGCAGTATTGGTTCTCTAGTCGTCCCCCCAGAAAAGAAATAGGAATTGGGGGATAGGAGTTAGGAATTGGGGATTGGCTAAGCACCTATTTATAAACTCCCAACTCCCAACTGAGCGGCGCACTCCCAATTCCCAAATCCCAATTCCCAATTCCCAACTCCCAACTGAGCGGCGCACTCCCAACTGAGCGGCGCACTCCCAACTGAGCGGCGCACTCCCAACTCCCAACTCCCAGCCCCATAAAAATCATGTCAGCATTTATAGAAATCGATCACTTAGATAAAGTCTTTTCTCTCCCTGATGGCGGTCAATATATCGCCCTGAAAAATATCGAGCTAAAAATTAATAAAGGTGAATTCGTTTCCCTCATCGGTCATTCTGGTTGCGGTAAATCAACCCTACTCAACATGGTGGCAGGGCTTGATTCTCCCACTACTGGGGGCGTAGTTCTCGAAGGTAAACAGATTACCGAACCGGGGCCCGATCGCATGGTAGTATTCCAGAACTACTCTCTCCTCCCTTGGCTGACGGTGCGAGAAAACATCGCCCTCGGCGTGAATCGAGTCTTAAAACACTTACCCAAGGGCGAACGTAAAGGCATCATCGAGCAGAGCATCGATATGGTACACCTGCGCCACGCCGCCAATAAGCTACCTGGGGAACTATCGGGGGGGATGAAACAGAGGGTAGCGATCGCCCGTGCCCTCTCCTTACGTCCCAAAGTTCTATTACTCGATGAACCTTTCGGCGCATTAGACGCGCTCACCCGGGGTAGTCTACAAGAGAGACTGATGGAAATCGTCGAGGAAAATCATGTCACTTGTATCATGGTGACGCACGATGTAGACGAAGCCTTATTACTGTCCGATCGAGTGGTAATGTTAACCACAGGCCCTGCTGCCCACATCGGTCAGATTTTGGAAGTACCGATTCCCCGCCCTCGTAAACGCTTAGAGGTAGTCAATCACCCTCAATATTACGGACTGCGTAACGAGATGGTATACTTCCTCAACCAACAAAAACGGGTTAAGCAGGTGGTACAGATTCCAGCCACCCCATTCTCAAGCAACGGCATCGAGAAAACTATTCTCGACATCGGTTTTATACCCCTCACCGACTGCGCCCCACTAGTCGTCGCCCAAGAAAAAGGTTTCTTCCAAGAAGAAGGATTTGAACAGGTTAACTTAATCCGAGAGCCGAGCTGGAAAGCCATAGCGCAGGGTGTAGCAGAAAGAAGATTAGACGCGGCCCAGATGGTGGCGGGGATGCCCCTCGCCATGACTATCGGCGCGGGTAATAAACCCTCTATCCCCATCATTAATGCACTTGTACTGAGCAGGAACGGTAACGCCATCACCCTCAACAATCATTTCAAAGAGATGGGAGTGGAAACGGTAGCCGATTTAAAAATGGCATTGAGTCAGAATCCCGATAAAATAGCCACCTTCGGGGTAGTGCATCCCTCTTCCATGCACAATCTCATGTTACGCTACTGGTTAGCCTCTGGAGGTATTGACCCCGATCGAGACGTGAGCCTGACGATGATTTCCCCACCCTTAATGGTATCCCATCTCAAGAGCGGAAATATTGAAGGCTACTGCGTCGGTGAACCTTGGAACTCCCGCGCCGTAGGGGAAGAATTGGGCTATATAGTAGCCACCGACTTAGATATATGGCCCGGACACCCGGAAAAAGTTCTCGGTATCAGGGAAGATTGGTCAGCTATGTATCCCCAAACTCATATCGCCCTGGTTCGGGCGTTGCTTAGAGCCTGCGAATACTGCGACGATAGACGCAACCGCGAGGAAATAGTGGGGATGCTATGTCAGCCTCACTATGTAGGTTCATTGCCTGAGTATACTCGCCCTGGCTTCGTCGATCCTTACGATCGAGGCGGAGTCAAAGAGAATATCAACCGTTTCTATCAATTCTACGTGGATCAGGCTAACTGCCCAGGCAGAGCCGAGGATTTATGGATACTCACCCAACTCGCCCGATGGGGTTACGCTCCCTTCCCCCGTAACTGGGTGGAAATTTTAGAAAGGGTGCGCCGTAGTGACTTATTCAGCGAAGCCTGTCGTCAGTTAAATTTACCAGATATGGAAAACTCCCGTCATAGCTTCTCTCTCTTCGATGGTATGGTCTTTAATCCCGATGATCCGATCGCTTACCTAGAACGTTTTTCCATCCGTCGTGACTACCGCGTTAGCGAAATTCTCTTAGATAATCCCCTCTCCGAAGTTAATCCCTAAAAGACTTATGCAGACTAGCAATAAAATGACCGCACAATTAACGGAAAATAAGCAACAATTACTCAGTGTTAAGGGTGTATCTAAATCCTACCCCACCAGCAACGGCGTTTATACCGTCCTCGACGGTGTAGATTTAACCGTCAATCATGGTGAGTTCATCTGTATTATAGGTCACTCAGGCTGTGGTAAGTCTACTTTACTGAACATGGTGGCAGGATTTTCTCAACCCACTACGGGAGAGATATTATTAGAAGACAAGAAAGTGACGGCCCCCGGGCCCGATCGCATGATGGTATTTCAAAACTACTGTCTGCTCCCCTGGAAAACCGCTTTCGAGAACGTTTACATCGCCGTTAACTCGGTATATCCCGAAAAGACTCACGAGGAAAAAGTTGCCATCGTCGAGCAGAATTTAGCGATGGTGGGATTGACAGAAGCCGCACAGAAAAAACCAGCCCAATTATCGGGGGGTATGAAACAGCGGGTAGCGATCGCCCGCGCCCTTGCCATCCGCCCGCAAATCCTGATCCTCGATGAACCTTTCGGCGCTTTAGACGCGATCACCAAAGAGGAATTACAGGAAGAATTGTTAAAAATCTGGCGGGAAAATAATTTAACTGTCCTGATGATCACCCACGATATTGACGAAGCGCTGTTCTTGAGCGATCGCTTGGTGATGATGACTAACGGCCCCTCGGCTAAAATCGGGGAAATTCTCACTATCCCCTTTTCTCGCCCCCGAGTTCGGTCTAGGATTACAGAAGATCCCCGTTATTACGAACTGCGTAATTATGCCCTAGACTTCCTCTATCATCGTTTTGCCCATAGCGAAGATCCGGAAGAAGATAGCGTCGAAACGCCTGATCCTCGTAAGGGAGCGAAAATACTCGCCGCGATCGGCGGAGTAGCTCTAGCCGCATTTGTAGGCTTTAGTCTCTTCCAAATGTTCACGACTAAACCGGCAAGTAGCCCCGCTCCCTCAAGTTCAGCACCAGCTAAACGTTAGGGGGGATTTAGGAGTTAGGAGTTGGGAATTGGGGCTTGATAAAGCGTGGAAAAGCAGCATTCATCAATAAACCCGTTTCATCGGGAATTCCGGTTTTCTCCCTCTAACTCCCAATTCCGAATTCCCAACCCCCTTTCCTACCGAGTCTCGTCGCTAAACCTTAGGTTCCACTAAATTATCGGCACCGTAGACGACCTTAGCCGAGATGATCTTATCTTTGTCCGTCAGTTCTTCTAATACTTCCTTGCCCTGAACCACATAACCGAAAACCGAATAACGTCCATCCATCAAGTTAAAGCCAGGGGGTGTTAATTCGTTATCGAACTTGAAGAAGAAAAACTGAGAGGAACCCCGATTAGCATCAGTGTCCGGACGCGCTAGAGCTACCGCACCGAAAGCGTTAAAGGGTAAAGCCAGATCCGGTAAGTAAATCCCCGCCTCTTCTAGCGTCATGCCGTAGGTGGGTTCTTTATCACCCCGAACGAGAATTTCTAAGGGGATAGCTCTGTACTGTTTAGTCTTGGGATCGATAAACCCATCTTCCGGGCCTGCGGGATCACCACTCTGCACCACGAAATTATCTTCGGAGCGAATGAAGGGTAAGCCATTATAAAATCCTCTCTGGACTAAATCAACAAAATTACCAGCATTAACAGGGGCACTGTAGCCATCTACTACTATAGTCATTGTGCCTTTAGTGGTTTCCATCTCTACCGTAGCCCGTCCTTTCAGTTGGGGCAAATTAGCGTACTCTTCGGGCACCTCGAAAGGAAAGCCGGTGATCATCAATTCTTCTACTTCAGTAATCCCGTTGAGGATTTCCCGGCGGGTAGTCCAGACTTTATCTTTATCTTTTGCCTCTACCGCTTCGTTGAGAGATTTGATGCTCTCTTTTATCGAGTCTAAAAGAGCTTGAGCTTGTGGCTTGCGATCGTCGGGTACGCTAGCCAAAATGGCTTCGGTTTTCGTATTGAGAATATAACCCGCGTCTTTAACGTCTTTTTTGATAGGACTCCAACGCTTAGCGCGGAGGTATTTAGGAATATCTTCGAGCGAGGCCTGTAGTTGTCTGACCGGTTTATTATCGATCGGTAAAGCGTTTCTTAATATAGCCGTCGGATCGGTTACTGCGTCGCCCTGGGCTAAAACCGCCAACAGGGGAGCGGCTAGAGCCATTTTAGCACTTAGTCCCAAAGATATAAGGGTCAAAGTTAACAGCGTTACCGTAGTTTTTAGTAATGTTTTTAATCTGTCCCAAGCAAAATAGGGTTTTCTGTTCATAAATTCCTCGATTGATTGCCACGCCTATCCAAACCTACTTGTAGGCTGTTCACTCCACACTTGTCAATAGGAAATAGGTTTTTACTTTTGTCTCTCTCTTTCCTGTACAATATAATGTTGATCTTTTTTGGCTGAAGCAATCTTGCATGATTTCTAGTAACGATTTTCGTAGCGGTACAACGATAGAACTTGATGGGTCTGTCTGGCGTGTGGTGGAATTTCTCCACGTTAAACCGGGTAAGGGTTCGGCTTTCGTCCGCACTAAACTTAAAAATGTTCAGACCGGTAACGTGGTCGAAAAAACTTTCCGCGCCGGTGAGACTGTTGCTTCAGCAACGATCGAAAAACGCACCATGCAACACACCTACAAAGAGGGTGAGCAATACGTGTTCATGGATATGGAGTCTTTTGAAGAAGCCACCCTACAACCGCAACAATTAGGCGATCGCTCTAAATTTTTGAAAGAGGGAATGGAAGTAAATATCCTCTTCTGGAACGAGCAGGTATTAGAGGTAGAGTTACCTACTTCCGTAATTCTGGAAGTGACGGAAACAGATCCCGGTGTTAAGGGGGATACAGCCACTGGCGGCTCGAAACCCGCGATCATGGAAACTGGCGCACAGGTTATGGTGCCTTTGTTCATAACCATCGGTGAGCGCATCAAGGTAGATACTCGAGATGGTTCTTATTTAGGACGCGAGTAGTCCCATAAATCATGTTAGTTGTCAATAGGGCAACTAACTATTAATATTGCAGAGTGGGGATAATATTAGTGTCGATTAACTACAACGAATTGCGAGAACTGTTGACAACGATCGGGCAAACCGATATTACAGAGTTTATTCTCAAGAGTGAAGACTTAGAATTAACGGTGCGTAAAGGTACGAATATAGTCGCGCAGTCTGTAGCAGTAATACCCGAAACGATAACACCCGTTAATAAGGTCAATAACGTCACCCTGCCAATGACAAATTCACCAGAAACAGTCACACCAGAACCTACAGGCCCAGTTGTCGATAAAAAATGGGTGGCTATCACTTCACCGATGGTAGGTACTTTTTATCGAGCGCCTGCCCCAGACGAAGCCCCCTTTGTGGAAGTGAACGAGAAAATTCGCACCGGGCAAACCGTTTGTATCATCGAAGCGATGAAATTAATGAACGAGATAGAATCAGAAATCTCGGGGCAGATAGTGGAGATTCTCGTTACTAACGGTGAGCCGGTAGAATTCGGTCAGAATTTAATGTGGGTCAATCCCGATTGATAGCTAGAATCGGTCTTACTAACGGGCTGAAAACTCTAATTTCTGAAGTATTCGGGCGTTTGATGGGTACCGGGATGCTCCCCGGTAATCCGTTTAGAAACCAGTTTCGGAGGCGGATTAGAATTAAAGAGTGTTTTTAGGCTCCCGATTTTCTTTAATCTAATTCAAGGTCAAAAATATGATCGCCGTACCCGACTATCACAAGCTATCGCCAGATGAATATTTTGAGTGGGAAGCTAAACAAGAAATCCGTCACGAATATATTAACGGCGATGTATTGGCGATAGCAGGGGGATCGATCGCTCACAGCACCATCTCTGCTAATCTGATCGCTTTGTTACGCCCCCATCTGCGGGGGAAAAACTGTCGGGTATTGGGTTCCGATACGAGGGTGGGAATTTCGCCGAATGGCGAGTTTTTCTATCCCGATGTGTTGGTGACTTGTGATGAGCGCGATCGAGATCCCGCCCCGGCGGTGTTTTATCCTAAGCTTATTATCGAGGTGTTGTCACCGAGTACGGAGGCTTATAATCGCGGTGCTAAATTCTCTCGTTATCGGCAATTATCGAGTTTGAATGAATATGTATTAGTTGCTTCGGAAAGTATTGGGGTTGAGGTTTTTTGGCTCAACGAGCGGGGTAAGTGGGAGTTAACGCCCTACGGAGAGGGTAATTTAGTACGGTTTGCCAGTATAGATTTGGAGTGTGAGATAGGGGCTATTTACGAAGATGTGATTTTTTCGGATTAGCCTCGACTTTGATGTAGGAAACGAGCGAAGTCTAAAATTTGTAGCTGTTAAGGTGGCTATAGAGTTTCCTTTGAAGTTCGGGGCGGCGCTACAAGAGGACATTGATAGGTGACTGACTACACTGGGAAAGGCTCGAACTAGACCGAGCAGGCTAAACCTAAATTAATAAGGAGTCAAAACCATGAAAATTAAAGGAATTAGAATTATTTAACCCGAACTCAGTTTACTTTAGAGAGGGTGATTAGTGGCGAGTGACTGGTGACTAACACTAGCCACCAGTCACTATATTCTGACTCTTACGCCCCTAAAAGACTCTCTAAGGCGCGTCCCATATTAGCGGGCTTAAAAGCTTCCGTGGCGGCAGTAGGTTCGTAGCCACAATGAACCATACAATCAGCGCATTTAGGATTACCGCTCTTGCGCCCGTAGTCCTCCCATCGAGTATTATCTATTAACTCTTGGAAGGTTTTATAATGCCCTTCATTAAGAAGATAACAAGGTTTCTGCCATCCTAATAAACTATAGCTAGGACTACCCCAGGGAGTACAATCATAATCCTTCTCACCCATGAGAAAATCGAGGAATAAAGGATTATGATTAAAGTTCCATTTTTTCTTACCAGACTTCCAAGGCTGCAAAATCTGTCTGAACAGAGCCTTAGTTTGTTCACTCTTCAAGAAATGTTCTTGATCCGGTGCCCACTCATAACTATAACCAGGCGAGATCATCATGCCATCGATCCCTAAAGTTTCTAAGAAATCGAAGAATTTCTGCATTTCTTCTGGGTCAGAACCTTCAAAAACGGTGGTATTAGTAGTTACCCTAAAACCTCTGGCTTTAGCCGCTTTAATAGCCGCTATTGCTTTATCAAAAATGCCATCTCTATCCACACACTTATCGTGATGTTCTCTTAAACCGTCGAGATGAACGCTAAAAGTAAGATAAGGAGAGGGGGTAAATTTATCTAAGCTTTTTTCTAAAAGTATGGCGTTAGTGCAAAGATAAACAAATTTTTTTCGTTCCACCAAACCCTTAACGATTTCATCGATTTGGGGATGTAGGAGAGGTTCACCGCCAGGGATAGATATAACTGGTGCCCCGCATTCTTCCACGGCTCGAAAACATTCTTCTGGAGTTAGGTGGGCCCGGAGGATTTCCGGGGGATGTTGAATCTTACCGCAACCAGAACAAGCCAGATTACAACGAAACAGGGGTTCTAGCATCAGCACTAGAGGGAAGTGTTTACGCCCAGAAAGACGTTGCTTGATTATATAAGAGCCAACCGTTAGGGCTTGCTTAAGTTGAACAGCCATTTACTCACACCAATGGGATTTCTTTTGATTATAGACGCAAGCTCAAGATAAGTAGTGCCGTCTCTATATACAAAAGGGTCATCCTATTTCATAATTTTATAGAGATAAAATCTATACATCGATCGTGCCGTTAAAGAAGACCTCATTATGAAAAAACTCCTAGAGGGATTAGAAAAATTCCAGTCCGGTTATTTTCACGATCATCGAGAACTATTTGAAGAATTAGCCCACGGACAGAAACCGAGAATTTTATTTATCACTTGTTCCGACTCCCGCATTGACCCAAATTTAATCACTCAAGCTCAAGTAGGTGAATTATTTGTCATCCGTAACGCGGGGAATATAATCCCCCCCTATGGAGCCACCAATGGGGGCGAGGGAGCTTCCATAGAATATGCAATCCAAGCTCTAGGCATCGAGCAGATTATAGTCTGCGGACATTCCCACTGCGGCGCCATGAAAGGTTTATTGAAATTAAATGCCCTACAGGAAGATATGCCCCTTGTTTACGATTGGTTGAAACAGGGAGAAGCCACGAGAAGATTAGTTAAAGAGAATTATAAGGAGCTAGAAGGGGAAGAATTAATCGAGATTACCGTAGCGGAAAACGTTTTGAATCAATTGGATAACCTACAAACCTATCCGATCATCCGTTCTCGCATTCATCAAGGTAAAGTAGCTCTACACGGCTGGATATACCGGATAGAAAGCGGGGAAATAGTAGCTTATGACCCTGGTTCTCACGATTTCGTCTATCCCTTCAGCAGGATTTCTAGCGTCGAGCCTCTGCATACCTTACATCCGAGTTGTCGTCTTACCTCAACTAGCCCCTTTAAAATAGCGGAAGAATATATTCAGCAACAGCCAAAATCTGAGCCGAAGAAGCTTAAAAAAGGTGTTGCCGCTACCACTAGATCGGTCAAAGCGGCTAAATCTCTCAGCGGTAACGGAGCAAAGCCTCATAATAATCAACAGTTACCCGGTTACGCCCACTTATCCCCTGAACAGGCACAACGGATATATCGAGGTACTACGGTTTAAGACGGGGTTTACGTCAAGCGGTTAGAGAAGTTATCACAGGAGATAGAATGACTTTAGCCGGATATATAACTCAATCGATCGATACTTCCATAGACGCGGAGTTAGTACAATTCAAGCTCTGGCGCGAGATGTCATCGAGTCAGAAGTTAGGGTTAGTACGGCGAGTGTATCGTAAGGGATGCGGGTTGATTTTACTAGGAATCCGTCAGGAATTTTCCGAGGTTAATAGCCCACAATTCAAGCGGTTATACTGGCGAAAACGGTGGGGGTATTCTATTCCTTATCTGTTGATTTATTAGGTTAAGAGATCGAGTGGGGCGGAAGTAATGGAAAGCGTAGTTTTAAAATTGGATACGGTGAATCTGACGGATGAGCAGTTTTATAATCTGTGTCAGGTAAATGAAACATGGAAGCTAGAGCGGAACGCGAAAGGAGAATTATTAATCATGCCTCCAGTAGGTGGGAATAGTGGCAGGCGAGAAGCGGGGCTGATTATTAAAGTAGGGGCGTGGAACGAACAAACAGGACTCGGTGAGGTGTTTAGTTCTTCGACTATTTTCCGTTTACCGAATGGTGGCTCTCGCTCTCCTGATGTGGCTTGGGTAGCGCGGGAAAGATGGCAGGCTTTGAGCGAGGATGAGCAAGAAAAATTCCCCCCGCTGTGTCCGGATTTCGTGATAGAGTTACGCTCTCGTACCGATTCTTTAACAGCATTACGGGAGAAGATGGCGGAATATCTAGCTAGTGGTTTACGTCTGGGTTGGTTGCTTGATCCTCAAGGGCAGAGGGTAGAAATCTATCGGCAGGAGCGAGAGGTGGAAATCGTAGACTTACCCGCTACGTTATTTGGTGAGGATGTACTACAGGGTTTTGTTTTGACCGTGACCTATGAAAAAATTTAAAATCATCCCCAACTCAGGTTATCGTATCACTACGGGGAAAACACTACCCAGTGGAATTTTATCTAAATAACTTACCCTTTGGCCTGAATCAATTCCACCTTATAACCGTTAGGATCTTCTACGAAGGCGATGACGGTAGAGCCGTGTTTCATCGGCCCTGGCTCACGGGTAACTTTACCGCCCAAAGATTTGATCTTTTCGCAGGTGCCGTAAATATCATCGACACCGATCGCAATATGACCGTAAGCGTTACCTAAATCGTAGCGATCGACCCCCCAATTGTAAGTTAATTCGATCACCGTATGATCCGATTCATCCCCGTAACCGACAAAAGCCAGAGTGAATTCACCCCCCGGATAATCCTTCTGACGCAGTAACTTCATCCCCAAAACATCGCAATAAAATTTAAGGGATTCTTCTAAATTATTGACCCGTAACATGGTATGTAAAAGACGCATGAATCAATCACTCCGATAAATATCTCTCAAAAACATAATAGCTAAGTCGAATCGGGATAGAAGGTATTTCCGCTAAGCAGAGAGAATCCTTTGAAAATACTCACGATAGAGACGGCAACGGGGCACCACCAGATTATTATAATGCCGAACCAATCCCATACTGTGTAACTTGTAAGTTTGTACCGAATCTAACTCTACGGGGGCGGAGGCTGAAACCACCTTTTGTAAGGCCATGGCCAATTCCCGATTGTGTTTAATCGCTTCCAGATGTCGCCGGAGATGGGCGCTATAAATCCATGATTCCGTAGAAGCTTTTTCTAACAGTTGCTCTAGGGTTAGATTACCACAATAAAGCTCGTAAAGTGCCAGCCTTACCAGATGCGGATGCCCACCTATCATGTCGATTAATAATTCCGCTTCAGGGGCCTGCCAATTTAAACCGTGCATATCGGCTAACAAAAGCACTTGATGTAGGTCAAATTCCGGTAGCTCAATATGAATCCCAGCGTTGAAAGGCGATTGGTTCAGGTCTAAAGGTACGTAACACTCGGTAGAATGGGCGATAACCAGCCGTAACTGTTTCCATCGTTGAGAAATCTTGCCTTTTTCATGCCAACTCCGCAACATGCCTAAAAAGTCTTCTACCGTGTCCGTATAGGGAAAAATCGCATCCACATCGTCGAGTTGCAGCACTAACGGACGATCGATAGCCGGTAAAATATATTCCTCAAAATAAATCGTACAA
The DNA here is from genome assembly GCA_964623815.1 of uncultured bacterium. Lineage (GTDB taxonomy): Bacteria > Cyanobacteriota > Cyanobacteriia > Cyanobacteriales > Microcystaceae > Chroococcopsis. The sequence goes on along the minus strand of CAZUVR010000020.1, from coordinate 36,358 downwards.
TTAACGTTACTGCCGAGAATTTCCGTATCCCAATAATCTTTAAGAAGATTTTCTAGATTTAGTTGCCGACCTACCATAGCGCATAACCAACGCAGGAACTTATCGAGATCTTTTAAAATCTCCTTCTCTAACCCCGTGTTTAAGTTTAAGTGTACGTGGTTATAATTGACGCTACCACCTCGCTCTAAAATCCTCTGGAGTAAGGATGTTTTTCCCATCAACCTCGGTGCTTTAATACGAATCAGGCATCCAGGTTTGATGATTGCATCATAGCAAATAGATTCAACCCCCTTGCGCTCGATGTAGAGTAAAGAACCTAGGGGCACTGGGCCTTCGGGAATATCCAGAGAATGGGAAAAGCTCAGTAGCGAATAGTTTGTCGTTCGTCGCTCTAAGACCCCGTCGTTAACGACGGGGTTTACGAATAAAAGTCCCGATTCAGCCATTTGAAGACAATTTTTAAAATTAGATTTCTTTACCTTTTGCCCTAAAGCAGATGATAGCTTTTTCCACAGTTTCGCCCCCACATCACCCCGAAGGTAATCTTCGCCGTAGTTGGAGATGAGCGCCATTTCCTTATATTTTAATCCCTGCCACGCTCCCTGAAGTACGAATATCTCCACATCTTTGAGCCGCTCCTCCGAATACTGAAAGACAGCTAGATCGGCGATTTCCTTGGCTTGTTCCCAAGTAAAAGACTCGTTTGTATTCATGGGTTTTTCCGGAATTGAGATTAAGAGGGATTTTAAATATCTATTTTTTTAGCTTAATTCTACAAGTATTAGAAACTCCAGAGCGATATTTATTTTTGTGTTCATTTATCAACAATTTGCTATCCTCCAGTCGATCAGTTAATATTTATTTACGCACACTTTAAGAAGTACATACTTCGGAAAATCAAGTTCAGCATTTATGGGGGAAATACAGCCTGAATTCGAGTATCAAGTGGGTGGAAGTCTCGACGCTAACGCACCGAGCTACGTGATACGATCGGCTGACTCCTCTTTCTACCGAGCCTTAAAAGCAGGTCAGTTTTGTTACGTGCTTAACTCCCGACAAATGGGTAAATCCAGTTTGCGGGTGCGTGCTATGCAAAAGTTACGAGCCGAAGGAACCCTATGTATTTTTATCGATCTCACCGGGATCGGAAAACAGGACGTTACCCCCGAAAAGTGGTACGCGGGAATCGTTCAATCATTGGTGAGCGGGGCTTACTTGTCGGAGCGGATTCAATGGCGGAACTGGTGGCGCGAAAGACGGGATCTATTCTCACCCGTACAGCGATTGAACATTTTCCTAGAGGAAGTGTTCTTACGGGAAATAGAAGAAAATGTCGTCATCTTCGTCGATGAGATCGATCGCGTTCTCAGTCAGAATTTCTGCCTCGATGACTTCTTCGCCCTCATCCGTTATTGTTTCGAGCAGAGAGAGGTAAACCCCGACTTTCGCCGCCTTACCTGGGCCTTATTGGGCGTGGCTACTCCGAATAGCTTGATAGAAGATAAAACCCAAACTCCTTTTAACCTCGGGCAGGCGATTCCCCTTGCCGGCTTCAGCCTCGAAGAAACCGCACCCTTAATAGCAGGTTGGGGTGAAATCTTCCGATGTCCCTGGGTGAGAATGGCAGAAATTCTCGACTGGACGGGAGGCCAACCCTTCCTAACACAAAAACTTTGTCAATTGGTAGCTCAGGAGGTGGAGACAGAAGAGGAAGAAGACGACTTAGTGGAACGAGTAGTAAAATATCGCATCGTAGATAACTGGGAGGCGAAGGACGAACCGGAACACCTGCGAACCATTCAGGATCGTCTCATGAGAAATCAGGATAAGACGATACGTTTGCTCGACCTCTATGGCCAAATATTAGAGCAGGGGGAGATAAACGCCGACGGTACTCCCGAACAAATGGAGTTGCGCCTCTCGGGACTGGTAATAGAGGTATCGGGTAAGCTGAGGGTTTTTAACCATATCTACGAAGTAGTTTTTGACCGGGCCTGGGTAGAAAAAAAATTGAATTCTCTGCGCCCCTACGCCGCCTCTCTCGCAGCTTGGCAAGCCTCCAACGCTGAGGATGAATCGCGTCTTTTGCAAGGGGAAGAGTTACGATCGGCTTTAACCTGGGCCCTGGGTAAGAACCTGGGCGATTTAGACTATCGTTATCTGGTGGCCAGTTTAAATTTAGCCCGCCAATCGATAGAATTAGCCAATCAAGCCCTCGCCGTCGCCAGGGGAGAGGCGAGGCGAAAAGTATCGAAACAACGAATTAAAAAAACTTGGATACCGATAATCGCCCTCGCCGTCAGCGCTTGTTTGTTCTTAGTTCGATCGCTTGGGCTTTTACAGGGATCGGAATTGAGCCTACTCGATCGTTTCTTCCTCTTCCGTCCCCCTGAGACAACCGATACCCGAGTCGTCGTCGTCACCATTGATGAGTCTGATATTCAAAGGGTGGGACAATGGCCCTTTGCCGATGGGGTTTTCGCCCGAGCGATCGCTAATATTCAAGCTCAAAACCCGGCGGCGATCGGACTCGATATTTACCGGGATATACCCGTAGAACCAGGGTACGAGGAATTAAGAAAAACATTCGCCTCGGCTCGTAACCTATACGGTATCGAGAAACTTGTTAGCCCGACGATCGCACCGCCCCCCGTTCTGAAAAGAGCCGATCGGGTAGGATTCAGCGATCAGGTTCTCGATAAAGATAACAAAGTACGCCGCGCCTTGTTGGCAATTATCTCCGGTGAGGAGAAAACCACTCACTATAGTTTGGCGGCTCGGTTAGCTCTCACCTATTTAAAAACCAAGGGGATAGAACCGGAATATTTAGAAAACAGAAAGGTACGTTTAGGCAAAGCGATTTTCATTCCCTTCGATACTTCCGACGGCGGTTATGTTCGCGCCGATGCGGGGGGCTATCAGATTCCGATCAATTTCCGAGGCCTAGTAGAAAATTTTCTCTCCATTTCCTTTACTGACCTACTCGATAATCGAATTCCCGCCGATTATTTTCGTTCTAAGGTGGTAATTATCGGAAGTAAAGCCGAAAGTATTAATGATTTTTTAGAAACGCCCTACGGACGTATGGAGGGTGTCGTGCTACACGCGAACATGACCAGTCATCTCATCGCTGCCGCCCTCGACGGAAGACCCTTGATCTCCACCTGGAATAAATTGTGGGAATGGTTATGGATCTTTGTCTGGGGAGCGATCGGTGCCCTGTTAGCTTGGCGTTTCCAGTCCCTCACCGGTTTAATCGGGGCTTTGATGCTCGCCGCTACCGCCCTACTAACCCTATCTTACCTCGCCTTCTCCTGGGGCTGGTGGTTAGCCCTAATCCCTTCTTTTCTCGCCCTTCTCGCTGCCGCAACGAGCTTGTTCGCAGTTAGGAATAAACAGAGGGAAAGAGCGATCTTTTTCCTTACCCTGGAGGAACTTTTAGAAGTTCAACGTCATTACCCCACCGTTGGAAAGATAGCGATCGAATATCTCAAGCGAGAAGAAAATCCAGCCCGGATCGAGGAAATATTTAAAACTGCAAAGGTTGCTTCGCCATAGATTCTAGACCCACCGAAGCGAGTAAACTCACCCAAATATCGGCTAAATTGCGGTTTTCGGGTTGAGCGCGTCGTGCTTCCGCCAGTGAAGAGAGAGTATCGTACCAGATACCTCGTTCACCGTACCATTTAGCCCGTTCCAGGGCAGTTTTTCCCTCTTCGGAAGTGGGCAGATCTATTCGGCGTACCCAAGCGGAAATTGTCGGGTCATTTGGACTCGGTTTTTCACCGCAGACTAAAACCACCGCCCACAGATAGGTCTTGCCGATCTCCAGGGAGGGGCTATCCTGGGGTAAGGTCAAACCCATAATACCAGACTTTTGGGGAACTGGTAAGAATACTTGGGCGTGAGGTCGTAAAGATTTATTTTCCTCGACCTCCATAATACTCAGCACCATCTGTTTAGCGGAGGTATCGGGTAGATAAATCCAGAAAGTCGGATGTTGCGACCTTGTTAATTCTACGGACTCCGTTTTCTCTCCCTGGTATTTGGTGGGAATAAGCGCCTTAAGATGCGGGTCATGATTGGGATTTTCAAGCTGTGGGGTACAACGTTCCCCCCGCGAGCCTCCCTGCCCGGTTTTATAGGGTGCGGGTTTATCAGGATTCGGTTTAAAACTGATATTGGTGGAAATATTAGGGCTTTCTTTTTCGGTGGCGGCTCCGGCGGTAGCTGCCAGCGCTTGACCTAGTAATAATGCCAGGACAATGAAAAGGAAAAAAATTGAATTGACAAGCATTAGCCCTCCCTCTTTATTTTTTTAGGAGTTAATCCGAGAGATTTTTCGGCTCCGGGAGAAGAATTGTTTCATTAGCTACCCTCTCAGCTTAATTTTACCTAAAAATTAAGCTTGTATTTTTTTGTCCTATTTTTTCTGACAAAAACTAATTTTTTGTCAGTTTCCCGATAATCATCTAAAATACAGCGTTAAAGCTCCCCTAACTGGGATTATAACTAAAAACAGGTTTTGAGGAGTTTTATCAAAACTATCCCAATCCATGTCAATATGATCGATCGCTCATTCCCATTATCGAAAGCTGCAAGAATATTGCTAAAGTTACAATTTTGGCTGATACCGGCACTGGGGGCGATCGAGTCCTACTTTCCTGTTTCAGCTCAGATTGCTCTCCCGCGACAACCGATCCGTTTTCCCTTACCGCCGCGACAACCGACTCCCGTACCCCTGCCGGAAACTTTGCCTACAGTTCCTTTTGAATACGAACTGCCTTCTGTTCCTCCGTTCGAGCAAGAATTGAACATCCCCGGCACGATCACCGTCAAACGATTTGAGTTCGTCGGTAATACGGCTTTCAGCGCCAGACAATTAGCTAAAGCAACAGCCCCTTTTCTCGATCGTCCTATTACCTTCGCCGAACTTTTGCAGGCCGAAGCCGCCGTAACGAAACTTTACACCGATGCTGGATATATCAATTCTGGGGCGGTGATTCCTGCGGGGCAGAGCTTTTCTCCCAAAGGTGCAGTAATCAAGATTCAGGTTGTTGAGGGGAGTATTGAAGATATTCGGGTGAGCGTCGAGGGGCGATTGAATCCAGGTTATATAAAGAGTCGGCTGGCAGAGGCAACAAGTACCCCTCTAAATCAAAATCGACTGCTTTCAGCTTTACAGTTACTGCAACTAAATCCTTTAGTGGAGAGAATTTCAGCCGACCTATCGGCTGGTTCTCGTGCTGACCTTAGCATTCTTACCGTAAGGGTCAAAGAAGCAGACACTTTAAGCGGTGAAATCTTCCTTAACAACGGCAGGGTGCAGAGTATTGGCAGCTTTGAACGAGGGGTAAGACTAACCGAAAATAATCTTACTGGCAACGGAGATAGTTTATCTTTTGAGTACGCTAATACCGATGGTAGCAACTCCTATTACGCCCGATACGCGCTTCCTGTAAATCCCCAAAATGGAACTATTGAGGTGTCCACCCAGTACAGTAATAGTTGGGTGATTCAATCTCCCTTTGATAGATTGAATATCACTGGTTATGCTTTGTACTATGACTTAACCTATCGTCAGCCTGTCATCCAAACACCGACTCAAGAAGTGGCTTTAGGGATAACTTTAGGTCGTGAAGAGATTAAAAATAACCTGTTAGGTGTGGGTTTTCCCCTCTCCCCTGGTGCGGATGACGATGGACGGACGAATGTTTCTGTGATCAGATTTTTTCAAGAGTGGACACAGAGAAGTAATAACGATGTTTTAGCCCTTCGCTCTCAGTTTAATTACGGCATTGATGCTTTTGATGCCACCATCCAAAATATTCCCCCCGATGGCAGGTTTTTTGATTGGTTGGGTCAGTTGCAATACGTGCGATTATTAACGAGAGATACTCTCTTGGTGTTGCGTTCTTCTTTACAGTTAGCTACCGATCCTTTAGTACCGATCGAGCAGTTTCCTCTCGGCGGACTATACAGTGTTAGAGGCTATCGGCAAGATTTATTATTAACCGATAACGGTTTGTTCTCATCGGCGGAAGTACGTTTACCTTTGTTAAGAATCGATGAGGTGAAAGGTTTGTTACAAATAATACCTTTTCTCGATTTTGGAGTGGGTTGGAATAACTTCCGTAATCCTATCCCTACCCCAAGAAATAATACTTTAATGAGCGTGGGATTGGGATTGCAATATCAAATGAATGATAAATTTAATGCCCGCGTCGATTGGGGTATTCCCTTGATTGATTTTAGATTACCAGGTAATAATTCACCCGAACAGTCAATATATTTTACGGTGAATTATCGTTTTTTCTAGTCTAGGGAGTTAGCTCAAAAGAAATATATCGTATAATTTTAACAAGCTCAACCTTTTTATATTTTGAGGATACAGGTTAAAGTATGGTAACTACAACAAATGAAACAAGCCTGAACGAACTTTTAAAAAAAGTTACTACCGCTTTCGGATTGAAGCGGATACTGAAAAGATGTGGACATATCAAAGACGAACATGAACCAGTGGGATTTGTCATTACACAAGACAATAAAGAGATAGCCAAGTGTGAGCTTGAGCTTACCGATCACGATCAGGGAGGAGATGAGTGTGACATAGAAAAATTAATCAAGAAAATGCTGGATCAAGATGATGATGATGATAAACCACTGTTGCGGTCACTTCCAGTAAGTTACCACGGCAGACAGGGACAAGCGCCCGATGAGGAAGAAGCTGACATCGAAGTTAGTTGGAAGACAAAAGAAGGCTCTGGAGTTTCCGCCCCTTTCACAAATATAGGGCAAGCCTATACAATGAAAATCTGTAAACCCTGTCCCGATGGAATACGCCCCTTTTGTATGTGGTAAATAGATGAATAAATATAATAAATTAATCGCTATATTGGCTCTTGTCCTATCGAATCACTATAGAGCCATTGCCCAAGTAATTCCCGATCGCAGTTTGGGCGGGGATAGCTCAATAGTTATCAATCTGGACGAAACTACCGATGTCATCGATGGTGGCGCAACTAGAGGAGGGAATTTATTCCATAGCTTCCAAGACTTCAATGTTGAAAACGGAAGAACGGTAATATTTAGCAATCCTGCCAATGTAGAGCGAATTTTTACTCGGGTAACGGGTGGTAGTAACTCAAAAATTTTAGGAACCTTGGGCGTTGACGGTACAGCAGATTTATTCCTAATGAACCCTAATGGTATTGTAATCGGGCCGCAGGCATTTCTCCTGATGAAAGGTTCATTCATCGCTACAACGGCGAGCGGGATCAAATTTGCTGAAAATGGAATCGAATTTAACGCTAAAGGCGATGACACACCACCCCTATTAACTGCCAGTATTCCTGTAGGTTTGCAATTTAGAGAAACTCCAGGAAACATCCTTCAACAGGGTTCAAGGGAGGGCAATCTTCTTACCCTAGATCCTGGCAAAACCCTGGCTCTCGTAGGTGGTGATATAAATATACAGGGACTTATTTTCATTGCAGGGGGAAGGGTAGAATTAGGTAGCCTCGGGCATGATAGCTATGTCACATTGCAGGGAGTAGAAGACGGCTGGACTTTGGGCTACGAAGGAGTGAGAAACTTTCAAGATATTAAAATCGATCAAGTCACTTCCTCAATATTCGTTACTAACTTCAGCCCCGAGAATGGGGAAGTATCGACTAAGAACTTAGGAAACGTACAGATACAGAGTAGGAATTTCACTATTAGAGACGGAGCGCAAATTTTAGGAAGTAGTGGAAGTACGAGGATAGCGGCGACAGAAACGATCGAGATTTCCGGTTTCAACCCCAGTTTTGAAAATATTGCTAGCTCTATAGCTAATGTGACCGTTGCCGATAATAAAGCTGGTGCGCTGACGATCGAAACGAAAAAGCTGATCATTGAGAATGGGGGCAGACTCGCAGTAAACACCACCGTACTCGATCAGTCTGGTACTATAACTAGTATCGCAACCGGTAAAGGAGGGGACATGATCGTTAACGCCTCCGAATCGTTAACCATACGCGGCACTGGCAGGGGCTTGACAGGATTATTTGGGGTGAGTGAATCCTCGGGACAGGGTGGTAATATAGTAATCAATACGCCCAGGTTAACGGTAGAAGGGGGCGGAGTAATCAGCGTCAGTGGTATCCCCACCGAGAATCTTAGCCCTGGGGCAGGTAATATTAATATTAATGCGGGTCAGCTCACCCTTAATAGCGGCTTCATAACCGCAAAAACCGGGACAGGTACGGGAGGAGAGGGAGCGAATATCAATATCACTAGCAGTGAGCCATTCAGACTAGAAAACAGTAGCCAAATCTCGGCTACTGCTTTCGCTAACGCTAATGGGGGGAATATAACGATCGTCTCTCCCCTTGTGGTAGCTTTTCCCACTACTGGAGGCGATGGTAACGATATTGTCGCTCGGGCGGAAACGGGCAGGGGCGGTAATATACAGCTCGATGCTAGCGGTATTTTCGGCATCGAACAAAGAAGAGCGACGAGTGGTAACGATACTAACGACATCGATGCTAGTTCTGACTATGGCGCACCGGGGGTAGTACGAATCAACAACAACCTCGACCCCAATCAGGGTGTTATTCAGCTCCCAGAAACGGTTATCGATCCCGGCAGTTTGATAGCTGAAAATGCCTGTAGGCGAGGATCAGAAAGCCAATTTACCCGCAGTGGCCGAGGTGGTTTACCTCCGCTTCCAGGTGAGGATTTGAGCCAGAGCGTTACAGGAGTCGCCTTGATTGAACCCGCACCGAATAGAGTCGGTGGTCAAGCAGCTCAGAGAGTTGCCGACAATAATCAGACTGAGAAACTGGAAATAATTCCCGCGCGGGGATGGATTCTCTCGGCTGATGGGCGGGTAGTTCTCACCGCCAAGGCTCACGATACCGGGGGCCGTATTCAAGATAATTCTGCTACTTGTCAAACATCGAAGTGAATATGTGGAAAAGACGATCGCCGTTCCTCTTTCTTCTCTCGTTGATAGCCTCTTTGGTTATCGCCCAAATATCTCCGGCTGTGGCGTTTCAACCCTTTCAATATATTAGTCAAACCCTCGTAGAACAAGGTCAAAACCTCTACGGCGCAGGAAGGTATGAAGACGCGGCGAGAATTTGGCAAAAAGCCGCCGATGACTTCGCCAACCAGGGAGATAGGTTAAATCAGGCGATGGCCCTCGGTAATTTGGCTCTCTCTCAACAAGCAGCGGGAAGATGGAACTCAGCCCGTAGCACGATCGCCACTAGTATCACGATCTTAGAAACTTTACCCCTAACCCCGGAGCGACAGCGGATTCTTGCCGCTAGTCTCGATATAAGGGGAGCAGGACAATTAGCCACCGGAGAGACGGAAAAAGCTTTAGCAACTTGGCAGCAAGCTAGGGATATTTATGACAAGATAGGCAACTCTGAGGGAGCGAGGGGCGCTAAAATTAACCAAGCTCAAGCGCTACAGGATTTAGGATTATATACCCGAGCTTGTCAGGTTCTCTTAGACAGTCTCGCTATCGAGTCCCCCGATTGTCAGGTTGGGGAAAAAGATTTAGAAAAGATGGCGGCAGAATCTTCAAACTCAAAGGTTCTCGCCCTGCGTAGTCTCGGCAATACCTTAAGAGCAATTGGACAACCGCAGCAGTCTCAAGCGGTTCTCCTGAAAGCTTGGCAATTAGCCCAAGGTTCCGATAGGGGGCCAATTTATCTCAGCCTAGGTAATACCCTTAACTCTCTCGCTAAATTGAAGGGAGTCGGGAGTCGGGAGTCGGTGGACTTGACGCGCTCAAGCTGTATCGCCCCATCGATTGCAGTAACACGCGAGGAATTATATCGGCGCTCGGCAGATTGTTATCGTCGGGCGGCTGAGTCACCATCGGCTCTTACCCGAGTACAGGCGCGATTGAATTTACTGGCTCTGAGTCTACAAACGGGGTATAGGGACGAAATAACTACTTTAATAGCAGGGATATATCGGGAGATAGATACTCTACCCTCAAGCCGCGCCTCGATCTCTGCTCGATTAAAATTGGCTCAAAATTTGCTTTGCCTGCGCTCGTCTGCATCCCCTGGCTCTGCATCGCCGATTCTTCAATCCTGCCCCGTCAATACCTATACTGTGACTACTCCCTCCCTATCTGAAATAGCTGAGATCGTCAATGGGGCCAGACAACAAGCTCAAAGTTTAGGAGATGAACAAGGCGAGGCGAATTCCCTCGGGTATATGGGCGCTATCGAACAGGAAAAAGGAAACATGGCCGAGGCTCAAGAGTTAACCGAACAGGCCCTAAAAAAGATTTCCTCTTTTGATGCTCCCTATCTAGCCTATCTCTGGCAGTGGCAACTCGGGCGTTTATACAGATTACAGGGTCAAAATAAAGAAGCTCTCGTCGCCTATAACTTAGCCTTTCAAATGTTGCAATCCTTACGTCAAGATCTCGTAGCGGCTAGTACCGATGTTCAATATAGCTTCGGTGATAATGTAGAGCCGGTATATCGGGAACTAGCGGATTTACTTCTAGATAATTCATCGGGAGAATTGGGTCAGCAAAACTTGCGTAAAGCCAGAGATGTAATCGAAGCTCTGCAATTGGCGGAATTAAATAATTTTTTTCAGGAAGCCTGTTTAGAAGCGAAGCCGCAACAGATAGAGGGGATCGATCGAAAAGCGGCGATCGTTTATTCGATTGTTTTAAAAGACGGCTTAGGGATTATTTTATCTCTACCAGGGCAACCCCTGCGCTATTACAAGACTCTTTTAAAAGCGGATACCGAGCTAGAAAAAACCATCGATGAACTATTTGCTAGACTGAATCCGTTTATTATAGTTCCTGATCAGCTTGCTCCCTATCAAAAGCTCTACGATTGGTTAATCCGCCCCGCTCGGGAAGAGTTAGATAGAAACGGGACGGAAACGATCGTTTTTGTTTTAGACGGCGTATTAAGAGGCGTACCTGTCTCCGCCCTCCACGACGGCCAAAAATATTTAGTCCAAGACTATAATCTAGTCCTAACGCCAGGATTACAACTGTTAGATCCGCGTCGTCTCTCGGTGCAGAAATCACGAGTTTTGGTGGCGGGTTTAAGCGAAAGTCGTCAGGGTTTTCCCCCTCTGCCGGCTATCAAACAGGAGGTTAAAGATATTAGTACCATTGTTAGCGCGGAAATAATGTTAGATTCTGCGTTTACCCGGAGCCGATTGGAAGAGAAACTTCAGTCTCAGAGATTTTCAGTAGTTCATCTGGCTACTCATGGGCAGTTTTCTTCTCAGGCGCAGAATACTTTCCTCTTGTCCTGGGATGAAAGGATCAACGTCAAGAGTCTCGATCGATTAGTACGGCAACAGGAACGTTTGATCTCGGAGCCGATCGAGTTGATGATTCTCAGTGCCTGTCAAACCGCAGCCGGCGATAAGAGAGCTGGTTTGGGATTGGCGGGGGTGGCGGTGCGCTCCGGTGCCCGCAGTACGATCGCTACTCTTTGGTCAGTACAGGATCAATCGACGGCGAATCTGATGAGCCAGTTATATACGGAGCTAAATCGTCCGGGCATAAATAGGGCTTCTGCTCTGCGTCAGGCGCAAGTGTCGGTTTTGAATACGCCCCAGTATCAACATCCCTTCTACTGGGCCCCTTTCGTCTTGGTAGGGAATTGGTTATAGTATCGCTTATCCTGCCGCCGTTATAAGATGAGATTGGCAAGGAAAACCTCGCCTATTTTATCACTACGCAATTCGAGGACAACAGAATGAGCTTTAAGTATATCGATAAAATGGTCACTCCGGAAAATATGGAGCAGTTTTTAGAACTGGTTAATTACGCGGCTGGGAGTGGAAGCGATGTGAATAATATATTCGATCTGAGCGAAAAACTTCATTCGAGCCGGGCAATGGGATTATGTGTCAAAGCAGTTCAGTTAAATCCAACTTCGGCAGCTATGTTAGCAGAGCGTTATGTGGGGCCTCGATACGATATAGATGCCATGCTAAAAATGCCCAAAGGCTCTCTCGGTTGGACTTACGCTAAAATAATGACCGCGATGGGCTACGATCCCGATTTTTACCGGACTCCGGCTAGTTTCGGGAAGGAAGAGGAATATATTACCTTCCGGGTGTATAAGACTCACGATATTCATCACATAGTTACTGGGTTCAGTATGGATAATTTCGGTGAGTTCGGCGTTATTTCTGTTTTCGCCGCTCAAATTCGTTATCCGGCTTTTGTGTTCGTCGATCTGATCTCTATGCTAATGACTTTCTTGAAAGGCGAAAAGCTTTATGGGGAGGCAGAGAATCCGAGCGAACAGGCGAGAACTCTAGGTTATCAATTCCGCCTCATCAGCGATGGTCTGGAAATGGGGGCTAATGCTAAACCTCTATTCCCCGTGAAATGGGAGGAATTATTAGAGCGTCAGCTTGAAGATTTACGGGCGGAATTAAATATCGAACCGGTGAGATCCGGTATCTATAGCTGGTACAGTAACCCTAAACTACAGGAAGCGATCGCTTAACATCTACTTCAGTCTAAATTCATAATTTCTAAATAAATATGTTCTAGTTGCACCGATTGCCGGGCGATCGAATTAATATTTATCCCATCAAAACAGCCGATGATCTCGTTTAATTCGTAGGTTTTCGGCAACCAGAAGGCTAGATTCTGGCCATAGGATTTGGGGGTGAAACCGAGGGAGCGTCCCCGAGCGATCGCTCTTTCGGGTTCTTCCGTTTCGATGACGATAATTTCTTTAGCCGGTATTATCTGCCGCAATTGGCTTAAATTACCTTCCTTAATAATCTTCCCCCCTTTAATGATGCCGATTCTGTGACATAGGTGTTGAGCTTCATCTAATAGGTGGGTGGTTAATAAAATCGTCATACCCTGTTGGCTCAAATTCTGGATCAATTTCCAGATTTCATAACGGGTTTCTATATCTAAGCCGGTGGTGGGTTCGTCTAATATTAACAATTTCGGCTGATGTACGATCGCGGTAGCAATATTCATCCGCCTCTGCATCCCGCCCGAGAGAGTATCGATGGGAGAATCAGCCCGCTCCGATAAATTAACTGCGGCTAAACTTCTCTTAATCCTCTCGCGTTGCTCCTGTTTACTCAGTCCATAAATTTGAGCGAAGAAACTTAAATTTTCCCGACAGCTCAAACTCTTATATAACAAATTCTCTTGCGGCGCGATACCTATCCAGCGTTTATTAATCCTATCGATGGGAAAATGATTAAAACTAATGAACCCGCTATCCGGATTCATCAAATTACAAATCAGATTAATAGTGGTGGTCTTTCCCGCGCCGTTAGGCCCCAATAACCCGTAAATTTCTCCCTGCTCGATCCGTAAATCCAGATCGTCTAAAACTATTCTTTTCCCGAAAGATTTTCTAACATCTTTTAACTGAAGCATCGTTACAGTCTTCTTTCTAAAGTTAACATTTGCCGATACATCATCCAACCCGCTAGGATTGTCAAGCAGGAAAAGATCCATAAAAAAGTAAAATGCTCGCCGAGCTCACTTAAACTTTTTCCCTTAAGCCAGACCAGCCCCAATCCCTCATTCATGTGATATATAGGATTATATTGAGCTAAATCTAATAACTTTTTGGGAAATAGATCGGTAGGTAAGAAAACACCACCTAAAATTAATAAGGGCACTCCGAAACTACCGACTATAGCGTTAACATCTTCTGTCCGCCTTGCTATTTGAGTCCCTAAGATAAAACCGATACCGACATAGGAAATCACAGTTAATATGATAATTACCATTGAAGCCAAGAGAGAGCCTTTAAAACTAGCACCGTAGGCAAAAGCTATCAGGTAAACCAGACCAATTTGCCCTAGTGCTATTACAGTATGAGCGATAAATATACCAAAAAAATAAGAAACCCCACTTAAAGGAGATAAAAACAGTCTCTTGAGAGTTTGTTGTTCTCTTTCCGATACGATCGTCGAGACGGTTCCCCCCATACAACTAAAAAAAAGTGCCGCTCCTATTAGAGTCGGCGAGGCGGCTCGTCCCATAGCTTCGGCTATGGATATGTGGGCTTTACCCTCTAAAATATAACCGTTCAATAACAGTACACAGATCGGGAATATAGACCAGACTATTAAACTTCGCTTCCGTCTCAGTAACTCAGTTAAAATTCTCTGAGCTACAGCGATGGTTTCTAACCAATATTTCATGTTGATACTATTTGCCTCGCTCTGTCGGTACGCACCCTCACCACTAACTCTGTTTCTTGCTGAGATGATACTAGTAACTCCTGACTAATTTTATCTTTAAATGTTGCAGATGCTGAGCCTAATTTTTCTAGTCCTACTACGGCGGCGTAACGTACTACCCACTCGGGATCTTTTAAGGCTTTTGTTAATACTTGAAAAACTTGTTCTTGAGCTTCTATTTTTTCTTGTTCGGGTAAATCGTCAAAATTTAAGTTTCCTAAGCCTCGGGCGGCCGATCTCCGAACGCTGAGAGAGAAATCGTTCAGGGTTGCATCTACCAACAGAGACAAACCTCTAACGTCTCCTATCCCCGCTAATGCTCTTGTCGCCCAAGCCCTGGCACCGTAATTATATCCGTCCATCCCGGTCAACAGATAGGGGACGGCCTCTTTGCCCAGGGCGATCAATCCGTCTACGGCAGCCACCGAGGCACCGGGATTGTTAAAACCCAGAACTTCAATCAATGTCGGGATAGCCTCTGGAGTGCGGGCGGTGGCTAAATTTTTCACCGCCAGAAACAGGCCGTTGGCGGAATCGGCTTTCTCCACCGCCGCGATTAGTTCTCTTACGTCTTTACTTTGCATTCCTTTCTATAGCAGATCATCCATTAACGATAATACCCGCCAGGTGTCTCGGTTCGGTTCTCTATCTTTTAGATGATTCTCTAACAACCCTTTCAAGGCTACTAATTTCAAGCTGTTTTCCGCAAAGGTGGCCGCGATCGCATCTGCCGCACCCAGGTAATCGATCGCCCCTAAATCCATTAACGCCGATCTCCTTAACTGTAACTCCTTCCCTTCTAGTGCCCTCATCAAGACCTCAGCATATTTTGGCTCTTTTGTCAACTGATAGAGGCTTCTCGCGGCGGCGTAGCGAACTTTTTCGGTGGGGTGATCGAGGAAGGGTAAGATAGAATCGATCGCCTCGGTAGCTCCTAAAGTTCCCAGGGCTTCGATGATGGCTTCGTAGGGTTGTTTCAGGTAGGGTTTGCCGGGTACTCCCGTGGCTGCCTCTACGCCCCCGGCTAGTTTTCGCCCTAAATCCGGTATGGCCCGACTATCCCCCAACATTTCTAAAGCCTGAGCCGCCGACTCCCTGACATAGTAATCTTCGCACTCCAAACAATCGATCAGAGCTGGTACAGCGGAATTATTCCCCAGTTTGCCTAAAGCGGTGGCCGCGTTACGACGTAGGGGATAGCCTCCGTCGGGAGTGCGATCGACCTCATCAGTCAGGGCTAGGATTAGAGCCTCGATAGCTTCCCTATCGCTCACCCGAAATTTACCGAGCCACCAAGCGGCATAATATCTGGCTCCTGGGTCTTCGGTTTGTTTCAGGTTGGCGATCGCTTGTTCCCGAGTTATCTGTTGGGCTGTTTGTTGTTCCACGGAAGACATGAATCTTAGGCTGATTCCTGATTGGGTAGAGATGAGGGATGCTGGAGTATTTCCGCTGTCGAGCGTTTCTCTACCATCTCCTTAGTTATCAGACAGCGTTTTACGTCCTTGCGCGAGGGCAACTCGTACATCACTTCTAACATCAATTCTTCCACGATACCGCGTAGGGCCCGCGCCCCGGTTTTGCGTCGGTGGGCTTCTTGGGCGATCGCCTGTACCGCGTCGCTCTTGAACTCTAGCTGTACGTTATCCATCTTCAGCAGTTTCTGATACTGCTTGACTAGGGCGTTGCGGGGTTGGGTCAATATAGCCATCAAGGTTTCTTCGGTGAGCGGCTCTAGGGATGCCAGTACGGGTATCCTGCCCACGAATTCGGGTATCATGCCGAATTTGACTAGATCATCCGGTTGTAAATGAGTCAACAGATCCGATGAGCGTTTTTCCACACTCTCCTGACCTTCTCCTGATTTTATAAATCCCATTGACTTTTTACCCATTCTCTGCTCTACGACTTTATCTAAGCCGACGAAGGCACCACCGCAGATGAAGAGGATGTTACTGGTGTCGATTTGAATGCAGTCTTGATAGGGGTGTTTTCGTCCGCCTTGAGGGGGTACGTTGGCGATGGTGCCCTCTAACATTTTCAACAGAGCTTGTTGTACTCCTTCGCCAGAGACATCGCGCGTGATAGATGGGTTTTCGCTTTTCCTGGCTATCTTATCGATCTCATCGATGTAGATAATGCCTCTTTGCGCTTCTTCCACATCCAAATCGGCTACCTGTAGGAGCCTTAAGAGGATATTCTCCACATCTTCCCCTACGTAACCGGCTTCAGTGAGGGTGGTAGCGTCGGCTACGGCGAAGGGCACATCGAGGATTTTGGCGAGGGTTTGAGCAAGTAGGGTTTTACCGGAACCGGTGGGCCCGATGAGCAGGATATTGGACTTTTGCAGCTCTACCCCTTCATCGGGGCTACCTAAACCAGATTTTTTAGCTTGGATGTCTTTGAGACGTTTGTAGTGGTTGTATACAGCGACGGAGAGAACTTTCTTCGCTTCCTGTTGCCCGATAACGTACTCGTCGAGATATTTTTTGATCTCTCTTGGTTTGGGAATTTGATCCCAGGGGCGGCGATCGCGGCTATTTTTCCGTTTTTGCCCTCTATCGTCCGAGGCGTTGATGGGAGTGGGTTCGATCAGTTCCTCGTCTAGTATCTCGTTACATAGTTCCACACATTCATCACAGATATAGACTCCCGGGCCAGCGATTAGTTTTCTAACCTGTTCCTGGGATTTGCCGCAGAACGAACATTTTAGGTGGGAGTCATATTTAGACATAAGCCATTAATTTATTTTAGAGAGGTAACGGGTATACTGGGATCGGACATTTCTGGACGCGAGATCACTTGATCTATCAGTCCATATTCTTTGGCTTCGTAGGCCGACATATAAAAATCGCGCTCGGTGTCGTTAGCTATTTTCTCCAGGGGTTGCCCTGTGTGGTTCGCTAACATCTCATTGAGACGGCGTTTGATATAGAGGATTTCTTTCGCTTGTATATCGATCTCGATCGCCTGTCCCTGGGCACCGCCGATCGGTTGATGGATCATGATCCTACTACTGGGTAGAGACATTCTTTTACCTTTCGTTCCTCCGGAGAGGAGAAAAGCGCCCATAGAAGCCGCCAAACCGAAGCAAATCGTCACTACGTCGGGGCGGATTTGTTGCATTGTATCGTATATTGCCAGACCCGCGTATACCGAGCCACCGGGGGAATTAATATACAGCTGGATGTCTTTTTCTGGGTCTTCCGCTTCTAAATAGAGTAACTGGGCAACGATCGAATCGGCTACGTTGTCATCTACTGGTGTACCGAGGAAGATGATCCGTTCTCTCAGTAGGCGCGAGTATATATCAAAAGCTCGCTCTCCCATCCCTGATTGTTCGATTACTACCGGTAAAACCGATTCAATCAGCAGGGAACGACGATTAGTAACGGGATGATTGGGGGATGTTGATTGAAACATTATGATAACGCAATAGTCGATCGAATGGGGATTGAGTCCGTCTGTACCTTACATTATGCCTTAAGTTTTCGGATAATGGTGATTCTTTTGCCTTTCTCTACTCAATCCCCGGTGTAAAAATTGTTACTCTTCTTCGCTGATTGCCTCTACGTCTATAGTATTACTGGCTGAAGATTCCGCCGCCGATTCCTCGTCTTCCGTCAGGCTACCTTTAGGAACGAGGTTAACCTGACTGTTTTCCTGTAGCCAGTCTAGGGTTTTTGCCGTCAGCAATTCTTCTCTGACTATTTCTTCGAGTCTTTCCATATCCACTTCCTGACGCGAGATTTGTCTGAGAATTTCCCCCATGCGATTTTTCACCGCACTTGCCTCTAATTCGATTTTTTCCAGTTCGGCTACCTTGGCGATGGCGAGGGTATTTTTCAAGCGGGCGATCGCATCGGGACGGGCATTATCCCTCATTTTTGGCAGGTTTTCCTGAGTGAATAACTGTCGGACATTGATCCCCATCTGTTCCATCTGGGCGAAGGTTTGGGTGAGGATGTCGGTTATTTCCTGCTGGATTAAGGTGTCGGGAATATCGAACTCGGCATCTTTCACCAAAGCTGCCACTAGGGCGCTATGGATATTATCTTTGGCTTCTTTTTCGCTTTGCGAGCGGTAACGTTCCTCTAAAGTTGCCTTTAATTCTTCTAAAGTCTCGTATTCACTTACCTCTTGGGCAAAGTCATCGTCTAGCTCTGGTAATTCCTTCTCTTTCAGTTCTTTGAGAATGATGGTAAAAATCACTTCTTTACTGGCTAGATCCTCGACGGGGTAATCGGCTGGAAAAGTCAGGGGTAACTCTTTCGTATCGCCCGGTTTCATGCCCACGATACCCTCTACCATACCCGAGATGAATTTCCCTTCCTCCATATCTACCCGTAAATCTGTGCCCTGCACGTCTTCTAAAGGTTCTTGGCTATCGGCGCTCACCGCGCTGTAATCTACTATAGCCACGTCTCCGAGTTCGGCTCCCCTGTCTTCTACGGGTACTAAAGTAGCCTGTTCTTTCTGTTTATCGCTGAGCCAATCTTCCACCACTTGGGGGTCAAATACCGACTCTTCGGCTGTGACGGTGAGGTTTTTATAATCCCCTAGGGTAACTGTGGGGGGTACATCGATAGAGGCGTTAAAAGTTAAGGTTTGGCCGGGTTCGTAGCTTTCAACCAACTCGTCAAAATTAGATATTAATTTATAATTGCCTAGAGATTGAATATCTTCCGCTTTAATCGCTTGATTCAATCCATCCTGGATGACTTTTTCTAATGCTTCCGCTTTCAGTCTTTTGATGCCGATTCTCTGAATTAAGACCTGTCTCGGGATTTTTCCCTTCCGAAACCCCGGTAACTGAATCGAGCGGGCTAAATTTTGAATGACGTTTTCATAGGTTTTCTGGGTGATTTCGCCCGAAATTTCTATTTCTAAGCCAATCTGACTGTCAGGGAGTTTCTCCTGGGTAACTTTCATCGATTTTTCTATCTCTAACAACTTCAATAGAGGATGTGACAAGGTCGATCCCTTCTCATGCTATTCTAGGGGCATATCCTCATTACTCCCCTGAGCCGTCACAATCTTTTTATTTTACCCGTACTAGAGCAGGTTTGGTTGTCTTTGTTACAAAGAGGGGGAATTGGGAATCGGGAATTGGGAGTCGGGAATTGAAAAGACGACGATTCTATACTCACTCCCCGTATGGTGGTAAGGTAAGAATACATATTGATATTAATAAAAATATTTTGGTTTTGGACCTTTTTGAGATTAAAGCTATACATACCCTTAACTTACTCACTTAATGGAGGTAAATTACTTGAATCAATCTGTACGTCTGGCAATTTTAGGAGCAACGGGAGCGGTAGGAACGGAAATTCTGGAGTTATTAATCGAAAGGCGATTTCCGCTGTCGTCTCTAAAATTGTTAGCATCACCTCGATCGGCGGGAAAAACCCTAACTTTCGGGGGCGAAACATTAGAAATAGAGGCGGTTAACGAAAATTCCTTTCAAGACGTGGATATAGTTCTGGCTTCGGCAGGAGGCTCTACCTCGAAAGCCTGGGCGAAAACTATCGTTGAGTCGGGAGCGACGATGATCGATAACTCCAGCGCCTTCCGGATGGATGCCGGAGTGCCTTTAGTAGTGCCGGAAATCAACCCCGAAAGCGCCGCCGCTCATCGCGGTATTATCGCCAATCCCAATTGCACCACGATATTACTCGGCGTGGCTATCTGGCCCCTGCATCGAGTCCAACCGATCAAACGGGTGGTGGTGTCAACTTATCAGTCCGCCAGCGGTGCAGGTGCCCGGGCGATGGAGGAAGTAAAAACTCAGGCGGGCGCTATCCTACAAGGCTCGGCACCGCCTACAGAATCTTTCCCCTATCCTCTCGCTTTCAATCTCTTCCCCCACAACACCCCCATCAATGAGGCGGGTTACTGTGAGGAAGAAATGAAAATGGTCAACGAAACCCGCAAGATATTTAACGAGCCAGCACTAAAACTTAGTGCTACCTGCGTAAGAGTACCGGTTTTAAGAGCGCACTCGGAAGCGGTTAATCTGGAGTTCGATCGTCCCTTCGATCCCGCTCTGGCCCGGGAATTGATTCAGAAAGCCCCTGGCGTGAAACTGGTGGAAGATTGGCAGAAAAATTATTTCCCCATGCCCATCGACGCTACAGGTCAAGATGATGTATTAGTAGGCCGTATCCGTCGAGATTTATCCCATGAGAACGGGTTAGAATTATGGTTATGCGGCGACCAGATTCGCAAAGGTGCCGCCCTCAACGCAGTACAGATAGCCGAGTTATTAGTGCAGAAAAATTTAGTTCACCCCACAGCCGTAACCTTATAAAATTATCTCCAAGTGCATGACCGATCACAGTTTTGGACGAGTAATAACCGCTATGGTAACTCCCTTCACCCCGGAAGGAGAGGTTAATTATTCAGTAGCGGAGAAGTTAGCCGATTATCTTATCTCTCACGGTAGTGATGGGTTGGTGGTGTGCGGCACTACCGGCGAGTCCCCCACCCTGAGCTGGGCTGAGGAGTACGAATTGTTCCGGGTGGTAAAATCCGCAGTGGGCGATCGCGGGCAGGTCATCGCTGGCACCGGTTCTAATTGCACCGCCGAAGCCATAGAAGCCACTTCTAAAGCGGCTAAGCTTGGCTTGGATGGTTCTTTACAGGTGGTGCCCTATTATAATAAGCCCCCTCAAGAGGGAATGTATCAACACTTTAAAGCGATCGCCACGGCCTGCCCCGATCTACCGATAATGTTGTATAATATACCTGGGCGCACCGGTCAGAATCTATTACCAGAAACGATCGCCCTGCTATCGCAAATAGACAATATTACCGCCGTTAAGGAAGCAAGCGGCAATCTAGAACAGGTATGTAAACTTCGCTCTCTAACGGGTGATAACTTTGAGATTTACTCGGGAGATGATTTCTTGACCTTACCAATCATGACCTGCGGAGGTGTAGGTGTGGTGAGCGTGGCAAGTCATCTCGTCGGCGAACAGATTCAAGAGATGATAAGAGCTTTCACCGAGGGAAATACCAAAAGCGCTATAGAAATAAATCTGCGATTATCCCCGTTGTTTAAAGGTTTATTTTGTGCTACAAATCCTATACCTGTTAAAGCTGCTTTGAATCGCCAAGGTTGGGAAGTTGGGGGATTGAGATCACCTTTGACCGACTTAGCCGAAGACTTACGATCGGGGTTAGAACAAATCCTGGAATCTCTATCTTTAATTTAAGAAAAAACATCGTTAAAATAGGGAATATTATTATCATTAACTGGCGAATTATTTTAAAAAATTCGTTATTAAAGCTCATTATATTTTTGAGATAAAACTGTAAACAACAAGGAAACTGCATGAGTCAAAATCAAGAACAAGGAAAACTGAAAATCATTCCCCTAGGAGGATTACACGAAATTGGAAAAAATACCTGTATCTTCGAGTACAACGATGAAATAATCTTGGTAGATGCCGGTTTAGCATTCCCCACAGAAGGGATGCACGGGATAAATATAGTCTTACCGGATATGACATATTTACGGGAAAATCGCCACAAAATTAAAGCGATGATCGTAACTCACGGTCACGAAGACCATATCGGCGGTATCCCTTATCACCTGAAACAGTTCGACGTGCCGATCATCTACGGGCCGAAACTAGCTCTCGCTCTGTTACAGGATAAGTTAGAAGAAGCGGGCGTAGCGAATCGCACTAAACTGGAAAAAGTGGGGCCGAGATCGATCGTTCGTGTCGGTAGTTCCTTCGTGGTGGAATATATCCGCAATACCCACTCGATGGCGGATAGTTTTACCGTAGCGATTCACACCCCCATCGGTGTCGTAATTCATACAGGGGACTTCAAAATCGATCACACCCCCGTAGACGGCGAAACCTTCGATCTGCAAAAACTGGCCGAATACGGGGAGAAAGGAGTATTGTGTTTACTCAGCGACTCTACTAACGCCGAAGTTCCTGGCTATACAGCCTCGGAAGCGTCGGTATATCCCGCGCTCGATCGCGTTTTCGCTCAAGCAGAGGGAAGATTGATGATCACCACTTTTGCCTCTTCGGTACATAGAATTAATATCGCCCTACAGTTAGCCCAGAAGCATAACCGTAAGGTGGTGGTAGTGGGAAGATCGATGTTAAATCTAATCGCCCACGCTCGAAATCTCGGTTATATCAAGTGCCCCGATGATCTATTCGAGCAATTTAAGGCGACGAGAAATCTTCCAGATAATAAGATACTGATCCTGACTACCGGCTCTCAAGGGGAACCCCTGGCGGCGATGACGCGCATTTCTAGGGGCGAACACCCTCACATCCGGATTCGTCCAGGGGATACGGTGGTATTCTCCGCCAATCCCATACCAGGGAATACGATCGCGGTGGTGAATACGATCGATCGTCTGATGATGCTCGGAGCTAAAGTGATCTACGGACGTGATAAGGGCGTACACGTTTCTGGTCACGGTTCGCAGGAAGACCAGAAAATGATGCTATCACTGGTGCGCCCGAAATTCTTTGTACCCGTACACGGTGAACACCGGATGCTGGTGAAACACTCTCAAATGGCTCAGGCGATGGGTATCCCCGCCGAAAACACGGTGATTGTGCAGAACGGAGACATCATAGAGCTATCGCCGGATAGTATCGGAGTAACAGGGAAAGTGCCCTCAGGTATCGAGTTAGTAGATCAAGCCGGTGTGGTTCACGAACACGTCATGCAGGATAGACAGCAGTTAGCCGAAGACGGCGTGGTAACGGTAGCCGCAGCGGTGAACGGTGAAGGGCAGTTGATCGCCACGCCGGAAATTAACCTGCGCGGGGTGGTAACGAGTGTAGAGAAATCCTTACTTAACCCCTTAATTATCCGGGCGATCGAGCGATTTTTAGAGGAGCGTTGGGATGAATTTCAAATCGCCCCAGGAGAAACTAACTCTGCAGCTCTGAGGGAAGAGATAGAAACTTCGTTAAAACGTCTGATCAAACGGGAGTTACAGAGCGAGCCTTTAGTAATCTTCCTCTTACAGCAGTCTAACGAACCTACTATTACGAGAACTTATCGCCGCCGCCGTCCTACGGCTTCCCTGGCGAGATAGATGAATGAGATAAAAGAAAAGAGAAGTGAGACAATAGCGCTCATTTCTCTTTTCTCTATACTGACTCCTGAAATTAGGCTTCTTCCAAACCAGGTTTATGACCGTGACCGGAACCGAAAACGCTACTACTGCCACCGAATTCAAACTCTTGACCGTAGGCTTCCTCGCCGTGTTCGGGAACATCTAAGCCTTCTTCTTCTACGATCTCTTTAACACGCAGATTCATGACCGAGGAGAGTATCTTAACGATTAAAAATGTTCCTACTGCCGCAAAGATATAGGTAGCCAGTACGCCGATGATCTGAGTGATCACCAGTCCGAAATTACCGTTGAGTAATCCATCGTTACCAGCGGAATTAACTGCTTTACTGGCGAAAACGCCGGTAAGGATAGCCCCCACCGTTCCACCGACACCGTGAACGGGGAAGGTATCTAGGGAATCGTCAAAACGTAATTTAGCGCGTAAACTGACGGCGTAAAAACAGCAAACCGAGGTAATAGAACCGATTAAAAGAGCGCCGATCACGGGCACGAAACCGGCGGCGGGAGTGATACCTACCAAACCGGCGAGAAAACCGCTAGCGATACCGATCGCGGTGGGCTTACCGCGTAGAACCCACTCGACAAGTAACCATGTTAAACCAGCCGCACAGGAAGCGATCGCCGTATTGACAAAGGCGATAGTAGCTAAACCATTGGCTGCGAGGGCGCTGCCTCCGTTGAAGCCGAACCAGCCGAACCAGAGTAAGCCGATACCTAAGAGAACGTAGGTGACGTTATGGGGGGCGTAGGATTGAACCCCGAAGCTTCTACGGGGCCCGATCATCCAGGCTACGACTAAAGCGGAGACACCAGAGCTGATATGTACTACCGTACCGCCTGCGAAGTCAAGAGCGCCGATAGCCTGTAGCCAACCTTTGCCCCACACCCAATGAGCGAGGGGGGAATAGATGAAACTTGACCAGAGGAGTAATAACCAGAAGTAAGCTTTAAAGCTAATCCTCTCTACTATTGCCCCAGAGATTAAGGCGGGGGTGATGATGGCGAACATCATCTGATAGATCATAAATATTTGGTGCGGTACGGTAGGAGCGTAACCGATAGGATCGGGCGCTTCGCCGCTAACGCCATTGAGGAATAACCAATCGAGTCCGCCGATAAAGGTTTCTATTCCTTGACCGAAGCCGTTTTTACCCGGGACAACATCAAAGGCGAGGCTGTAGCCCCATAGTACCCAAGTAACGCCGATGACACCCATCGCCACCAAACTCATCATCATGGTATTGAGGACGTTTCGGGAACGGACTAAACCACCGTAGAAAAAGGCTAAGCCAGGGGTCATCAACAACACTAAAGCCGAGGAGATTAACATCCAAGCTGTATCCCCGGTGTCGATTTTCGGTGCTTCGGCCGCTGCCGTCTCTGCCAGTACGGGGTTTACAAAAACGGAAAATCCTAGCCCTAAAGCTAAGAGGGTAAATAGTGCAATTTTCTTCATCGTAGATGTTAGCAAATTAGGATATTGGATAGGATCGACTTGATGAAAGTCCCTGTTTCATCAGAGCAAAAAGAAAGGTAAGGTTATTGTATGAGCAATTGTTAGCTCTAATACTCTCCCTACCTATTGTTTTTATTATTCGATTTTATATTTGTCTAATTGACTACATTCCAGAGGTAGTTTTGCTCGAGTAATCCACTCCAGCAGCATCGCTCTGACCACCGATGAGTATGTCCGCCTCTTTGACGAAACCGCTATAAGCTTCCATGCCGTGTTCACCGATGTCGAGGCCTTCAAATTCTTCTTCTGGTTTAACACGAATACCGAGCGTAGCTTTAAGTGCCATCCAGGCTAAGCCACTGGTGATAATCGTAAAAGCACCGACGGCAACGATACCGATGATCTGGTTGATCAGTAATTGGAATTGACCTGCTAAAAGACCCGCATCTTTGTTGAAGATACCTACCGCTAAGGTTCCCCAGATACCGCACACTAAGTGAACAGAAGTTGCGCCTACGGGGTCATCGATTTTCAGTTTATCGAAGAAGGAAACCGCATAAACTACGATAACGCCGGCGATCGCACCGATAATCACCGCCGACCAGTAGGAAACACCGTCACAACCGGCGGTGATGCCCACTAAACCAGCTAAAACGCCGTTAATGATCATCGATAAATCGGGTTTGCCGTCTTTGAGCCAGGAAGTACCAGTAGCGGTTAACGCGCCCGCAGCACCAGCTAAGTTAGTGGTAACGGCAATATAGGGGACATCTTTGGTGGCAGCCAGGGCAGAACCGGGGTTGAAGCCGAACCAGCCTATCCAGAGAATGAGACAGCCGAGGGTGGCTATGCTCATGTTATGACCGGGTAGGGCGTTGATTCTACCATTGATATATTTACCGGTACGGGGGCCGAGGATGGCAGCGCCGGTTAGCGCCGCCCAGCCGCCTACGGAGTGAACTGCCGTAGAGCCTGCGAAATCTTTGAAACCCATGTCGGCTAACCAGCCACCGCCCCAGATCCAGTGACCGGTGATGGGATAGATTAAACCGACGATGATCAGGCTGAAGACTAAAAAATCTACGAATTTAATCCTTTCGGCTACAGCACCTGATACGATCGTGGCTGCGGTACCGGCGAAGGCTACCTGGAAGAGGAAGAATACCGATACAGGTAAGCCGTTGGGTACGCCGTAGGATTTCGGGTCATCGCTACTGAGGAACCAACCGCCGGAACCGAAAAAATTATTACTTTCGGCACCGAACATCAGGGAAAAACCGATCGCCCAGAAAGCCATAGTGGAAAGGGCGAAAACGATCAGGTTCTTAGCCAGTACGTTGACCGCGTTTTTCTGACGACAGAAGCCAGCCTCTAACATGGCGAAACCAGCGTTCATGAAGATCACAAGGATCGAGGCGATTAAGATCCAGATGGTGTTTAAGGTAGCTTGTAAGTCTTCGGTAGTTGGTGGGGCTGCATTCTGAGCCTGTACCGCCGTATTCCAAACCACAAAAATGATCGCGCTCAGGGGAATACAAGCCAGCCAAGCTGGTTTGAAAGAACGCCCGAACCATTTTTCTAAGTCCGGATAAGAACTCCTGTTAGTTGTTTTCATGGGCACTGACACTGAATAAGCGTTAAAGAACAATTCGCTGTTTTTATCAAACAGGCAAGACACCCGCTCTGGGGATAATCGCCGAAGGGGTCTTTTGCCTGTTTTTTTTACCATAAGTCGATTGAATCAAGACTTACTTATAGTAGTAGGTCTTTTTTTTAATACGTCGTGTTGGGAAATTGTTAAATTTTTACGAAATTTTTTCTGTATATTAAGACACATTAGAGGGGGGATGAATATGTGAGGGACTGAATCTTGCCTCTTCAATCCCCCCTAAAATCTTCCTTGAACCTTCACCGAAGGTTAATATTACTGTAATCGTCTTGATCTAGGGGAACGCTCTGAAAGATCACATCCGCCTCTTTAACGAAACCGCTGTAAGCTTCCATACCGTGTTCGCCGAGGTCTAGACCTTCCATCTCCTCCTCCTCGCTGACGCGAATACCGAGAGTGTACTTTAAAGCCAGCCAGGTGAGACCGGAAGCGATAATAGTAAATACGGCCACGGCGAAGATACCGGTAATCTGAGTGAACAATTGTTGAAATTGTCCGGTGATCAAGCCCACATCGTTGTTAAAGATACCGACGGCTAAAGTACCCCAGATACCGCAGACAAGGTGAACCGAAATCGCCCCCACCGGATCATCGACACCTAAGGTATCGAAGAGGGAGACGGAGAAGACGACGATGATACCAGATATGGTGCCGATCAGAGCCGCCGACCAATAGGAGACACCGTTACATCCGGCGGTGATGCCCACCAAACCGGCGAGGATACCGTTAATGATCATCGATAAATCCGGTTTGCCATCCTTGATCCAAGATGTCACCGTAGCTGCCAAACCGCCGAAAGCCGCCGAAAGGTTAGTGATCACCGCGATTACCGCTATCTCTTTCTTAACCGCCAGTACAGAACCTGGATTGAACCCGAACCAACCTACCCAGAGGATCAAACAGCCGAGGGTGGCGATGCTCATATTATGGCCCGGTAGGGCTTGCAGTTTGCCATTAAAGTATTTTTCCCGGCGCGGCCCCAATAATATCGCCCCTATTAAGGCTGACCACCCCCCCACCGAGTGAACCGCCGTCGAACCAGCAAAATCCTTGAATCCTAACTGACTTAGCCAGCCCCCGCCCCAGATCCAATGGCCGGTAATGGAATAGATGAAGCCTACCAAAATCAAACTAAAGATGAAGAAATCGATGAATTTAATCCTTTCGGCTACGGCCCCCGATACGATCGTGGCAGCCGTACCGGCGAAAGCCACCTGGAAAAGGAAGAATACAGCCACGGGCAGACCGTTGGGAACTCCGTAGGTGGCGGGGTCATCACTGCCGAGAAACCATCCTCCCCCGCCCCAGATGTTATTGCCGTATCTGCCGAACATCAGGGAAAACCCGATGACCCAATAGGCTACGGTGGATAGGGCAAAAACGATCAGGTTCTTCGCCAACAAGTTAACCGCGTTTTTCTGCCGACACAGACCAGTTTCTAGCATGGCGAAACCTGCGTTCATGAAAATCACCAGCACCGAAGCGATCAATACCCAGGCGGTATTTAACGCGCTCTGTAATTCTTCAAAATTCCCTGTCGTCGGTGTCTGAGCCTTCGCTGCCGTACTCCAGACTACGAAAATCAGCGCACTCAGAGGTATACAGAACAACCAAGCTCCTTTACGAGCGACCCAAGCGGAATTTTTCCTATTATGATAGGAAACCATGTTATTTTTTTTCATTGACGTTGGATGTTAACACAAGTTAGGGTGAACTCCGATTCTTTAGCAGCCGATATTTCAGTATTATCAGCGGTGTCCCCTGAAAATGCTTAAAGGGTACAATTAGTAGGTATAAATTGTTATCGGGAAGGTGCGAATATTTTTAAGCGTCTATAGAGCCAACGATATTATTCAGGTTGATTAATTTTTCAGTTTTTTTCTGTATCTTTTAACACGTTATGTAAAAAGGGGATAAGGTGGATGGATCACAATGAATTCGATCGGGCTATGATGTTACGCTGCATAGATTTGGCCCGTCAAGCCGAGGGTAAAACTTCCCCCAATCCCCTCGTCGGTTGTGTTATCGTTCAAGGTACGGAAATCGTGGGCGAGGGTTTTCACCCGAAAGCTGGGGAACCCCACGCGGAAATATTCGCCCTCCGGCAGGCGGGGGACAGAGCAGAGGGCGCACACCTCTACGTCAATCTCGAACCTTGTAACCATTATGGCCGCACTCCCCCCTGTACTGAGGCTATCATCCGGGCGGGAATTAAGAAAGTATTCGTCGGTTCGATCGATCCTAATCCCCTCGTATCGGGTAAGGGGATTTTCCGCCTGCGTTCAGAAGGGATCGAGACTGTGACGGGCGTCGAATCAGCTCTGTGTCAGCAACTCAATGAGGCTTTCACCCATCGTATCCTCTACGAGCAACCCTTCGGTATCCTTAAATACGCCATGACTTTAGATGGTAAAATCGCTACTACCACCGGTCATAGCGCCTGGGTAACTAGCGAAGCTTCCCGTCATCTGGTACATAAATTAAGGGCTGGTTGTGACGCTGTTATCGTCGGTGGTAGTACGGTACGTCAGGATAATCCTCACCTTACAACTCACGGTGTCACCGATCATAATCCTCTCCGGGTAGTGATGAGCCGTAATCTGGATTTACCCATCGAAGCCCATCTCTGGGAAACTACCGAAGTATCGACTCTGGTATTTACAGAGACTAAAACCAATGTCAAGCTCAAGCAACAATTATTAAAACATGAGGTAGAAGTGATCGACCTACCGGAAGTTAGTCCTTCTCTGGTGATGAGGAATCTCTACGAGAGAGGCTTCTGTAAAGTTTTGTGGGAATGTGGTGGCAAGTTAGCAGCACGCGCTATCGGCGAGGGGGCGGTACAGAAAGTTATGGCCTTCGTCGCTCCGAAAATTATCGGCGGTAAAACTGCCCCCTCACCGGTGGGGGACTTGGGTTTAGAGTTGATGACCGAGGCACTACCCCTAGAAAGGGTGACGGTTAAATATCTCGAGCCTGATATTCTCATCGAGGGCTATCTGGATTGAAATTCTACTCGACTTGGATGTTCCAGTCTCTGCCCGGTATCGTAAATATAGCAGTGAGAAACAGAAAAAGCAAAGCGAGACAGTGACCTAATGATATATCACATAACTACGGAAAAAAGTTGGCAGATAGCGAGGGAGTTAGGAGAGTATAAACCAGCCTCGTTAAAAAGTGAAGGATTCATTCATTGTTCCACCGAGGAGCAATTGCCGAAAGTAATCGAGGCTTTTTACAAGAATATTCCCAACATACTGATATTAGGTATCTCCCTAGAAAAATTAAGCTCCCCGGTGAAGTGGGAAGCACCAGTACATCCTGGGGGAGTAAGTCCATTTCCCGTAGAAGAAATGGAAACTTTCCCCCACATATACGGAGCGATCAATTTAAAAGCTGTGGAGAAAGTTACTACATTAGCGCAATTCCAGTTTAACCGATAATACAACCAGATCGACCCGGTAAACTCAATTCAACCCGTCCTTCCCGCCAACTTATCTGCCCCTTGCCGTATAAAAAGTGATTGGGGGTAGAGTTTAAATTATTAACAGTAAACGAGACTTTCTCGGTTACATCATTAATATTAATAGCGACGATAATCTCTTGATTATCAAGAATGCGGGCGAAAATATAAACTTGATCATCGCTATAGAGAACGTGATAGGTACCGGTACGTAAAGCCGGATATTGATGGCGCAGATATATCAAAGATTTATGATACTCTAACACATCAAAATCCCAGTCTTTCTCCTCTGGAAAACAACGGCGACAATCAGGGTCGATACCACCTTCTAAACCCACCTCATCCCCATAATAAATACTGGGAGTACCGGGGAAAGTAAACATTAATATAGTAGCCAGTTCAACGGTTGTTTTATCTTCTCCGACGATGGTGAGTAAACGTGCAGTATCGTGGCTATCGAGCAGGTTATATTGAGTTAGTTGTATTTCCCAGGGATAGAGGGTTAAAATTTCCTCGATGCGCTCGCCGTAATTTCTCGCCGATAGAGCCGGATAGGGTTTATAGGAAGACTTATCCACATATTCCATCTTCACTCTATCCCCCGCCACGAAAGCCATAGTCGCCTCGGTAAAGAGATAATTCATCACGCCATCGAACTGTAAACCGTCGAGCCATTGTCGGGCATCGTGCCACACCTCACCAACGATATAGGCATCGGGATTAATACCCTTAATCCTGCTTCTGAATTCGTGCCAGAAGCCCGGGGTTTTGATCTCGAAAGGTACATCTAAACGCCAGCCATCGATACCTTTCTTGATCCAATATTCCCCCACCTGCATCAGATATTCCCTAACCTGCGGGTGATCGTGATTGAATTGGGGTAGGGAGCGGATACCTATCCAACTCACATAATTAGCCGGTTGACTTTCATCGTAGGGATAGAGGGGCCAATCTTCGATTTTAAACCAGTCCAACCAGGCGGAATTTTTACCGTTTTCGAGAATATCATTGAAGAAAAAGAAGCCTCTACTGGCGTGATTGAAAACACCATCGAGAATGATCTTAATGTTTCTATCGTGAGCGGCTTCTAAGAGAGCGTCAAAGGCTTCGTTTCCCCCTAACATCGGATCTACTTGATAATAATCGTGGGTATGATAGCGGTGATTGGCGGCGGATTGAAATATAGGGGTGAAATAGATGGCGTTAATACCCAAATCCTGTAAATAGTCTAACCGATCGATCACGCCCCAAAGGTCGCCCCCCTTGTAACCAAAGAGAGTGGGAGTAGAGTGCCAGGGTTGCAGGTTGCTAGATAGTAACATTCCTTTCGGCGTGTGAGCGCGGGCGAACCTATCGGGGAAAATTTGATAGAAAATCGCGTCTTTTACCCAGTCGGGTGTTTTGATGTCCATAGTGAAAAATTGACGAGGATAGCCCCTTGATTTTATCGATGGCGGCGGAAGAGATGGGAGTGCCCGGGGTGGTAAAGTTGCGATCGAAC
The DNA here is from genome assembly GCA_964623815.1 of uncultured bacterium. Lineage (GTDB taxonomy): Bacteria > Cyanobacteriota > Cyanobacteriia > Cyanobacteriales > Microcystaceae > Chroococcopsis. The sequence goes on along the minus strand of CAZUVR010000020.1, from coordinate 4,919 downwards.
CCCAGGGTGATTTTGCAGGGCCGGACTGATAACGTAGAGGGTGGTGCGGATTAAATTTTCCTCTTGAGTCACCTGCGCCATATCTTTTAAGGGCACGAGCCGGATTTTCTCATCTGGCCAACCGACTCGAAAACACACCCCCACAGGCGTATCTTCGGGATAGTGGCGTAATAGTTCCGCCTGCGCCGATTCAACGTGACGGGCCGCCAGATACAGACATAAACTAGCACCGTGAGCGGCTAGAGAGGCTAAATCTTCTCCCGAAGGCATCGAAGAAGCCTGCCCCTCTACCCGCGTTAAGATAATCGTCTGTACTAATTCGGGAATCGTTAACTCGGCGCTTAATTTAGCGGCGGCGGCTTGAAAAGCGCTTATCCCTGGGATCAATTCAAAGGGTATATCGGCTTCGCTTAAGGCCGACATCTGTTCAGAGATGGCACTGTAGAGAGTTAAATCTCCTGATTGCAGACGGGCTACCGATAAACCCCGCCGCACGCGATCGATCATCACTGGGATAATATCTTCTAATGTTCTACTGCCGGTGGGGATTAATTCGGCATCGGGGCGCACATCCTGTAGGATTTGCCTCGGTACGAGGGAATTAGCGTAGAGAATGACATCCGCTCCCCGTAATATTTTATAAGCTTTGATAGTAAGCAATTCCGGATCGCCGGGCCCCGCACCGATAAAGTATACGGCAGCTTGAAGAGATTGAGTGTTTAATAAATTCATCGGCAGTATTCTGCTAGTAGTATGGTTCTACAACATTATCAAACTAACTGGGCTTTCTATTACGGCTTTGTCGGTGGCATTAAACTAGAACTAGAAATTATTCTTAACTATTTATTAGGGATTAGGCTTTGATTTATGACTCAATTGACTTCTAACGCTCCGGTATCTGCTTTGAGAAGTCTGTGGAAATTCTCGCGCCCCCATACCATAATCGGCACCAGTTTAAGCGTTTTCGCTCTTTACGCGATCGCCCGCACCGCTCACGATTTATCCCTCTGGCTTTTACTCGGCGCTTGGCTCGCCTGTCTGTGCGGTAATGTTTATATTGTCGGTTTGAATCAGTTAGAAGACATCGACATTGATAAAATAAATAAACCTTCTCTGCCCCTAGCTAGTGGGGAATTTTCCGTCGCCACTGGTAAAGCGATCGTTTTCATCACTGGTATCCTGAGTATACTGATAGCCGCCCTTTGCGGATGGTGGTTACTTTTAACCGTAGGTATAAGTGTATTAATCGGTACGGCCTATTCACTTCCCCCGATTCGTCTCAAACGCTTTCCCCTATGGGCTGCCCTGTGTATATTTACGGTGCGGGGAGTGATCGTTAATTTGGGTTTATACCTTTATTTCAGCGGGGGCAACATAACGCCCGCCGTATGGCTATTGACCTTATTTATATTGATTTTTACCGTATCGATCGCAATTTTTAAAGATGTCCCGGATATGGAAGGAGATAAACAATATCAGATCACCACTTTCACACTTATATTAGGCCAAGAAAAAGTATTGAACTTGAGTATTATTATTATCTCCCTTTGCTATTTTGGGATGATAGTCGCTGGTATCATCGGAGTTACCGGGATAAACTCGAAAATTTTAATTTTCGGACATTTAACCCTGCTGGTTTTATTGTGGTGGAGAAGCCAGGGAGTTAATTTAGAAGACAAATCGGAAATCAGAGATTTTTATCAATTTATCTGGAAACTATTTTTCTTCGAGTATTTATTATTTCCCCTGTCCTGTATTTTTTAAATGAAAAAATTCAGTTATGGATTTTATTTATTAACACTTCCCTGCCTGATAATAGGCGGAAGCCAAGCGCCTATTAATCGCATCGTAGACCCCAAATTACTGACGGGTAATATCAGCTTAACCCTGAGTCAAGCCGTCTGGAAAAACTGGCAGGATAAACCCGTCTATCAAAACCTGACTCTAGATCTGGTATGTAATAACTCTCAATGCCGATCGCAAGTTTGGGGATTCGCACCTAAATATAATAAAGAGGTGGATCATCGTGGCACCGCCCGGGTGAAAATCCTCCCCGGTGTCTGGCGCATCGAAGCCGATGTGAACATCCAGCCCCACCTCTGGAACGAACGATTAGAACCGGCTAAATACATCATAGAAATCGTTCCCTACAAAGATGGCTTATTAGGGAGTTATCGAGGAGAAGTAAACGGCAAAAAATTAAGCGGTAGAGTCAGGGGAGTTATAGCCCCTTTCTGGCCCGTTACTCTAGAAGCCCATCAACCCTTACAAGCTCAAGAACACCCCCGCCTGATATTTCGGAGTTCTCAAATCGAGAGTTTAAGAGAAAAAGCCAGAACCCCCGAGGGTAAAAATATTATCGAGCAACTCCAGGCGAGCTTGAAAACCCCTATCTATTACGATGGTTATGCACCCAACGGCGGCTATCACGCTACCGGTTATTGCTTTCTGAGCCTGCTCGAACAAAAACCAGACCTAGCCGATCGAGCCTGGGAAATCGTGAAAAAATTGCAACAGAATCCAGGTAAACGTGTTTTAGAGCAATCTACCATCGTAGCGGGAACCGCGCTCGCCTACGATCTGTGTTATCCCTATTGGTCGGCGAGTCGCCGCCAAGAAATCGGCAGTTGGCTCTATCAACAGGGAAAAATTTTATTGCAGGGTGGTGGAGCGGGGTGGAATGGTAACGCCTGGAGTAATTGGAACGGCCGGGCTAAGGCGGCAGGAGGGTTAGCGGCTCTGGCTATCCTCGATGATTACAAGCCTCAAGATAACGATCATTACTCCCCCGCCAATCAAGTGCAACTCGCCAGACGTAATATACAGAGATATATCGTCTCCGCTCTCGGTGATGGCGGTTTCGGCACCGAGGGAGATCATTACACTACCGAACCGATGGTTTTGAGCGTTATTCCCTTTGTACTCGCTTATAGAAATGTTATGGGCGAGGATTTAGTAACCGGCTCCAATATGGAGCGGTTGATACCTCAATATTACACCCGCACGATCGCGGGCGACGATGACTTATTTATCCCCGCTTACGGTAGACACCGCAGCTTTATGGGAAAATCTCTTTTCTCTATCGGCTTGTCTATCACACCCCCATCCTATCTGCCTGGGGTATTGTCGAGCCTGAATGGGGTTCGAGAGGGGATGTTCGCTCTTTACTATCCCCATATCGCTCCCTATATCTTCGCCTTCGATGCCGGGGGAATCAAAAGAGTAGCCGAACCCGATAAAGTGTTCGTAGATGAACAAAAAGGGTTTTATGTTTTCCGTAGCGCTTGGGGAGGTAGGGGAGATTTCGTCAGTAGTATTTATTTAAAACGTCAAGCATTAGGCGGCTCTTGGTCTTTCCCCGATGTGGGTAGTTTTCGCATCTGGGGGTTAAATGGTAAGTGGGCAGAACCAGGAGCCTCCCAAGCCCGCCCCATAGAGGAAAATGGTTTACTTGTTCCTGGTGTCGCGGATTGGAGAAGTAGTAAACCCGTAGCTTTTGCCTCCCGTCTCGACGGCTCGGGTATCATAACGTTACAATCTCGGAGTTCTAATATAACTTGGTTACGATCGTTCGCCGTCGATTATAGTGGTTCTTCCGGTGCGCCTGGTTTATTCGTAGTGGTGGATAAACTTTCTCAACCTGGCCCCTCTACTTGGGTGATGAACACCAGAGGAAAGGTGACGCTCAATCAGAACAATTTTACTATTAAAGACGGTGATAGTAATTTACAAGCAACTTTCATTACTCCCGTTAGGTTAAGCTACGAAAGAACTACATCGGGGACAAGAATTCTCGCTCGGGGTGAGGGGGATTACTACGTGGTGATGACGGTACAGAAGGGGCCCGCTCCGAAAGTAACAACATCGGGAGCGAGAACGGATGCGATCGTAAAGATCAATAAGCAAGAAGTATCCTTTTCAAAAGATAAGATTTTTTTAAAAGTTTTTTAAGCCAGACAAAAAATCTAGTTAACCTCCAAAAATAACAGCTTCAGGAATTTCATATCGTTCTTTACCGACGCGAATAATAAAAAGATCGCTTTCTTTTGAAGCGGTAAACTCGCCTCGATCGGCCTGACTGGTATTTGCGCCGATCGCTTTACCCTTCTCAAAGAAAATCACCCGGCTACGTCCATCAGGTTTTTTCACAGTCACATCTGCCGTACCGTTGCCAGAGCGAGTGACACCATAGGGACAAGATTGTGTCGGTTGTCCGTTGCCCATCGAACAGGGAATATTGCCCGTAGCATGATAATTCGTCCCCGAAACGGTAGCATCGCTTTGAGTATTACCAGTGACACCTATTTTTAAGCGATAATTAGCTACCTCGTTATTACGGGCCGCACTACGCATGAGAAATACCTGAATTAAATAATCACCCGTACTCGGAAGAGTGCCTTCGTAACTATTACCGTTTTGATCGCCGATAACCATTGCCCCATCTTTACCGGGAACTTTACCAGGCGCGTAGATGTTGAAGGAATTAGCACCGTTATCGCTGTTAAAACTCACCGATAGAGTTTGTCCTGCATTCGCACGGATTCGATAATTAACGCTTTGTTCTCCCTGAATCTTGCCTTGTAGGGTTGCCTGTGATGTACCCGATTTAAACTGTACCCGTTGCTCACGAACTTGACTGAGTGCGGGGCTAGGAATCATCGCGGGAGCGGTAATTAGGGTAGCTAGTAATAGGGTGGAAAAAATTCGACGCATGGATTATGAGGTTCCTCTGATTTTTAGAATGTATAGGTTGCATAGCCATAATCTATTTTTAGTTTAATTGTCAAAAGAGATAACAAGTAAAGATAATTCTCAAAATATCTATATAAAAGTTTACAAAAATATACAAAAAATTAAGCTTTCCTCTGCCAATATTCTATAAGGCAACACCAAAAAGTTAGTGATAAATATGACTAATA
>CAZUVR010000019.1:0-73740 GCA_964623815.1 uncultured bacterium | reverse complement strand
TATAGGTAAGTATATAGATTATAATAATAAAATACGATAGTGCTGGTTACCCTGACATGAACGATCACCTCAAACCCTATTCCCGTCGCTACTACAATAAACTTATCCGGGACAAAATTCCCGAGATCATCGCCGCAGGAGGGAGTAAATATGAGTTGATAGTTCTAAGTGAGTCGGAATTTTTAAGAGCATTGAAAGACAAACTAGTAGAAGAATCCAAAGAAGTTCAAACAGCAACAGGCTTAGAAATGATTAAAGAATTAGCAGATGTATATGAAGTGATGGAGACATTAATAAGTAAATATAATTTAGCCATCGAAGAGATAAAAAAAGAGCAAGAAAAACGACGACGAGAAAGGGGCGGATTCGAGCAAAAACTATACCTACTTTGGACGGAAAAATCTTCGCAATAACAGGAAAATGTATGGTAGCCACAAAGATATATTTAATCCAGGAAATCGAAGAGTTTTTAATTAACGAGATCGCGCCTCAAGCTCAACTCATAGATCAAGATCCCTCAGCTCTAAAAAAAGCTTTACAAAGTATGGGTCAGAGAAGTCTATTGAGCTTGAGAATACCTCAACAGTGGGGAGGGGCGGGGATGGATCAATTAACCTATAGAAAATTTCAAGTCCTCATAGCTCGTTATTCTGGGGCTTTAGCTTTTTTGCAAACCCAACACCAGAGCGCGGCCTCACAAATATTTTCGGGTGTTAACGAACAACTCAAAGACCATTATCTAAGTAAAATGGCGACCGGGGAAGCTTTGCTCGGGATCGGTTTCTCTCATTTACGGCGGCATGGAGTACCGGCGGTTAGGGCCGTGCCTTTAGAAAACGATCGATACGAAATAAGCGGAGAAGTACCCTGGGTGACGGGGCTGGGATTTTTTCAGAGCTTTATTTTGGGGGCCACCTTACCCGATGGACAATCTCTATATTGCCTGATACCTTTTCAAGAAACTCAACAGGAAGGGGGAGGAAAGATCGGGATCGGGGAAGTCATGCAATTAGCTGTTATGACTGTCACTCAAACGGTGAAAGTCACTCTCGATAAATGGGTAATTACTCCAAGAGAATTGATTAAAATTAAACCATCAGGATCGATGCAGGAAAACGACAGAGAGAACGTACTTTTTCACGGCTATAACGCTCTCGGCTGTGCAAGGGCTGGATTAGATATATTGCAGAGAGCGGAGGAAAAAAATCCCCTGAACTCGATCGAACAAACTCGGCAAATATTACAAGCTCAATGGGAGGATTGCTATCAAAAAATGTTGGCGGCAGAAAAAGCAGATTTCCCTTATCGGTTGAAACTGAGGGCGCAGGCGATCGATTTAGCTTTCAAGTGTAGTCAAGCTGGGGTAATCGCCGCTGGGGGAGGGGGAAATTACCTGATCCATCCCGCCCAGAGAGTGTATCGGGAGGCTTTATTGTGCGCCCTATCGGGGCAGACGAGGGACGTTATGGAAGCCAGCTTACAGGGGCTTGTCAACCAAGCCCGAACCTGAATTAGTAAAGGCTTAAATTCAGACCGATTTCTTTAGCCACGGATTGTAAGCCGCGTTTTTCAATAGTCTTGATCGCTTTGGTGGATAAACGTAATCTAACCCAGCGATTGCCTTCTTCCCACCAAACGCGCTTCCACTGTAAATTTACTTCCTGTAACTTTTTCGTGCGACGATGGGAGTGGGAAACAGCATAGGCGTTATTAGCCTTTTTACCGGTGATCTCACAACGGCGAGACATAGACAGATCTCCTATAAACATTCAACCTATCTAGTCTAATGAACAAAGCACCCTCAAAGCAAGAGATTTCTCGCTAAGCGTTCGAGAGTCCATGTTTTGGGACTTCGTACCGGGTTAAGATATAAAAAATAAGCCTTAAGTTACAGCCATATATGTTAAAAGCTTTACTCGGAGACCCAAACGCTCGAAAGATTAAAAAATTTCAACCGATCGTTACAGAAATAAATTTATTAGAAGAAGAAGTTAACAAGCTCTCGGACGACGAATTAAGAGGAAAAACCGCAGAGTTCAGAGTCAGACTGGAAAAAGCTCGTAACTACGAAGAAAGAGAAGAAACACTCGATGAAATTCTCCCGGAAGCCTTCGCCATAGTCAGGGAAGCGGGACAGAGAGTTCTCGGGATGAGACATTTTGACGTACAACTTTTAGGCGGTATGGTACTTCATAAGGGACAGATAGCCGAGATGAAAACGGGGGAGGGAAAAACCCTGGTAGCGACGCTACCCGCCTATCTTAACGGCTTAACGGGTAAAGGTGTTCACGTAGTTACAGTTAACGATTATCTCGCCCGTAGGGATGCGGAATGGATGGGGCAAGTCCATCGCTTTCTCGGCTTGAGCGTGGGCTTGATTCAAGCCGGGATGACACCAGATGAGAGGAAGAAAAACTACGCCTGTGACATCACCTACACCACCAACAGCGAGTTAGGTTTCGACTATCTGCGGGATAACATGGCGACGACTATGGGGGAAGTAGTGCAGAGACCTTTCAATTACTGCATCATAGACGAAGTAGACTCGATTCTGATCGATGAAGCGAGAACACCTCTGATTATCTCAGGCCCGATCGATCAACCGACAGAAAAATACAAGTCAGCGGCTCAAATCGCCCGTCAGTTAGTCAGACAGGAAGTAGAAGACGGCCCGGGTGATTACGAAGTCAACGAAAAAGATCGTAATATACTCCTCACGGATGAAGGATTCAAAAAAGCCGAAGAATTAATAGGTGTCACCGACCTCTACGATCAGGAAAACCCCTGGGCGCACTACGTTTTCAACGCCATCAAAGCCAAAGAACTATTTGTCAAAGATGTTAACTACATCGTGCGTAACGGCGAAGTCGTCATCGTCGATGAATTCACCGGGCGCGTCTTACCCGGTAGACGCTGGGGGGATGGATTACACCAAGCCATAGAAGCTAAAGAAGGGGTGGAAATACAACAGGAAACCCAAACGCTTGCCACCATCACCTATCAAAATTTCTTCCTCCTCTATCCTAAACTCTCCGGGATGACGGGCACCGCAAAAACCGAAGAAACCGAATTAGAGAAAGTTTATAACCTACAGGTAACGATCATTCCCACTAACCGCATCTCCAAACGTCAAGATTTAGCCGACGTAGTTTATAAAAACGAACAGGCAAAGTGGATGGCGGTAGCCGGGGAGTGTGAGGAAATGCACAAGATGGGGCGGCCCGTATTGGTGGGTACAACGAGCGTGGAAAAATCGGAGGTTATCGCGGCGCTACTGCAAGAGAAAAAAATTCCCCATAACCTGCTCAACGCCCGTCCAGAAAACGTCGAGAGGGAATCGGAAATCGTAGCTCAAGCCGGGCGCAAAGGCGCGGTAACTATAGCGACGAACATGGCGGGAAGAGGTACGGATATTATTCTCGGCGGTAACTCCGACTATATGGCCCGCCTGAAAATCCGTGAATATCTCATGCCCAAGTTAGTGCGCCCGGACGATGATGACGGCTTCGCTTTTAATCTACCTTCTTTAGGTGGGCGCAATCGCCCGCAAGGCTTCGGCGGTGGCGGTAAGAAACAGAAAACCTGGCGGGCTTCGGGGGATATATTCCCCACACCTCTATCGAAAGAGGTGGAACAGGAGTTAAAAGACGCGGTTAAGTTCGCTGTTGACCAGTACGGCACTCAGAGTTTACCGGAGTTAGAAGTCGAGGAGAAAATCGCCGTAGCTGCGGAAAAAGCCCCCACTAAAGATCCGGTGATCCAAAGATTGCGGGCTGTGTATAAGTCTATCCGTAACTCCTACGAGGCTTATACCGGTAAAGAGCATGATGAGGTAGTGAATTTGGGTGGTCTGCACGTAATCGGAACAGAAAGACACGAATCACGCAGGATAGATAATCAATTGCGAGGCAGGGCGGGAAGACAGGGCGACCCTGGTTCTACACGCTTCTTTTTAAGCTTGGACGATAATTTATTGCGGATTTTTGGAGGCGATCGCGTAGCGGGTTTGATGTCCGCCTTTCGGGTAGAAGATGACATGCCGATCGAATCCGGTATGTTAACCCGCTCCCTAGAAGGCGCTCAGAAAAAAGTAGAAACCTTCTATTACGATGCCCGTAAACAGGTGTTCGAGTATGATGAGGTGATGAACAATCAGCGCCGCGCCATCTACGCCGAACGTCGCCGGGTACTAGAAGGACTAGACTTGAAAGAGCAGGTGCTACAGTATGCGGAGAAAACGATGGACGAAATCGTAGACGCTTATATTAATCCAGAATTACCGCCGGAAGAGTGGAAGCTCGATAACCTCGTCAGTAAGTCCCAAGAGTTCGTTTACTTACTCAATGATATTACCGCCAAAGACCTAGAAGATATGACCGTGAGCGAGATTAAACAGTTCTTACACGAGGAGGTGAGAAAGGCTTACGAGATTAAAGAAGCCCAAGTGGATAAAGTGCGCCCAGGTTTGATGCGGGATGCGGAGAGATATTTTATCCTGCAACAGATAGATAATCTCTGGCGGGAACATCTACAGGCGATGGAATCACTGCGGGAATCGATCGGCTTGCGGGGTTACGGACAAAAAGATCCACTGATCGAGTATAAACAGGAGGGTTACGAAATGTTCCTGGAAATGATGATCGATATTCGCCGTAACGTCGTCTATTCCCTGTTCCAGTTCCAACCTCAACCACAAACACAAGCGGCATAAAAATTATGCCACTTATAAAAGCGTCACTCTACCTATTCCCCACTAGGGATAAATACAGTATTCTTAAGTAGTGTGAGGAGTGAGAAGAAAGCAAAGCCTTTGAGGTCGAAACACGGCAAGACTCTCAGAGGCTTTTCCATTTTTTTACCCAGATGATGAGAACGGTAATCGATTTCGATCCCCTTTGCCAGTAAAATAAGTAATCAACGATTCCCGACTCCCGACTCCCGACTCCCCAGCATGAGACAGCGAGAGCCTTTAAATAGCTTAATATCCTACCGTTTACTGAAATGGTCGGTTGTTCACCCCCTTTTTAAAACCTATTTTCAGGGGAGAGTTTACGGATTAGAAAATGTTCCTCAAACTGGTGCGCTGATCATCGTTAGTAATCACGCCAGTTATTTTGACCCGCCCCTGTTATCTACGGCAGTATGTCGCCCCGTCGCCTACATGGCTAAAGAAGAATTATTTCGTGTACCGGTTTTAAAACAAGCAATATCCTTATATGGTGCTTATCCCGTCAAGAGAGGAGCGGGAGATAGGGGGGCTATTCGAGCCGCCTTGAACGCACTCGAAAAAGGCTGGGCTGTCGGAGTGTTTTTAGAGGGCACCCGCACGGCTGACGGTAGTATTCAGCAACCGAAACTAGGGGCGGCGATGATCGCCGCTAAAGCCGGCGTGCCCCTATTACCTGTCAGTTTGTGGGGTACGGAAAAGATTCTCGATCGCTCTGCCAGAGGTAAGCTACCGGTTCCCGCCGCCGTTACCGTCCGCATCGGTCAATTGATCCCCTGCCCTGGATCTTCCTCGCGGGAATATTTAGAGGCAATTACGGAGCGATGTGCCGGGGAAATTAATAGATTACACGGCTTAGGCCGTTAACTGAGCCGATTGTATCGTATTGGTAGTGATCCCCGCCTTGAGACTAAGGTATAAATCATCACGACTTCGGAAATCATCCAAACGGACGATCGCGGTTCCTCGGTGAAATAAAATTAAAGTCGGTAGATTACGAAGACGGTAGCGATTGGCGAGGCTGAAATTCTCGTCGGCGTTGATCCCCACTATTTCTAAATCCAAGCCCGATTCTGACTTAAATTTCGATAAGGTAGGTAGGATTAAGCGACAAAGACCACACCAAGGGGCCCAAAAATGAACTAGAACGGGGTTGGGAGATTCTAAGACTGTTTTAGAAAAGTTTTTTTCATTGATGGATAGCATCATTACCGAAGTAGAGTTTAATAGGTGTTTTTAAAGGGCTTGAGATTTATGTTAACCTAATCGGGATCAAGTAACCAAGGGTATTTTCAATTTACCAATTGATTTTGTTCGTAACTTGCATCAGATAAGGATGAGCCCACCAAAGGAGGGCTATAAATCCGCTTACACCCAAATATGCGGGTTTTATAAATTCTCCAGGCTGAAAGGATTGACGACCATCTATAATAGCTAGAAAAGGTATTATTGATGTTCTTTCTTTTGCTTTTAAAAAAGCATCTCCATAACGTTTACTAAGCCGTCTGTCTCCGTGCCAGACGGCAAATAAGTGATGGGCGATTAAGCCCACCGATGTCAACAAAGTAAAACTTGTCCCAAGCCATATTGTATGTCCGATACACCAGATAACTTGTCCTACCATTTGCGGATGACGGCAGATGCGAATTATGCCGGTTTCGTAGAGATGGACTTGGGGTTTCTGTACCGCAGCGATTTCGAGGAGGTTAAAAGTAGCGGGATAGAGAAAAAAGAAAGAGATAGCCGAAAGAATCCACACAGTTTCTTGAATTCCGGATACTCCTTGTAGATTCCACAGGCGAATCCCGTCGTAACGATGATTGATGAAATAAACTATGAGGATTACCGCCCCGGGTAAACTGACGAGAGCGAAGCCGATACGGTAGAGTCGGGCACCGATTTTCTCTTCCCCCCAAGGACGTAACGCCGCCCCCCCGCTATGAACGATAGCGAATCCCAGTAACATCCCCAACATGATCCAATGACTATCCATAACCAACAGAAAGCAATAATTTTTGATTTAAGCCATATTAGATCCTACCCTCTCAGTGAATCAATGATCCCCGTGTTGTGATACTGTCAATGTCAGTATCAGTAAACGCATCAGGGAAGCTTGCCGTTTACTTGACTCTCTCCTTGCTCTGTTAGTAACTCGCCAAACCCTATGACAGATATTCCTTTCACTCTAGACCAACTGAGAATTCTTAAAGCCATCGCAGCAGAAGGGAGTTTTAAACGGGCTGCTGATACTCTTTATGTTTCTCAACCCGCTGTCAGCTTACAAGTACAAAACTTAGAAAAACAGCTCAACGTGCCCCTGTTCGATCGAGGCGGCAGAAAAGCTCAATTAACCGAGGCGGGCTATCTGCTCCTCAGCTACGGCGAGAAAATTATTACTCTCTGTCAGGAAACTTGTAGAGCCATCGAAGATTTACAAAATCTACAGGGCGGTACTCTCATCGTCGGTGCTTCGCAGACGACAGGTACATATCTACTACCACGCATGATCGGTTTATTCCGGCAGAAATACCCCGAGGTATCGGTACAGTTACAGGTACATTCGACGCGGCGCACTTCTTGGGGCGTGGCTAACGGACAGGTTGATTTAGCGATTATCGGCGGTGAAGTGCCGGCGGAATTACAGGAAATGCTGAAGATCATCCCCTACGCTGATGACGAATTGGCCCTGATACTACCAGTATTTCACCCCCTGGCTAAAGTAGAGATGATTCAGAAAGAAGATCTTTATCGTCTCAAGTTTATTACTCTCGATTCGCAATCGACCATCAGGAAAGTCATCGATAAGGTGCTGTCTAAATACGATATAGATACGAAACGGCTGAAGGTAGAGATGGAATTAAACTCGATCGAGGCGATCAAAAACGCCGTACAATCAGGATTAGGGGCCGCCTTCGTCTCGATAACGGCGATCGAAAAAGAGTTACAGATGGGTGTCTTACACGCCACCCACATCCGCGAGGTGGAAATTCGCCGGACTCTCAACGTTATCATCAACCCCAACCGCTATCGTTCTAAGGCGGCCGAGGCTTTCACTCACGAAATCCTACCTCAGTTCTCCACCTACCCCGAACAACTTAATATTGAAACTTTTTTTACGCCTAACTCTCCTTTATCCGCTGCCGAAATAGTATCGAAATAAAACAATAAATTTATGAATCAAGGTAAGCTCGTCGCTATTATTACTGGAGCCATTTCTATTATTATCGCGCTCGCCTATTTAGTTCTAGTGCAGATTCTGGATTTTCGGGGGGAAATGATTCCGGCTCCTATCGAGATAATTTATCCCTTTTTTAGCTGATAATTATGTACTATGATAAATAGGTTACATAATTATCGCTATGATCCCCCTTCAACTCACCCTCAAAAATTTTCTTAGTTATCGAGAAGCCTCGATCGATTTTCGGGGTATACACACAGCTTGTATTTGCGGTGCCAATGGCGCGGGTAAATCATCCCTACTAGAGGCGATTACCTGGGTAATTTGGGGAAAAAGTCGCGCCACCACAGAAGATGAAGTGATTCATACAGGTGCTGAGTCAGTGCTGGTAGATTATTATTTTTCCCTGAATGAGCAGACTTATAGAATCATTCGCTCCCGCACCAGAGGCAGAAGTAGCTCCCTCGATTTCCAAATCCATATCGGTAACAATCAATACAAAACTCTTTCCGGTAAGGGATTAAAAGATACTCAATTACAGATCATCACCTATCTTAAATTAGATCACGATACCTTCATTAATTCGGCCTATCTTCGTCAGGGTCAAGCCGATGAGTTCATGAAACGTTCCCCGGGCGAGCGCAAAAAGATCTTAGCGGAATTGTTGAAGCTAAACCAGTATGAATTACTTTCAGAAAGAGCTAAAGATCTATCGAAAGAATTTAAAGCTCAAGTTCAGCAACTCGAAGATAGTTTAGAGCCGATTAAAGAAAGAATAGCCGAAAAAAATTCCCTAAAAGAGGAATTAAAATTTAAACAAAGGGAGATCGAGGAATTACAGGAAGTTATAGATCGAGATCTGAAACAATTACAAGATTTACAAGCTAAACAGTCCAATCGGGCCAGCGCCGAACAACAATTAGGGTGGCAACAGGACAATTATCAACGAACACTGAAAGAATACGATCGCCTGCAGCGAGAACAAACCGATATTACCAATAACCTTAATCGACTAAAGGCTCTAATCGATAGTCAGGATACTATCATCAAAAATTACCAAGAATATATAAATTTACAAGAAGAAGAAGAAAGCTTGAGTCATAAACTACAGGCATCCCAAGAAGCTCAAGAACAAAAACAAAAATTAGAACAACAACTAAATCAACAAGTTAATCAATATACCCTGCAATTACAACAATATAATAGTGAACTGAAAAATTTAGAAGAATCGGAAGAAACACAATTAAAAATTTTGAGTCAAGCCGAACAAGTCAAGAAAGAATTAGAAAAATTTCTGGCGGCACACCGGCGACGGGAAGAATTAGATAAATTACAGGAACAGGTTGTACCTCTAATCCGGCGCAGACACGATATAGAGTTAGAAATAAAAGGAGAAGAAGCCACCTTAAGAGCGCAACTGGCACAACAAGAAACACAGAGAAATATTCTGCGCGAGCAGATAGATAAAATTCCCGAACTGCGTCGCCGTGCCCTAGAGGTAGACGGTCAGATCAGAGAATTGGAGAAGAAGCAAGTTTATCATAAACATATAGAAGATAAGGGACACGAGAAAAAACGAATTCAAGAAAGATTACAGTACGAGAAACAAAGTTATGAAAAACAACTGCAAGATTTAATTGACAAGCTAGAAAAGTTTAATCTAACCGAGTCTATCTGTCCAGTTTGTCAACAGGAATTAAATGAGGATCACCGTCATCATGTGGTGAGTACTAATCAGCAACAACAGGAAGAGATTAAAGGTCTGATTTGGGATCTGGAAACGCAAATTAATTTAGGGGAGAGAGAATTACAACAAATCCGTCACCAATACGCCCAAATTAAAGAAGAACTTAAAGAGTTACCCAAACTCCAAAAATTATATACTCAATACGCGACTCAGTTAGAATCTTACGATGATTTAGAAAGCGAATTAGAGAAAGTTAAGAAAAATATTGAGAAAATGCAGCGCTCTTTAACGGCGGGTATTTATTCAGAAGAATTACAAACGGAACTGAAATCTCTACAGCGGGCGATCGCCGATATTAACTATGATGAACAGACTCACTCTCTAGTCAGAAGCGAGGAAACTCGGTATAAACCAGCGGAGACAAAACAAGAGAGGATTAATGAAGCGCGTCAAAAATTGACAAAATTACAACAGGATAAGCCGAAATTATTAGGTAAAATCGTAGAATTAGAAAATGAGATCAAAAAGTTACAAACAAATTCGATTATTAAACAACAAATAGATAAACTGGAAACGCAAATAGAAAAAATAGGATACGATCGATCCCTGCATCAAAAGATAAAAGTATATCTCAAGGAATCTCGATCGGCAGTCTCGTTTTATGAACAGTTAAAACAGGCTCAAGAGAATTATCCCCTAGAAGAGAGGAAACAGGAACAATCCAAACAAAGGATAGGGGAAAATTTAGACAATCAAACACAAATACAACAAATCATTAAACAGCTTACCGAACAAATTAGTAATCTGATCGATTATAGGGGAGAAATAAATAATACAGAAACCCTGATTAAACAGAAAAGACAACAGCTAGATCAGGTATTGAGCCAGAAAGGTAAAATAGAAGAAAAATTGAACCAGATAGATAATTTAGAAACTACCTATCGAGAAACAGAGATCAAGATTGCAGAACGTAAGAAAAGATACCGTGTTTACTTAGAGCTATCACAAGCTTTCGGGAAAAATGGGATTCAATTACACATGATCGAAAATGTCTTACCGCAATTAGAAGCAGAAACGAACCAGATTTTAGGTAAATTGTCAAATAATCAATTGCACGTTCAATTTATCACCCAGAAAGCCGGTAAAAGCGGCAGTGCGAGGAAAAAAGAAGCAAAATTAATCGACACCTTAGAGATCAATATTAACGATGCTAAAGGCACTAGAGCTTACGAAACCTATTCGGGGGGGGAAGCTTTCCGGATTAACTTTTCTATTCGTCTCGCCCTAGCGAAACTTTTAGCGCATCGAGCGGGGATAGCTTTACAGATGTTGATCGTCGATGAAGGATTCGGCACCCAAGACGCGGAAGGGTGCGAACGGTTGATCAGTGCTATTAATGCGATCGCCGATGACTTTTCCTGTATCCTTACCGTCACCCATATGCCTCAATTCAAAGAAGCTTTTCAAAACCGTATAGAAGTCAGGAAAACCGGTCAGGGATCAAAAATAGTTCTGCTATCTTAGATAGGGCTACATAAATTTATATCCCCGACTTGCGACTCCCCACTAGAGGGGGGCCAAGTAAAGCTAAAGAGGGAGCCTTTACCCGGTTCCGAGTCGAGCCAGATAGAACCCCCCTCCGTTTCGACGATTTTCTTGACTATGGATAACCCGATACCAGTATTCTCTTGAACGTCTCGGCTCTTGAGGGTTTGGAAGATACCAAAAATGCGCTCTTGATTTTGCTTTTCGATACCCGGGCCATTATCGGCGACGGAAAACCTATAAACTTCACCGTCGAAGCGAGCGGAAATATCGATGTTTCCCTCTCCCTTATCATTATGTTTAATGGCGTTACCGATCAAATTAGACAACACTTGAAACAGGAGTAATTTTCGGGTTGAGAAAACTGGCAATCGAGCCTCGACACTAATCCTAAAAGAGGGAGGAGGTGCGAGAGAATCGATAATTTCAGCGATCAATTGATTCACGTTTACATCTTCCGTCGCCACCTCGGTGCGCCCGATACGCGAATAGACCAATAATCCATCGATTAAGGATGCCATCCGCACCACCCGATTCTGAAGAAGTTGCATCTGGCGGAGATTGTCCTCGTCTAATTTGTCTTGTAAATCTTCCGCCAGCCAATCGGTTAGATTAGAGATAGCCCGTAAAGGAGCCTTGAGATCGTGAGATACTGTATACACGAAGCAATCTAACTCCTGATTGCGTTGGGTCAGCTTAGCGGTAGTTTGCTTAAGGGCGGAATTGAGTTTTTTCAATTCACTGGCCTGGAGTTGTAATTCCACCTCGGCCCGTTTTTGCTCAGTCATATCGACGACGAAGCTCACGCCTAACTCTTCGGAATCCTTAAACATGACTCCCCCTAGTAGAACGGGCACCCGCTTCCCATCTTTGCGAATATATTCTTTTTCGATCGAGTCGGAAGCATTGCGCCGCATTCTCAAGAGAGAGGTTTCGCTAATATGTATTTGTTCCGGTTGAGTGATGGCTCGCCAGTTCAATAGGCCCGCTTCTAACTCGGAGCGAGTATAGCCGATCATATTTAAAAAAGCATCGTTGGCATCGATGATCTCGCCGTTGATATGCCAGAACATAACACCAAGCAGGTTTAATTCTACCAATTGCTTTAACCGCGCCTCGCTTTGTCGTAGTGCCTCTTCGGCTTTCACCCTTTCGCTAATATCTACCGCAGCGCAAGTAACGCCGATAATATCTTCGTTATCGTCTCTGATCGGTTCGACGGTTAGATCATAGTAAGAAATATTCTGCCCATTCACCAGTTTTACTTCTTTTCTAGTGCCTATGCCCGTGCTTAGGACTTGGGTTTTAATACGGGTTAGCTCAGCCGCGCTCGGAGCTGAGGTTAAATCTTCATCCCGTCGCCCGATTATATCTTCGATCGTAAAGTTATGGGTAGGATTATAAATCCAGGTATAACGCAGATCCCGATCTTGATTGAAAAGAGATAGGGGTGCGCTCTTGAGGGCGAGATTCAGACGATCGCTAGTTTCTTTGAGAGCTGTTTCTGCGTTAATACTGGGCGTAATATCCTCGGCAATACCCACGATTCTATAAGGCTTGCCGGAAGAGTCTAAAATAGGGAAACCCCGATCGTGTATCCAACGACCAGAACCATCCGGGCGAATGATGCGGTATTTTAGCTCGAAACTTCCACTAATGTCCCTTTCAACTATAGTTTGTCTGACTGCTTCAATATCGTCTGGATGAATTACCTCTAACCATTGAGGGGGATTTTCCAACAAAGTAGCAGATGAAATTCCCCAAACTCTTTCATAGGCGCTACTGACATAGATAACCTTATTAACACGCATATCGTAGATCCAAAAAACCATATCGACGATGTTTTCGGCTAGCTGACGAAATTTTTCTTCGCTTTCTCGTAAAGCTGACTCTATGCGTATCCGATCGGTAATTTCTTCACACACGATACTGATACCGGTTACTTCCTCACCGTTTTTTAGGGGGAGGAAGTGTTCTAACCAAACGCGGTTTACTCCCGGTAGGGCGGGGGTTTCCCCCTGTATTTCCACATTCAATAAAGGTTCAGCCGTCTCGATCAGCCCGAGTAATAGCGGTTCTGCTGTCCCTGCCAATTGGGGCAACAATTCTCGAACCCGTCGCCCTATATGTATCTCTGCGGATAAGCCATTAATTTCCGCTAAGCGCCGATTGATGCGGAGGAAACGTAAATCTTTATCTAATATCGCCAGACCGATCGGCGCGGTTTGGTAGATAGCTTCTATTTCCGCTAGTTGTTGTTGTAATTGAATTTGACTCTGACGCAGATTCTTTTCCGCTTCTAAGCGGGCGTGTATATCTGTATTGGTGCCGTACCATTTAACTATCTCGCCGCGCTCATTGTAAAGCGGTACCGCTTGAGCTAAAAACCAGCGATACTCTCCATCGGCGCAGAGTATTCTCGTTTCCATTTCTAAAAAACAACCGTTTTTGAGCGCTAGTTTCCATTTATGAAGCAACAATGGCAGATCTTCAGGATGGATGAAATTAGTCCAACCCCAAGATCTGACTTGCTCAAGAGTGACACCGAAGCGCTCTCCGCAGCGAGAGTTCACATAATCTATCTCTCCGTTCGGTAAAGCTCTCCAAATCTGTTGGGGGATAGTCTCAATCAATAAACTTAATTCCGTCTGACTGCGAACGCGATCGCTAATATCGATCGTACAGCCGAGAATGCGGATTACTTCCCCGCAGTCATTTCTCACTAAACGGCTCCTTTCCCATACGTTAATCCAATGACCCCGTTCGTGACGTAGCCGGTACTCACTCTCACAGAGAACCCGATCGCCCGTTAATAAATGGGGTATAACTTCTTTAAAACGCGCCATATCCTCGGGGTGAATTCTTTGGTGCCACCAACAGGGGATAGGCTCCGCCTCAGAAACAGGGACACCGATGAGATCGTAGAGTTGCGCGGAGCGATAAACCTCACCGCTTTGTAAATCCCAATCAAAAATCAGCCCGTTAGCCGCCTCCGTCACCAAACGAAATCTCTCCTCACTGGCTCGCAGAGCGATTTCTCTCTCTTTATTTTCGCTAATATCGGCCGCTATTCCTAAAATCTGTTTGGGCGCTCCCGAGGCAGTTCTACTGAAAACCACTCCCCGCCCGTGAAACCATCGCCATTCACCGTTAGAGTGTTGCATCCTATATTCTAACTCGATGATTTCACCGTCTTCGGCTTGCTCGAATTTGCTCATATATTCGGGCAATTTAGCCAGATCTTCAGGGTGGAGCAGAATCGGTAGGAGATTGGAGCAAACTTGTTTCACCCATTCTTCGCTATAGCCCAGTATTTTAGTGATCTGTTTGTTAACGTAAATATTGCGCTCTTCGACTAAATCGTATACATAAAGTATTCCCGGTATCGTTTCGGCTATCTTCTCGATAAAATATCTACTTTCCTGTAATTGCGCCTCGGTTTCTTCAGGCTCTTTACTTTCGGTGAAGACAGTGAATACACCCCCTATCTTTCCCCTTTCATCAAAGATGGGACTGTGAGAAACTTTATAATATACATCCCCACAGTATAGAGAAAATCTCTGAGTATCGCAGTCGCTCACTTCTCCAGTTGCTAAAACTGAGTGTAATCCAGGAGCGATCAGATGCCAGATTTTTGACCATCCATGAGAACCTATTTGACCTATAGCCGCTCTATATTTATCGCTTCCTAAGATAGATTTGCAGGCATCGTTATAAAAACTGATAAATTCTGACCCCCACCAAACCACTCCAGGAACAGGGCAATTAAGGCACATACTCACGGCGGTTTTCAGGCTTTGTTGCCAATTAGTCAGCGGGCCCAGAGAAGTCGCCGACCAATCTAGAGAGCGAGCTAACATACCTATTTCGCTTTTTTGGGTAAATAGTCGCTCCATCGTCCCCTCTCTCTGTCTCACCGTTTTACCTCCTTTCTCTTAAAAGACTGCAAGAGGACGAATATTCTTGAACCTCAGCAATTAAAATCCCTATCCTATGGACACTTAACCAGAGAAAAAGATATTTTTAATCTACCTTAAAGGTGAATTTATGGTTGAGGAGTGAGTAAAGAGAAAAAAGGAGCCAGAAATTTTCTTTTCTCACCCCTCTTATCTCACTTGTCCCCTTACACCGAGGTTAGGGTTTTTTCCGTCTCGCTTTGCGATTCGGGGCTATTGGATTCGGAAGGAGGCACCGCCTGCCAGAATTTGCCCAGATAGGTTGACCAATCCTCTAAGATGGCTTTGCCTTTGGCGCTACTGGTGGCGGCTACGTGAGCCTCGATCAAGCCTTTTAACTGAGCCTCACCCGCTACAGTCCCTACCCGTTGAATCTTAATAATTTCAGGGTTGACTTTTTCGCTAAAAGACCCATCCTCATCTAGGAAATAGGCTAAACCGCCGGTCATTCCCGCGCCCACGTTGCGCCCTACGGAACCGAGAACGACAATTACACCTCCGGTCATATATTCACAACAATGATCGCCAGCTCCCTCAATCACGGCTACAGCTTTCGAGTTTCGCACGGCAAATCTTTCCCCGGCGCGGCCGTTGGCGTAGAGAACCCCGCCAGTGGCACCGTAGAGGCAGGTATTACCGATGATCACGTTCGCGGCGGGATCGTAATTGACCCCGGCAGGAGGAACTATAACGATTTCACCGCCGTACATTCCTTTGCCTACATAATCATTAGCTTCACCTTCTAAGTGCAGTTTCATTCCGGGCAGGTTGAAAGCTCCGAAGCTCTGACCAGCGCTACCTTTAAATTGCAGTTTAATTTCTCCCTCGAAGCCGTCATTACCATATTTTTTGGCAATGGTGCCAGCGATACGTGTGCTTACGGTACGATCGGTGTTAACTAGCTCGATCGTTTTCGTCACCGTACCCTGAGATTCAATCGCCGCCATTACTTCCGCGTCGGCTAAGATTTCATCATCGAGAACGGGGCCGTTACCGTGTACCGGTTCGTGTTGTAACCAGGAACGGTCGTTCTTCACATCGGGCAGGTTGAGCAAACAATCCAGGTTTAAACCTTGAGTTTTAGTTAACTGCACGCCCTCCCGTACTTTTAATAAATCGCTACGGCCGATCACCTCATCCAAATTACGATAACCGAGATGGGCTAGGAGAGAGCGCAATTCCTCGGCGATGAAGTAGAAGAAATTGACCACATGGCCGGGGACACCGGTAAAACGTTGGCGTAAACGTTCCTGTTGAGTGGCTACACCTACGGGGCAGTTATTGGTATGACAGATACGAGCCATAATACAGCCTTCGGAGATCATAGCGATCGAGCCGAAGCCAAACTCTTCCGCACCCATGAGAGCCGCGATCAATACATCCCAACCGGTTTTTAAACCACCATCCGCCCGGAGCAGTACGCGATCGCGCAATTTATTCTCCAATAACATACGATGTACTTCCGTTACTCCTAATTCCCAGGGGCTACCGGCGTGTTTGATGGAACTTAGAGGAGATGCACCAGTACCGCCGTCGTGACCGGAAATCTGGATGATGTCGGCGTTAGCTTTAGCCACACCTGCGGCGATCGTGCCTATACCGATTTCTGCTACCAATTTCACCGAAACTTGCGCCGCCGGATTAATTTGGTGTAGGTCATAGATTAACTGAGCTAGATCTTCGATCGAGTAAATATCGTGGTGGGGCGGGGGCGATATGAGCGATACGCCTGGTTTCGATCTCCGTAACATGGCGATATAGGGGCTGACTTTCGGGCCTGGTAGTTGTCCACCTTCACCCGGTTTCGCTCCCTGCGCCATTTTGATTTCGATCTGTTGAGCGCTCATTAAATATTCCGGCGTTACCCCAAATCTTCCCGACGCTACCTGTTTAATAGCCGAGTTCGCGGTGTCGCCGTTTTTCAAACCCTTGAGGTGGGAGAAAGTAGCCGAAACGCCGTTTTCGTCCACATCGCCTAACACGGTGTAACGCAGGGGATCTTCTCCCCCCTCGCCGGAGTTGGATTTACCACCGATACGATTCATGGCGATCGCTAAAGTTTCGTGAGCTTCACGGGATAGGGCACCGAGGGACATACCGCCAGTACAGAAGCGTTTGACTATCGATTCCACCGATTCCACTTCTTCAACCGGGATAGAGGGGCGATCGCTCTGTAAATCCAATAAATCTCTTAAAGCCGTCACGGGACGATTTTCTAGATATTGGCGGTAAGTTTCATAATGGTCGTAAGCCTCCCCCTTATTATGGCTCTCTACAGCTTTATGTAGAGCTTTAGCCATTTCAGGGGAGTTCATATGATATTCGCCGCCCGGACGATAGTTGACGAAACCGTAATTTTCTAACTTCTTGGCGGTGAGAGCGGGGAAAGCTTTACTGTGGAAGGTTATTATTTCCTGTGCCACTTCCGCCACTGTTAAACCCCCGACTCTGCTGGTAGTACCGTTGAAGGCTAATTTAACCAGTTCGGGGCCGAGTCCGATGGCTTCAAAGATTTGGGCACCGTGATAGGAAGAGAGGAGCGATATACCCATCTTAGAAAGGATTTTTAGTAATCCCGCCTCGATCGACTTACGGAAGTTACTTAGGGCTTTCTCGAAACTCACGTTCTCTACCTTGCCGTTTTCCATCATCTTCTGAGTTTTCGGATCGTGCCACCAAGCCTCGATCGTCTCTATGGTTAAATAGGGACACACTGCCGAAGCACCGTAACCGATCAGGCAGGCAAAATGGTGGGTACTCCAACACTGGGCGGTATCTACTACTATGGAAGCTTTCAGGCGTAAACCCTGACGGATGAGGTGATGGTGTACCGCACCTACAGCGAGTAAGGGAGGAATATAGCTGGTGGATTCGTTCAGAGCGCCCCTGTCGCTGAGGATCAAGATTTCTGCGCCCGCTTCCACTTTTTCTACCGCTTCCGCGCACAGTTTGGCGATCGCTTTTTCCAATCCATCGGGCCCGGCGGTGAGATCAAATAGGGTGGATAGTCCGGCTACTTTATAACTGGAGGCTATGATCGTATCCAATTCAGCTTTATTTAAAACTGGAGTATCCAGTTTTAACAGGTGAGCGTCGTCTACACCTAATTTAAGAATATTGCCGCGACGACCTAAATACATAGTCAGAGACATGACGAGACTTTCCCGGAGGGGATCGATCGGCGGGTTCGTCACCTGAGCAAAGCGTTGTTTAAAATAGTCGTAGAGGAGGCGGGGTTTATCCGACAGTACCGCGAGGGGTACATCATCCCCCATACAGAAAGTAGCTTCTTTGCCCTGGGCTGCCATCGGGATGATTACCATATCCACATCTTCCGCCGTATAACCGAAAGCTGTCTGATAACTTAATAATTGCGACGACTCCCGACTATCGAGTCCCGACACTCCTGCAAAAGGTTGATTGACAATGACTGTGCGCTGAGATTTTACCCACTCTCCGTAGGGTTTAGCGGAAGCGATACGCCCTTTAATTTCCCAGTTTTTGAGGATTTCTTGTTTTTGCAGGTCTACGGCTATCATCTGGCCAGGGCCGAGACGACCTTTTTCAACGATCAGGGATTCGTCTAAAGGTACGACACCCGCCTCGGAAGATACTACTATATAGCCGTCTTTAGTAATACTATAACGGGCAGGTCTTAAACCGTTACGGTCTAAGGTGGCTCCTATGGTTACGCCATCGCTAAATACCAGTAAAGCGGGGCCGTCCCAGGGTTCCTGCAGTCCGCTATAGTATTCATAAAAGTCGGTAATCTCGGGATGATCTTTTAATTCGGGTTGATTCTTGTAAGCTTCCGGCACCAGAATCATCGCCGCCTCTAGAGGACTTCGCCCAGTTCTCACTAACAGTTCCATCACACTATCTAAGTTATAGGAATCGCTATTAGCCGGATTGACTATAGGAGTTAATAAATTTAATTCTTCCGATGTCCAGCCTTCTGTTTGCAGGTTTCTCTCTCTAGCTGACATCCAGTTGATGTTACCGAGAAGGGTATTAATTTCTCCGTTGTGTCCTAACAGGCGCATCGGTTGGGCTAGAGGCCATTTCGGCATGGTATTGGTGCTGAAACGCCGGTGATAGACGGCGAACCGGCTGCTGTAAGCGGGATTTTGTAGGTCTAGATAAAATTCTCTCAGAATCTCCGCCCTTACCATGCCTTTATAAACTATGGTACGGCATGAGAAAGAACAGACATAGAAATCATCCGCTAAGAGTTTACCGATTTCGGAGCGAGCAATATAGAGAAGACTATCGAATTCTTTCCCCGTCAATCCCTCTACGGAAGTCACTAAAACCTGTTCTATATGGGGCTGGTTTTCTCTTGCCTGTACCCCCAATATGTCAGGATTGACAGGTACTTCCCGCCATCCTAATAGATTTAATTCTCTGTCTTTTAGTATCTTTTCTATATGGGATTTACTTTCGGCCCGTCTGGTTAAATCTTGAGGTAAGAAAACCATTCCCACGCCTAAAGCTTCTTCTGACGGGGCTGTAATTCCTCGCTCGTTGAACCAGTCAGCCAGTAGGGCGTGAGGAATCCCAGTCATCAATCCCGAGCCGTCGCCAGAATCTTGATCGGCGCTGCAGCCGCCGCGATGTTCCAAACAGCCTAAAGCGCCTAACGCTTGCTCTATCAGTTGATGACTGCCTTGACCTTTAACATCGGCGATAAAACCTACACCACATGCGTCTCTCTCTTCCACTAGAAAGCGCGGGCCCCAATAAGGATCGTATTCGTAAGTTGCAGGGGAATTGCGATCGTCTTTTCTCATGCTCGATAAATGCTCCGATGAATTGTGAGAGGATTAAAATAATACGGCTGTTTTAATTAATATTTCTATCCATAAACACCCCGAAGGTAAAAACCATAAGGGATCTACTATGATAGAGTATCTTGTTCTAAGGATCTAGGTTCAACTAGACTCGGCTCGTAAGGTTTCTAAAAGTTCGACCAATTGAGCCTCACTAGCTTGATAGACTTCGCCGCAGAATTGACAGGTAGCTTCAGCGCCCTTATCTTTTTCGATGATGTCTACTAGTTCCGCTTCACCGAGAATTTTCAATGCACCCAAAACTCTTTCAAACGAACATCTGCAGTTAAAACGTACCATCTGCACTTCTGGGAGAATTACTAATCCCAGATCTCCCAATAGTTGCTCGAAAATTTCCTGAATGGTTTTACCCGAGCGTAATAGGGGAGTAAAGCCGGCTAACTGACCGATGCGGGATTCGAGAATATCTACTAGTTTATCCGATCTCTCCCCTTGGGCCGCTTCGGGTAATATTTGAATCAGGATACCTCCGGAAGTTATCACACCCGTTTTATCTACGAACACACCCACGAGAAGCGCGGAGGGAATCTGTTCCGAAGACGATAGATAGTGAGCCACATCGTCGCCCACTTCCCCAGAAACTAACTGTACGGTACTGGAGTAGGGATAACCATAACCCTTATCCCGCACTACGTAAAGGTAGCCATCATTACCTATAGCGCCCCCTACATCAAGTTTACCGAGGGAATTCGGCGGTAATTCTACCTCTGGATGATCTACGTAACCCCGCACTGTACCATCAAGCCCCGCATCAACGAACAGGCCCCCCATCGGCCCGTTTCCCTTCATGCGAAGATTGACTCTAGAGCTAGGCACTTTCATATTAGATGCTAGTAAGAGGCCGCACGACATGGCTCTACCCAGAGCTGCTGTAGCGACGTAGGATAGTTTATGTCTCTGTCTGGCTTCTTCGGCCGCTCTAGTTGTTATGACTCCCACTGCTCTTATGCCGCCTTCCGCCGCTGTCGCCCGAATTAATTGATCTGCCATAATAATAGTGTTGCTTAGGGGTAAAATCGATCGTACCGAGGGAATTCTCTCTAAAAAGTGGCGTTATATTTCTTCACTTTTTTGGACATCCTATAATCTAAGTTAACAAAATTTAGCAAAAATTTAAGCAGAACTCCTTCTGATTGGCGGATCAAATGTTTGGCAATTTTCAAGAAAGTCATCTACGCATCGAAGTAAACGCTAAAGCTGATACGATCGCCGATAGTCTCCTGAATACGGCGCAGTTACGTCAGTGGCTCATACCGCAAATTCTTCTCCCCGGCGGCCCGGATAAACTAGAATCCGGCTTGAAATTTACCACCTGGACGGGCCCGATTCCTGTAGAACATCGGGTGAGCGAAATCAGCGATCGCCATATCTGCTTACTTCTGAGTCAGGGCATCGACGGTTATCACGAATGGTCTTGGGGCGATGGTTGGTTACAATCGCGTTTAGAAGGCATATCCCTCCTACCTCTAAATCTGGGTCATACCCTCAGTTTATTGCGCTTACGCTTATATCTCGCCACCAAAACCCCAAAAACCTCCTAAAGGCTAATTTTCAAGGGATTATAGTTTAAATCCGGTCGGAGGTTCTGAGCGCGGCGCAGGTAGACATGGCGCATCTCTCGTTGTGGCTTAGGGGTATTGACGTGCAGGATGACTCGAATACACTTAGTTAAACTGCCATCTACGTGCATTTGTTGTACATCGAGCAGGGGCACGTTTTCCCAGTGTGGGCGCTGCCGGGCGATCGCGGCGGGGAAAATAGCGGTAATATCTTTAGTGGCTGTGAAGATAACGCTGACCACTTCTTCCGGGTCTAGTCGGTTATGGCTTTCGATCGCGTCGAGTAATTCCGTAGTCGCCTCCTGTATCGCTTCTATAGAATTGTCTTCTACCGTAGTCGCTCCTCGAATCGCCCTAACTCTCCAGTCCACGATGTTTATCCTCCGATATAGTTTACAAATTGATCTACGATTTCTTGCTTAGGTTAATATTAATTCCTAAAGCCGAGTAAATTTAATTCAGACAAATTAATAATTTTCCCGCAAATTATAATTAAAACAATTGATAGCGATCGTGTCATAGGGAACTACATTATTTTTTGGCAAGGATGGTTAAGGGCATGAGTAGTGAAGAACTAGAACGTTTAATCGCTTCCAACGCTAAAGCGATAGAAGCTTTATCCAACTCTGTAGCCGAGGATAAAAAGCTGATACGAAATTTTATCGAACAAATGTATCGTTACTCACAAAGTATATCCTCGGCGCAATCCAGCTTCTTTCAGGTGCAGGCTGACTATTATAATCAATTAGCGATCCTGCAACAAAAACAAAGTCAAATAGAAGATAGGCAGGCGGCCAACGAAGCAAGATGGTCTAGAGTAGAAGAAAGATGGGCGGAGATAGAAGCACAAGCACAAGCCCGACGAGCAGAACTCGAAGCCCGGCAGGCCGAATTACAGGCTCGACAGGCCGAATTACAGGCTCAAAATGAAGCCCGACAGGCTGAAATTCTGGCTCGACAGGCCGAATTACAGGCTCAAAATGAAGCCCGACAGACTGAAATTCTAGCTAGACAAGCCGAATTACAGGCTCAAAACGAAGCCCGACAGGCTGAAATTCTGGCTAGACAGGCTCTAATGGACGAGAGACACGCTCAACTACAAGCGCAAATAGCCGAATTACTAGCCAAGTTACCCCCCAGGGATTAGCATCAAGAGCAAGAGGAAAGCAATTGTTTCATCAAAGCGATCGTTATGACAGGCGTAATTCTTAAACATCGTTATAAAATCATCAAGAAAATAGGTAATGGTGGCTTCGGTTACGCCTTTCTAGCTCAAGATTTGGATTTACCATCTAAACGCTATTGCGTGATCAAACAACTCCAACCTCAAGGAATCAATCAAGGAGTCTATCAAATAGTTAAAGAACGCTTCCAGAGAGAAGCGGCTATTTTAGAGGACTTGGGACACAATCAAGACCAAATCCCGAGACTGTACGCTTATTTTGAGGAAAACAATCAATTTTATCTAGTACAGGAATATATAGAGGGGGAAAATCTCGCTGATTTTGTAGCTAATAAAGGATTGATGCCAGCCCCGCAGGTAAAGGAAATTCTCCTATCTCTCCTGCAAGTTCTCGAATACGTTCACTCTCAGAAAATTATCCATCGAGATATTAAACCCGAGAATATCATCCTACGAAATCGGGATAATCTACCGGTATTGATCGATTTCGGCTCGGTGAAAGAATCCCTAACTACCCAACTATCATCACCATCACAATCGGCTAAATCTATCGTAATCGGTACACCTGGCTTCATGCCACCAGAACAATCGATCGGCCGTCCCTTATTCGCCTCCGATACCTACGCCCTCGGATTAACGGCTATTTATTTACTCACTGGCAAAGCACCAGGGGATTTAGAAACTTCTCCCTCGACGGGGGAATTTATCTGGCGCGACGCATTAAATATCAAAGATCCTATCCTGGAAGAAGTTTTAGATAAAGCGATTAAATCTAAACCGGACGATCGTTATCTTACCGCCGCACAGATGTTATCGGCCCTTCAATCTCCCCCCACTCAAGTCGTTACTAATATTCAAACGGTCAACGTCGCACCCAGTAAAAATAATTACCCCTCCGGAAAACCTCCCAATTGGGGTATCGTTATCGGCGGAACGATCTTAGCTTCTATGGGTTGGTTCGGTTGGAATTGGGGCGATAAAATTTTCCATAAGGATAAACCGGTTAATACTTCTAATTACACTTTCCCTAAAAATGTATGCGGTGATATATATTTATCATCGATATTTTACAGCGTTATAGTTAGTAATAATATCAATCTTAATAAGATTAAAAATAATTTTTGTCGGGATGCTTTTATAATCGGCAATAGCGTTCAAGTAGCTTCATTTAATCAGTATGAATCTGCCTCTGCTTTTAAACAAGAGTTAGAAAAAAGTTTTAGCGATGTTACCATTAAGCATAATCTGGGAAATTCTCGACCTTTACCGACACTTCCCCCCTCTCCTCAATTACCAACCACCCCATCACCAGAGCCAGAAGAGTCTCCCTCTCCAAGCCCCGAATTAGAAATCACCCCATCACCAGATCCAGATAAGGAAACGAATCAATCTCTCATCAATGAAACGGAAGCGGTTGATTTGATCGAGAGATGGTTAGCGGCGAAAAGAAAAATATTCGGACCTACCTATAAAACACATTTAGGGGAAAGATTTCTCACGGGGGAAGCTTATCAATCTATCATCAGTGGTAATGAAAAGCAAAAAAGTTTTCTCACCCGATTAATGGATAAAGGTTCTTACTATACTTTCGGGATACAAAAAATTAGTGAAGTGAAGAATTTCACTGGGGAAAATGACTGGGCGGTTATCGATGTGGTGACAGTGGAAGAAGCGATTTTACATCGTCCGGATGGCTCGATAGAAGATGATAGCTCTAGAAATAAAACCAAGTTGGTGCGCTATACTCTACAGAGAGAAGGTTCACGGTTAAAAATTTCCGAGGTTAAAACTATTAAGGTTTACGGCAGAAAATGGTAATCTTCCTCTTAAAAGAGGAAGACGAAAGGTTTAGCCGCGATACAGCCACAAGAGTTGACCGTTGGTTTTCAATTCAAAATCAAGCCAGTCGATCGAACTCTTTAACTCGGGCGGCACTTGACTCCGGTTGCCCAAGATACGATTAATGAAGGGTTTAGGTTCTTCTATCGTTTGACACTGGGTTTTTTCTGGGTCTAATCCAACTAATTCGGCTGTCCAACGTCGTGCATCTTCTTCTGTGCCCAATCGATCGACCACCCCTAATTCTAATGCCTGTTGACCGGTGAAGATCCTGCCATCGGCGAAATTTTTCACTGCTTCTACCGATAACTTGCGCCCCTCAGCTACGGTGGAGACGAACTGATTATAACTGGTGTCGATCAAATCTTGTAAGATTGTCTCTTCTTCAGGCGTTAACTGACGATCGAAGGATAGAATATCTTTATAGGGCCCCGATTTAATCACTTTAAAAGACACCCCGATTTTATCTAATAGTCTTTCGATATTATTGCCCCTGAGAATTACTCCGATACTACCGGTAATTGTGCCGGGATTGGCGACGATATGATTCGCCCCCATACCGATATAAACACCACCGGAGGCGGAGATATTGCCGAAGCTGGCAACGATTTTCACTTTCTCTTGTAATCGTTTCAGGGCTTCGTATATTTCCTGAGAGTCTCCTACCGTACCCCCAGGAGAATCGATTCTTAAGAGTAGGGCGGGGTATTTTTTCTCTTTAACCGTATTAAGCGCTTTTAAAACTCGTTTCCGGGTATCTGCACCGATAGCACCCGTGATCTCTATTCTCGCTATTTGTTTCTTTGTGTTCGGTTTGAATGGCCAGATCATTTTAAGATGTTCTAATTATTTCCTTTCTCTAGTCTATTCATATTACGCTGGGAATAGGGAATCGAATTAATTACTGACTCCCTATTCCCGATCGTGTAAGGCAGGGTTTTATAAACGGATTTAGTCTAAATGAACCCGCCGAGCTAATCCTCGCTTGCCGGCAAAGTAGCCCAGGGTAAAAGCATCTAATCGCTGTGTGCTGTAATTACAAAAGCATTTGATGAGGCTGAAATGGTTTGTAACATCTAAATCTAGTTTATTGGAATGGTCTAAAATCATGAACGGGCTGAAAAGATAAAATATGAGTAATTGATGTATATTTTTGGATAAAAAATACATGACAAAAATATCTCAGTCTTACCGTTAAAGTGGGTAAATTTAAAAGTCTATCTAAATGAAAATCCATTCCTTGTTTTTCTGTCTTTAGTATTTTAATAGACGTTTTACACCATAAGTCCAAGAGAGCCGATTTGTTTTTCTCTCCATATAATATAATTGTTTGCCTAGAAAGGCTCTAGACCCTTTAATACATATTGTCAGGCTTTTTTCAATTTGACGTAACAAAACTTAGATGAGTTTGCCCTGCAGAGTAGCCTGATAAAAATCATATCTCCACGAACCTGGGTTCGTGGAAACAGGGAGAATAATTATT
Source organism: uncultured bacterium (assembly GCA_964623815.1). GTDB lineage: Bacteria > Cyanobacteriota > Cyanobacteriia > Cyanobacteriales > Microcystaceae > Chroococcopsis. The sequence continues at coordinate 47,734 of CAZUVR010000019.1, read as the reverse complement.
TTTAGTTAACCGATCGTCACCTGACTGGCATCCACGTTGGATGCACCGTTAACACCGTTGGCGACGGAGATCATCTTATTTAAGGTAGCTTGATCCGAGACGGTACCTTTTAAAACCACGGTGCTACCGGTTTGAGCCACCCAGAGTCTTTCTTCGTCGGCCAAGTCGGCTTCGTTGTCGAAAGCGAGAACGACTCTTTTCGCCAATCCGCTATCATCGTACTCCCCGTTTAAACCCACTCTCTCGGCGGGGATGCTGGTGTCGTTGCTTTGACCTTTAACCGCTTGAACTGCGTTTGCGGGTTTTTCCATTCCGAAGATTCTTTTTAACCAACCCATAGTTACTTTTCCTATTTGTACACTGAAGATTTTACAAAAAATTAGCTCATAGCTTCAAATTTTTAACATTATTTTATATTTTAACCGATTAAATTGGTTATTCTTAGGAATTAGATTTCTCGTTTCCCGTCCTCTACCACTTAATAATTAATAATTAATTATCCCTCTAGTTTTCGTTTGATTTATCATTATACCTGTCTGGTAAATAGTAGTGATTATTTATGAGGGGGATTAAAGTTATCCCATTAGCCAACATTAATATTCTGTATTTTTCTGGCTTTATCTCTAATTTCTATTCTTCTTTCGCTCGGTATGGCGAAATAGTTAGTCGTTATCCTGGGGTAATAATGAGATTCTATAAACGTGTCTAAACTTAATTTAGGACAATCGTGGGCCACTCTATTAGGTATGGACAATTCATATTGATGTTCGGTTAATAAAGACCAAATTTGTTTTCTTCGGCTTACCCAATCACTTTCTGAACCAATAGAACTTTCAAACATTATAACCGGACGGTTGTTATCGATAATTCTTTTACTACCGGATAAAACTTCTAACTCGAAACCCTCCACGTCGATCTTGATTACATCGATATTATCGACGGAGACGAGTTTATCCAGGAGGGTGATCGGCACTCTGATCTCAGCTGAAAAGTCTTGTGAGCCATTATTATTAACTTTTTTCAGCGAGCTAAACCCGGATTGTCTCGTATTTATGTAAAACTCCACCTCCCCTTCTTGATCTCCGACGGCGCATTGATGTATCTGGGCGTAGGGGAATGTTTCCCGTAGTTTTTTAGCTTTCTCCGGGATAGCTTCTACGGCGATAATTTTGATACTTTTATTATGTTTATGCACTGCCGATATGATCGAACCAATATGGGCACCCACATCTATAAAAGTTTTATTGGCATCGCATAAGTTGGTTACTAAAAAAGTAGATAGTTCGTCATTAATAAGAGTTCCTAAAGTTTCGGATTTGCCGATGGCGGCTTTCATAATATTAGTTTTATCGCGAACTGCCATGATTATCTGCGCAAAAGGGGTAGCAAGAATTGCCTGTTTCATATTTTTGGAGAGCGGGTCCTAAATTTTTTAAATTATAAACGTAATCAGTCACCCTAACAAGCGAATTTTATCCCGAACCTAGTTCCGGGTAAAATCATACAGCAATTCCAAGTCATTTATAAATTTAGCTACAAGCGGCAACTAATGTCCTCGGTTATGCAAACTTGTACGTTTATGGTACCCCTATCGGTCTACCACTCCGCGATTACGCCCAGCCGGCGGGACCGTTAAGATAAAAAATCCCCAACTATTTTTAAATAGCTCTCCGGATCTTCTAGCATCGGAAAGTGAGCGGTTTTAGCCATTTCCACATATTCTATTGAGGGGTTTAGTTCGGCGGCTTGTTTACCCATTTTAGCCGGAATGATAATATCTTTCTCTCCCGAGATGAGCAGAGTAGGAACGCTAATAGATGCGAATTTTTGGGGCATGACTTCCACAGCCTTTTTACTTACCGATGTGTAAATAGTGCCTAAAGCGGCTGAATAGTCAGCCAAGATAAAATCCTCAAGGAACATACGCCTTTGCTTCGAGGCGATCGGGCGGTGCAAAAACCGAGCCATAAATAGCCTATCTGACCAGGGTACGCTTAAAAACCAACGATAACGGAACTGCACGACATATTTACCGAATTTGTGAAAGGCGTTAAAAGCTTTCTCATCGTATTCAAAAATCCCGTTACAAGTGAGTATGGCTTTGTGTACTCTCTCAGGATACATGGTCAGAAAAAAAGCGCCGACGGATGCCCCCATAGAATGGGCGTGAAGATAAATTTTATCTAATTTTAAAATATCTAAAAAGTGGGCCAAGTCTTCGGCGTAATCTTCTAATTCGTAGCTTAATTCTGTAGGGGATGGGGGTAGCTTGGAACGTCCGAAACCTCTCATATCGTATAGTAAACAGTTAAATCGATCGCTCAGAGCCACTGCTGTATCCTGCCAGTAGCGGGCTGAACCCCCCCAACCGTGTATGAATACCATTACCGGTTTGTTCGATGAGGATGGAGATTCACCTATCCATTCATAATAGTGGTCTACACCGCGAACGTTGATCGTTTTGGCTGCAAAGGTAGTCATGGGGTTTTTGTCGTCTCTCTCTTCCTAGTCTAGACTAAAAAAAAGTCTCCGGATCGGTCAGAGAATATGAAAGCGATGAGTCAAAATCCAGCCATAGCCACCTATGGCTTGAGTAAGCAGTTCGATCGCTATCTAGCGGTGAACTCGGTAGAATTACAAGTATATCCGGGAGAGGTATACGGGTTAATCGGCCCCAACGGCGCGGGTAAGACTACCCTGATTAAAATGCTCGCGGCGGCAGAGGAGCCGACTACAGGAGAAATCTACATTCACGGCGAGAGACTACTCCGGGATGACAGCAATCTTCGTTTAAAGCAACGTCTCGGTTATCTCCCGGATGATTTTCCCATGTATGATGATTTAACCGTTCAAGACTATCTCGATTATTTCGCCCGTCTTTACGGTTTACACTCGAGTCACAGAAGGCGGCGCGTCTCGGAAGTACTGGAGTTGGTGCAATTAACCAGTAAACGTAATAGCTTAATCGCCACCCTATCCCGAGGGATGAAACAACGTCTCAGTTTAGCCCGCACTATCATCCACGAGCCTATCGTTTTGCTATTGGACGAACCTGTATCGGGATTAGATCCGATCGCCCGCCACCAATTTCGTGAGATCATAGGGGTGTTACAATCTGCTGGCATGACTGTACTCATTTCTTCTCACGTCCTCAGCGATTTAGCCCAACTCTGTACCTCGGTAGGCATTATGGAGTTAGGTTGTTTGGTAGAAAGTAGTTCTTTACAGGATTTATATCAACGCCTCGCCCGTCAATATCTCCTCATCACCACTCTAGGGGATGTGGCGGATTTAGAAAGTAAATTAAAACAATTTTCATCTGTAGAGGAATGGGAACCTTTACCCGACAAAAACGGACTTAAAGTTCAGTTCTCCGGTACTGTAGAGGAGAGCAGTGGTTTATTGCGATCGCTTATCTTAGGGGGGATACCAGTAAGCGAATTTCATAGCGTCGGGGAAGACCTAGAAAGTATATTCCTCAACTTGGGTCACAAACAAGCTTTCTAATCTATCTTCTCTGTACCTCTCCGTTGGGAATCAAACACACCGGACAGTTACGAGAGATCAAGGCAACTGCCGCATAGGAGGCATATCCCTTTATCTTATCCTGCTGAGCCTGCGTAGCGGGATTATGGTAAATATCGGCGATAACCGAACTTCCAAAAATTACGCCTAGCACTGCCAACAAATAATTCCGGCACATACACACAGATTTCGAGCTGACCTTTTTGAGTCTGGAATCGATTTTAACCTGTTCAAGGCTGTTGTCCTCTGAATAGGTATGTAATAAGGTATTCAAATTAAATTTTCACCTACCATTAATATCAACAACTTCAGTATTGTAATACCATTATGATTAAGTTTGTATTAATTTTAATATTTAGCACTAATTCTTATCACAATTTTGTCTTTTTTATGAAATATATACCTATAACTCTTCCTTATTGGATGCCAGAAGAGGTTTAACCTAGAGACTTGCTGGGAATAAACCCAAATCTTAAGTAAATCAAACTAGATTTATTTACATTATCAATCATCCAAACATATACAAAAAATATCCAATTATATGAAAACAATAAGAAATTAAATTTAGAGTAAAAATACCCAGATTATAGGTACTAAATTAATAAGCCCCTTTACCGAAAAGAACGATTCGCAGGGTTTCCACCAGAATATCGAGATCTAAATTTAAAGACCAATTATCGATGTAATATAGATCCAAACGGGCGGCATCGTCAAAATCATCTATATCAGAACGTCCCGACACCTGCCAGAGTCCCGTAATACCTGGTAGAACTTGATGACGCATATGATGCCAAGGGTCAAACTTCTCCACATCTCTCAAAGGTAGGGGACGCGGCCCCACCAAACTCATCTCGCCCACTAAAACGTTAAAAAGTTGGGGCAACTCATCGATACTAGTTTTGCGGAGAAAGTGACCATATTTAATAATTCTCGGATCGTTTTTGAGCTTAAATAAAACTCCATCCTTACTGTCATTTTGTGATTCTAAATCAGCTTGTAATTGGGGAGCGTTAACCACCATCGTGCGGAACTTCCACATTTGAAAAACTTTACCGTGTAAACCAACCCTCTCCTGACGAAAAAATACCGGGCCGGGGGAAGAAAGTTTAATCAGAAAACAGACGCTCAAAAACAAAGGCGACAGTAATATTAAGCCGAAGAAAGCCCCTAAAATATCGATGAGCCGTTTTACCTCATAATCCCAACCGACAAATAGAGGAGTTTGCACTCTTAAGGTAGGTAATCCAGCTACTATCTCGGGAATACCTCGACGGTAGAGGATTTCGCGGCTCGAAGGAAGGAGACGTAAGGGGATACCCGATCGCCGCAGACTCCAATACAAACCCGATGCTAGATTAGTATTAGGAATATCTTCAGCCAACACTTCCATCGCCCCCGAATTTAAAATCGCCTGCAAGGTGGGAGCGGTGTTAGCGGTAGCCGATAGAGCGGCTCCGACTACTTGATAATGATGCCGTTGTTCTAAAATTTGACCGAGCTTAGATATTTTCGAGGCGGAAGCGATGATGAATACTTTTATTCTTCTTTTTGATGAAGGTATTTGACCGATGAGCAAACTGGCGAATAAACGGAATATCACCACTAAAAAAACACTAGCGAACCAGGAAGTAAAAAACAACGATCGGGGCGGGTCTAATTTAGGATCGTAAAAATAGCCTACTACTAAAAAACCTAAGTAAAGTAAGCTCATAATCTTGGCGGATTTAATATAATTCTGACTTTGTTTTGAGAGACTGTATAAACCATTCAAGCCAAAACACAATAATGTCACCGCCACGAAAATCCAGAACAGACTAGGCAATCCGAACCATTCCCACCACACTAAAGCCGAAGGTATGGGGGAATAGAATTTATTGAGATAACGAGCCAGTAGCCAACTACAGATTAAAGCGAGAATATCGCTATATAAAAGGATAGATAAACGTAAGAGGTGACGGCGAGAATAGCTCACCCCCGGAAAACCATGAGGGGCGCGAATATCAGATAACCATCGCGGCAGATGCTTCATAGAATTTTCAGATCGAAGGTGGCTATTCTGCATGCTAAATTCACCAGACCAAAAGGGAGCTTCTAATATTTAGAATTCCCTAAATTTAGCTAAACACAGCAGGAGAATTTATAAATAGCTATGAGCATCGATAGCGGTTTTGAGCTTGCCGATAACGTCATCGATCATCAATGTACCCAATTCTCCCGAGGCGCGGGTGCGGATGCTGAGGCTATTACCTTCCATCTCTACGGCTCCTACTACCGCCATGACGGGGATTTTTTGGGTTTCGGCGTTGCGGATCATTTTTCCTAATCTCTCCCCCGAAGTATCGGCTTCGGCGCGGATACCGAGGCTTAACATCTTAGCGGCGACGGATTTAGCGTAACCCAATTGAGCATCACTAACTGGTAAGAGGCGAATTTGGGTGGGAGCCAGCCAGAGAGGGAAATCCCCGGCGTATTCTTCGATCAGAATACCGATCAAACGTTCTAGAGAGCCGAAGGGGGCGCGGTGTATCATCACGGGCCGTTTTCTGCCACCGTCTTCCGCCACATATTCGAGGGCGAAACGCTCCGGTAGATTATAATCCACTTGTACCGTTCCCAGTTGCCACTCTCTCTCTAGAGCATCTTGGAAGATAAAATCTAGTTTCGGGCCGTAGAAAGCCGCCTCACCCGGTGCTTCAAAATAATCCATACCTAGAGTTTGTACCGCTTGCCTAATAGCATTTTGTGCTTTTTCCCAAGCCTCATCAGAACCTATGTACTTATCAGATTCTGGGTCGCGGAAACTGAGACGGGCTTTAAAGTTTTTCAACTGTAAGCTCTTAAATACAGTCAGGATTAAATCCACCACGCTTAAAAATTCGCTGTCTAATTGCTCCGGGGTAACGAATAGGTGAGAATCATCTACGGTAAAGCCCCTAACTCTGGTCAAACCCCCCAATTCTCCCGACTGCTCGTAACGGTAGACAGTTCCGAATTCCGCGAGTCGCATCGGTAATTCACGATAGGAGCGTAAATCGCTCTTATAAATCTGAATATGGAAGGGGCAATTCATCGGTTTTAAGACGAAGCCGATTTCTTTCTCGGCCAGCTCCGCATCTTCCGCCATCATCGGAAACATATCCTCTTTGTATTTCTGCCAGTGTCCGGAAATCTTGAATAAATCTACTCTGGCGATATGCGGAGTAACTACTGGTAAGTAACCCCTCTTTAATTGTTCCTGTTTCAGGAAGTCTTCGAGGATAGTGCGGATAAGCGTACCCTTGGGAGTCCAGAGGGGTAATCCCGGCCCTACGGAGTCGGAGAAGACGAATAAACCTAACTCTTTTCCTAGTTTCCTATGATCTCGTCTGAGAGCCTCTTCTTTTCTCCGTTTATATTCTGCTAATTGTTCTGGGGTTTCCCAAGCGGTGCCGTAAATTCGCTGTAGTTGCGCTTTAGTTTCATCTCCTCGCCAGTAGGCTCCGGCTACCGATTCTAAATCTATAGCGGCGGGGTTGATCCCGGCGGTATTTTCTACGTGCGGCCCCGCGCATAAATCCCACCATTGATCTCCCAGATGATATAGGGTAATCGGTTCGGTCAATCCTTCTAATATTTCCAGTTTATAGGGTTCGTTGATCGCCTCTATGCGTTTCTGCGCTTCTTCTCTGCTGACTTCTTCTCTAATTACGGGAAGCTTCTTGTTGATGATTTTGATCATCTCTTTTTTGATCGCTTTGAGATCTTTCTCGGTGAAGGGTTCGGCTACGTCAAAATCATAGTAGAAGCCTGTTTCTGTCCAAGGCCCTATAGTCACTTGGGCTTTGGGGTATAGTTTCTGTACCGCCATCGCCATGACGTGTGAGGCTGTATGGCGAATTTTCTTTAAGGTTTCCGATTCACTAGTACGCGGTAGTTTTATAGGCTCTGCTGGATTATTCATTCACTTCTTTGTCTACGATCGCTTATCTACTATCTTAATCGACCGGTTGACTTTCTTTCTCTCCTGCTGTCTCCTTGACTAAATTTAACTCTCTCTATAGAGGCATAAATGTTTCATTTTTTAGTATTAATTAATACGTTTAGTCGTTTAAACGTAAATATGAATACAATAGAATCTCATATCCTCAAGCGCGGTAATGCGATCGTACCCACCCTGAGGGAGTATTTGGAAAGGGGAGAGGTAGTCTTAGTACCGATGGATACGGTGTATGGTTTGGTGGTAAATGGCAGGAAGGAAGAAGCGATCGCAAAATTACGCGCTTTAAAAAACTTCGGACAAGATCAGCCTTTAGGTATATTGACACGCGGCGATCGCGCTGGTGAAGTGGCTATGCTTAACGAACCGGCAAAACGGATGATGTCTTACTTTCCCTATCCCGTAACGATGATAGTTAAGGCTAAACCGGACTTAAGTACAGAAATTACCCAGGGTTTCGCTAATATTTTCCTGTCTTGTCCAGATCGCTTTATATATAATTTAGTCGGGGCGGTTCCCTTCCCTCTAGTCTGCGCTACGGCGAAGGCGGGAGGCGAACCGATTACTAATTTTGAGGCGGCGCAGCGTTATTTCGGCGATAGCATTCCCTTAATCGTCGATGGCGGTCGCAGTCATTACGGGCGACGCGGAACGTTGATCGATTTTACTTTGGAGCATCCCACGATTATGAATTTCGGGCCCGTCTCCGTCGATGACCTTAGGCCGATGATACCAGATATAATCTTACCCTCACATCTGATGAAATAAAGATGGTTCGAGAGTCGGAAGTAGAGAGACTGACTATCGATTCCCGATTCCCGACTCCCGATTCTCGTCCCTAATGAGTAGTTTGTGGCAAGAGAATTCTGTACTATAAATCTCCGCCGCGAAAAGCGAGTAAAAAGATGATAAAGGGGCCTGCTAACATAATGAGGGCGACAAAAGTGAGTTGAAAAATTGGCTCTAAATTTAACGATGTCAGTGGTGCTAGAAAGTCCATGATTCTCCTAATCCTGTTTACTTAAAAATGGCTCAACGTCAAAAACCAATGTCTATAATACATGGGATGTCTCTCTTATTTTTAAGTTAAGACATAAAATTTCATGAACTTTTGTTACAGTTAAGGAGAAGGGTGAGCGTGGCGCAATGGCAATGTATAAAAGGATGTGGAGCCTGTTGTCATTTAGATCCAGGCGATCGACCCGATTTAGAAGATTATCTCATGCCGGAGGAACTGGTCCAGTATCTGAGCATGATTGGTGACGATGGTTGGTGCAAAAATTATGATCCAGATGTGCGGGAATGTAAAATTTATGAACAACGCCCCCGTTTCTGCCGGGTACAGCCGGAAATTTTCGGGGAGATGTACGGAATTGAGCCGGGAGAATTTAACGACTTCGCCATCGATTGCTGTCATCAACAAATTATCGGTGTATACGGTAGGAAAAGCCCCGAAATGCAACGTTATCGAGAGGAGGTAGGATAAGCGATGACCAAGAAACAAAAATACCCCCACCTATTGGGTTCTAAGTGGACGGCGAAGCAGAAAACCTGGGGCTGGCGACATTTTCAGGTAGTCAACCGCAGGAACGAGGGTAAATGGGTATTCGCCGAGTTGGTAGCTTCCTGTGATAAGTCGGTGCGCTTCTGGATCAACGCTCAACAGTTAAAAGATAGGGAATTGTGGGAAGCGGGCTGGAAAACTCACGCCCAGATGCAAGGTGGCGATCTAGAAGAAGAATTTATAATCATCTAAAAAGCCATAAACTAATCTCCTCTGTGTCTTGGTGGTAGATAACTCTACAAGCTTCGTAATAATTTTTCATAAAAGCTCATAACCTGTCATGTCATTCTAGAAATAAAGACAAACGAAATGGAATGTGAGCCAATGAATCAACCGAAACAGCCAACCGTAATTGTTACAGGCACGTCATCAGGGGTAGGTTTATATGGTGCGAAAGCCCTAGCAGATCGAGGGGCTTATGTGATTATGGCCTGCCGTGATATTCCGAAAACCGAAGCCGCAGCCTCTGCATTAGGCATCCCTAAAGATAGCTATAAAATTCTTCCCATTGACCTCGCTTCTTTAGAAAGCGTGCGCGGATTCATTAAAGACTTCCGCTCTACGGGTAGAGAATTAGCCGCTTTAGTATGTAACGCGGCCATATATATGCCCTTACTGAAAGCGCCCCTCTGGAGTCCGGAAGGTTACGAATTGAGTATGGCTACGAACCATCTAGGACATTTCCTGCTCTGTAATTTACTACTCGATGATTTAAAAAGCTCCACCTATCCCGATAAACGGATGATCATCCTCGGTACGGTAACGCATAACCCCGACGAATTGGGTGGTAAGATTCCCCCGCAACCGGATTTAGGTAATTTGGAAGGTTTCGCTAAAGGCTTCAAAAATCCTATTTCTATGGCTGACGGTAAAAAATTTGAACCCGTTAAGGCTTACAAAGACAGTAAGGTGTGTAATATTCTGACAATGAGAGAATTACACCGCCGTTACCACGATTCCACCGGCATTACTTTTACCTCTCTCTATCCAGGTTGTGTGGCGGAAACCCCTCTTTTCCGCAATCATTACCCTCTATTCCAGAAACTATTTCCCATATTCCAAAAATATATCACCGGCGGTTATGTATCCCAAGAATTAGCCGGGGAAAGAGTGGCGGCAGTAGTATTAGATCCGGAGTATAAACAATCCGGCGCTTATTGGAGTTGGGGCAACCGTCAGAAAAAAGACGGTAAATCCTTCGTCCAGAAAGTTTCCCCCCAAGCCCGCGATGACGCTAAAGCCGAAAAAGTTTGGGACTTGAGCGCTCAATTAGTCGGGATAGCTTAATCCTCTCGATTGGGGGTTAGGAATTAGGAATTGGGGGTTAAGGATAGATATTTCTTCCCCCGACTCCCAACTCCCGACTCCGAATTCCCGACTCCCGACTCCCGACTCCCAATTCCCCATTTATGGTAGACTATCGAGCAAAGTTCTTGTTAGTCCGCCATGAAAGTCATACCTACAGAGATACCCGATGTCATGATTATCGAGCCACAGGTGTTCGGTGACGATCGGGGTTTTTTTTTAGAAAGTTTCAATAAAAAGGCTTTCGAGGAAAAAACAGGAGTAATCAGGGATTTCGTCCAAGATAATCACTCTCGCTCGGCGAGAAACGTTTTGAGAGGCTTACACTATCAAATCCAACAACCCCAAGGCAAATTAGTCCGGGTAGTTGTAGGTACGGTGTTGGATGTAGCCGTAGATATTCGCAAATCTTCCCCTACTTTCGGGCGATGGGTGAGCTGTATTCTCAGTGCCGAGAATAAACGCCTGTTCTGGGTGCCTGAAGGCTTCGCTCATGGTTTTGTAGTTTTATCGGAATACGCGGATTTTCTTTATAAAACTACTAACTATTACGCCCCCGAATACGATCGCGGAATTCTCTGGAATGATCCCGATATAGGTATAGATTGGGGGATTACTGGTGAACCTACCCTCTCGGCAAAAGATCAGGCCGCTAAATGGCTCAAAGATGCCGATATATTTGAATCACTATAAATTATTATGACTAAATCCATATTACTCATCGGTGCTAACGGACAGGTCGGGCAAGAATTACAACCCTTATTAGTTTCTCTAGGTAATTTAATTTCCCTAGCTCGCGCCGAATTAGATTTAACAAACGGCTCAAAAATTCGGGAGGCGGTGAGGGAGGCACGACCTCAATATATTATCAACGCGGCAGCCTATACGGCGGTGGATAAAGCGGAAACCGAAGCCGAATTAGCTTTCGCCATTAATGGAACCGCGCCGAAAATATTAGCCGAAGAAGCTCAAAGGTTAGGCGCAACATTGATTCATATTTCTACCGATTATGTTTTTGACGGTACGAAAAATACTCCCTATACTGAAACCGATCCCACCAATCCTATCGGTGTTTACGGCAAATCTAAGTTAGCCGGAGAAGAGGCGATTCTGGGGACGGGTGCTAACGCTATTATCTTAAGAACCGCTTGGGTTTACGGTGTTTACGGCAAAGTTAATTTTGTCAAAACGATGTTGAGGTTGGGCAAAGAAAGGGAACTATTAAAAGTCGTGGTCGATCAGGTGGGTAGTCCCACTTGGGCGGCGGATATTGCGAGCGCGATCGTATGCTTATTAGATAGCCCGGGGGGAATCTATCACTTTACTAATAGCGGGGTGGCCAGTTGGTTCGATTTTACTAAAGCGATCTTTGCCGAGGCTAAGCTATTGGGTTATCCTTTAACAATACAATCCGTTATTCCTATTATCACCGCTGAATATCCCACCCCGGCAAACCGTCCCGCCTACTCGGTTTTATCCGATAAAAAAATTACTCCTCAATTAGGTCGTACTCCTTCCTATTGGCGAGACTCTCTTAACCTTATGCTGAAACAATTATTGAATTAAATTCTATGAAAGCATTAATATTATCTGGTGGAAAAGGTACCCGTCTACGCCCCCTTACTTACACGGGAGCGAAACAATTAGTACCGGTGGCCAATAAGCCTATTCTATGGTATGGCATAGAAGCGATCGTCGCCGCCGGGATCACGGACATAGGCATTATCATCAGCCCCGAAACCGGGGAAGAGATTAAATTAAAAACTGGTGATGGAGAGCGATTCGGCGCTTGCATAACCTATATACTACAAGACCATCCCCTAGGACTGGCTCACGCTGTTAAAACTGCCCAACCCTTTTTAGGCGATTCTCCTTTTATCATGTACTTGGGAGATAACCTAATTCAAGATGATCTATCTCCATTCTTAGACTCTTTTAAGAGTCAAAATCTGAACGCTTTAATATTACTGAGGAAGGTATCTAACCCGAGTGCTTTCGGTGTGGCTAAAGTAGATGAGAAGGGTAAAGTGTTACAACTGATCGAAAAACCGAAAGAGCCGCCGTCTAATCTGGCTTTGGTGGGAATTTATTTCTTCTCTCCCTCGATACACTCGGCTATAGCGGCGATTCAACCCTCGGCACGGGGAGAATTAGAAATTACCGACGCTATCCAAGAATTAATCCATCAGGAAAAAACTGTAGAGGCACTACAATTGAGCGGCTGGTGGTTGGATACGGGGAAAAAAGATGATCTTTTAGAGGCTAATCGTATTATTCTCGATACCTGTTTGACTATAGGTGTAGAGGGAAATGTAGATTCTCAAAGTGCGGTTATCGGTCGAGTACAGATCGGTAAAGGTTCTAAGATTATCAATAGTACTGTTCGCGGCCCCGTAATTATCGGTGAAGATTGTCACATAGAGAATTGTTTTATCGGGCCTTATAGTAGTATCGCCGATCGCGCTTCCCTTATCGATGCCGACATAGAACATAGCGTTATCCTCAAGGAAGCGAAAGTCGTGGGTATCCATCAACGCATAGTTGATAGCGTGGTAGGACAGAGAGCTAGATTAGAAATAGCCCCCCAGCGTCCGAAAGCACTCCGATTCATGATCGGCGATGACTCGCACATTGAACTGGTGTAGTATCGCTTTTTTCCCCATTACATAACTTTCCATCATCAGCTCTTATCCAATCTGGAGACTTCTACATGATTAGTAGTTCGGCGACAATTATTTTAGTAGCACCCAATGTTTCTGAACAAATGGGCGGTGAAGCGATTAAAGCTTTACAAATTTTTCAACAAATAAAAAAAATTCATCCTAATACCATCCAAATTACGCATGGGAGGAATAGAGCGGAAATCAATGAAAGATTGAAATTAGACGATGTTTTTTTCGTAGATGATGATATTATTGACATTTTCCTATATCGTTCGGTAGTTCTGCAGTGGTTTTTGAATATTTGGTTTTTCAAAAAAGCCATAGCCCTGGCTGAAAATTATGTTAAAGAAAAAAATTTAGATCCACGGCAAGTAATTCTTCACTTTACCGAACCGAACACTCCTGTTTTACCAAGGTTAATATCGTCAAAGTTGGTAAATGTTTTCGGACCTATCAACGGTAATATTTACTATCCAGAAATATTCAGCAACAAAGAGACTATTAAAGCCAAATTCAGGAGAATATTTCACTTTCCTATTCAGAGCATTAATAAAATTTTATTCCCAAAAATAGGCAAAGCCGATTTAATTTTGGTCGCCGGGGGGGAAAGAACTAAGGTTTCCCTCTTAGCTGCGGGAGTTAAATCAAACATCATGGTTGATTCTTTGGATTGCGGCATTAAAGAAAGTTTATTAGCGCGTCCGAGAGTGGAACATGAAGGAACTAATATGAAATTTGTTTATTTCGGTAGGTTAGTTTTTCATAAATGTACCTTTCTCATCATTCAAAGCTTGGCGAAGACTAAAAATAAAATTTGTCTTGATGTAGTCGGCAGGGGTCCAGAACTGGAACACTGTCAGAATCTCGCTAAAGCTCTCGGTCTTGAAGAGAGAGTAAATTTTCTGGGATGGTATACCTCTCACGCTGAACTATTCGATTCATTAAAAAATTATCGTGGTTTCGTCTTTCCCAGTATAGAAGACGCTAACGGGATAGCCGTTCAAGAGGCTATGGGTATAGGACTCCCAGTTATCTGTTTGGATTGGGGCGGCCCTCAATTACTGGTGGAGCAAGGTGTGACCGGTTATTTAATCGAGCCTAAAAGTGAAGAGTTGATCACTGATGAAATTGCTAAATATTTAGATGAGTTAGCTGTTAATGGAGAATTAGCGGAGAAAATGTCCATAGCGGGGCGGGAAAAAGCAAAAGCTTGGCAATGGCCGAATATTATCAGAGAATGGTTGGAACTTTACTCCGGACTACTGGATAAATCTAATAAACTGATCGAAGAGAAAAAAGAACAACCTTACAATAAACAAAAATTAACTAAATAAAGTTTATGCGGAAAATATTAATAACGGGTGGCGCAGGTTTTATCGGTTCTAATTTCGTTCATCATTGGTGCGAAACGCATCCAGATGATTTCGTCATAGTTATCGATGCCCTCACTTATGCTGGTAATATCAATAACTTAACCCCCCTCAAAGATAGAAATAACTTCCTCTTTGTTAAGGGCGATATTTGCGATCAAGAATTAATCGATAATCTCTTACAATCCCATCAAATCAATACCGTAGCCCATCTGGCCGCTGAATCTCACGTAGATCGATCGATCCTCGGCCCCGGTGCTTTCGTGCAAACTAACGTAGTCGGTACTTTCACCCTCTTAGAGAGCTTTCGCCAACATTGGTTATCTAAAGATAAACCAGGTGATTATCGTTTCCTGCACGTCTCCACAGATGAAGTATACGGCAGTTTAGAACCAGAAGACCCAGCCTTTACCGAAACCACTCCCTACGCTCCCAATAGCCCCTATTCGGCCTCGAAAGCCGGCAGCGATCATCTCGCTCGGGCTTATTATCATACTTATGGTATGCCCACCATGATCACCAATTGCTCGAATAATTACGGCCCCTATCACTTCCCTGAAAAGTTAATCCCCTTAATGTGTATCAATATTCTTTTGGGTAAGTCCTTACCCGTCTACGGCGACGGCTTGAATGTGAGGGATTGGTTATATGTGAAAGATCATTGCCGGGCACTGGATACAGTAATTCAGAAAGGGGAGCCTGGAGAGACTTACAATATCGGTGGCAATAACGAGGTGAAAAATATTGACCTCGTAGGGATGTTATGCGATTTAATGGACGAATTAGCCCCGGAATTACCTGTCAGACCATCCCGAGAACTGATTACTTTCGTTAAGGATAGACCGGGACACGATCGACGTTATGCGATCGATGCTAGCAAAATCCGCTCTCAATTGGGTTGGGAACCAGAGGAAACCGTAGGCGAAGGTTTACGGAAAACCATTCTCTGGTATCTCAATAACCGCCAGTGGTGGCAGCCCCTTCTATCTCCCGATTATCAAAAATATTACGCTCAGGTGTACGGATAATTTGGGAATTGGGAGTTGGGGGTTAGGAGTTCGGGGTTCCTGATTCCCAATTCCCCCCACTCAGGCTTTCTCTGTCTCCGAGGGTGTCAGAGGTAAATAATCTAATAGGCTGCGGGAAAAGCAGTTAATAGAAGCCTTGACGAAACCCAAGAACAGAGGATGAGCGTGATTGGGACGGGAAGAAAACTCGGGGTGGAATTGGGTGGCGATAAAGAAGGGGTGCCCGGTTAACTCGATAATCTCCACTAAACGCCCGTCGGGAGAAGTGCCGCTCACCACATAACCCGTCTCTAAGAAACGATTCCGATAAGCATTATTAAACTCGTAGCGGTGACGGTGACGCTCATAAACTACCTCTTGCCCATAAAGGGAATAGGTGAGAGTATTGGGTGTGAGGCGACAAGGGTATAAACCGAGACGCATCGTACCGCCCAAATCCACTACATCCTGTTGCTCGGGTAAAAGGTTGATGACGGGGTTGGGGGTTTGGGGTTCAAATTCGGCACTGTGTGCCCTATCTAAACAGGCCACATTACGCGCCCACTCGATTACAGAACACTGCATACCCAAACATAAACCCAGGAAAGGAACGTTATTCTGTCGGGCGTATTCGATCGCTTTCACCTTACCATCAACACCGCGAATCCCGAACCCTCCAGGGACGATAATACCACTCACGCCCTTTAACTGGCTTTCCGCTCCGTATGTTTCCACATCTTCGGCACTTATCCAACGCAGTTGTACATCGCTGCCGAATTCGATAGCCGCGTGTTTAACCGCCTCTACCACCGATAGGTAAGCGTCTCCGAGCTGTACGTACTTACCGACGATAGCAACTTCGATCTGTTTGTTGAGAGTCTGCATCTTCTGTACCAAACTTTCCCACTGTTGCAAATTCGGTTGACGCTGGGGGAGATTGAGTAAATCTAGAGTTTGCTGAGCTAGCCCTTCTTCTTCGAGACGCAGGGGTACTTCATAGATACTGCTGGCATCTTGGGCGGTGATTACCGACTCTACCGGCACATCGCAGAAAGCCGAGAGCTTATCTTTCAAGCCAGGTTGTAGGGGGCGATCGCATCTACAGACTAACACATCTGGCTGAATCCCGATACTGCGTAACTCCTTCACCGAATGCTGTGTGGGTTTGGTTTTCATCTCCTTGGCTGCTGGAATCCAGGGGATGAGGGTGACGTGCATATACACCACGTTATTACGCCCCACTTCCTTCCGGAATTGACGTATCGCTTCTAAAAAGGGTAGTGATTCTATATCCCCCACCGTACCGCCGATTTCTGTAATCACCACATCCGGATTAGTATCTTGAGCGACACGCAGGATTCTCTCTTTTATTTCGTTGGTGATATGGGGAATCACCTGTACCGTACCACCCTGATAATTACCGCGACGCTCTTTATTAATTACCGATTGATAGATGGAGCCGGTGGTAACGCTATTGAGGCGGGACATGGAAGTATCGGTGAAACGCTCGTAATGCCCTAAATCTAAATCCGTTTCCGCCCCATCTTCGGTGACGAAAACTTCACCGTGTTGAAAAGGACTCATCGTTCCGGGGTCAACGTTAATATAAGGATCTAATTTAAGGATCGATACGGAATAATCTCTAGACTTTAATAAACGTCCCAGACTAGCGGCGACGATTCCCTTACCGATGCTGGAGACAACCCCACCAGTCACGAAGACAAATTTACTCATAGTTTTAGCCATACACGAACAATGCCCCATAAAAACGGGTTCTATGGGGGACATTTCGATTATAGCTAGGTTAGGAGGAGTTGCATCGATCGTTATCTTTAATAGGAGAACTTAAAGTTTAAGTGGTGGCGAAAGATAAACTATAACCTGTATTGCCGTTAGGTTGAGAGCGGGCGACGCGCACGAAATAAGTTCCGGGAGTTAAACTTCTATTGATTGAACTTGAAGTAGCGGTTTTCTGTGCGACGATAATATCCGATGGCCGATCGATCTGACCGTTGTTATTACGATCGGAAATTAACTCAAAGTCTACCGTATCACCGGAGAGTCCAGTTAATCCGGATAAATTCAGAGCTACGTTACTTGTTGTTCTAACATTAAAGCGATACACATCCACCGGATCAGTTGTACCCACAAATTGTTGTACAGTTTGGGTATTAGTGATCGTGCCTATATTGAGAGCAGTACCTAAAGTATCACCTATATCAACGTTGGGAGTTAAATTAAAATTACTAGCCGATAGATTGAGATTATAAGCGCTGTTAAAACCACCGGTACCAGTGAGTAAAATATAGTATGTTCCCGCCCCTAAAGTTCGGTTGAAAGTAACTTGTGACGGCGTGGTAGAACTACTGAAACTACCGATTCTCTCACCCCCAGTTAAGCTATTATTATAAACTCCATCGCCGTTAAGATCGTAAGCTAACTGTACGCCCAAATTGCCCGAGAAGCCGGTAACGCTAAAATTCACGGTTTGGGTAAAGGGAACTAATATCTTATACATATCCTCCGGATTGGCGGGCGTAAGTCTATCTTCTATGCTTCCTCCTCTCTGACTACTGATGGCACCGATATTAGATGAGGTGGCGAAAGTGTTCCCACTGTTATTAAATTGGGGAAATGACAAGGCTCCTGTTCTGCGGGATTCTCTATAACCGAATAGTTCAAAATGTTGTTGGGCGGCGCGTTTGTTCAATCCGGCCGCTTGTAAATCCTGATTCTCGGCCAGATAGGCAGTAGCGTTAAAAATATCGGAAGATGTCCTGTTTTCCCCATCGCTGAGACCGTATATTTGAAAGTGTTGTAACAGTTGGGCGTTAGATAAGGCCGCCAGATCCGAATTACTAGATCTATAAAAACTCGTATCGTAAGATAGAGAAAAGCGACGACCTTCATTGATCCCGTTAAAGGTTAAATGGTCAAAAAGTCCCCGATAGCTAGGTAGGGCGACTCTTAGATCTGGGTTGGCAGCTTGATAGACGGATAGGTCTACGAAGGAAGAGAAACGACGCTGTTCATTAATCCCGAACTGTTGTAAGTGTTGTAAAGCTCCTTCAATATTATTATTGAAAACCGAATTAAGATCCTGGTTAGCAGTCAGATAAAAGCTCATGTCAACCAGGGGCGAAAAAACTCTTCTTTCATTCAATCCCGATAGTTGCAGATGATAAAGTAACTGAGTATTATTCAAACTAGCTAAGTCCGCGTTACGCAGTTTATAGAAACTCAGGTCTATAAATTGAGAAAATTGCCGGCTCTCTGCTAAACCAAAGCTGTTAAAATGATTGAAATAAAATTCATTTCTATCATTATTCGAGGTGAATGTTGCGTTAGCGTACTGGCTTAAGTCTGGGTTAAAAAACCCATAACTATTCGTACCGAAATAGGTTGAAAAAGCTCTTCCTTCGCCAACGCCAAAATTAGATAAGTGATCGTAGAGAGCGCGGTTAGTGGTAACACCTCCACGGGCTAAATCGGGATTATTCGCACGATAAAAATTCAGGTCAACCACCGCAGAAAAGCGACGCGGCTCATTTATACCAAACTCTTGAAAGTGGTTAGTCAGTTGTACATCAGTTACTAAACCTGCACTAGCTAAATCGGGGTTAGCGGCGCGATAAAAATTGACATCGAATAAATTAACACTCATGCAGTTCCCTATTATATATTAATCTCTATTAAAGGTTAGTTGATAAGCGGTATTAACGTTAGGCTTATTCGTAGATACCTGTACGAAAAAGTAACTCGTAGTTTCGGAGAATCCATCCAGAGATATAGCAGAAGAAAATTGTCCCCGCGAGTTAATAGATGATACAGTTCTGCGTCTATCGGTCAAGTCAATCACTCGATTATTATTCAAATCCTCGATGACGGTTAATTGCAATTCCACCCCGGTATTATACCTTGATAGGGTTGCTATATAGGTTCCACTGTCAGTAATGCCGCCGTTGGTAGAGTAAAGAGAACTAAAGTAATAGTAATCGTTACGATCGCTAGTACCGATAAAATCATTTATTGTCTGATTTTGAGCAAAGTTGCCGAGAGTAAATGCCCCATCAGCGCTGTTAGCCGGGTCAACACTGGTAATCCCTCCGTTAGCAGAGGCGTTAAAGGAAATGCGGTAATTATTCGCCGTATTAGTGCGATTCACCAATCGGGTGAAATAGGTGCCGGCACCTAAAGAGAGGTTAATTCCCCGATTAGCTTGAGTGATACGACTACTTTGTATTACTTCTCCTGTATCTATCTGCCCGTTATTATTGGCATCGAAGATTATTTCTAAATCCAAACTTCCCCTTAAAGCGGTGATAGTAATGTTGACGTTAGTGACTCCAGGAGTATTGAAACGATAATAATTCTCTCCGTTATTAATTCCTAATTGTTGTTGAGATAAATTCCCACTCCTATTATTACTGATAAAGCCTAAATTTGATGCAGTATTTAAACTCGTTCCTGGGCTTCCATTTAAACTTAAAGATAGATTGGAAGACAGACGATTTTCTTTGTACCCGTAGACTTCATAATGATTGAGAGCGAGGGCATTGGTATTAACGCCTGCTTGGTTCAAATCGGCGTTGTTATTCCGATAAAAATTGACATTGAATATGTCCGAAGAAGCTTCTCTTGGCTCATTAATTCCGTAAATGGCGAAGTGATTCAATAAATCGCCTCCCCCTAAGTTGGTAAGATCCTGATTATTGGCTCGATAGATTTTCGGATCAAAAGAATTGGAAACTCTTCTTTCTTCTCTCAACCCGTTTATTTGTAAATGGTTTAAAAGATTGGAGTTAGATAGGTTAGCTGCGTACAAATCAGGGTTAGATTGTCGGTAGATATTTAGGTCTATGAAAGGGGAAATTCTCCTTCCTTGAGATAGGCCAGTGGTTTGAAGACTACGATAAGCTTCTAGATTATTAGTTAAGCTCGCCGCTAAATCGGGGTTTGCGTATTTGTAAAAATTGATATTGGCGAAAGGGGAAGCAGAACGACTTTCTAAAACTCCGAAATCGATAAAATGATTGAATAATCCCCTGGATGTATTTATTCCTGCAGAGGTTAAATCGGGATTAGCGCTTCTATAAAAATTAAAGTCGAAAAATTGTGAAATTCTACGGCCCGATTCATCTAAGCCCCAATTACGTAGATGATCGAATATTTGAGCTTGAGCAAAAGACGCTAAATCAGGATTAGTCTGTCTGTAGAAATCTAGATCAAAAAAAGGAGAAAATCGCCGTCTTTCATTAAATCCGAAACTTTGTAAATGCTCGAATAACCGCTCATAATTTGAATTAAAAACGTCTAAATCTGGATTAGCTTGGTTATAGAAACGGAGATCGACATAGGGAGAAAATTTTCTCTGTTGTGCGACACCAGAATTAGCTAGATGATCATATAAATCCCTATAGGTAGGCCTTACCGCAGCAATATCAGGATTACTCGCACGATAATAATTTAGATCTACAAATCTTGAAAAAGTTCGACCTTCGTTTAAACCAGACCTGAAAAAATGATCTGTTAGTTGTTGATCGGTAGATAAACCTCCAGCGGCTAAATCTGGATTTACTTGGCGATAATAGTTAACATCAAATAAGTTGACAGCCATAGTTTTATTAATATATTGTTTGAACTAAATGGATCTAAATGTAATACTTTACCCTATCTATTAGAGAAAGTAATATTCCTAGTGTATACGGTATTGGTAACAAAATTAGGATTAGTCAGGCGAATTATAGAATCACTACTCTTATCAGTAAATTTTTAAATAATTAACAAGCTCTGAGAACTTGTTAAATTTTCAGTCATATTAATTTATCGGTTTTACCTTAATATCATTAAGATCCGTCCCAGTCAAGATCAACATAAAATTAATTACTATAACTGGGGAATAAATCGCGGGGGAAATCTTCGGCTGATAAACAGGTATTGAGGGCTGATTCTAAAGAAGAGTCTTTCACCTGTCTGTACAAACCGATAACGCACTCAGAATGTCTACCGGGTAATAGACTTTTCCGGCAGGAGTCGAGGGTGAGTCCGTAGAGGGTTGTCGCGTCTGGGGGGGACTTTTCTTCTTGTTTGCTGGCTTGAGAAGTTTGGGGCATTACCTTCCCTATATCGATGACGCAATTGGCTAAATCCACCGGACGACGTACTTGATAACAGGCGCGGAGGATGTCGTCACCCTGCAGGGGACTTCTATTTTTAATTCTAGTAACGCAAAAGGATAACTCTTTCGGTATTAAAGCATCGGAGCAGGCGCTACCGGCAGCGTCGGGAGACACCCCAGCCGAGATGATTTCTTTTACACAAACATCGAATTGATTGAGTCTCTGAGCTGCCGCGGCTAAAGGCAAGGTCAAGTCAGATAACCCGGCACAGAATATCGCGGTCAATCCTATCACTCCCGATTTCGAGAAAATATTCCTCATAGCTATCACTCACCACACTAAATTTGATCGATAAATCATCAAGATTGTAGCAAATCCTTTCTACAGAGGAGGGAAAAAATCATTCCCCCCTCCTAACTTAATATTCTGGTACGTTCGGATCTACTTCCCGACTCCAGGCGGTAATTCCGCCTTTAACGTTAGTGCCATCTATCCCAGCATCTTTGAGGATTGCTAGGGCTTTGGCCGATCGTCCCCCCATCTTACAATGAGCGATGAGGCGATGACCCTGCACTAACTCTTTCACCTTGGGGATGGCGCTACCGTTTTCAATATCTGGTAGGGGTATCAACACCGAGCCGGGAATCTGAGCGATTTGATATTCATTGGGATTACGCACGTCTATAAGTACGTAATCATCAGTCCCACTATCGATCAATTCTTTCAGTTCCTTGACGGTCATTTCTGCCAATTCCATTTGTGCTTTAGCCTCCTGTGCTTTAGCTTGGGGTATACCGCAAAATTGCTCATAATCGATTAATTTTTCGATTACCGGTCTTTCGGGATTGGGGCGTAATTTTAACTCCCGGAACTTCATTTCCAGGGCGTTATAGAGTAATAATCTACCGCTGAGGGTGTTTCCCGTCCCCAGAATGATTTTAATCGCCTCCGTGGCCTGTATGGTGCCGATGATACCGCAGAGAACACCTAAAACACCCCCCTCAGCACAGCTCGGAACCATTCCTGGTGGTGGGGGTTCTGGGTAAAGATCCCGGTAGTTGGGTCCGCCCTGATAGTTAAAAACCGTTGCCTGGCCTTCAAAACGGAAGATTGATCCGTAGACGTTGGGTTTATTGAGCAGTACACAAGCGTCGTTGGTGAGGTAACGGGTGGGAAAATTATCTGTACCATCGATTACTACATCGTAGTCAGCTAGAATATCGAGGGCGTTAGCCGAACTTATAGCGGTGTTGTATAAATCGACCTGACAATCGGGATTGATCTCTAGAATGCGATTTTTAGCCGATTCTATCTTCGGTTTACCCACCCAAGATGTGCCGTGAATGATCTGGCGCTGCAGATTAGAGCTATCTACTATATCAAAATCGACGATTCCGATACGGCCTATCCCGGCCGCTGCCAGATACAGTAACAGGGGTGAACCCAGCCCGCCCGTACCTATACAAAGGACGCTGGCCGCTTTAAGGCGTTTCTGTCCGTCTAAACCTACTTCGGGTAGGATAATATGCCGGGAATAACGTTGATAATCGTCTTTGGAAAGTTCGATCGTTGACCGGTTGGGATTTAGCATGATTTTAGAGAGAAAAAGACCTGGCGGTAGAGGGGGCCCGTCAAATCTACTTTTACTTACTTACACTACAAAGAGTTTGGGGTTAACTCCTTTTTTAATCATAAAGTCGATAACCCGTTTACTATTGTTAACATTGATTAAGGAAATTAAGCTTCACCCTCGACCTGAGAACGATATTCTTCTGCGGAGAGAGTATCGGCGAGAGCGTTATCAGGATTTTCTATTCTCACCTTTAATAGCCATCCTTCCCCGTATGGGTCATCAGCTATCAATTCCGGAGATTCGATCATGGCTTCATTCCGCTCGATCACCGTACCCGAAACCGGTGGATATAAATCCTCCACGGCTTTTACCGATTCGATCGTACCGAAACTGGTGCCTACTTCGAGGGCTTCCCCTAACTCTGGCAATTCTAAAAATACTAAATCGCCTAATTGGTCAACGGCGAAGGCGCTAATACCTAGAGTTGCGATCTCTCCCTCTAATCTGACGTATTCGTGGGATTCTAGGTATCTTAGATCATCTGGATAGTCGAGTTCCATTTTTTATCTTTAATATTTACGGTCAAGCTAAGTTTACAATGAGTTTTATCTTTATAAAATAGGCACGATTATCTATAAATTGCTCTTTTTTGCCATTTGTTTTCTCACCAACCACAGGCCAAACCAGATGATTAAACTCACTAGCACTATTTTCGATACCGGGCCCATATATTGTTCTACCAGTTCGTATTTATTACCCAGGGCGTAGCCTGCTCCGGTCAGAAATACAACCCACAAAGCTGTACCTATGGTGGAGTAAAGTAGGAAAGGTACGATCGCCATGTTATTAACGCCTGCGGGCAGAGATATGATCGTTCTCACGCCAGGGACTAAACGACATAATAGTACCGCTCTGTTACCGTGACGGTTAAACCAGCCGTTCGCTTTTTCTATATCTTTAGCGGAAATCGTTAACCATTTACCGTATTTATCCGCCAGTTGAGCTAATCTAGCTTCGCTGATCACTTTTCCCAGGTAATACCAGGGTAGGGCACCGGCGACGGTTCCTAATATACCCGCGATGACGGCGGGGATGAATTCCATCTTCCCCTGCGCCACCGTAAAACCCGCCAGGGGCATGATCAGTTCCGACGGGATAGGCGGGAATAAATTCTCTAAGAACATCAGTAAGGCAATACCTATGTACCCTAAAGATGTCATCGTGTTGATAATCCATTCAGTCATAATAATTTTTATATGCCCACAGGGTTCAAAGTAATCCCTCCTTATGGGTTTAAGGAGGGATTGGACTATGAGAATAAGATTAGGGAATTAGGTTCCCGAAGTCCAAGAGTTGATGTACTCGATTTGTTCTTCGGTGAGGCTATCGATGTTGATACCCATAGCGGCTAACTTGATCCGAGCGATCTCTTGATCCACTTCTACGGGGATGGAATGAATGGCGGGTTCTAGTTTACCTTTGTTTTTCACGAGGTATTCACAAGCTAGAGCCTGGTTAGCAAAACTCATATCCATTACCGCGCTAGGGTGTCCTTCGGCGGCTGCGAGGTTAACAAGACGACCTTCACCGATGACGACTACGGATTTACCGCTCGGTAAGGTGTACTGTTCGGTAAAGTTACGCACTTCTTTAACCGATAGGGCTTTGTCTCTTAAAGACTTGAGATCGATTTCAATATCGAAGTGTCCAGAGTTACAAACGATCGCACCGTCTTTCATCGCGTCGAAGTGTTCGCTCCGGATAACGTGTTTGTTACCAGTAACGGTAATGAAAATATCGCCTTCCGATGCGGCGGCATCCATAGTCATGACTCGGAAACCATCCATCGCGGCTTCAATCGCTCTCACCGGGTTGATTTCGGTAACGATCACGTTAGAACCTAAACCTCTGGCACGCATCGCGCAACCTTTACCGCACCACCCATAACCGGCGACGACTACGGTTTTACCAGCGAGCAGAATATTGGTGGCGCGGATGATCCCATCGAGGGTGGATTGACCAGTACCGTAACGGTTATCGAAGAAGTGTTTGGTTTCAGCGTCGTTGACGTTCATCGCCGGGAAGGTGAGAACACCATCTCTGAACATGGCTTGTAAGCGCACGATCCCGGTGGTGGTTTCTTCGGTGGTGCCGATGATGTCAGCGATTTGATTTTTTCTTTCTTGGATTAAGGTGGCGACTACGTCGGAACCGTCATCGATGATGATGTTAGGTTTATGATCTAGAGCGATCTGAACGTGACGGTGATAGGTTTCGTTGTCTTCACCTTTGATCGCGTATACGGGGATACCGTAGTCAGCTACCAAACAGGCAGCCACGTCATCTTGGGTGGACAGGGGGTTACTGGCGATCAATACCGCGTCAGCGCCGCCCGCTTTAATAGCTATCGCTAGGTGAGCGGTTTCGGTGGTAACGTGACAACAGGCTACTAAGCGTAAACCAGCGAAGGGTTTCTCTTTAGAGAAACGCTCTTTAATCTGTGCGAGTACGGGCATTTCCCGACCTGCCCAATCGATCCGTTGCTTCCCTAGGGGAGCCAGCGAAATATCTTTTATCTCATATTTTTTCTTTTCAGGTGCTACTACCATTTGACTGATTCCTTACTATCTATAAACCTAATTAAAGGGTTAACTTAACTTAACATTTTCTGCGAAATTTGGGTAATTTTTCACAGGGAGCCGACAAATTTTTCTAGGCGATCGAGACCCTTCTCTATGGTTTCTAAACTCGTTGCGTAAGATAGACGGATACAATCATCGGCACCAAAAGCTATACCAGGTATAGCCGCCACATTTTGAGAATCTAACAATTTCTCGCAAAAATCACTAGATTTTAAGCCTATATCCTTGATATTGATGAAAATGTAAAAAGCTCCGTCGGGAGTGGGACAATCAAGCCCCGGGATCGCTCTAACCCGTTCTAAAATATATTTTCTCCTCTCGCTAAAAGCTTTCAGCATGATCTCGATACACTCTTTCGAGCTTTCCAGAGCCGCGATCGCACCGTATTGAGCGAAGGTACAGACGTTAGAGGTGCTATGGCCTTGAATCTTTATCATGGCTTTGATTAATTCTGTCGGCCCTGCGGCGTAACCGACTCGCCAACCAGTCATTGAATAACTCTTGGCGAAACCGTTACTGATAATAGTGCGATCGAATATTTCCTGCCCGAATGACCCGATGCTACGATGTTTCGCGCCATCATAAAGAATTTTCTCGTAAATTTCATCGGAGACTACGAGAAGATCGTTTTCTACCACAATCCGTCCCAAGACTTCGAGCTCTTCCGGACTATACACCATACCCGTAGGATTGGAGGGAGAGTTAAGAACGAATAATTTAGTCCTCTCGGTAATCGCCGACTTTAATTGTTCAGGGGTGATCTTATAACCATTCTCTAGGCTCGTAGGCACTATGACCGACTTACCCCCCGCTAAAGTCACCATTTCTGGATAACTTAACCAGTAAGGTGAGGGAATTATAACTTCGTCGCCTGGCTCGATGATCGCCATCATCAGGTTATATAGAGATTGTTTACCGCCATTAGTGACTATAATATTCTCGGGTTTATAGTTAAGACCATTATCTCTTTGTAACTTATCCGCGATCGCGGCCCGTAGTTTCGGCTCTCCTGCGGCTGGGCCGTAACGAGTTTTCCCCTCATCTAAAGCTTTTTTCGCCGCCTCTTTGATATGGGCGGGGGTATCAAAATCTGGTTCTCCAGCGCTAAAACTACAAACATCTATGCCTTCTGCTTT
The DNA here is from genome assembly GCA_964623815.1 of uncultured bacterium. GTDB lineage: Bacteria > Cyanobacteriota > Cyanobacteriia > Cyanobacteriales > Microcystaceae > Chroococcopsis. Next base: position 20,854 of record CAZUVR010000019.1, on the reverse strand, counting down.
CATAGCTTTAGCTTTGGAATCGATAATTAAGGTTATAGAGGGAGTAACTTGATTGACTCGTGACGTTAATTTCATATTTTTACCCTACTGAGGCTTGTTCACCGGGGTGAGATTACATCCTGTTTAGTATTTTCGCTTACCTCTGCTATGGTGAACGTTTTTTCTGGCCATTTATCAGAATTTTTTCTCCCGCCCACTCCTCCCCCAATCAGAGAGAGAAAATTTTACAATGGTAAATGGAATTTATACTAATAATTAAAAACGCTTAAATATGTTAATTAAATATCTATCTAAAGCGAGATTTATTGCTTTATTTATGGTTGTTTTTTTCTCGCTGTTTTTGCTATTCAATTTAAGAGCATCGGCTCAATCCGATAGTTATTTAAGGTCAGAATTGTTGAGCTTAAGATATAGGATCGATCGTTTGGAAGCCGAGGTCAGAAGTGTGGGCAGCAGAAGCGTTAACCCGTCTACATCTGGGCTGAATAAAAAACCTGCTAATACGCCCCAAAGAGTCAACGGAGAATTGATAGGACGTAGCGATCCGATAACAGAAAGATTGGCTACTTTGGTAATCGAATTAAAAGAAAGGATAAAAACTTTGGAAAACCGCGTTAATCAACTAGAGAAAAGAAACCGATGAGGTTAACTTTTGAGTTGTTTAAGTATGCCAGAAACACGCTCATAAGCCGCAAAATCTCCCTGAGAGCGATAAAGTTCGGCCGCTTTTTGAAAATCTTCCACCGCTCCGGTGCGATCGTTATTGTTGTACTTGATTACGCCACGATTGAAATGGGCATCGGCGTGATCCGGAGACAGAGAGATGGTTTTGTTATAGTCTTCGATAGCTTTGGCGTTATTACCGAGGATGGCATAGGCATTACCTCGCTTAAAGAAAGCAGCGTCATAATTGGGGTTGAATAAAATCGCCTGATCGAAGTCTTCGATCGCCCCCACATTATCGTTTAGCTCCTCGGAGCGGATCAATCCTCTCACGTAATAAGCTTCGGGATAATTGGGTTTGATTTGAAAGGCGGTGGTCACATCGGTTAAAGCTAGTTGGATCTCTTTGTTTTTATAACGAGCCACACCACGATTATAGTAAGCTTCAGCGAATTTAGAATTAAGGACGATCGCTTGTGTCCAGGCCGCGATCGCTCCAGTTAGGTCATTATCAGCGAATTTTTTCGATCCGAGTTCAAAAAAATCCTCTGCCGTATTCTGCGCCAACCAATCGGGTATATCTGCCCGACTTGAGGCAAGGCAAACCGTATTAGATAGACATACTAAGCCGATAATCAATAAACCTTGAGACACTGAGAGCATAATCAAAAATCAAACCAGGTTATCTGGCAATTGTTCTCGAAACTAAACTGTACTCTTAAATAATCCTTGAGGGCGAATGAAGAGGATCAAAATCATGATTAATAAAGCGATACCCTGTTTATAGTCAGAGCCGATCAGAGGTACGCTTAACTCTTGAGCGATACCGATGATCAAAGCACCGCTCATCGCTCCGTAGGGATTGCCTATCCCCCCTAAAATGACGGCGGCGAACATCGGTAGGATTAAAAACCACCCCATATTAGGGCGTACCCCCCCGGTAATCAAGCCGAACATTATACCCCCTAAAGCGGTGAGTACGGCGGTGATTATCCATGTCCATAAAACCACCTTTTCCACATCGATCCCCGCCACCCTGGCTAGATCCGTACTATCGGCTACAGCCCGCATCGCTTTACCGATTTTCGTCTTTTGTAAGAGTAAGTGTAGGACGAGCATGATCGTTAGGGCCAGAGCGATGACTATCAAGCGATCGATCGCCACCCCCACCCCGAATATATCAAGGGATGACGTTACCGGTAAATCATAGCGTTGATTACTACCCCCCCAAATTAATAGAATGCCGTTGCGAATGAATAGGGCTAGGCCGATAGAAATGATGATCAAGGTAGTCGATGTCGCCCGGCGATTACGCATGGGTTTCCAGAGTAATTGTTCGCTCAGTAACATCGCCCCTATAGTACCTAGAGCCGCCAAGGGTACGGCTAAAAAGAGAGTTATACCCCAAGAATTGATTACCCAGGCTAAATACGCCCCCAGAGTCATGAAGTCTCCGTGAGCGAAATTCGATAACCTCAAGATTCCGTAAGTTAAGGTTAATCCCACCGCACCTAGGGCGATAATACTACCCACAGCCAGGCCGTTGAATAAAAGCTGCGCTATCTCCATTCCTCACCAGAAAAATTACATGAGGTTATTATAGTTGATCGCTCCTAACTATCAAACACTGGTCACTAAAAATCAATTCAGAAAACAGTCTTTCGGAATTGTCTAAATATTTTCTCAGTTAATTTTTCGATTTTCTTTGCGGGAAATTATCTATTTTAGCTATTCCATAAAATACTATCTGTTTATCTTTTATTCTTATTCTATCTACTTTTAACTGTGTGCCATCGAGGGCGAATTTATCTAAATCCATCAGGTTATTTACGTGATTTATTAATTCTTTTCCTATGGCTTGTTCTTGTTCGTTGCCACCGTAAGAAACATTTACGAATTGGATTTTCCTTCTATCTTCGACTTCGATGAAGGTGGTCATGTCTAAATTGAGAGGCTCGGAATTATCCCCGAGCTTTAATTGTGTTTTTAGATTGAGCGATCGATCCTCGTTCAGAATCATTTGCGTGTTTTCAAAATTTAGCGATTGACCTTCATAGTTTAATTTTTGCAATTTCTCAACTATAAAGGGGGTATTGAATGAGGTTGTTAGATCGGATTCTGTTAATACGACTCGCATCGACGCTTGAGTTGGTTGTTTGAGCTTTATCTGCCCCGTAAAAACGGAACCGAAATCGATCGATACCGCTTGAACGTATAGCTCCATCGCTTCGATCCTGAGTCCGTTATACATCAACATCGAGTTACCGATAAAGTCGAAACCGTCTATACTTCCCTGAAGAAGTTTACCGACCGGTTCGGCCCGCACGGTTGCTTCGATCTTACCGGTTTTTTTGAATAACGCGGCGATCGCCGTACTCACCGCTTTACTGATGAGTTGATCTCCGCTTTGATTGGGAAAGGGTAAGCTACCAAACACGCCGGCTGTCATGTCTCTTAATTGGGTTTAACTTAACCCATCTTAACATTAAGTTTTTTATCTTCATAGGTAATAAAACTGATAGGAGTGATAAGTAATCGTTTTCATCGGTCAAAAATTAAATTTTTCTCCGATTATCCCCTCCAGGGGGATAGTATCCTAGAATGGGAACATCCAGAGAGTAAAAAGAATATCCTATGGTTATTAGCGCAGAGAAAGAGATAGGGGTAAACGAAATCGATCGCGGCGATGAGATAGCAGTGCTATTGATGGGATACGGCGAGGTAGAGAGTTACGAAGACTTCGCCAACTATAACGAGCAGGCTTTAAATCTATTGACTGCTAAATTCGCCCCCGTACCGACTTGGATATATCCGCCCCTGGCAAAATTATTAGCGGTGTTCGATTTACACGAGTGGCAACATCAGCACCATGATTTCATTTCACCCCATAATCACATTTTCGAGCATCAGCGCGAAGGCATAGAAAATAATCTTCAGGCCCGGTGGGGGGAGAGAGTAAAGGTATTCAAGGCCTTTAACTTCTGTCAGCCTTTCCTACCGCATCAGATACTGGCGGAGATTAAAGCTCAAGGTTTTAAAAAAATACTGATTTATCCGCTGCTAGTAGTGGATTCAATTTTTACCAGCGGTATAGCGATCGAACAAGTCAATAAAGCGTTAGAAGGGTTGAAAGATGGGGAAAGCCACTGGATAGAAGGAATGCGTTATATCCCTTCCTTTTACAACAAGAGCGATTATATAGATCTGATGGCGAAGTTAGTCGAAGAAAAAATCGAGCGAGAATTGAGCGAACATTATTTACCATCCCAGATAGGAATAGTATTGATGAATCACGGATGCCCTCACGAAGCGAAAGGCTTCACTTCTGGTATCGATGAAAGTCAGGCTCTATACGAACTGGTGAGGGAAAAATTAATCTATAAATACCCCCTCATTTCCGTCGGCTGGTTAAATCATCAAACTCCCTTGATCAAATGGACGCAACCTAACGCTCATCTAGCCGCTAAAAACCTGATTGATTTGGGGGCTAAAGCTCTAGTCTTCATGCCCATAGGGTTTGCCACGGAAAACCACGAAACTTTATTAGATGTAGAGCATATCATCGAGTCTTTAAGGAAGAAACACGCTGGGGTGAATTATATTCAGATGCCCTGCGTCAACGATAATGACGAGTTTTGCCAGATGGCAGCAGATTGGGCAGACGAACACATTGAAGCTTTACTGTCGGAAACCGGAGTGAAAATCAATTTCACCTTACCCGTGGAAACTCATCAGCATCATCACCACCATCACCATCACGGTCATCACCACCATTAAAAACGGAGTTGGGAATTGGGAGTCGGGAATATTCATTACCTGCCCCGATAAAACTTTTCCCCTCCTCTTGTAATTAAAAACCAATAGCGTGTATAATATTTTTTCTGTGGGTACGTAGCTCAACGGATAGAGCATCCGCCTTCTAAGCGGACGGTTGTAGGTTCGATTCCTACCGTACCTGTAAATAAAAATTAATAGTTAGGCTGAGGTTCGATTCCTACCTAACTACTAAACAGATATTATTTGAGGCAGATTTAGAAATAGATGGTGCCGCCCCAGCGCTCATCTAGCTTGGGAGCTACGAGCATATAACCTGCGACGTTAAACACGTCGTCTTCAGTTAGGTTTCTGATTTCGGGATAGAGGTCGGGACGGGAAACGTTAGGATGTAACTCGCTGAGATCGTCTTCGCCATCGTAGCTGGTGGGATGTTGGAGATAATCTACCAGAGCGAGAAGATTGTCTCTCGGTGGTTCGGCACCGGCTAGGTCATCTACGCTCAAACTCACGTTATTGTTAGTTTTGGTTTTTCCCTGTAAATGGCATTTGGTACAACTGGCGTTGAAAATTCTCTGCCCTTCCGTTACCTGCTGGGAGCTTAATGTGATTTTTTCACCACCATCGTTGAGAACAATAGTACGTGTATCCTCGTTCAGCTCTAGCGCCCAAACGTTATTAACTTGTAATTGTAGGACGAAAAACACAGCGGCGATCGCCGTTAATAAGATTTTTTTGACCATTGTTCTCCTGTTAACAGTTTTCTTCATTGAGTTTAGGATGAATCGGCGGTATTCTCTATCTTCGCTCAATATAGACACTTGAAGATAGTGGAAAATCAATCGGGTAATGGCTTTTACCCAGATTGTCGAGATAAGATGAGTGAGATAATTGCTTTGGCATCTTCTAAGGCTAGATTGGTTGTTTGATCCTTGTAGGCGATACCTAACCGATCACACAAGCGGAATACCGCCTCCACCGAGAGATTATACTCATTAGCAATATCAGCGATCGACAAGTCAGCAAAACCCATAGGTTTGATTTCACTCACCAAGATAGAGAATATCCATTGATTATCATAACTATCATCCCATTCAAGGGGACAGGGGAAAAGATCCCTATCAGCCTCAAGTACAGAGATGATGTAAATAATTCTTATAAATTTCTTATAAGCCGAGAAAAAATACTAAAATAGATACAATAATCTTACTTTTGACCTTGTAAGGCTAAATATTAGTAGATTAAGATTGTAGATATAGCTCCTCAATTCAAGAAAGAAGGCCTCGCCTCACATCTGTTATGGACATACAACTGATAAACATCGGCTTTGGTAATATAGTTTCCGCAAATCGGGTAATAGCGATCGTATCTCCAGAATCAGCCCCGATAAAAAGGATTATAACTGACGCCAGAGATCAAGGCCGATTAATCGATGCCACCTATGGCCGTCGTACCAGAGCCGTTATAATAACCGATTCCAGCCACGTAGTCCTCTCGGCAATCCAACCGGAAACCGTAGCGCACAGATTCGTGGTTCACAAGGACTCTTCTCACAGTTCTTCTGGAGGTGGGAGTAACTCATCTGCCGGAGCCTCGAAAGGAGGGATCAACGAACACGATGACGATGAAGAGTTAGTAGATGAAGATAATAATTAACTTATTTTCCCTATGTACTCCGGTCAACTAATCGTCATTACCGGCCCCAGTGGGGTAGGCAAAGGAACACTGGTAAGATTACTCAGGGAGCGTCATCAGGAGCTAACCCTATCAGTTTCCGTAACCACCCGCAATCCTAGACCAGGAGAAAAAGAAGGCGAGAATTATTACTTCGTCACTAAAGAGAAATTCAACGAGATGATCGAAGGAAAACAACTTCTAGAGTGGGCGGAGTACGCGAATAACTACTACGGAACCCCCCGGCAACAGGTAGAAGCGGCTTTAACTAGTGGTAAATCTTTAATTCTGGAAATAGAACTCGTCGGTGCCCGTCAGATCGGACAGATGTTCCCCTGCGCGAAAAGAATATTTATTCTGCCCCCGTCACTGCAAGAGTTGGAGAAACGTTTACGGGGCCGTGGCGATGAAAGTGAATCGGCGATCGCCCTGAGACTGGAGAGGGCGAAGGAAGAATTAGCCGCGTCGGCCGAATTCCACCTGACAGTAGTGAATGATGAGCTGTCTCAAGCTCTAGCCGAACTGGAAAAAGCCATCTGGGGCGGATAGGTTACAATCAAAGAACAGCAACATCATAGAATAGACAGGGGACGAAGCGATGATACCCACCGTAATAGAAAGCACAGGTCGCGGCGAACGCGCCTTCGATATATACTCCCGTCTTCTGAGAGAGAGAATCGTATTTCTCGGGCAAGAGGTAACGAATGAATTAGCCAATCTGATCGTTGCTCAATTATTGTTTCTGGAAGCGGAAGACCCGGAAAAAGATATTTACCTTTATATCAATTCTCCGGGCGGCTCTGTATCGGCGGGGCTGGGAATATTTGACGCTATGAATCAGATCAAACCAGACGTATGTACGATCTGTATCGGCCTCGCCGCCAGTATGGGGGCGTTTCTTCTCAGCGCCGGTGCCAAGGGAAAGAGAATGAGCCTACCCAATTCCCGGATCATGATCCACCAACCCCTCGGCGGTGCCCAAGGACAGGCGACAGATATTGAAATTCAAGCCAAAGAGATTCTTTATCTGAAGCAGTTGCTCAATCAACATTTGGCTAACCATACGGGAAAACCCATAGAATTGATCGCTGAAGATACGGAAAGAGATTTCTTTATGTCGGCGGAAGAGTCTAAAATCTACGGGTTGATCGATCAGGTGATCGATCGTCGTCCATCAGCCTCGAACCCCCCCGCATAGATACCAAAAAGAAGTAGTGTTTTACTGCTTCTTTTTTTACGGAAAACCCTAACCATTAGTGTAGTAATTACTACCTGATTATTTTTAGTTGAGAAGGACGATGAATGACTTCCTGTTTGAAAAAAAATATCTCGCGGAAAACCTCTGGCAAGATGATGAGGATGTTTATCCTTGGGAACATTTTAGCGAAGAAATGGAGAAGTATATAGAGGAAAAAAGCGATGTTATTATTAATAATTATCAAGAAGCTGAAGAGAATAATAAATCTGCTCAATTCTTCGAGTTATTAAATAATAAGTGGGAAAGGCTCGACAGAGAAAAGATAGAATGTTTTATCAAAAACGAATATAGTAAATTAGTACCTGAAACTTGGCTGAAAAATATTATAAAAAGAGCGAAGGATTTAGTGGGCAAAAGTTCCGATAATCTGGAGAGATTGCTCGATTGCGTTCAACCTCTATTTCCCGATCACGACAGGGACGATCTCAGTATTATCGGCCGTCCGATCGCCTATGCGATGAGAAGCGGCCCTGGTAAGGAAGATAATAAACTGTGGCAAGATCTGACGGAGAGGGAAAAAATAAAACTGACGATGAAAATCGCTCAATCGGCGCTGAATCAACATCAAAATACTGAGATGGCCAACTAATTGTTATGATATAGCTTGATTTAAGTCCCCGGTTCTATGCAGGCGTTGAAAAGAGTCACAACCTATCTACTTCTTTTCCTGGTATCGTTAACTTTAATAGTGGGTTGCCAGGGTGAGAACACTCCCGTATCCGTTACCCCGTCAGGCGATGCCGCAGGCACGCAGGGCGATCGCATTACCATCGGCACCACTTTAAAACCGAGAACCCTCGACCCCGCCGATAGTTACGAATTAGCGGGACTATTCCTCATCTATAATCTCGGAGAGACTCTTTATACTTACGCCCCGAGCAGCACCACCCTCGTACCCCTGCTAGCATCGGCTCTGCCACAAGTCAGCGCCGACGGTTTAGTTTATACTATCCCAGTGCGCCAGGGGGTAAAGTTTCAAGACGGTACACCTTTTAACGCCCAGGCGATGGCTTTTTCCCTAAACCGCTTCATTAAAAACGGTGGCGAGCCTTCATTTCTCTTGGCAGACACGATCGATCGCATCGAAGTGACGGGAGAATACGAACTCACCATCGGCCTCAAAAAACCTTTCGCCGCCTTTGCTTCCCTACTTGCCTATCCCGGAGCCTGTGCCGTATCCCCTAAAGCCTACGAAATCGGGGGAGATAAATTCAAGCCGGATCAACTGGTGGGCACGGGGCCCTATAAGTTGACAAAAGTTACCAGTGATGCTTACGGACTGGAAAGATTCGAGGATTATTGGGGGGAAAAGGCGAAGACGCGGTACATAGATATACAGATTTATCAGTCAAACCCAGCGAACCTGTTCAACGCCTTCCGCACCGGGGCGGTAGATATTGCCTATCAGAGTTTACAAGCGCCGCAGGTGAAAAAACTCCAGAAAGAAGCCAGTGAGAGAAAATTTCAACTGGTGGAGGGAGAAGGTAGCGCGGTTCATTTTATGACTTTGAATTTTAACAGCGAACCCGTGAAGAATCCTTTGGTGCGTCAAGCTATAGCAGCTTTGATCGATCGAGACTTATTAAATGACAGAATCTTACAAGGTCAGGGAGTACCTTTATACAGTTTGATTCCTACTACCTTCGCCGAATCGCAACCAGTATTCAAAGAGCGTTACGGAGCTAGGAACGTAGAAAAAGCCAAAGAATTATTAAAACAGGCGGGATTCACCCCCGATAATCCAGGGGTGGTGGAAATATGGCACTCTTCGGGTTCGATTACCTCCTCGACGGTGGCGGCGGTGATGAAGGCTTTGGCGAAAAGAGATTTAGATGGCCTACTCACTTTCGAGCCGAATAGTATCCTCTCGGCCGCTTTTTTTAGAAACGTGAGTCGGGGTTTGTATACAACCGCCCTATCGAATTGGTATCCAGATTTTCTCGACGCGGATAATTATATCTACCCCTTTCTCTCCTGCGCCAAAGGTTCAAACGAGAAAGGGTGTGAAGAGGGAGGGGCACAGAGTCAGGGGTCTTTTTATTATAGCGATCGGGTTAACCAGTTAATAGACGCGGAACGTCAAGAACAGAATCCAGTGAAGCGTAAACAAATTTTCGGGGAGATTCAAGACATCCTTGCCGAGAATGTGCCCTATATTCCCCTGTGGCAGACGAAAGATTATGTGTTCACTCAAAATGGTGTGGAAGGGGTGACGATTAATCCCGGGCAGACGATACCTTTTTGGAAGATTTCCGCCGTGAAAGCTTCTTAAAATAACCGCTTTACTGATAAGCTTGTCTCATCGTTTTCAGCGCTTAATCTCAGATGATTTACAAACGTTTATTGATACCCTTATTACTTTCTCTGGTAACTTTTTCTCTGGTAGTCGCCTGTAATTCTGGCGGTAATAATCAACAAACTACGGCCCCCGCCAATAATACTGCCAATACTGCTAATAGTATCCCGATCGGTGCTGGTCTAGCCCAAACTAGCAACGTGGCTTTATTAGGACAGGAGCAGGTAGTGGGGGTGAAATTAGCCGAGAAATATTTTAACGATAAAGGCGGCGTTAACGGTACTCCGATTAAAGTCGTCTTACAAGATGTGGGGGGCGATGAACAGGGGGCGATTAACGCTTTTAATACTTTAATAACTCAGGATAAAGTGGTGGGAATTTTAGGGCCATCTTTATCTCAGCAAGCCTTCGCCGCCGACCCCATAGCCGATCGTGCTAAAGTTCCAGTTATTGGCCCTTCTAATACGGCTAAAGGTGTGCCTCAAATCGGCGAGTTTGTCAGTAGGGTTTCCGCGCCCGTGAGTATAGTTGCCCCCAACGCTGTTAAGGCAGCGTTAAAGATCGATCCGAACATTAAAAAAGTCGCTATTTTTTACGCTCAAAACGATGCTTTCAGTAAATCGGAAACGGAAACTTTCCAGCAAACCGTTAAAGATTTAAACTTAGAGACGGTTACGGTGCAGAAGTTTCAAACCACCGACACGGATTTTCAAAATCAGGCTACAGCAGGTATTAACGCTAAACCAGACTTAGTAATTATTTCCGGTTTGGCAGCCGATGGCGGTAATCTGGTCAAACAATTAAGAGAGTTAGGATATAAAGGATTAATCATCGGTGGTAACGGTTTAAATACATCTAATCTTTTTCCCGTCTGTCAGGCTAAATGCGATGGTGTTTTAATCGCCCAAGCTTATAGCCCCGAGTTAGATACACCGATAAATAATGCTTTTAAAGAAGCTTATAAAGCGCAAAAACAAATAGACCCACCGCAATTTACAGCCCAAGCTTTTACGGGTATTCAAGTCTTCGTGGAGGCTTTAAAGAGAGTGGATGATAAGAATAAAATCAGCGGTTTAAGTTTAGAACAGTTGAGGCAACAGTTAAATCAAGAAATACTTAGCGGTAAGTATGAAACTCCTTTAGGTAGTATTGCTTTTACTCCAGAAGGGGAAATTATTCAAAATCAGTTTTATGTTGCTCAGGTAAAGATGGAACCAGACGGAAAGAACGGCAAATTTACTTTCATAAAATAGCCAGGAGAAATGAGAGATAAGAAGGGAGAAAAGAGCGGTGAGAGCAATTTTTTCCCTTCTTTACCTGGCTCTTGACTCCTCTTTTCTCTCTAAGGTTCTTCCATAAAAGTTCTCACTGTACCATCGGGGCTTAATACTAAACGTAATTGCGGATTACCAGCCACTTCTAAAGGCGACACGAAAGGCTCATTCAGTAGGGGCATATTGGTACGATCGAGATAGATTTTCGCCGCCTGTCCTAGGGGCAGGATCTGTTTTAAGGAACCGTCCTGATTTAGGATCAAACGGTACTCTAAAGTCTGTTTCAAGCTTTCTGGGGGTTGCCAGCGGGCTTTAAAGTATTCCCTTGTTTCTGCTACTTGTGGGATGGTATCTAATAAATTACTCGATGGGGGAGCCTTGGCCTGGGTGTTAACCCGATTCATCTTCGGAGCCTCGGCGGGGGCTTTATCTTCGCGGCTTAAAGGCGGTAAGGCTGGAAGATTGGGGCTTGCTGGTGTGGGGTTCATAATCTGAGGTGGCAGGGTGGCGACGGCACCAGGTTTGTCAGTAGTTGGGGCTGGTGTTGCGACTATTGGGCTTTTCGAGGAGGTTTCCGGGGTGATGACGATAGCCGTATTATTCGGGGTGACATTGGCCAGAGACGGCGGAGGCGGCAAATTGGGGCGGGGCGGTACTACTAAGGGCACCGTATTTAAACGGCTCGGGGCGGTGGCGCTTTTCACCTCGCCCGGATTGGGTAAGGGTGTTTGTTGATCTAGGGTAGTGGGTATGGTGGGTGATGGGGCTGGTACGCCAGTAGGGGGCAGGGGTACGGAAGGGAGTGCCTCTTTAGGTTTATTCTGTGTTACCGGGGGCGGCGTGCTGGCAACTTCTCGATTAGTGTCTTGATACATTTTTACTCCCCAAGCTCCAGCACCGAGGGCAATGAGGGTACCGGCGGCGATTCCCGCCCAAGTTAAAGTCTGTTTACGGATTTGTTTTCTGGTGATTTCTGGGATGACATCGATTTCCGCCTCGTATTCTTCTAGGGCGTTAGCGAGATCGAATAGTTGAGATGTGGTTAGATTAATTACGTCGCCGCCGTTGTCAGTGGTTAACCCGCCTAGAAATAATTCGTGATTGACCAATCCTTTCGGCTGTAGCGAGGGCAAAGATGGGATATTATTCGGGCTGCTAAGGGGATAAGAGTTGAGGGTTAGGGAAAGGGATAATTCTTCGGCCGATGTTTTCAGCAGATTCTGAACGTAATTACCCACCACTTCCTTCAGTAATTGTAATTGGGTTCGATCGCCTCTGATCAGCATCTGTTCATTTTCCAACAATCTCGGATCGTCGAGCCGTAATTGAAATTTTAGGTTATTGAGGATGTTTTTACCCGCCCAAACCGATAGAGGTGATATTTGCCCCCAAATTTCCAGGGTACAGGTAGGAGGTGTGTAACGACGGATAAGAGTGTTAGGCATGGCGAGATATTAGGATTGCAAGAGGGCGAGCCAGAGACGACGATGACCTTGAGGGCTACTATAGAAAAGTAGATCGATTAAAAGTTTAAATGCTAGTTGTGTCAATTTCGGTGAAGAGATTGTTTCTCCATCTTCCATTCTCTCTTGATAGGTATTGGTGAAACTATCGAGGTAATCGCCAAGTAGGGCGGTGCGATGTGGTTCCTGGTTCTGACTCGTCACCTGTTCTAGTAATATGACGGCGCGGCGGATCAATTCTGCTCGTTGTTTGGCGAGATGGCAGGTGATCAAGACTAATGAACGGGCTTCCTCTACATCGAGTTTTTTCCTGCCACCAGAGCTTTTTCTTCCCGGGTTCGACTGCCGCAAGCGCCACAGGGCAACCCGATCGCTGATAATATCCTGTAAGTTTAATTCCTCAGCCGCCTGTAGCATCGATTCGGAAGTGATTTTAGTCAAGGATTCCAGGGCGGTCATGATTAGGTCTAGATGGGTTTTGATATTTTCTAGTTGTCGTTCGTCGGGGGCACCGGATAAGGTCATATCCTCCCCGACGGCGGCAGATGAAACTTTATTGACGATCGTACCCATATAAACAGACTCTTCCCAAAAATGATTTTAGGCTCAAGTTTCCTAACATTCTAGCTTATCTACGTCCTTAGTCTATACTAATCCAAAGATTGAGTTATCATGGGGATAGAGATGAAGATACAGATCGAGCCCCTCAATCAATTCTAAATGCCGATTACTAAACTCAATCGATCACGTACAATTGATTATTCATATTCCTTTATTGCTAACTCATAAATAATAGCAAACCCATATACGATGAGTGCTGACATTGCTCCTCTAAATTCTAGCGGTAATCTAGAATCTCTAAATGGCTCCTCCGGAGTTGCCATTACCCTTTCTAGAGAACCGTTTTCGTTCCTCTCCGGCTTAGTTAAAAAATTACAACAAACATTAGAAAATCATCGTGGTGATCATCAGATCGTTCTAATTCAAGATTTTCCCGATCCAGATGCTCTATCGAGCGCTTGGGCTTACAAATTAATCGCTGAGCAATACGATATATCCTGTGATATTGTCTACAGCGGCACTCTCTCCCATCAAGAGAATATCGCTCTGGTGAAAATAACCGGTTTACCGGCTATTAAATGGGGTGTACAATCTTTAAAAGAAAGAGATATTTCCATTTATAAAGGTTGTGTTCTATTAGATAGCCAGGGTACCAATATACAATTGATGCACCTGATAAAATCCGCGCAGATACCCATAGTCGTTGTTATCGACCATCATGCGAAACAGGGGGATCTATGTGCAGAATTTGTAGACATCAGACCACAAATTAGAGCTACGGCAACTATACTAAGCCAGTATATTCAAGGGGGATTATTAGAGTTAAATAATAGCGATAACCTACACGTAAAATGTGCCACGGCTTTGATGCACGGCTTACGAGCAGATACTAACGGATTGATGCAGGCTCAAGAATCCGATTATATGGCGGCTGCATTTTTAAGCCGTTATTATGATGCAGGATTGTTAAACGCCATACTACAATCTTCACGTTCACGTCGGGTTATGGACGTGATAGAAAAGTCACTGAAAAATCGACTAATAAAAAATAGCTTTTCTATCTCAGGTGTTGGATATTTAAGGTACGACGATCGAGATGCCATCCCTCAAGCAGCCGATTTTCTAGTAACAGAAGAAAACGTACATACCGCTGTGGTTTATGGGATAGTTCACGACGAAGATAATGACCTAGAAATAGTAGTAGGGTCTTTAAGAACGAGTAAGATCACCTTAGATCCAGATGAGTTTATTAAAGAAGCCTTCGGCAAAGATAATCAAGGTAGATACTTCGGCGGAGGCCGTTATATGGCGGGAGGATTTGAAATTCCGATCGGCTTCCTAGGAGGCTTCAATAATAATAGCGAATACGCCCGATTAAAATGGGAAGCCTTCGACCATCAAATCAAGCAGAAACTGAGCCAATTAGTTAACCCTGACGATAAAGTAATTCACACCTAAATGGAACTCTATTTAATCAGACATGGACTAGCAGGAGAAAGAGGGGAATATAGCAATGATGACGAGCGCCCCTTAACAGGCGAGGGGGAGAAAAAAACCGCTAAAGTTGCCCAACAACTCAAAGAAAAAGAGATTAAGTTTGACCTAGTTCTAACATCTCCATTCCTCAGGGCCAAACAAACAGCCGAAATACTACTAAAATCAGGTTTAACAACTGTAGTGGAAGAATTTGAGCCATTGCGCCCCGAGGGAGAAATTCAGAAATGGTTACAATGGTTAGGCCAGTGGAGAGATTATAATGACGATAGCCGCTTGGCTCTGGTAGGACACGAACCCGACTTGAGCAAATGGGCCGAACTGTTGGTGTGGGGGAGAACAGAAGAAAAATTGATTCTTAAGAAAGCAGGAATAATAGGTCTTAACCTGAGCGATCGAGAAAGTCTTTTAGGAAAAAGCCAATTATTTTTATTAATATCACCGAAATGGTTACTTTAGGCTAGAAGAAGTTGAAAGATTTTAGTAAAATCAACGGTGTTATCAAAACTTAGAATCAAGATCATATCCCTTGTCTCTATTATTGCCACCTTACAGGTAAACCTATGACAGTTTGTGAATATCGGCCGGGTTTAGAAGGCATCCCTGCGGCCCAATCGAGCATCAGCTACGTAGATGGGCAAAAAGGAATCCTGGAATATCGCGGGATTCGGATCGAAGAGTTAGCCGAAAAGTGTACTTTTCTCGAAACAGCCTATCTATTAATTTGGGGAGAATTACCCACTAGAGAACAATTAGAAGAATTCGAGACAGAAATTCGTTATCATCGCCGGATTAAATACAGTATTCGGGATATGATGAAGTGTTTTCCCGATGGTGGGCATCCAATGGACGCTCTCCAAACCTCGGCCGCTGCCCTAGGTTTATTTTACTCCCGTCGTGCCTTAGATGATCCGAGCTACATTCGCCAAGCGGTAGTTCGTCTATTAGCCAAAATACCGACGATGGTGGCGGCTTTTCAGTTAATGCGGAAGGGAAACGATCCTGTTCAGCCTAATGATGATTTAGATTATGCTACGAATTTCCTCTATATGCTAACGGAGCGTAAACCTAAACCTCTAGCGGCTAAAATTTTCGATGTCTGTCTCATCCTTCACGCCGAACATACAATGAATGCTTCTACATTCAGCGCCAGGGTAACAGCTTCTACTTTAACTGATCCCTATGCAGTGGTAGCATCCGCCGTAGGTACTTTAGCAGGCCCTCTACACGGTGGGGCCAATGAAGAAGTACTATTGATGCTTGAAGAAATAGGCTCGGTGAAAAACGTGCGGCGCTATGTAGAAAAGTGTGTAGAAAATAAAGAGAAAATCATGGGTTTCGGACACCGAGTATATAAGGTCAAAGACCCCCGCGCCATCATACTACAACAGTTAGCAGAACAATTGTTTTCTGAACTCGGGTCGGATGAATACTATGATATTGCCTTAGAGTTAGAACAGGTGGTAGAGGAAAAATATGGGGCGAAAGGAATTTACGCTAACGTAGATTTCTACTCGGGTTTACTATACAGAAAGTTAGCCATACCCACTGATTTATTCACCCCCATTTTTGCTATCGCCCGTGTGGCTGGTTGGTTGGCTCACTGGAAAGAACAATTAACTGCGAATCGTATTTACAGACCCACTCAAGTATATACGGGCCTCCACGATATGCCTTATGTACCGATCGATGAACGTATCTCGGTAAACGATAATAATGGCAGTAACGGGAAAACTCATTAAGAGAAGTGAGGCAAGAGAAGTGAGAAAAGAGAGTGCTTTTAATCAAACTCACTCCTCACCGATCTAACCTCACTCCTATCTAGGCATCCCTAAAATGTCCTCGATGCGGGGCATTTCTTCTAGGGGAATCACCCGCCCTTCGTCTTCAAAACCGCTGATTTGATCGAAGTTGAGATAACGATATAAATCGGCGGCGAAGGGGTCGATTTTTTCGTTGACGATCGCCATATACTCTTCTACGGTGGGTATCTTACCGAGTAGGGCGCAGACGGCGGCTAATTCAGCTGAGCCGAGATAAACCCGGGCATCCTTACCCATACGGTTATTGAAATTACGGGTAGAGGTGGAGAATACCGTAGCCCCATCTTCTACGCGGGCTTGATTACCCATACAGAGAGAGCAGCCTGGCATCTCGGTACGGGCACCAGCCGCAGCGAAAATGCCATACATCCCCTCTTCGCGTAACTGCTTTTCATCCATCCGCGTCGGCGGGCATATCCAAAGACGAGCTTTAGAGACTCCCGCACCCTCTAGAATCTTAGCGGCAGCTCGATAGTGGCCGATATTGGTCATACAGGAGCCGATGAATACCTCATCAATTCTGTCACCGGCGCACTCGGACATCAATTTAATATTATCAGGGTCATTAGGGGCGGCGACGATCGGTTCTTTGATTTCGCTGAGATTCACTTCGATGATGTCGGCATATTCAGCATCGGCATCGGCGCTCATTAATTCGGGGTTGGCCAGCCACTGTTCCATCTTAGCGACGCGGCGCATGATGGTACGCCCATCTTGATAACCGCGAGCCACCATATTTTTTAGCAGAGCGATATTTGATCGGAGATACTCGGCGACGGTTTCCTTGCTTAACTTAATCGTAGAGCCAGCGCAGGATCTTTCAGCAGTGGCATCGGTTAACTCGAAAGCCTGCTCTAATTTTAGATCTGGCAGACCTTCCATCTCCATAATGCGCCCGTTGAATACATTCTTTTTATTCTGTTTCTCTACCGTTAATTTGCCCTCCTGCATCGCCACGTAGGGGATAGCGTTCACAATATCCCGGAGAGTCACGCCGGGTTGTAACTCACCGGTGAAGCGCACCAGAACCGATTCGGGCATATCGAGGGGCATCACACCCAAAGCTGCGGCAAAAGCCACCAAACCCGAACCGGCGGGGAAGGAAATACCCAGGGGGAAACGGGTATGAGAATCGCCACCGGTGCCTACAGTATCTGGTAATAACATTCGATTGAGCCACGAGTGAATGATGCCATCACCTGGGCGCAGGGCGACACCGCCCCGAGTAGAGAAAAAGTCGGGTAATTGGAGGTGAGTTTTAATATCTACCGGTTTGGGGTAAGCCGCCGTGTGACAGAAACTCTGCATGACTAAATCGGCGCTGAAACCGAGACAGGCTAATTCTTTTAATTCATCTCGCGTCATCGGGCCGGTGGTATCCTGGGAGCCTACGGTAGTCATGAGCGGTTCGCAGGATGTACCAGGGCGTACTCCCGGCAGGCTGCAGGCTTTACCCACCATTTTCTGAGCCAGGGTGAAGCCTTTCCCTGTATCGGCTGGTATTTGTGGGCGCACGAATAAGGTCGTCGGTTCTAATCCTAGAGCCTGACGGGTGCGATCGGTTAAACTACGTCCTATAAGTAAGGGTATACGCCCGCCCGCCCGTACTTCATCAAGGATAGTATCCGGTTTGAGGGTGAAGGTAGAGATGGTTTCGCCCGCTTCATTGGTAATTTTGCCCTCATAGGGATAGATGGTAATGACATCGCCGGTATTCATCGTGCTGACATCGCACTCGATGGGTAACGCGCCCGAGTCCTCGGCGGTATTGAAGAAGATGGGGGCGATTTTACCCCCCAGTATATAACCGCCCGATCGCTTATTGGGTACATAGGGAATATCGTTTCCTATATGCCAGAGTACAGAGTTGATAGCCGATTTACGCGATGAGCCAGTACCTACCACATCCCCCACATAAGCTACAGGATGCCCTTTTTTCTTCAATTGGGCAATAGTTTCTATAGAACCAGGTTGACGGGTTTCTAACATTACCAGAGCGTGGAGGGGAATATCGGGGCGAGTGGTGGCGTGAGGTGCAGGAGATAGATCATCGGTGTTGGTTTCCCCAGGCACTTTAAACACCGTCACTTTGATTTCTTTGGGGAGTTTGGGTTTATTGATGAACCACTCGCCGTTAGCCCAGGCATCGATAACACTTTTGGCGTAGGGGTTGGTCTCCGAAAGTTCTAAAACTTCGTTAAAAGCGTCGAATACTAGCAGTGTCTTACTCAGGGCAGATGCTGCCGTTGCCGCAATATTGGTATCTCTAGATTTGAGTAGACTAATCAGGGATTGTACATTGTATCCGCCTACCATAGTGCCTAATAAGCTAACTGCGCCTTGGGGAGATATAACGGGTGAGGTAATTTCTCCCTTGGCTATGGCGGTAAGGAATCCGGCTTTTACATAGGCGGCTTCGTCTACTCCAGGTGGTACTCTATCTCTGAGTAACAGCATCAATTCTCCCTTAAGTTCTTCCGGAGGGTTTTTTAACATCTCGCACAATTCGGATGTCTGTTGGGCACTCAAGGGTAACGGAGGAATACCCAGTTTTGCTCTTTCTTCTACGTGTTTGTGATACGCTTCTAACATTCTCTTCTGTCTCCCCGTAGTTGGCTCTTATCTCTATATCTAGGTTACAAGTTTTTGCTCCTTCCCTTCACTGCTCGGGGCGGCTATATGTTAGCCTCTTGACAAATTCTCGGGCAATTTTCGGATTTTAATAAAATATCTTGGTAAGATTGGCTTGTTAGTGCTATGATAGCTAATGCGCTTCGCTGGTGTAGCTCAGTGGTAGAGCAGCTGATTTGTAATCAGCCGGTCGCGGGTTCAAATCCCATCACCAGCTTTCCCTTTTTCCGCCTCTTTCGGCTTTCCGTAACGCTTTCGGGACTTGCGTTTTAGAATCTAGTGTCGGTGCGGTTAGTTCTTTTCGGTCATTGTTAGGTCACTTTAGAGCGCAGATTGAGATAAAGATTGAGATAAAAATTGAGATGGCGAGATATGCTGATAATAGAACTGATGCTCTACCCGGTACTCTCATGTATTCACGAAACGGTAAAAAATCCAGAAGCGGAAGTGTCGTAATTAGAAATAGCCACGCTCGTCTACAGCTCGTCTTCTCCTTTCAAGGTAAGCGATTCTATCTATCCACCGGACGGGCGTGATAATCCCTACAACCGTAAATTAGCGATGGATAAAGCTTTAGAGGTGGAAAGGGATGTTGCTTACGGGGAATTCAACCCCAAAAGTCTCGCTAAATACAAACCGAGTACCGTCTTGAACCCCGACGTTGCGACCGCTCCCGTGTCCGTTGCGTTACGGGAACTTCCAGAATTCTGGAAACTTTACACCGATGCCCGGTCTTCGGGTAAATCCCCCGCAACTATCAGGATGTACGGATGGGTTGCCAACCACCTCAATCGATGCCCTTATCGATTACCCAGCGATTCCCAAGCCATTTTTGACTGGCTCAACGCTAACGTTCCGGCTAATTCTGCCAAAAGGGTTCTCATGCACCTTGCCGCCTGTTGTAAATGGGCAAAAAAATCAGGGTTACTCGATAGCAACCCTTTTGAAGGGAGCGCTGCCGAAGTAAAAGTTAAAAAGAGAGGTACGGAAGAGGAAGAAATTAACCCTTTTACCAGAGAACAGCGCGATCGGATTATTGAGGCTTTTAAAAGAAATTGTTATTACAAATACTATGCTTCTTTAGTGGAGTTCCTTTTCTTTACTAGGTGCAGACCTTCTGAAGCATTAGCCTTACAGTGGAAACAGGTTCACAACAACTTTATTATCTTCGAGCAAGCCTTGATATACGACGGCAAGAGCCTCGTTATAAAAGAAGGGCTGAAAACTCAGAAATCAAGGAAATTCCCTCTCAACAGTAAACTTAGCAACCTATTGGAATCCATCCGCCCTGATGATCACACTGGTGAATCACTCGTATTTCCGAGCCCTAAAGGGAAATATATTGACTGGCATAATTTCACTAATAGAGCGTGGAAAGCCATCCTTAAATCTATAGCCGATATAGAGTACCGTAATCCCTATCAAACAAGGCACACCTTTTGTAGCTTATGTAGAGAAGCCAACATTCCCTCTATCCAAATTGCCAATTGGGTAGGTAATTCAGCATACGATGATCGATCGAGTATACGCTAAACCCGTAGATCAAATTCAAGTTCCTGAATTATAAACAGGCTAAAATTATGGGACTAAATCTGCTGGTATTGTTTATAAAATAGTTTTATTTTAAAAATATTAGTTATCGGGAATTAGACAAAAATTAATGCGAAAATGACTTCAAAACCAACCAAAGTGAGAAAGGCTTTGGGATCGAATAGGTATGAATCTATTATCCATAGAGGTTTCAGACGTTTTTAGGTCATCTACCTCTTTTCCTTGTCTAGAAAGGTTTTTAGCCCCTAAATGGACTATAAAATGTTTAAGTATCGTTATCTAGATTTCGTTTTTACACACTGCTCACATTAATCCCATGACTGTTAAAATAACCTAGTATCAAAATTTTTAGTAATTTATGGTTTCCTAGCGAGCCAATTAGTTTTATACCT
>CAZUVR010000018.1:0-76307 GCA_964623815.1 uncultured bacterium | reverse complement strand
AATCATCCAGGGCGTAAAGAGAACAGCAATAGTAAACTGAAAGATAGCTATAGGCAAAAATTTCTCTTAGAGCGCGATGGACGAACTTCAAAATCGAGCCTACCAGTATTTCCGTCAAGGACGGTACGAATCGGCGATCGGCATCTATCAACAAGCAATCGAACAGTTTCCCGAAGAACGAGAAAATTATTGGTATTTGGGATTAGCTCTTCTGCTGGACGGAAAAGAAGAAGACGCTGAGAATTTTTGGCTCTCGGTTTTATTAGAGGCGACTCTAGAAGACTGGGAAATTTGGTGGGGAGAATTAAGAGATGTATTACTCCGCGAGGCTCTAACTTATCAATCGAGCGGCTATCTTTCCCCCGCAGAAATTATTTATCGAAAATTACTCGAACAAGAACAATCTTCGGAGATTTATTATTATTTGGGTACGCTATTAACCGATCGGGGAGAATTCACCGAATCTATCTTTTATTATCAAGAAGCCCTTCGTGTAGATCCTAACTCCGGTAGGGTGCATAATGGCTTAGCTCGCTCTTTATCAGAATCAGGCTATTTTCTGGAGGGTTATACTCACGCCCTCACCTCCCTCTCCATCGAACCAGATAACATACAATATCGAATCTGGTTGGCGATTATTTTACGAAACATTTACTTTAACCGAGCCGACGATGGAAAAATTGCTTATCTTCTACAATGCTTTGAAACACCTGGAGTTAATCGACAGAATCTAGCAACGGCGACGATAAGTATAGTGAAACTCGATCCGAATTTTCAAGAGATAGCCGCTTCGATTGAGGAATCTCCCCGTGAAACTTATTTATCTCTAAGCCGCCATCCCCTATTACCCCATCTTTTGCGAGACACGCTGATCGCCGATTTAACCTTTGAAAGAATTTTAACCGAGTGTAGAAAGCGAATTTTATTGGAGGCGATCGAACCCGGTGATTGTGAAGATGGGCAATCATTTACCTGTAGTTTTATCAGTAGCTTAGCCCTTCAGTGTTTTAATAACGAATTTATTTTCATTGAAAGTGATTGGGAAAAAGAAGCCATAGCAAATTTACAAGATATTTTAGAAACTTCCGAGCCTTCCGATGTAGAAAATATCGAAATTAACCTCGCAGTTTTCGCTCTATATAAACCTTTATATGAATTAAATAATATTGTGAAACTGGATGCGCTCGATCGAAAATCGTGGTCACGAGAAACCTGCATTCTTTGGAAGCGAGAGGTGAATAACTATTTTGAGGAACGGGCTTTAAAACAAAAAATAGAAAGGATTACCCC
This sequence comes from uncultured bacterium, assembly GCA_964623815.1. Lineage (GTDB taxonomy): Bacteria > Cyanobacteriota > Cyanobacteriia > Cyanobacteriales > Microcystaceae > Chroococcopsis. Next base: position 75,017 of record CAZUVR010000018.1, on the reverse strand, counting down.
GATAGAAAACACAGTTTCTCTTGCAGTTCAAAGCCAGTACGAAGAGAATCCCTATCCCCGTTGGCTGGGAATTTCCGCCCTAACCGCGGCCCCCTTATCTACTTTTTTAAAAAGCTCGTTGCCGTACTTTAATCCCCCCGAAAAATGGCTTGATATTTCTTTAGAGATCCTTTCGGCTGGCTGTGGAACCGGGGCAGAAGCGATCTACGCCGCTATTAACCTGAAAAATGCAAATGTTCTGGCGATCGATCTCAGTTTAACCAGCCTCGCTTACGCCTCCCGTATGGCGAAAGAATTAAACGTGGGGCAAATTAGTTTTAAACAGGGGGATATTCTCGGCCTCGGAACTTTATCCCGCCGATTTCCCTTGATTTTTTCTTCTGGAGTTCTGCATCATCTTGATAATCCGATTGAGGGTGTCCGGGTTTTAGTCGATTTGCTCCTTCCGGAAGGATTGCTCTCGATCGCCCTCTATAGCGCGAGGGCTAGATACTTCATCACGAAGACACGCCAGTTTATCGCCGATCGCGCTTATCAAAATACCGCTGAAGATATTAAACGCTGTCGTCAAGAAATTATTGATTCTCAGCAATCTTTCGCCCGATTTATGACCAGTCAATACGATTTTTATAGCCTCAGTAACTGTCGAGATCTTATATTTCATGTTAACGAACATTGTTTTACAATTCCCGAAATTCAAGATTTACTCGCTCGGTTTGGTTTACGATTCCTCGGATTCTCTAGTCTGAGTCCTCAAACAAAGTCCGACTATCAAAAAATGTTCCCTGATGATTTCTATCTCAACGATCTAAACTGTTGGAATCAATTTGAGGAAGCTTACCCGAATACTTTTATCGGTATGTATAATATGTGGTGTCAGAAAATATAATAAATCTAGTTTTTGTATAATTATCTTACGGGAGATATAGCCAGAAACTTTCAAGGCTCCTTTCCTACTGTTTCTCAACAATCAAAACAGACTTAACCGATCGCTTAATTGGCTGACCATCCTTATCTAATTTGCCATAATAAGTTCTTCCATCAAAATAAAAAGATGAGGAACTACCACCATCTAAGTTAAGAGCTTCCTTAACCCCCAAACTTCTCAAGAAATCCGCCAGCTCCGGTAGGGATAAACCCGAATTCGGCAAGGAATCGGGCTTCTGCGCCACCATTACTAATATTAAATCTCCCCCGGCAGTAATACCGATCGCGCTTCGGGCGTTAGGCATTTCTACCCCTATCGGATCGCGTACTATTCTTTTCGCTTCTCTTCTAAAAAAGCCCTCTGTTTCCGCCGTTATATCCGTCAGTAAGCGCGGCCCGGCTCCCAGAGCATCGAGCAATTTACAACCAGCAGGAACCGACTCATTATGTGGGGCGATCGCATATTCTCTTACCTCTCCACAGAGATAAGTTCTGAACTCGCTACGGTTGAAAATCTGGTTTAGATAGGGCGCTAAATCCCGATTATTCATCAACCTCGGATTAAGTTTCGGATCGCCCACGGTTTTACCGTCCTCGATAATATAGGAGGTAGTTTTGCCGTTAGCAGCGTCGAAAAAACCCCCGTTGATAATCGCTATGGCATCATATTTATCGGCAAAAATATTTAAGTTATTAACCCCCGTCATCGACGCTACCTGAACCCCATAGCCTGAATTTTTAGGAATCACCAGGGTATGAACAGTACTATTGGATAAGTCATAGGTCTTATAGCGTAGAGGACTTTTAGCGACCTCTGGCGGAGCAGATTTTTCCCCTTGCTGATGCGCTTGAGGACTTCCACAAGAAATTAAGAAACCCATCAGTAGAATCAGGCAAATTTTATCGATCGATTTAACGCCCCCCAAATAACTTCTCTCCCTAAAGCTTTTTTATCCATGATTGTACACTCAAAAGCAACTATTTCTTGGTTTTCTTATCATTAAAACTTGAATTTGTCAATCAATTAATCTATGATTATCCTGGCGATAGAGTCCTACAGGGTTCCGCGCCTCGGGTTTAGAATGAAGATCGCAGTTTAATAAAAATAGGGCACAACGATCGCCGTATCGCTTTAAATATTATGACTTATTATGTTATCTACGATAGTTGTTGTAATCTCTGCACTGGATTTAAGGAATTGTTAGAAACATTCGATCGCGGTCAACTCTTCCACTATATCCCGATGCAAGACGGCGAGACCCTAGCAAAATTTAACGTCACCCCGTCCGATTGTGAGATGGGCATGATGCTTATCGAGGCCGATAATCCCGCCCACCGATGGCAGGGTAGCGAAGCAGGAGAGGAAATCATCCGCTTATTACCCCTCGGAGAAGCTTTTATCGCCGCTTATCGTAGTTTACCCGGGGCGAAATGGTTAGGCGATCGTACTTACGAACAAATCCGCGATAATCGTTACCAATGGTTCGGCAGACGCAAGGAGTAATAATACTAAATCTGCTTATCATACCCTTCTTTACACTAGAAGTGACCAGTGGCTAGTGACTAGTGGCTCTAGTTACTCGCTACTCGCCACTAACCACTCTCTCTATAAGTGGTCTTTGAAAACAGGATTTAGTATAATTAATCTTTACCGTCAGCCCGTATGTTTTTGTTAATATAGCCTGTATTGGCTCAAACATCATCAGCTATTTTTCAGGTCTAATGCGCGAACTCTTGCCATGAATCTTAATAAAATATTCCAAATTCCCCATCAATGGTTATTGACGACTCCACAGAGATCTTTAGATGAAGCTTATCGGGCGGCGATTAAAATTAAGGATATAGAAGATAAGCACTTTAAAGGACAGAAAGTTTCAATTAATGGGGCGAATTATAACGATGGAGTCAATAACTATTTTCGGTCGGAAGTGCGGGGATATTTACAAACTATCAGACTTCGTTTAACGGAATTCAAACTCAGTCGCAGCATTACCAACACCTTTCGACCCAATCATCCCCTCGTAGCCAGTTTAAATAGTGATCTGACGGTGGAGAAATTGAACATAATCGATCGCATCGTTAGTAAATACGAAATCCCCGAACCAGAATTATTAAACTTACCACCTACGGCTAATTCTGGTAGTGTGGCCGGCCACAAACAACTTAAACCCGCCGCCCCAACCCGTTCGTTTTTACAAGTGGGAAAATTGGAAGAAGATGAAGTTAAAGTTAATAAGAATGAATCCGCATCTCGTAAATCTGGAGTTCTTCCCCGTTCCTTCCTGAATACGCTCAATCGCATCAAACAGGAAATCGACCCGCAATCGGAAGAAACGGAAGAAGCTGTTTTAAGAAAGTTCCGGACTTCCCGGTATCGTACCGCAGTTTCGATTAAATTCATCCTTCTGTTAATCATCGTCCCTTTACTGACTCAGCAAATTTCCAAAACCTTTTTAATCAGCCCTATAGTTAACAGATATTTCGACAAGCATAATCAGTTCGTTTTTATCAATCAAGATTTAGAAAAAGAAGCTCTTGAAGAATTAAAACAACACGAAGAATCTTTGCGTTATCGCAGTATGATAGGCTTAAGCCCCAAACTATCCCAGGAAGAAGTAGAAGAACAACTGCAAGAGAAAGCTAAAGAATTAAAAGAAGAATATAGGCGTAGGGGCTTGAACGCAATATCTAATATTTTTGCCGATTTCCTATCACTGGTTGCTTTCGGGATAGTCATCGTTTGTAGTCGTCGGGAGATAGCGATAGTTAAATCTTTTATGGATGGCATCCTCTACAATCTGAGCGATTCAGCTAAAGCTTTTTTGATCATTCTTTTTACTGATATGTTTGTAGGTTTCCACTCTCCTCACGGCTGGGAGGTAATTTTAGAGAATCTAACGCGTCACTTTGGTCTGCCGGAAAGTAGACAGTTTAATTTTCTTTTTATTGCTACCTTTCCCGTTATTCTCGATACCATTCTTAAATATTGGATTTTCCGGTATCTCAATCGTATATCCCCCTCGGCGGTGGCCACCTATCGTAATATGAATGAATAGATTAAAAATCTCTTAAGATGTTCTTCTTTTATCGTATCGCTAGTTTAGGGTAGAGATAAAACTAGTGTTGATGAAGTTATGACGTTGACTGAATTTGGTTTGTTAATCGGTTTATTATTTCCAGGATTGTTGCTGTCTATTTTGGTCATGGGAAGTTTCTCTAAGGGCGGTTAACCGTTCCACAACCCTAGAGGACAGATTGGTAACTGTCCTCACACTATTTTTCTAGTGATAGATGAGTCAGTCCGAGTTTTTTAAGATATTAAAGGTCTATAGAGTCTGTATTAGCTAGTAGGTTTTCTAAAGTGTGTCGTTTCTCTACCTGCCCGATAAAGTACCCAGTCATCATAGCGGAGGCGAGAAGATTGGCTAAATTTTGTCGATCGGTGGTAATCTGAACGTTGAACTCTTCCGATGGCAACATCCCTACCAATCCTTGCACGTTTTGCGATATAATTTCTCTAACTTCAGGACTGACAGCTTGAGCAATCCTCTCTAAAGTTTCGGGGTTCTGCCCGTGTAGATAGTCCATCAAACCTTGCTCTTCTAGGTTTTCCGTTTCCCAGGGGTAAAAATTAGGATTAAAATTCATTAGTTATTGCCCACGATAAATAGTGGATATTTACTCTAGGTTAGCTCTTTTTTCTAAAGATGAATTCCCTCCTTAGTAAAAAATTTATTCTTGCTTTTAGCATACCCAGATTAAAGGGTAATTCTATCACTCGATAGGGTCTGTCAATTCTTCTAGCTGGTTCACCTCGAAATACTGATGAAATTTGTCCGTAACTTCAAGCCAGTACGATCGTCCCTCTGCCTGTCGGCGCTTACGTATAAAGCCTAACTCGACTAATTCCTGCACTTGTTGATAAGCGCTACTGCCCCGCATCAAGATCAAATCAGTTTGTAAGATGGGAGATTTGAGAGCGATGGCGGCTAAGGTTCTCAGTGTGCCGGTGGTTAATTCGGCGGGGATGAGTTCTTGGATGAGGTTTTGAAAGCTCGCTCGCAGTTGTAAACTGTATCCGAGGGGTGTTTCGATCACTTCTAGAGCGCTATCTCGATGGGCGTAATCGGTCATTAATTCGATGATAGCCTCTTCCACTTCCGAACGATCGCAGGCGGTTAACTCGACGATTTCCCCCATAGTCAGGGGTTGTCCCTTGAGATACAGGATAGCTTCTATCTTACTGGCGAGTCTCATCTATCTTACCTATGTGTTAATCTAAATTAGCCCGATTACAAGAAAAGAGATGGATTTTTGGAGTCAGATTCTTGAATTTTGCCGAACGGCTACTAAATCGGTGGGAGACGAATTAGTTACCCTTTCGGGTAAGATTACCGCTACTAAAAAAAGTGACGGCACTTTAGTAACGGAGGCCGATAAATGGGCGGACGGGCAGTTAAGATCTCTAATTATCTCAGCTTTTCCCGATCATGGGGTATTGACGGAGGAAACTATCCATATTTTCCCGAATCAAGATTTCTGCTGGATCATCGATCCTATAGATGGTACGACTAATTTCGCTCACGGCCTACCGATTTGGGGCATTTCTCTAGGATTGCTCTATCAAGGTACTCCAGTATTCGGGTTTGTGTATTTCCCCCATTTACAGAGGAGTTATTACGGTTATTGGTCGGATAGAGAAGAGTTAAATATCCCTACAGGTGCCTATTGTAACGGGATACCGATTCATACTAGCCCTGAAAACCCCGATAAGAACAATCTTTTTAATCTTTGTGCCCGCAGTACGAGTGTTTTGGCTAAGCCTTTCCCCTGTAAAATTCGCATGATTGGGGTTGCCAGCTATAATATTTTACTCGTCGCGGATGGTTCCGTATTGGGTGGGGTAGAAGCTACACCGAAAATCTGGGATATAGCGGGGGTATGGCCGATTATTCAGGCGGCGGGGGGTTGTTTTGTCTCTCTAGCCGATGAGGAAATTTTTCCTTTACGAGTGGGGGAAAATTATAAGAGTAAGTCTTATCCTTGTTTGGTTACAGCACGGCGCGAGTTGGTGGAGGTGTTTAAGCCTTTGGTGGCGGGTATTGGGTCTAAGAATGGTTAATACTTAGGCGGAGTAAAATTGTTTAAGTAATAATTACTTAAATTATTTTTTTCAAGATAAGTTAACGGATTAATTTTATGGGGTAAATTATCATTAAATTGAATAAAAAATCCAGAACATATTAAAACTCCTTACCGTTACCTATTAATTACCATCCATACAACGATTAGCCGCCGCATCAGCCAACTTATTCTCATTACGTGCCACCCACTGTAAATCGACCTTAGAAAAACCTCTAATCAATCCCCGCGCCCGGGCTGCCAGAGCCTCCAGATTCTCGCTTTTAATCTTCCACGCACCTTTCATCTGATTGATCACTAATTGGCTATCTCCCTTAACATTGAGAGCAGTAACTCCTAACTCCTGCGCTTTCTCCAAACCGATGATTAAACCCGTATACTCGGCTTGATTACAGGTAGCTAAGGGTAGATAACAGGTGACGGTATAAGAATCACCCCCGGGCATGATTAACACGGCAGCACCGGCAGCCTTACCCGGATTACCCCGCGAGCCACCATCAAAATAAAGAGTAGGAATTTGATCCATAATCTTAAGGCCCCGAAAATACGGCTGATTCCACATCGTGGCGACTGAGGGAATATTTAAAAGCACGCAGTATATCGCTACCGTCATCAGCTGCCTTTATATAGCGTACCGTCAATTCTTCCACTTCTAAACAAACTTCCGCCGACCAATTCGGACGCTCCACTAACCAACAGTGTAAATCGTCTCGCTTCTGCTCACAACCTAATTCGGATAACCACCATTCTAATTGAGGCAGGGGATGGTTATATAAAGGGGTGTCGGCATCGGGTAAATTCATAAAAGCAACAGATTCAAGCAAGATAGTGTCATCGTATTTTCTCCTCTGAGCATAGCAATTATAATCGCCAATAACAAACATCCAGCGATCGTCAACCCCATAATAAATAGCGCGAATATCTCCCCCGATGATAAGGGTCGATCGCTCGCATCCAGATAAGCCGCGTTAGATTGATACTTAGAGCGAGCTTCTATATCTCGCGGAGCCTGAATGACGTTATAACGAGAATAACCTATCTGTAGATCGTAGATCGATCGACGTTCAGGATTACTCAGGGTGGCATAGGCTTCGTTGAGAGTTTGAAATTTTGTCACCGCTATTTCTGGCGATAGGGTGGTAGTGTCGGGGTGATAACGTTTGCTTAATTCCCGATAGGCGCGACGAATCTCGATCGGCTGGGCGCTCGGATGTAGCCCTAACAAGCCATAATAGGTATCAGTGAATCGATTGGATGGGGAATTAGTGCGATCGGGTGTCACCATATTCTCTAAACTATCATTTGTGTCAATATTTTAACTATGTTTACCATGAAATCCCACTATCGGCGGTTTATTGATTTTTGTCTATTACTGACCCTAGCTATTCTCTGCAGTTGGAGTTTATGGTCAACTTATCCGGCTCTGGCGGCGATCGATGACGATCGACTAGATGGTAATATTTTCGTAGTCTACGCGGGTAATGGCTCCTTAGTACCGCCGCGTATTGACTTGGGGGAATCTTTAAAGAGGGAAACCCCGGCTATACTGGTTTACTATCTAGATGATAGTAAAGATTGTAAGCAATACGCGATCATAGTTTCTCGTTTTCAGGAATTTTATGGTAGGGCAGCGAGTATCATTCCCGTGAGCGTCGATTCTATCATCGATGATTATTCCTACAAGCCGAACGAGCCGGGTTATTATTATCGCGGTGGTATCCCCCAAACGGTCATCCTCGATCAAAAGGGTAAGGTAGTTTTCGATGAAATAGGTAACGTACCTTACGAGAAAGCCGATGATGTTTTACGGAAAGTATTTGACCTCTTACCCCGTAATGAATCTGTTACTTTGAAGCGTAGAAGTTTTAACGAATTTAATACCGAGTTAGTGCAATAAGTTAATCACACTGGCAGGGAATTAATTCTCTGCCTCATAGCTAAATTTGGTTTCAACCAAATTCTTTTATTAGGTGATGCTTTTATACTAAATTTTGCCTCGGTTTAAAAGTTTCTATCTCCCTAATCTTTTGATAGAGTTCTAATTCCTCCTGACTCGGTTCGGAAGGAGTTAAGATAATCATCTCCACCAATTGATCGCCCCTTACCCCTTCAGTAGTAGGATAACCCTTATTAGCAAGCCGCAATCTCTGGCCGCTCTTTAAACCCTTCGGTACGTTCATTTTCACCAAACCGTCAATCGTCGGTACTTCTATCGCTCCGCCTAAAATCGCCTCACTCGGGGTAACGGGTATCTGACAGAAAATATCGGCTCCTTGCATTTTAAAGAAAGGATGACGGGCGATGGTGATTTTCAAATACAAATCACCCCCTTCTAACCCTTGACCTTTCAATCTTATTTTCTGCCCGTCTATCATGCCAGCGGGCATATCCACCTCTATAGAGCGCCCATCCTCTAATCTTATTCTCTGCCGCCCTCCCTGATAGGCTTTCTCCAAAGGTAAAGTTAATTTAGCCTCCACATCGCGCCGCAGGGGGCGGGGAGATGTCACCGCTTTCGGCTGTTTTACAGTTCTTCTCTCGAAGTCTTTAAACTTCCATAAATCGAACTCCGGGCGCACTCCGTTAGCAGATGTATTATTCCTGCCCGGTACTTTAAAACCTGGACGTTTAGAACCGGAAAGAGTTCTATTGTACTCAGCTCTTTTCTGGTCATCTGATAGAACATCGTAAGCCTCATTGATGTCCTTAAATTTTTCTTCCGCTGACCTATCCCCTGGATTTACATCGGGATGATACTGACGAGCTAACTTCCGAAAAGCCTTTTTAATTTCGTCGGCGGTGGCAGTTCTCGGCACTCCCAATATCTCATAATAATTAATCACTTGTTGCATCTTTTATTCAAAAAATAGGATAAGGGAAAAATTAGACCCGGTTAAACTTTTTGTTTAGAACCAATCATCATCATCCTCATCCCAATCGTTTTGACTTGGAATATTGCGGGAACGATTGGAACGGTTACGGGATTGATAATCGGAGTCATCATTTATCGGGCGAGAAGGGCGAGAATTGCGATCGTTATAATAATTATCCCCTCTCGGAGCGCGATAATCATCCCCATATCTTGGTGTATTATTACGGTAATCATCGCGGTAGCCCGAACCATTGCCCCTACCGTAATCGTCGCGGTAGGATGGTCTGCGAGTCTCGAAGGGTAAATCGTCTTCCTTATCTCCGGTTAAAGTTTTACGGATGGCGCTGAAAAAGCCTTCGTCTTCTTCGTCGTACTGTAGGCGCACTTCACGATTTAACTCGTACAGCACATCTTGTAAATCCGCCTGCGCCCTATCTAAACGACGCTCATCGTCTTTCTCTAAACTATCCAATATCTCCGTACTCAGAGACTCTATCTGACGACGGTAGCCGCGAGTAAACTCGTTGCCGAAGTCTAGAGTAACATCTTTCAAACGGCGTTGAGCTTGATCTACTAATGACCTCGCTTTATTGCGCTTATCTACTCGCTCGCGCCGTTTCTTATCTTCCTCCGCGAATTGGCTAGCATCTCGAATCATGCGGTTAATCTCCCCTTCGCTCAGGGTAGACGCGCCCTGAATCGTCACGCTCTGCTCTCTGCCCGTCATTTTATCCCTGGCGGTAACTTGCAGGATGCCGTTAGCGTCAATATCGAAAGAGACTTGTACTTGCGGTAGCCCTCTAGGTGCGGGAGGAATACCCGTCAATTTAAACCGCCCCAGAGATTTATTATCCACTGCCATCTCCCTCTCACCCTGTAACACATGGACTTCGACGACAGTTTGATTGTTTTCTGCGGTAGAGAAGATGTCCGATCGCCTTACAGGTATAGTTGTATTACGCGGAATAAGTTTTTTCATCACGCCGCCGATAGTTTCCAATCCTAGGGAGAGGGGAGTAACATCGAGTAACAAAACATCCCGCACCTCACCGCCGAGAATCCCCGCCTGAATCGCGGCCCCTACGGCCACCACTTCATCGGGGTTAACATTCTGATTTGGCTCCCTATCGATAAAGCTCCTGACTAACTCTTTTACCACCGGCATCCGCGTGGCACCGCCGACTAAAACCACCTCACCAATCTGCACCGGCGATAACCCCGCATCGGAGAGGGCGCGTTTAAGGGGGCGACGCAGACGACTGATTAAATCGCCACACAACTCCTCGAATTGAGCGCGACTGAGGCGAGTTTCTATATGTTTCGGGCCGTCTTCGGTGGCAATGATAAAAGGCAGATTGATGTCGGTGACACTCACCCCAGATAGCTCGATTTTCGCTTTCTCGGCTGCTTCCGTGAGTCTTTGCAGAGCCTGCCTATCTTTCCGTAAATCGATGCCTTCCTGCTCTAAAAATTGCTCCGCCAGCCAATCGACAATCTTCTTATCGAAATCATTCCCGCCTAACTGGGTATCGCCCGAAGTCGCCTTAACTTCAAACACTCCGTCACCCACTTCTAAGATAGATACGTCGAATGTGCCGCCGCCAAGGTCAAAAACTAGGATTTTTTTACTATCCTGTTGTTCCAAACCGTAAGCTAAAGCCGCCGCTGTCGGCTCGTTGAGGATACGCATAACTTCTAATCCGGCAATCCTGCCCGCGTCTCTCGTCGCCTGACGCTGGGAGTCATTAAAGTAAGCCGGCACCGTAATCACGGCTCCCGTTACTTCTTCTCCTAAATAACGAGCGGCTTCTTCGGCTAATTTGCGGAGAATCATCGCCGAAATTTCTTCTGGGGCAAAATCTTTACTCAGGCGCGGACACTTAATTTTGACGTTACCTTCCTCATCCCGGCGCACTGTATAGGGTACACGCTTTGAATCTGGGTTGAGTTCGCTATATTTGCGCCCCATAAAACGCTTGATGTTGTAATAAGTATTCTGAGGGTTTAACACCGTCTGCCGTCTTGCCATCTGCCCGACGACTAATTCACCATCTTTATTGAATCCAACCACAGAAGGGGTTGTCCGCATTCCCTCCGAATTAGCGATGACTAATGGTTTGCCGCCTTCCATCACGGCGACGACAGAATTAGTTGTTCCTAAGTCAATGCCGACTACTCTACCCATGCTCGTGTTTATCTCCTGCTACCTCTATCTGTGGCTGCTGTTTTTATTAAGGTTGTTGACAACATTGTATCGTTTTGTGTATAGCTTGTAGTGATTGGAGAACTTCGAGGCTCTGTAATAATAAGTTAAAATACCCTAATAACTTTTTTCCCATCTGCCTGTGTTCTACGCTATTGACTTCGGTACAAGTAACACCGTGATTACCCGTTGGAATGCCGCTACATCAGAGGCTGAAACGGTTAAGTTATCTGGTCTATCTCAACAACTCGGCGGTAATCCCCCACTGATTCCTAGTTTAGTCTACGTCGCCGATGCTAGAAAAGAGCAAGTGGTCATCGGTCAGTCCGTCCGCGATCGAGGTTTGGATACTAAGAATGACTCGCGTTTCTTCCGCTCTTTTAAACGGGGTATCGGTGCAGAAATTCAAGGGTTTTTACCTTCCTTAGACGACATCCCCATCAGTTTTGAGCGAGTGGGGACCTGGTTTTTAAATTCTCTCATAGATAGCCTACGGTCAGATAGTGAACATAATATCGATTCTCTAGTCCTTACCGTACCGGTCGATAGTTTTGAAGTCTATCGCCAATGGCTGACAGATGTGTGTACAGGTTGGCAAATCGAACAAATTCGCATGATCGATGAACCGACATCTGCGGCTTTAGGTTATGGTACGACGGGTGAAAGTACGGTGTTAGTAGTGGATTTCGGCGGCGGTACGATCGATCTCTCTCTTGTGCAGTTAAACGCCGATAGTGGCGGTAAAAATCAAGGTTTTATCCTCAAGTGGGGGGAGAAGTTATTAGGCAGTAGTAATAAGCAGAAAACTAAGTTAGCAAGGGTTCTGGCTAAAGCTGGGGCTAATTTAGGTGGCTCTGATTTAGATAATTGGATAGTAGATTATTTCACCGCTACTCAAGATATACCCAAGACTTCTATTACTACTCGCTTGGCGGAAAGATTAAAGATTAAGTTATCTGAGTCGGAAAAAGCTGAGGAAGTATATTTTAACGATGAAACTTTTGATAGTTACGAGTTAAGTTTATCACGGGAACAGTTAGAGGATATTTTCTCGAAAAATGATCTCTTTTCCCGATTAGATGAGTTGATGTCTCAAGTATTGCAACAGGGCCGACGTAACGGGATAGAAAAAGAGGATATAGAGAATGTTTTATTAGTGGGAGGTACGAGCAAGATTCCCGCTATTGGAAGTTGGCTGAAACAGTATTTTGACGAGGGAAAAATCAAACTCGATCGACCTTTTACCGCGATCGCGCTCGGGGCGCTACAATTGGCTCAGGGCTACGAGGTGCGGGACTTCCTGTATCACAGTTACGGTGTACGCTATTGGAACCGGCGCAGCAATTCCCACTCCTGGCACCCAATTATTAAAGCAGGTCAACCCTATCCCACTTCCGAGCCTGTAGAATTGGTCTTAGGTGCTTCCGTAGAGGGTCAGCCGAGTATAGAATTGATCATCGGGGAATTAGGCGCGGAAACCGGGGCGACGGAAGTTTACTTCGACGGCGATCGTTTGGTAACTCGTTCTCTCGGCGGTGGGAATAGCCGGGTGCAAGCCCTCAACGATAGGGATGGCGCTCGTAATATTGCGGCTCTCAATCCGCCCGGCTATCCCGGGAGCGATCGCATTAAGGTGTTATTCTCGATCGACGATAGATGCTGTTTAAGGGTTACAGTCGAAGATTTATTAACACAAAAATTATTAGTTACTAATCAAATAGTTACCCAATTAAGTTAAATATGATGCTAAAAAATAAACCTGATTTTTCTATTTTTCGCTCTCTTAATACCATCGGACAAACAGGAATAACAATATTAATTCTCTTAGTTTGTTTATCGGTTTTACAAATAGGTAATCAAGTTGTAACCAGAATTGACGGTTGGTTGGCTCCCGCCATACCACAAGTACAAAATACTTCTCTGATTATCAATCAAATCCGTAGCGTTAGCGAGTTAACCACTTCTATTTTTGTCATGGAGACGGTAGTACCGACATCGCAAGAGCGGAAAGTGGGGGATTTCGTCGTCGGTGAAACCAAGCTTTTGTATATCGCTCACGGTGAAGTAAGAGCGGGGATAAATTTAGATAAACTAACACATAAGGGGGTTAAAGTTGATGGTGAGCGGATAAAAATTGAATTGCCACCAGCAGAAATATTAGACACGAAAATAGATGTGAATAACTCTGGGGTTTATGATTACGATCGAGGATTATTTAATTTAGGCCCAGATGTGGCCCCGCAGTTACAAACTCTGGCGCAGAAGGAAACGATCGGCAAAATAGTTAAAGCAGCCTGTCAACGAGGAATTCTCGAAGAAGCCAATAAGAAAGCCGAACTGGTTATCACCCAACTATTAACTACGGCGGGTTACGAAAAAGTAGAGGTAATTACTAATAGTAGTCACACTTGTCGATAAATTAAGAAATGGGCTTAATCGTCACTAATTCTCTCTGCCTCTGTGGTAAATAATTATTTAACTACTTACTAAATTTAAGATGAATAGCCGGATCTTGAGCCACCCATCCCTGAGAAGTTTTAAACCTCACCTCGAAATGAAGGTGAGGGGGAGATATATCTGGCTGTCCGGTTTGCCCAGTGGTGCCGATTACCTCTCCCGCCTTTACCCGTTGATTAACCTTGACCTTTACAGAAGCTAGATGAGCGTAGCGAGTCTGTATATTACCCCGGTGATTGATGATGATGTAATTACCGTAAGCCCCTTCTCTATCTACATAAATCACCAAGCCATCCTCGGCGGCTAATACTTCAGTGCCAGGGGGAGCTAGTAAATCTATACCGCTGTGAAACAGTCTCTGTTGCTGAGTCGCCGAATTGTGCCAGCCGTATTTTAAGCCTATCTCTATCGGCTCGCGTAGAGGATAGCTCGTTAAACCGGTGTAATCTCTTTGGGGAGTTTTAGCGGCCCAAGCGGTGCCGGGTACGAACACCACTTTCGGACGTTTCTGACAGCCGTTCAATTCAAAGAGAATGTCCGCCCTTACCCCGTAAGCCCCTTCTAAATCGTTCCAAGTTGCTCCGGCTGGGGCTTCTATCCTCACTCCATTAATCGGCGGAATCAAAATCTCTTTGCCTACCGGCAACCGATCGCCTTTTAAATTAGCATTAAATCTAAGTATGGTTTCTGGTAATAAACCGTACTGATTGGCGATCGATCCTATGGTTTCCCCCTCGATTATCCGATGGCGCTTGACCTTAGATAGGACAGGAACCGGACAGGCCGACATATCATTATTAGGGGTAGCGGGAGTTACGGCGGCAGCTAAACCCCCCGTACAGATGAGAAGAATTGTGCTGAAAACGATCCGGAACACTATAAAACCCTTAAAACAGTGGGGATGCTGTGAATAGAATCTTGAGCTTTAATGTCTTCTAAAGCTTGTCGGAAATAACCTTCTTTCACATCATGAGTGACGACGACGATTTCCGCTAGTTTCCCCTGAAAGCCAATTTGTACCACCGACTCCAAGCTAACGTGATGTTTTCCGAAACTCGTCCCTAAATGACCGATTACCCCGGGGACATCGTGACATAAGAAACGGGCGTAAAAACGGGTAACTATATCTTCTATGGGGTCGATCGTGCAGTAGTGCTGATGGGTACAGCTTAACAGGGGATCGAGGGTGGGTGTTTTCCCGCTACTTTTGAGGATGCCCACTATATTCATAATATCGGAAACTACCGCGCTGGCGGTGGGGCCACTGCCGGCACCCGGGCCGTAAAACATCACCTGTCCTAATGGTTCTCCTTCTACGAGGATGGCGTTGAAAACTCCATTGATACTGGCGAGGGGATGACTTTTCGGCACCAGGGTAGGATGTACCCGCAACTGTAGACTATCCTTACGAGCCTCTTTAGCGATCGCCAATAACTTGATCACAAAGCCCAATCTATCAGCGTATTTTATATCTACGGCGCTGACTCCGCGAATTCCCTCACAGTAAACGTCTTCTCGTTTCACCCTCCCCCCGAAACCTAGAGAGGCGAGAATCGCTATCTTATCGGCAGCGTCTAAACCATCTACATCGGCGGTGGGATCGGCTTCAGCATAGCCTAATTTTTGAGCTTCGGCTAATACAGCGGCGAAGTCGGCAGAGTTGCTCGTCATCTCGCTGAGGATATAATTGGTGGTGCCGTTGACGATGCCGATAATATTGCTGATGCGATTGGCACCGAGGGACTGTTTTAAGGGTTTGATTATGGGTATGCCGCCGCCGACGGCCGCTTCTAAAAGTACGTAAACCCCCGCATCGTTGGCCGCTGTATAGATTTCATCCCCGTAGCGGGCAATGACAGCTTTATTGGCTGTGACTACGTGTTTACCGTGTTGAATAGCTTTCAATATCAGGCTTCTAGCAGGCTCTAAACCCCCTAGTAACTCTACTACTATATCTATATCGGGGTCGGTGACGATCGCCCCTAAATCAGTAGTTAAAATTTGCGGGTCAATCTCCACCTCACGACTTTTATCTAAGGAACGAACCCCCACACGACTTAAATTAATATCCTCGATAACCGGGTTTCTGCCCTCTGGGTCGAGTATGATTTTTGCCGTACCAGTGCCGACAACTCCCAAGCCTAGTAAACCAATATTAAAAGCCACGTTCTTTGATCCTTAAACGCCTGTTATTTATACATTACAATTAATCCAGGTGTGATGTGAGTGATTGTAAAAAATGTGGATTAATACACAAAGTGATCTTATTAGCAAAGTTTTATCTCCTGCCGTGAGGTTGTGGTTAAAGTCTCAAGTGCAACATACGGAGGGGTTACAATTAAAAATTCAAGGACACGATCGCCAGATCCTGCGCGGCTATATCCCTTCCGTTCATCTCGGTTGTGAAAGCGCTATCTATGAAGGCTTACATCTCGGTTTAACCGAAGTGCAAGCAGAAAATATCCGTCTCAATATAGGTCAGGTTCTCCGGGGTAAACCCTTACAGATTCTCGAACCAATTCGCCTAGCGGGAGAGGTTAAAATCACAGAAAAGGATTTGAATAATTCCGTCAATTCTTTTATCCTTGCCAATGCTTTTACCGATCTATTAATCATGCTTTTAGAATTCAACGGACTGGTTGATGTTCGGCAGGAGTTAGAAAATCACAGGGTTAATTGGGTAAAAGTGCAATTAAAACAAGAAAGATTTGTTTTACTGGGAGATTTAATTAATAGTCATAATTATTCTTTTCCGCTACAAATACAGGCTCGATTGCAATTACTTTCAGCCAATCAATTGATTATCTATCCCGAAAAAATCACCGGATTAAATCATTGGGCGCGGATCAGTCTCAAGTCTTTTCCAGTAGATTTAGGAGAAGAAGTAAATATTAAAGAGCTAGTGCTTGAGGAAGAAATAATTCACTGTCACGGGGAAATAGTCGTCAAACCCTAAGCTCTATCTAGCCGCTTGATCAGGTTCCACAGTTTTAATACTGAGAACTTGGGGCGGCGTAGCATCGGGAGGGTAAAGAAAATCTAGATTAACTTCTTTGACTTCTCCGGGAGGTACCTCCACATTGACTAAAGGATTACCCTGTTGACCCTGACGTTGAACCAGGTGAAAATAACGCTCTTGAGTACGCCCGAAAATATTGCGATAGGTGACTCGCACCGCCCCCCGGAAGAATACCGGCCCCTGTACTGGTTCGATGAAGAATAAGCGATCGCGGAAATCCTCTTCCTTTAAGGGGGTTTGAATCGCCAGAGTCACTATCTGGGTGCGATCGGTATTGTTATATAGAGGTATATTCAAGTGATAATGAACTGCATAATTACCGTGAGCGCGTAAAGCAGTGTCTGGATAACGCACTAACATAGGAGCGCTCTGAATCTGCTGAGTTCCGAAAGTGGCTGCGGTTACGGTACTGAGGGGGTAAGCAAAACCAGCCCCAGGTTTGGGTATGGTTAAACTTGAGCCGCCTAAGGGGTCAACGATACGGGACACCCATTCTGATCCCACGGAAACACCAGCTACCCTACCGTAAATTTTCTTACCATCTTGAGTCAATCGCTCTGGGGGTGTAGGGGCCAAATCTCGGGGGGCGGCGAGTCTGCCGTTAATTAATAGGGCTCGCCATTCCTCTATTGCTGGGGCGCGATTGGTTTCGATTGTTGTGCCGTCTACCTCGGTTTTTTCTGCTACTTCATACAAGGACATATTGGCCATATAAATTGGCCCACTACTGTACAGGCGCATAAAAGTGGAGCGGGCGTTACTTCTGGGGATGGGCAGGTTAAATAACATCCGACTCTCTCTAGGGGGAATGACTATCTGAGTCGGAAATTGAGAATTATGTCGTCGGCGCAGGATGTCGCTCATCAGTCTTGATCCAGGCCCCGAATAAATTCTGCCCACCGGATCTTCTAGATGGGGGGGTAATTCAACGAAAGGAGCGTCGGGAGATGTCAGGTAAGTTACCCCTTGCAGGATCTTGACGACGATCGTTTTCGAGGTGGGATTGTGGAGCAGTAGACCTTGATAAAGAGTTTTCTCGGGCTGGGAAGGACGGGCGATATGATGGGTAAACACGTCGAACCTTCCCTGTAAAGCTTGATTGAGATGGGCTACAGGGAATTTCTTACCCAGCCCAGGAAAAGTCGATAGTAGGATACCTTCCGATTGAACTACTTCGGGACTATTGCTATTGAATACCATTACATCATTTAATTGCCCAGGCAGAGTGCGAATCTCTTGATACTGAGTTACGAACTGTTTTTCAGTGGTCGGCAATATTGATGTAGTTTGTGCTAATAAAATCGAAGATAGAACAGAAAGCATAATGCTCTAATTAGTTGTGTCTACTCAAGACCTGAGTGACAATTATATAGTTTTTTAAACAAATGTAAAAGGAATTCGCCAGTTTAATCATAAAAAATACTTATATAGCAGTGAGGAATGAGAAGTGAGGAGTGAGGGTAATTTGCTCTTGGGTGTAAAAGCTTTTCTCACTCCTCTCTTCTCTTAACTCATTTCTGATCGCTATAGCTGGTTTTTCGCCGCCAATATTTGCTATCTTCGTCCTAAGCATTGACTTTTGTCTATAGCATTAGAGTACTTATGTTGTTTAGACGACCGAGTATTAATACTCAGTCAATCTTTGTCATTGACATAAATCAATGGCAGTGATAGCTCGAAAGGGTCACACCCTAGAGAAATCAATACTCTTAATTAATTCTTATCAATCGAATTAAATTTTTTATTTGTAAATCTGATCGATAAATTAATTATTTTTTCCAAATTCGGCTAAACTTATTTATTAAGTTCAATCGACCATAATCATTCCATAGCTAAATTTCTATACCACTAGGTTTAAAGAAGGGGTTAACCGTCTGAAGCCAGAGGCGAAGGATTTTTAGTGTTAATTCAAGCCAATTTCAATCAAACGTCAGCGCTCAAGGCGACGAGGAGTTTTTATGTCTAATTTTTCGAGAAGAAAATTTTTAACGACGGCTACATTATCAGCTGCGGGAGCAGTAGTCTTAAAAGGCTGCGTCGGTAATCCTCCGGAGCCGGGCGGAGGAACTGCCACCTCTACAGGAAGCGAGCCTGCTACTACCCAAACACCAACGGCGGCGGCGGGTTCGGTGGAAACTACCTCGATTAAACTCGGCTTTATCCCCATTGTAGAATCCGCTCCTTTAATCATCGCCAAAGAAAAAGGATTTTTCGCCAAACACGGGATGACCGATGTAGAAGTATCGAAACAGGCTAACTGGGGTGCGGCGAGAGATAACGTAGAAATCGGTTCTGCTGGTGGAGGTATCGACGGTGGACAGTGGCAGATGCCCATGCCCTACCTGATCAGTGAAGGTTTAATCACTAAGAACAATAATAAGATACCGATGTACGTGTTGGCACAGTTGAACACCCAAGGGAACGGGATAGCGATCGCCAGTAAACACGAAGGCAAAAACATCGGTTTAGATCTCAAAGGAGCCAAAGATTACATCACAGGTTTAAAACAAACAGGCACACCTTTCAAGATCGCTTATACATTTCCCAAAGCCAACCAGGATTTATGGGTTCGCTACTGGTTAGCGGCATCTGGTATTGATCCAGATAAGGATGTCAACCTCCTAACCGTACCGGCGGCGCAAACCGTGGCCAACATGAAAACCGGCTCGATGGACGGTTTCAGTACTGGAGATCCCTGGCCTTACCGTATCGTCGCCGATGACATCGGTTTCCTAGCGGCTTTAACCGCCGACATCTGGCCGAACCACCCCGAAGAATACCTAGCGATTCGCGCCGATTGGGTAGATAAAAACCCCAAAGCTACCAAAGCTCTGTTAAAGGCGATCATGGAAGCTCAACAGTGGGCAGATAAGCCGGAAAACCGCGAAGAAATGGCGAAAATCCTCGCTAAACCCGCCTACTTCAACCTGAAGCCGGAGATCCTCGCGGGCCCCTTCAAAGGTGACTACAAGATGGGGGATAACAAACCAGAAATCAAAGATGCTAATAAAACCGTCAAGTATTGGAAAGACAGTGCTGGGAGCGTATCCTATCCATATAAGAGCCACGATCTATGGTTTTTAACCGAGAGCGTGCGCTGGGGCTTCTTACCCAAGGAAACTTTAGCCAACGCTAAAACCACGATCGATAAGGTTAACCGCGAAGATATTTGGAAAGAGGCGGCGAAAGAATTGGGAGTAACCGCTGCCGATATTCCCGCGAGTACCTCTAGAGGGAAAGAAACCTTCTTCGACGGAAAAGTATTCGATCCCGAGAATCCCCAGGCTTACTTAGATAGTCTCGCTATCAAGAAAATATAAGCGGTATCAAAGTCTAGAAAATTAGATTTTCTTCTAGACTTTTCCCACAACTTCGGTTATTCTATTGACAATAATCAATCGAAAGTGAAATAATCATTCACTAAAATCTGTTAAAGAAGGAAAACGGCAAAATGGCAACAAGTGTAAAAGTTAATAACGGTGGCTTCGATATAGCCAAATTCTGGAAGAAACATTCAAAAGATATTATTCCGCCAATCTTAGGTGTATTAGGGTTTTTAGCTATATGGCAATTAGTTTCGGTCATCGGTTTGATTAAATTACCCCCGCCATCTGACCTGATTACAAACGAACGGACACGCACCTACCTGCTGTATCCCTTTTTCGATCGCGGAGGCACCGATAAAGGCTTATTCTGGCAAACATTCGCTAGCTTACAGAGAGTAATGCTCGGTTATTCGTTGGCAGCCTTAGTAGGGATAGGCACGGGGATTTTAATCGGCTTGAATCCCTTTTTAAATAAAGCTTTAGATCCCTTATTCCAATTCTTAAGAACCGTTCCTCCCCTCGCTTGGGTGCCCTTATCACTAGCCGCACTACAACAGAACGCCCCCGCCGCTTTATTCGTAATCTTCATTACCGCAGTCTGGCCGATTCTTATTAACACAACCGTAGGAGTACAGCAGATTCCTCAAGACTATCTCAACGTTAAACAGGTATTACAGTTATCGAATCAGAAGTTTTTCTTCAAAATATTAATCCCCTCCGCCTTACCCTACATCTTTACAGGTTTAAGAATCGCCATCGGTTTAGCGTGGTTAGCGATTATCGCGGCGGAAATCGTTATGTCAGGTATCGTCGGTATAGGTTTCTTCATCTGGGACTCTTACCAGAATAACTACATCAGCGACATCATCCTCGCCCTCATGTATATCGGTGCGGTGGGTTTGATTCTCGATAGACTCGTAGCTTGGATTCAAACTTTAATCGCCCCGGGTGAATAATCAGCCGAGGCAAAAGTAACCAGTAAGACTTTTGCCTCCCGTATAAAAAAACAACTATAGAGGACAGAAGATAATGAGCTTATTAGTAGCAGTTGAAAACATCGATAAGGTATTTACTTTAAGTAATGGTGGTGAATACATAGCCCTGAAAGGAATCGATTTAGAAATTAAAAAAGGCGAATTTATATCCCTAATCGGTCACTCCGGTTGTGGTAAATCAACCCTCCTCAATATGATCGCTGGTTTAGACCTTCCCACCGATGGTGTAGTTACCTTAGAAGGGCAACAGGTTAAAAAGCCCGGGCCCGATCGCATGGTGGTATTCCAGAACTACTCTCTCTTACCCTGGTTAACGGTAAAAGAAAATATCGCCCTCGCCGTCAACGAAGTATTGACCGGGCTATCTGAAAAAGAGCGCGCCCAAGAAGTAGAAAAATATATCGATCTGGTTAATCTGCGCCACGCGGTAGATAAAAGACCCAAAGAGCTATCGGGGGGTATGAAACAACGGGTAGCGATCGCCCGCGCCCTTTCCATCCGTCCTAAAGTATTACTCTTAGATGAACCCTTCGGAGCCTTAGACGCGCTCACCAGAGGTAACTTACAGGAACAGTTGATGAAACTCTGTGAAGAATACGGCATGACCTCGGTAATGGTAACGCACGATGTGGATGAGGCGGTGTTATTGTCCGATCGTATCGTTATGCTCACCAACGGCCCCGCTTCCAAAATCGGCGGTATCCTAGAGGTAGACATTCCCCGTCCCCGTAAGCGGATGGAAGTGGTCAGC
Source organism: uncultured bacterium (assembly GCA_964623815.1). GTDB lineage: Bacteria > Cyanobacteriota > Cyanobacteriia > Cyanobacteriales > Microcystaceae > Chroococcopsis. The sequence goes on along the minus strand of CAZUVR010000018.1, from coordinate 53,325 downwards.
CACCCCAGCTACTACAGCCTCCGCAGCGAGATCATCTACTTCCTCAACCAACAAAAACGCATCAAGAAACTACGTGCCAAGAAAACCACGGCAGTCGCCCGTCACGGTTTAGAGAAAGTCAACTTAGAAATCGGCTTTGTACCCTTAACCGCCAGCGCTCCCCTAGTAGTGGCTCAAGAGAAAGGTTTCTTCGCCAAACACGGCCTCGATGAAGTGAGTTTAGTTCGGGAAACCAGTTGGCGCGGTATCGTGGACGGTATCATCGGCGGTTACTTGGATGGGGCTCAAATGCCTTCAGGAATGCCCACCTGGTTAACCGTAGGCGGTCATCAAGAGCAACCCCTCCCGATGGTTAGCGCCTTAACCATGACTCGTAACGGTAATGGCGTAACGCTGTCTAAAAAATTCTACGAGCAGGGCATCGTTAATGGTACTTCTTTAAAGAGAATGCTGTTAGAATCTGCCGACTCCCGCCATATCTTCGGGATAGTCCATCCTTCTTCGATGCACAGTATTCTCCTCCGCTACTGGTTAGCGGCCTCGGGAATCGACCCAGATAAGGATGTGCATCTAGAAACCATTCCTCCGGCGCAGATGGTAGCTGATTTAAAAAACGGTAGTATAGACGGTTATTGTGTAGGTGAACCTTGGAACTTGAGGGCGGCTATGGAAGGAGTCGGTTACACCGTCGCCACCGACTTAGAAATTTGGCAGGGGCACCCTGGTAAAGTATTGGGAGTCAGAGAAGATTGGGCTAATACCTATCCGAATACTCACGTAGCTTTAGTTAAAGCCCTCCTCGAAGCCTGCCGTTACTGCGCCGATGAGAACAACGCCGAAGAAATTCGCCAGATGCTAGCCAACAGGAAGTATCTCAGCACGAATGTAGAATACATTCAATTGGGAGACCCTAACTCTCAAAGTTGCAGTCTTGACGAACCTATGCGAGAATACGCGCATCATTTATTCTATGGAGATGGGGTAAACCGTCCTAGCCGTACAGAGCATCTCTGGATGATGACCCAGATGGCCCGTTGGGGACATATACCCTTCCCCCGCAACTGGGTGGAAATTCTAGAGCGCGTCTGCAGAGTGGGTGTTTTTAGTACCGCAGCTCGTGAATTAGGCCTGGGAGATATTAAATATCGTCGTACTCCCATCCGTCTGTTTGATGGGAAAGAATTCGACTCTGAAGATCCGATCGGTTATCTTAATGACTTGACGATCAAATCTAACGTGACGATGGCGGAAGTCCATATCGATAGTCGTCCGGTAGTCGGTCAAGTAGCCTAAAAGTATGGGGCCCCCGGTGGCCCCCTGTGATAGAATTTTCTGCCAATAACAAACTCAATAAGGAATAGCGATGTATACCACCAAAACCGAACAGCAAACATCCGTACAGTTTAAAGAAGAAAAATACTCTAGTAAAGAAGCTTTTGTCTCGATCGAGAACGTCTCAAAAGTTTATAACACCTCCAGAGGCCCCTATACTGTCCTCCAAGATGTGAACCTCAGAGTCAAAGAAGGTGAATTCATCTGCGTTATTGGTCACTCCGGTTGCGGTAAGTCCACCCTCTTAAATATGGTTTCTGGTTTCGCCACCCCCACTGACGGCCTTGTTACTGTTAACGGCAAACAAATCACTAAACCAGGGCCCGATCGAATGGTCGTATTCCAGAACTATGCCCTCTTACCCTGGTTGACTGTGTTTGAAAACGTTTACCTCGCCGTTGACGCGGTTAACCCTACCGCACCCGAGGCACAAAAAAGAGCGATTGTTCGGGAACACCTAGCGATGGTGGGTTTAACGGAAGCGATGGAGAAAAAGCCGACGCAGATTTCCGGAGGTATGAAACAGAGGGTATCGATCGCCCGCGCCCTCTCCATCCGTCCCGAGGTATTGATCCTCGATGAACCTTTCGGCGCTCTCGACGCTATCACCAAGGAGGAACTACAGGAAGAGTTGCTGAAAATCTGGACTGATAAGCGTTGTACCGTATTGATGATTACCCACGACATCGATGAAGCGCTGTTCCTCGCTGATCGATTGGTGATGATGACCAACGGCCCGGCGGCTAAAGTAGGGGAAATTCTTAACATTCCTTTCCCACGTCCCCGCGATCGTGAGCGCATCATGGAAGATCCAGAATACTACAACCTCCGTAACTACGCTTTAGACTTCCTATACAATCGTTTTGCTCACGACGTAGATTAAATCTTATTTTCCGGTACGATCGGACTCAAACCATCATATTCCCTATTTAGAGCAGGCTCATACCCTGCCCTATATCATCTTGGGAAATTAGTTTAATATGGAAAAATTTAAGAAAGTATTTTTAATAATCATGGAGCAATTTCGAGACGAACAATTTATGAAATCAATTCATAAAGTTGAAAACTTCGTTTCTAAAATTCTCTCTATTGCTTTAATAATTGTCATATTAGTTTCCTTAGCCGATTTAATTATTACTCTCGTCCAAGATCTATTAATTTTTGAACCTCAAGGACTTTTTACAAAAACACTGATTGAAATATTCGGTTTATTTCTAAATATATTAATCGCTTTAGAACTATTAGAAAATGTGACAGCGTATTTAAGAAAACATATAGTACAAGTGGAATTAGTAGTAGTCACCGCTTTGATAGCAGTAGCGAGAAAAATTATTATTTTTGATTCTAACAAGTTTGAAAAAGAAGGACTTATTGCTTTAGCGATAGCCTGTTTAGCTTTATCTGCAGGTTATTTCATGATTCGCTATGCTAATAAGAAGTGAACACGCTTAGGAATTAAAATCCATGATTAAAGCCAGATTACCCATCGGAATTAAGTATTATTCCAGGGAATCTCTTATGTTTTACTTTGACAACGCTTGGCAACTAGAAGACGCTTTACTGAAAAGTATTATTAATGAGAGGGCATTTTATCACAATCCGGATAAATTAAGGAATCCATTAATTTTTTATTTAGGTCACTGCGCGGCATTTTATATTAATAAATTAATAGGGGTAGATTTATTGACAAATAGAATCGATCCTGAGTTAGAGATACTTTTGAGTGTGGGTGTAGATCCAGCAACGCCCGATGAGCTAAAGCAGAGCAATATTGATCTTAGATGGCCCGAAGTAAGCAGAGTTTGGCAATATCGAGATCGAGTTCGTGAGGTCGTCATGGGGGTGATCGAACAGGCTCCCTTAGATTTCCCGATTCATTGGGATCATCCGCTTTGGGCTTTAATCATGGGAATCGAGCATCAGCGAATTCACTTTGAAACCTCATCGATGTTATTACGCCAACTACCAGTAAACGAGCTAGAACGCCCTGAAAATTGGCAATATGCCCCATCCTATGGCAGAGCAGACGAAAATAGAATGATTGAAATCGGTGCCGGGGAAGTAGAATTCGGTAAGCCAGAAGATTCTTCCGTTTACGGTTGGGATAATGAGTATGGCTATCGTAAGTTAAAAGTAAAGGCTTTTCGCGTCTCTCAATATATGATCACCAACGGAGAATTTAAACAATTCGTTGATGACGGCGGTTATGAAAACAGGGATTATTGGGATGAGGAATCTTGGCGGTGGAAAAATGCTTATGGGGTTAAATATCCCCGGTTCTGGCTGGTGGATGAGAAGGGTGATTATCAATATCGAGCGATGTTCGATGTATTGCCGTTGCCCTTAGATTGGCCTGTAGAAGTAAACCATTATGAGGCTATGGCTTACTGTCGCGCTCAAGGTAATGAAGTACGTTTGATGAGTGAGGCGGAATGGAATTTTATTACTTTCGGTGAGAATAAAAACCATCTTTCACAAGACGACTGTAAAGACTACAATCTCAATTTAAAATTTTGTTCCCCCTCTCCAGTAGGAATGTTGAGTAACGCTAAGAATGTCTATGGAGTTTACGACTTGAGAGGTAACGTCTGGGAGTGGTTAGGCGATGACTTCAACGCCTTTAAAGAATTTAAACCCCATCATCTTTATCGGGATTATTCGGGCCCCTATTTTAATAGCGAACACAAGATGATGTTAGGGGGAGCCTGGGTAACTCACGGGATACAGGCGTTAGCCTATTATCGCAATTGGTTCCGGCCTAACTTTTATCAACACGCGGGTTTCAGAATCGCCGCTAATATTTAAAAGCCTATTGCCGGGGCAATAGGCTGATAAATATTAGGCTTTTTTAGTAGATTTGGCTCTTGATTTCTTAGCTGGGGGTGGCGCTTCTTCTACCACTTCCGCAATAGCTTCGGGGGCTGGTTCGGGAGCTGGTTCGGGGGCTGGTTCGGGAGCCGGTTCGGGAGCCGGTTCGGGAGCCGCGCTTATCACCTCGGTTTTTGATTCTTCTGAGGTATCTGTATCATCGGTATTGTTATCGATGTCCTGCTCTTCGGCGCTAGTTTCTTCGGCTTCTTCGTCCCTCGGTTTCCGTTCAAAGACGGTGACTCCGGCTGCTTCTAACTCTAGAGCGCCGTCATTGATACCTACGATTTTACCCGATAGAGCCGCTACCCAAGATTCCAATTCATCCATCTTCTCGATTTGTTTGGCCAGAGTCTTGCGATTGAGTTCAGCCCTGACGGTGATACCGTTTTCTCCCGTTACCTGGAGGATTATTTTCTTACCACTTTCGGGAATTTCGGGCCGCTCCGTAAATTTAACGCTGATTTCGGGTATTCTACCGTTTACCATGATGACTTCTTTGACTTCTTGTTTATCTTTAGATTGTTTTTTACCTTTTGGGGGGGGCGGAGGCGGTGTTTCGCCAGCTTTTACGGGTTTGCGATAGTAGGGTAATCGATCGCTCGGAGGTGCAGTATCTCCCTTCCATAAGAAACACTCTCTAGCGAGGTCGAAGCGGAATACACCGTCGATAAAATAGCGTTTAGCTTGTTCTTCCGCTTTCGGGTTGAACCGGAAAGGTTGACAATCTTCCCGACGCATCAGGATCGGTATATGTAAGGCTTTAAATTTGTTCAGGGGATCATAAGCGTCGCGGTTACGATAAACCGATATGACGGGGGATCTATGTTGGGGTATGAACTGCCAAACCCCTCTGATGATAAATTGATTCGCTACCTGATCCTGTTGTTGTTCTTTTGACCAGGCGATGATGATCCATCCCGATAGTTGTAAGGGCACTTTCGGAGCGACGAAGGTTTTCGGGTAAACTCGCAAGTAGAGGGGGCTACCGTCGTGAGTTTCCATAAATTGGCAGAAAGCCCGGTACTTAGCCGGAGGGGTATAAGCCCTGTACTCTTTATCATTGAGATAGACGAAAGTTTGTCCGTCCCGACGTTCTACCCTGGCTAATAATGTACCTATGGCCTGGAAATAACTGGGTTCACTCGGCTTATCTTCCCCTTTGCGCTGTTCTTGAGAAGGGGCTGGAGAGACAGCCTCAGTTTTTAGCGGCTTATCTCTGAGAGCGACGGGAGGCTTTAATTCAGTTTTCGGTCTGTTTTCGGGAGGAGAAGCAGGAGCTTTGAATTCCGGTCTAGGTTTATTCTCTACCTCTGGAGCTTTAACTTCTGGTTTTATCTCCGTTTCCGTAGATTTCCCCTCTGCCGGAGCTGAGGTAGGTTTAGCCGAATTTTCGCCTGCTGCGGCAGGTTTGCTCTCGTTAGCTTGCTTAACTATTTTTAATAATTTTAGATCGCGGGCGCTGGGCATTGGTCGTATGGTTTTTTTTATATCCTACTATTAGATCATGATGATTGAAGGTAAAATGTTACTCGCTTCAATATCCGACCTCGAATTTGGACGATATAATCTCAGTGTTCCTCAGGTTGTTAGCCTGTTTACCCTGAGTCTTAGATCATACCATTATCATCAGCAGTGATGGGGCCTTTTACGTTGATTTTTTTATGATTTCTAATAATTACCTGGATTGGTTAGCGGTATCTCTTTATCTCGGTTTTGCCGTTTTCATCGTCTGGCAAGTATGGAAACGTTAAGAGATGGGCTTGTTCGCGCCCATCCCCAGAATTATTATTTTCAAGAAAATGTAGTTTATTTAACCGCTTCCGATGCGTTTTTGCCTACTTCCTTGGCTGTTTCCTTGGCGGAGGTGGTGATACCCTGTCCGAATTGTTGGAAAGCTTCGGCTGAGTCCCTGGTAATATTTTTCATTCTCTCGCCTAAAGATATATCCTGACGGGCTTCATCGATAATCTCACCGGTGGTTTTCGGTCTTTCAGATTTGACGCTGGTTTGATGCAATTGTTCGCCAATTCTTTTACCGATCGGTTGAGAGTCAGCCGATACATTATTAATGTTGCCCAATACTAAAAAACCTACGATAATAGCTACTAAAACGCCTGTTTGCGTCATTTCTATCCAAAGAGTCTTAACGGTATTTAGAGAATTAACTATTAAATTTTTCATGGGATTACCTCATATTTATATCTCCTACACTCTAGCTATTTGAGTTTGCTTAATCCTCTAGCAAAAGTGAGAAGTTATGAGGAGGTAGGGAGTAGAGAATAGGGAGTCGGGAGTCGGGTGAGTTGCGATTTTCGATTCCCTACTCCCCACTCCCGCTAATTCAATTTCTCTAAATTACCTGCCCTCACCCAACCTTCTTGAGTACCGCCTGCGAGGCGAACTTTCTGCCAGCGTCCATCGCTACTCGTACCGATTACGATTACCTCTTCGTTATAACCAACGCCCCCTATTCTTTCCGATTCAGTAGAAGCATCAGCACGAATACTCAAGCCGCTCGACCAGGTAACGCGGGCCCGGTAGGTGCCGGGTGCTAATTCTTCGCTTGCCGGGGTGGCGCTCGGTGTAGCTGTGGCTACCTCAGGGCCAGACTTGGCAACGGGTGAGGGGGAAGCTTTCACCACCTTGGTTTTAGGGGGGGTTTTCTCTTCGCTAAATATGGGTTTGCCAGGGTTATTGTTGAGACGGGATAGTAATACGTAACCTAAAGCCGTCGCCCCTGCGGCTAAGATGGAGATTCCTAAGATGAAACCGATGATAAATTGTAATAATCCTGATAAACGCTTCATATATCACTCTTTTAACTTACTTGACGTTGAAATCGACTATCTCTGGATGCCAGACGAGCCTTACCCGCACTAGCCCAGTTTTGTAGCAATTGTATTTGTTCTTGTGCCGTCCGCGCCAGAGGAATTATCTGACTCGCGGCCTCTAACATATCATCGGTGGAGAAGTCACGGTTCTGGCTGAAACTGATGTGCATGGCTTCGATGATGGTTTGCTCGATTTCCGCCCCTGAAAAATCCGGAGTTTCGTAAGCTAAACGTTTTATATCATAGTCCTTCAAATTATGGGGACGTAAGCGGGATAAATGAACGTTAAAGATGGCCTCTCTTTCGTCTTGATTGGGCAAGCCGACGAAGAAAATTTCATCGAAACGGCCCTTCCTTAATATTTCTGGGGGTAGGGATTGGATATTGTTAGCGGTGGCGACGACGAAGACGGGAGATTTTTTCTCGGCCAGCCAGTTGATAAAAGTGCCAAATACTCTGCTGGTGGTGCCGCCGTCACCCTTTCCGTCCACTCCGGCGAAGGCTTTATCGATCTCATCGATCCAGAGAATGCAGGGGGCGAGGGCTTCGGCCAGATTGATCATCTGTCGGGTGCGAGATTCCGATTCACCCACCAGCCCCCCGAATAATCTCCCCACATCGAGACGTAATAAAGGCAAGTGCCAGTGATGGGCTATTGCTTTCGCCGTCAGGGATTTACCAGTACCTTGAATTCCCACCAGTAGTAATCCCCGGGGGTTGGGTAAGCCGTAGGCTCGCGCCTTCTCACTGAAAGCCCCGCCCCGTCTAATGAGCCAATCTTTGAGATTTTCCAGTCCGCCGATGTCGCCCATCTGTTCGGTAGCCGGATAGAAGTCTAATATTTGCGTCTGACGGATGGATTGACGTTTTTCTTCGAGGATTAATTCCACGTCTTCGGCTTCGATGGTGCCCTGACGGGCCAGACAGCGGGTTAATACTCTTCTGATTCTCTCTAAAGATAGCCCCTGAGCCGCCCGGACTAATTCCCCTAATAATTGTTGAGCCAGGGGTTGCCCGGTGGCGGCGAGGAGTCTTTCTATCTCCTGTTTGATCTCCGCCGCCGAGGGTAGGGGGAAATCTACCACCGTCAGCACTTCGGTTAAATCTGACGGTATGGTTACGTCGGGGGCGACGATGATCAGGTTTTTCGGTTGCGATTTGAGACTACGGGCTAGATTCCGCAGTTTGCGAGATATGGATACGTCTTCTAGGAAGCGTTGAAAGTCTCTCAGAATGATGATTGCTGGGCTATTATTGGGAAGTTGATCGACCCATTCCAGGGCTTGTAGTGGGTTACGTCTCCCGAATCCCTCGTTATTGGGGTTGCCTTGATAGCCTTCGACGAAATCCCATGTATACACAGGGCGATTGCCTAAGTCTCCCGCGCAGCTTGCGATCGCTTTTTCTAATCTTTCCTCTTCTAGAGTCGGAATGTAGATCAGCGGATAACAGGCCCGTAGAAGTAGCTGCAATTCTTCCGAGAAACTCATGGCGATTCTGCTTAGTTGAGTTGATTTTTGATCGATTGTAACCCGGCCCAACGACCATCGATGACGGGCGGCAATTCTTCCGGAGCTACTGGGGGCTGACAATCTTTACTACACAGTTGTCTCAGTGGCATGGCTAAAGATAATTGTTCGTATAACCAGGTATCGGGTTCAAAATCCCCCTCTGGGGGTAAGGTTTCCGAAAGGTCTTCCCAGGCTATCTCTCTTTCTAAGGGATAATCCCGATCGTGTTCTAAGTTTTTATCCAGCCAGATGATTTCCGATGTATCGAGATGCAAACGCTTATTATACTGTTTCAAACATCTATCGCAGGTTAGGGATAATATGGTGTCCACCGCTACCGTAACTTCTAAGAAATTTCCCCCATGTCTTACAGTCATCTTCCCACGTACCGGGGTGAGTAAGTCTAAGTCTTCTATTTGCTCGTCTATAACAAGTGTTCTCTGACGACTTGGGGAATTCAGCAAATGTGGTATGTAAATCTTTTCCATGATGATCGCCTCTCCTCTTGAGATGGCAACGATTATGTTAGGGATGGATAGACTCCACCCCAATTATCTTAACGTAGACGGACGATCAAACGTCGATCGGGTTCCTGTCCCCTGCTTTCGGTGGCTAGATCCGCCTCGTTCTGAAAAAATGTGTGCATCTGACGGCGCTCTGCCGAAGATAAGGATTTTATCTCGACTTCCTGCCCCGACGAGCGCACCTGCTCCGCTATGCGATTGGCGATCGCCAGTAACTCGGCCTGACGTTTCAAACGATAGCCGTTGAGTTCGATGGTGAAAGAGTTATGATCTTCCGGCTCGGCGGTAATATTTAAGATCGTGTTGGCCAGATACTGAATCGCGTCTAAACTCTCTCCCTTGGGGCCGATGAGAATCTCTACCTGTTCCCGACTGAGATTAACCTGACTGATGTTCAACCAACAATCACTAGGGGAAGAGGTGAAGTTTTCCCCGTCTACGATCATTACTTCTGTAGGCATTCCCATCAATTGCAAGAGTGTTTCTAACCACTCTCTGCCCCTTTCTTTCTGTTGCTCCCTCATAACTCCTAACCCGAAGTTTTCTCTTTTTTCTTACTCGTGCGTTTTTCAAAAGGCATGGCTTCCCGGCCCTTCTCGGTTTTTTCCTGAGCCTCTAATAATTTTTGCAGATTTTCGGGCAGTGGTTCGCGCATTAAAATCACCGTCTGAATCGTCTGGAAAATATTAGCCACCAGAATATACATCAATACACCGGCGGGGAGAGGGAAAAACAAGAACATGGCGCTGAAAATCACGGGGGTGATTTTATTAACCGTCTGCTGTTGTTGGTTGGCGGCACTCGCATTATTACCCGCTCCGGATAGCTCCTGATTAATATAAATACTCAAGCCGAAACAGATAACCATCGCCAGAATATCCCAGTGAATTTCCCCGTTAGGGCCGGTGGCACCGATTCTACCCAAGGCTTCGATAAACAGAAAACCCGTGTTAGCCCCGATACCAGGCACCGTGACTTTAACGCTGGCATCCCCCGGAGCTAAAGCTACGATCGTACCGTCTGCTTCTACCTGTACCTTATCCGCACCTTTTAGTACCTCGAAAGTCGGTTTCAGTTCGTTTTCTGGGTATTGGGTGGCGAGTTCTTCTAGGGTTTTATCTTCACTCGTCTCTAACAGAATCTTCCGGCTGCTTCCCTCGGCGAGTTTATTTCCCTCGGGGATAAAAGCCGAGATGGGATAATGGACACCTTCGCTGATATAAACGTTCTGGGGTTTAGTGGCGTAGGGTTGGGTTTGTACTTGTTGAATTTGTTCTTTAGGGAGAACCTGTAGATCAACGGTATAGTTGAGATCGGAAAATGGTGAGCCTCTTAAAGTGGCGAATAGGGCCAACAATATGGGCATCTGTAGTAATAGGGGTAAGCATCCAGCAAGGGGATTGCCAAACTCCTGCATGAGTTTAGCCATCTCTTCCTGTTGCTTTTGCGGGTCATTTTTGTAGCGCTTTTGAATCTCTTCCTGTCGCTCTTTCATCAGCGGTTGGGTGATCCGCATCTTTCTCATGTTGCGTATCTGCCCAGCGCTGAGGGGGTATACTGCCAATCTCACTACTAGGGTTAGGGCGATGATAGCAAAGCCGTAACTGTGAAATATCTTGAAAAAGAAATCCAAGATCGGCAGCATGATATTTGTGGAAATAAATCCTACTCCGAAGTCCATGCGTTTATTTCTCTGTGGTTACTTTTTATAGTTGTTTCTTTACGATATTAGTTTAGTTGCTTTTTATCGCTTCTAAAGATCTACCCGTTTTGTCCGCTACTCTTTCGGCTATATAATCGCTTATTTCCCGGAATCTAGGTAGGGCTCGCATCTCTAATCTACTTTTATCTCTGAGGGTAATTACTACATCGCCCCATACACCTATACCTCTCGGCATTTTCGCCACTTTAATGATTTCCGAATAGATGATGTCAGTACGATCGCGCCCCATCCATCCACCAGTTACCGATATTCTCCGATCGGTAATTTTATATCTTAACCAGATCGCTCTCACTACCGCCCCGATCGTCAGGGGTAGGCAGATGACGGTAAATCCTAAGAGGATATTAACGATTAAATCTCCCACATGGGGGCCGCCTTCATAAAAGGTGTTTTCACGAATGCCCATTGATTATTCTGGCCTTGATTAACAACTCTTTTAATTCTCGCAAAAAATGTTCATATTTGCACTCGATCGCTTTGGGCTTAACGATAATAATTACCCTCCATCCTGGAGTAATTTCCTCCAATACACTTCTCAGAACTCCTCTGATCTGTCTTTTCAATCGATTTCTAATGACTGCTTTCTTACTAACTTTCAGACTGATAGATATGCCGAATTTACTCGCCTTTACCTCTTGTTGCTCGCTCGTCAAGGTGATCAGGGTCAAGTGGGAATCGCTGTAACGTTTCCCCCTTTTATACACTGCCTCAAAATCTTGTCTGTGTTTGAGTCGATTGGCCTGCGGTAAACCCACTTATCTCAGTTACACGGATAAACGATAACGTCCTCTTTTTCTTCTCGATTGGATGACTTTACGCCCGTTGACAGTACGCATTCTCGCCCTGAATCCAGACGTGCGTTTCTGTTTTCTGTTCGTTCCCTCTAGGGTTCTCTTGGTCATTACTAATTCTCTCCCTTTTTAATTAGTTATTTTTAGACACAATTTACTATCATAACAAATTATAGTCATAAGTCAAAAATCATGCCCTGCGATTACGATCTCGTGATTATCGGCGCTACTTTCTCGGGAGTTTACGCCGCCCTGGAAGCTCTCAAGTTTAAATCGAGGATCGCCCTGGTTCAACAACCGTTTAAGGGTCATTTTCAAGGGGATGGTGCTATTTTAGGAATGACCTACAATGAGGTTAATTGCCTTTACCGACAGTTAGGAAATTTCAATCCCCGTAGTGAAGAAAAGCCCCTTTGGAGTTGGCAGCAGTCTTGGGGACAAGCTTTAAATAAAGCTCTCGCCCCCATTCACTATCTGCCTTTTCTGTCATCAAATGGTATAGATATTATCGAAGGTAGTGGCGAATTCGCTCGCTTACCACAATTAAGCTTCATCGTCGGGAGGAGAAAAATAACTTCCTCCTCTTTTTTAATCGCTACCGGCTCTAGAGCCTTCGTACCCGCTATAGTGGGCCTCGATGGTATGAGTTATCTAACTGCGGATGATATTTATCAGAAGCAAACGATCGACTATCTACCAGAAAGTATAGCCCTCGTGGGCGGAGGTGCGATCGCTTTTCAACTGGCCGAAACCCTAAATCGTTTCGGGCATAAGATTACCTTAATAGCGGAAACGGAAAAGTTTTTACCCGCCGAAGATGAGGAAATTTCCCGGCTATTTTTAGCGGTGTTAGAAGCCGATGGCATCGAAGCGATCGTCGGTAATCCCATAACTCAGATAGGATTGATAAACAGCAAAAAATGCCTACAGGCTGGCAGTCAAGTTTTAGAGTGCGATGAGATTATCTTCGCTTCCCGGCATCGCCGGAATATGGAGGGTTTAAATTTGACGGGAGTAGGAGTTCGACACAACCAATGGGGGATAAAATTAAATAATTATCTGCAAACCACCAATCCCGCTATATACGCTTGTGGAAGTTTAATCGAAGGTTTACCCGATATAAATTTAGCTATTTATGAAGCCAGACGAGTTGTTAATAACCTTCTCTCCCCATCTACGACACCGATAAATTATCGGGCCATTCCCTATATTTCTAATACTCTCCCAGCTATGGCCAGGATCGGGCTGACCGAAACTCAAGCGCGTCATTACTACGGCGATAGAATTCAAGTTTTAAAAACACCTTTTAAATCCATCATCAAGAGTCATTTCTTCGATAAAACTACTGGTTTTTGTAAATTAATCGCTGATGCTGATGGGGAGATAATCGGCGGTCATTTTATCGGTGAAGGAGCGGAAGAATTAATCGCTGTCGTCACTCTGGCGATGCAGGAGAAAATTAAAATCAAACGTTTAAAAAAGATGATGTATCCTTTTACAGCATTAAGTGAAATAATCGGTCAAACTGTTGCTTTAGGAAAATGATGAAATTTATTGTATTAGAGGGCATTGATAGTTCGGGTAAATCGACTCAAGCCGATTTATTACGGGAATATTTTAGGAATAGGGGCGAAAAATCGGTTATCAGTTCCGAGCCGACTAACGGGCCCGTAGGGAAATTAATACGTAAAGCGATGCAATCTCCCTTGATTCCTATGGAAGATAGGAAAATTTTTGATGAACAGATGGCTTATTTATTCGCGGCTGATCGCCATTATCATCTCTACAATGATCACGATGGTGTATTCTATCTAATCAACCAGAAACAAACTCACGTTATTTCGACTCGTTATTACTTTTCTTCTCTGGCTTATAACTGTAGCACAGAAGAAGAATATCAGTTTGTTTATCAATTAAATAGTAAATTTCCTAATCCAGACCTGGTTATTTATATCAATCTTCCCGTAGAAGAGTCTTTAAAAAGATTAGCAGAGCGAGAAAGTAGAGAAGTATACGAACATAAGGAGAAGTTGATAGAAGTATCTCAAAACTTTGAGAAAATATTTTCCCTTTACGAAGGTAATTTATTAAAGATAGACGGCACGGATACTATCCCTAATATTCACGAGCAAATCATAAACCGGTTAGACAACGGGAATCGGGAGTGGGGAATCATGGCTAAAACTCTTGAGAGATAATGGTTTGAACGTTGTTAATGTATTGAAATGATTGGCAAATTGCTGTAACTTGCCGACGAATCGCTCTCTAGATTCGTCGGGCAGAAAGTTACGACGCGAAATCAAAGCTCCTTGACCTTTCGAGACTTAACGCGAGTGATAAACCCGATTATAGACCTATCGAAACGGAGATTTTATGATGATGGAGAAAATTAAAAACCTCAAAGGAACCAGCTACGAGCGCCCCCGTCGTGAGCAATTTTAACAGGGATGGGGTAGTTACGGCGATCGCGGAATTAATCAGGGAGTTTTGTGGACTAGGTACGCGGAAATAGTTATAGAGAGGTAGAAGCCCGAGTAAGAAGAATAGCAAAGCGAGGAAGCTGACTTTCGGAGTCTTTTCGACGCGATGGATACGGTCTTGATAGTTTTGCTTTTCCATTGTTGTCGCTCCTTTGTAAGTGAGACACTTTACATTCATTGTATAGTTTATTCACCAAATGTAAAGATTTAGTAAATATTATTGACAATATTTACATAATTGATGATTAAAGGAGGCTCTGGCATAATTGACCTGGCATTAATTAATACTCGTCAGATGGGAGTCTGTTTATTTGGCTATTCCGATTTGCTTAGTTTAAGATGAAGAATTTATGAAATACCTTCTCATAAATTCTTCCACTTGACTAACCGAATTTAATCATCTCCCGCCCCGCCATCACGGGTTTTTCTCCTTTTAATAAAGGCTCTAAAGTTGCTCTAATTCGATCGGCATCGGGAGGGCATCCGGGCATGAATAAATCCACCTTGACGACTTGATGCACAGGCACCACTTGAGCCAATAACTCTGGCACTATCCCCGGCTCATCGGGTAACTGGGGGGTTAAATCCGCCAACTCCAAATAGGAGCGTTTTAGCGTACCATCGGCACCGCCCATTAAATTACGCATCGCTGGCACGTTGGCAGTCACAGCACAATCTCCGAAGGAGACGAGTAATTTCGTATTTTTGCGTACCTGATGAATCAATTCTAGATTATCCTCATTAGCGATCGCACCCTCGACCAAACATACATCCACATCTTCAGGGAAATCCTTCAAATCGCATCCCACTGGACTATACACCACATCCACATAGGAAGCCAGATCGATCAACCATTCGTCTAAATCTAAAAAAGACATATGGCAACCTGAACAACCTGCGAGCCATACCGTAGCGAATCTAATTTTACTCATAGTGCTTACCTCGTCCATTTTTTATCAGTTCTAGCAGTCACGAGAAACTCTAATTTAGCTCTATCTCTATCTTTCTCCGATACTGCCGAACCTTTACGGAATATTGCCCCCGTCGGACAAGCATCCACACACTTACCACAAGATGTACAGGCTGACACGTTGCCCCAGGGTTGATCCATCCCTGCTACTATCTTATCCTTTTCGCCGCGATAGGCCACATCCCAAACGTGTGCGCCCTCGATTTCATCGCAGACTCTCACACACCGGGTACACAACACACAACGATTATGATCGATACCAAAACGGGGGTGAGAAATATCTACCGGCTTTTCTGGGAAACGATAGGCGAATCGAGTATGATCCATACCAACTTCTATGGCTAAATCTTGTAACTCGCAGTTATTATTAGCCACGCAGACGGCACAGACGTGATTTCCTTCGGCAAACAGTAACTCAACCGTCATCCTCCTATATTCTTGCAGTTTCGGGGTACTGGTATTAACTTTCATCCCCTCAGTAACCGAAGTAACGCAAGCCGGTAATAATCTATTCATGCCCTCTATCTCTACCAGACAGAGACGGCAGGCGGCTACTTCGGAAACTCCTTCGAGGTGACAGAGTTGGGGGATTTTAATCCCCACTTGTTGCGCGGCGGCTAAGATGGTACTGTTTTCCTCTATGGCTACATCTACGCCGTCGATGGTAAGGGTGGTTACGGACATAATCTATGCTCCTTTCCTTTCTACTTTAAGCAGAACACATTTATAAGGATCGAGCGCTTAATTTTAACATCAGCTTTAGGGTTGACAGAATTCCTCCCCCGACTCCCAATTCCCCTTGTAAGTACGGATAACCGAAATACTTAGGGGGGAGAATCCCCGTAGTCCAGACCGACGGAAGAAGCTAAGAAAATAATATAGTTAGGATATTAAACCTCTTATTGCTAAGCACTAACAAAACCTATGACGGTACTCGAAAAAGGCAATATTACTATACATACCGAGAATATCTTCCCGATTATCAAGAAATCTCTCTATACTGACCATGAGATATTCTTACGGGAATTGATCTCGAACTCTGTAGATGCGATCGCAAAATTAAAAATGGCTTCTCTCGCCGGGGAAGTGAGTAAAGAGGTAGGGGAGCCGGAGATAAACATTAATATCGATAAGGATAAGCGTACCCTGTCGATTACCGATAACGGTATCGGCATGACGCAGGAGGAAGTGAAAAAATATATCAACCAAGTCGCTTTTTCTAGCGCGGAAGAGTTCATTCAGAAGTACCAAAAAACCGCGAATGATTTAATAGGGCACTTCGGTTTAGGTTTCTACTCGGCTTTTATGGTAGCCAAACAAGTAGAAATCGATACCCTATCCTATAAAGAAGGAGCGCAGGCAGTCCACTGGACTTGTGACGGCTCACCGGAATTTGAATTAACCGACTCGCCCCGCACTGAAATCGGCACCACCATCACCCTTACTCTACAAGATGAAGAGGGGGAATATTTAGAGCAGGCCCGCATCAAGCAACTAGTAAAAACCTATTCCGATTTCCTCTCCGTACCGATTAAACTGGACGGGGAAGTTATTAATAAGCAAAGAGCTATCTGGAAAGAATCTCCCCAGAATCTCACCAAAGAGGATTATCTAGAGTTCTACAATTATCTCTATCCCTTCCAAGATGAGCCTTTACTGTGGGTACATCTCAATACCGATTATCCCTTCTTAGTTAACGGTATTCTCTATTTCCCCAAACTACGCCCGGACGTAGATGTAACGAAAGGGCAGATCAAACTATTCTGTAATCAGGTGTTCGTTAGTGACCACTGCGAGGAGATTATCCCCGATTTCCTCATGCCCTTAAGAGGGGTCATCGATAGCCCCGATATTCCCTTAAACGTGTCCCGTAGCGCCCTAACTAGCGATCGCACCGTCCGGGGTATAGCTAATTTCATCTCTAAAAAGATCGCCGATCGCTTAAAATCTCTCTATAATGAGGATGCGAAACAATATATTCACTCCTGGCAGGATCTAGGCACCTTCATTAAATTCGGCTCCTTAAAAGAGGACAAATTTAAAGATCAAGTCAAGGATATTATTATCTATCGCACCACCTATAAAGCGCCCGTTCCCGAAACTACAACCGAAGTACAAACCGAGAGCGGAGACGCTTGGGAATCAGTCAGCACCGCTAAGACTCCCTTAGAAGCGATCGAACAAGAAGGCTATACTACTCTAAAAGCCTATCTAGAAAGAAATAAAGAGAAGCACGAAAATCGAGTTTTCTACTGTACCGATCCCGGCACTCAATCTGGTTATGTAGAACTCTACAAAAATCAAGGAGTAGAAATACTGTATTTTGACTCTTTCATAGACGGGAATTTCATTCCTTTCTTAGAGAGAGAATACAATGACGTTAAATTTACCCGCGTCGATGCCGAGTTAGATCAAACCCTGTTAGAGAAAGATCAAGCTACTGAAATAGTAGATCCCAATACTAACAAAACCAAAGGGGAATTAGTCAAAGAAATTTTTGCTAAAGCTCTTAATAACCCCAAGGTTAATATTAAAACCGAGGCGTTAAAATCCGATGACCCAGCAGCCACACCCCCGGCGATGGTGTTATTACCAGAGGCGATGCGCCGTCTGCGGGAGATGACAGCCTGGATGCAACAGCAGGCTATGAGCTTCCCTGATGAACACGTTTTAATGATCAATACTAATCATCCCTTAATCGGGCAAATCCTAAGCCTGAGTCAGGGTGGTATTGTTACCGGTAGCGGTGAATCCCCCTCGGCAGAATTGGCTAAAATGTTATGTCAGCACGTCTACGATTTAGCCTTAATCTCTCAGAAAGGTTTCGACGCTGAAGGGATGAAATCTTTTATTCAAAGGTCAAATCAGGTATTAACCAAGTTAACCGAGAAGTTGTAATTTGTCCTGAGATATATGGGCGATCGGCTTGTTTATAATTAGTGTAAGCCGATCGTTATTTATATTAAGACTTAGTTTCTTAGTTCCTGTCTCTGATTCTATTTTATTTGAGCGATATTAATTTCCGATAAGTAAGAATGGGGGGACAGAGCGAGCGCACAATCGATAACCGCGATTAAATCTTTTAACGGTATGGGCACTTGCGGTGAAAATGTTTGTGTAGCAATATCTTCTAAGACTTCGGGCGTGGCTACATTACCTGGATTGATTACAGTAAAGCCTATACCCGTGTCTTTTAACTCTAACTGTAAAGCTTGGGCTGCTCCCCTCAAACCGAATTTAGAAGCGCTGTTAGCTACTTCCCGACTGGCTTGATTATCTAAGCCCGATAAGGAGCCGATAAAGATAACCTTGGGATTATCCGAATTTCGCAGTGGTGAGAGTAATTTTTTGGTTAGTTTTACGGGAGCGATTAAGTTAACGGCGATGACATAATCGATCTCATCGTCTTTACTCGCGGCGAAATTATAATCGGAGGTAAACGCGGCTCTTTCCCAAGTACCCCCTAAAAATAAGAGTGCGTCTAGAGTTTTATTTTCAAAAGTCCTACCGATTTTATCAATTCCGGCAACAGTGGCAATATCGGCTTCTAACCACTGTCCAAAAAGTGAGGGAGTTCGAGAAACGCAGACTAAGTTTTTTATCCTAGTATGATAATGTTGAGCGACGGCGAGACCTATACCCCGACTACCGCCGACTATTAACATTTGCTCTAGCATTTTTATCTGTTTGGCGTTATGAAATAATGCAACGATAATAGATCATGATAATAGCCGATCGTTAAAAAGTGACCAATTCCGTTTTAAAAAAAGGCTCTCTGCGGTTCTTCCCCCTAAACGCCCTCACTAAATTTATTCTCTTGTTCGTATTAGTATTTTTAGTATGTATTTCGCCCTTATACTTCTTGCCCATACATCAGGTGACTAAGAGAGACGAAATGCGCGGAGTCTGGATAACTAACGTCAATAGTGGAGTGCTGTATCTACCGGGAGGGATCGATCGCTCCCTCGGGCAACTGAGTCAGCTACAATTTAATACAGTCTATCCCGTCGTCTGGAACCGGGGTTTTACTTTCTACCCGAGCGATATAGCCCGAGAAGAAATAGGCGAATCTCAGGAGCCTCTATTATCTTGGGCCCATGTAGGGGGCGATGTCCTGGAAAAAATAACCGCTAGAGCGCACCGACATAAGATGAGGGTGATTCCCTGGTTTGAATACGGTTTGATAGTTCCCGCCACCTCTAAACTCGTTGAAAAACATCCCGACTGGGTGACTCGTACCTTCACTGGTACAACCCGCATATCCTACGAAGATGAATTAGAGGCTAACTCTGGCTCTTCCGATTCTATCTTCCGTCCAGGAGCGATCGAACAGGTTTGGTTGAATCCTTTCCGCCCCGACGTGCAGAAATTCCTTACTGGTTTGATTTTAGAAGTAGTCAAAAACTACGATATAGAGGGGATTCAACTCGATGATCATTTCGGTCTACCAGTGCAATTAGGTTATGATGATTGGACGATCGCTCTTTACAAACTCGAACATAAGGGTAATTTTCCCCCGGCTAACATTTACGATCGGGAGTGGATGCGCTGGCGAGCTACTAAATTAACCCAATTCATATCACAGATTCGTCAGGAAATCAAGAAACTGAAACCAAACGTAAAAATTTCTCTTTCTCCTAACTCTTACGGATTCGCCTATCGTAACTACTTACAAGATTGGACGACTTGGGTGGAGAGAAAATTAGTAGATGAGATCGTCTTACAGGTATATCGGGATAACCTGGATAAATTCGGCGTAGAACTATCGCAGGCGGCGGTACAATATGCAAAAAAACGGATTCCCGTAAGCGTAGCCATATTGAGCGGCACTTGGACGAGGCCAGTAAAAATCCAACAGATTGGGGAACAGGTAAAATATACCCGTAAACAGAAGTTTAAAGGTGTATCCTTCTTCTACTGGGAAACTCTTTGGGGCTATTTCACCCCAGAATCACCCCGTCAGCGTCGTCAAGTATTTCAAACATTGTTTACGGGGGAGTCGGCAGTGGGCAGTGGGCAGTCGGAGAAAACTTCGGCATCTAAAAAGAAGATTTAACGAAAAAGAAAGGTAAAAACATGAAAGTTTCGGGAATTTGGTGGCGTTGGCCCGCAGGTACGATTTTAGCTTTCTGGTTGAGTTTGTTTTGGGTCGAAGTGGGCAAAAGATCAGAATTAAAGCCCTTCGATGCTGTTATCGGCGCGGGAATTGTCGCACTGATTCAAGCCTTAGTTATTTATCCCTACTGTAAAAGGGTAGTAGCTTGGATTTTATTGAGCATCTGCGGTTGGTGGATTTTAAGCCTGGTTGGAGGCGGCGCGTTAGGTTGGTTCGTCCCCAATACCTCAGCCTGGCACATCAGGTGTTTATGGGGTGAGTTATTCGGTATCGTCGCTGGTTTCTGGTTAGGATTGTGTCAATCCCTAGCCCTGAGATTACCCTTCGTCGTCAGTAGGATTTGGGTGGGGATTAACGCTTTAAGTTGGTCTTTGGGTTTGG
Source organism: uncultured bacterium (assembly GCA_964623815.1). Taxonomy (GTDB): domain Bacteria; phylum Cyanobacteriota; class Cyanobacteriia; order Cyanobacteriales; family Microcystaceae; genus Chroococcopsis. Next base: position 32,795 of record CAZUVR010000018.1, on the reverse strand, counting down.
CTCTGGGTTGGTCTGTCGGAGCGATATTAAAGGGTATGACCGGATTGTATATCGGCGAAGTCATCGGATTATCCCTAACTTGGGCCGTCGTGGGCATCAGTACCGGATTCGTGTGGCGACAATGGCTTAAATTTTCCCTAAAGGCTTAGAGACTTTCTAGGAGGAATCCGGTTAAGGCTCCGCCGAGAATCAGCCAAGTGGAATTAACCTTATATTTGAGCAATAGAATGGTAGCTAAAATCGTCATAAAAATAGCGGTGATATTAACGGGAAATATTCCCATAGGTTCTAATAAAGATTTGCGACACAGATCGATGATAACCGCCACCATTAAAGCTACCGCGCTCGCATTAACCGCGTCTAAAAAAGCCCCCGCCCGACGAGATTGACGCAGTTTAGGGATGAGGGGATTAAGAATGAGAACGAAGATAAAAGAGGGAAGAAATATGGCCAGGGTAGAAACGATCGCCCCCGGTAATCCCAGGATTTGATAACCGATAAAAGTGGAAGTGGAAAGTACAGGGCCGGGGGTGAATTGGCCAACTGCGATCGCGTCTAATAATTCCTGTTGTGTTAACCAGCCGTACTTATCAACTAACTCCGATTGTAGGAAAGCAACTAATAGATAACCGCTACCGAATAAAATACTCCCAACTTTGAGAAAAAATAATCCCAATTGAGTTAAATTAGCCGTATTATTTTCTACCTTGTCACTAACTAAAGCTATACTAGTTATTCCTAATAGGAAAAAATTCAATCTTAAACCTTGAGATATGATACCCAAAACCCCGCCGAATAATAGCGCTATCATCTCGTTAACACCAAGAAATACTAAACCTATAACTATCGCCGCGATTACCCAGAGGAGACGGTTTTTTAAAGCTTTCTTGCCCAAATTCCAGACGGCTTGAATGATAACGGCGATGATAATCGGCTGGATACCGACAAAAAAAGGAGCCACTTGGGGCAGATTTCCGTACTGGCTATAAAACCAGGCGATAATACCGGTAATGATTACGGCAGGGCCGATGAAACAGACACCGGCTATGAGCAACCCCGCTAATCCCCCCTGTATATAGCCCACATGGATAGCCATTTCCGTAGAGTTAGGCCCGGGGATAAGATTAGTCGCACCGACTAAATCGAGAAATTGATCTCTGGTCATCCACCTCCGCCGGGCGACGACTTCATCCTCCATCATGGCTATATGGGCGGCGGGGCCACCGAAGCCGATAATACCCAATTTCAAAAATAAAAGTGCTAGAGGTACTAATCCCGATTTAACGGTATTTTTCATAAGATTTTTAACTCTACAACTCGTTTAATTTTAACCATCTAGAGTTAAATTTTTATTAAAATTTTTCTTATAAAAATTGCGGCTTAGTTTATTTCTTTAGATATATTGATTTTTTTTACATGATATTAATTTAGAATCTTTGTAGTTTATGGTTAATGCCCTCTTTCTAACCAATCGAGGCAGGAATTAGCTACAATAGCCGCTTGAGTTCGATCGCGCACATTCAAGCGAGTTAATATATGGGTAATATGATTTCTCACCGTACCATCGGAGAGGAATAAGCTATGAGCTATCTCTTTATTACTCGCACCTTTAGCGATTAACACTAATATTTCCTTCTCTCTCGGAGTCAATTCTTCTATTCCAGGCGGTAGTTGAGCTGGTTTAGAATCAGTTGGAAATCCGGTTAACATCTGTTCTAAAATGCCTGGGCCTAATTGAGTATAACCCCTATGTACCGACCGGATCGCTTCCGCTAATTCTTGAGCAGGGGTATCTTTAAGGAGATAACCTTTAGCCCCGAAGCGCAAAGCTTCCTTAACGTATTCCACATCATTAAACGTCGTTAGAATCAGTATTTTACTCTGGGGAAATCGCTGACAGATATTTTGTGTCGCCTCTACACCCGTCATTACTGGCATACGAATATCCATAAGAATTACATCTGGTGGAGAAGTGCGATCGTATAAATAGGTGACTAAATTGAGCGCTTCTTGCCCATTTCCCGCCTCGCCTATCACTTTTAGATCGGTTTGAGTTTCGAGGAGTATTTTCATTCCACGGCGCACAATCTCTTGATCTTCTACTAAGACTAGGCTAATCATAATTAGGGAAAACTACTTCTATACAACACCCGGCACCCGCATCACTGATTATGCTCAATCGCCCCCCCCTCGCGTCGATTCTCTCTCTCATTCCCCGTAAGCCAAAACCCGACTTTATATCTTCCGGTCGGAAACCCTGACCATTATCTTGAATTACGAGTTGTAAGCCTTCGTCAGTGGGTTTCAATTGTATGCTCACGTTACTAGCATTAGCATATTTAGCTATATTTGTCAAGGCTTCTTGGATGACCCGATAGATAGTAGATTTTAATTCGAGATCGGAAAGGGGCGGACAGAGAGATAAGTCGCATTCGGGCATGATATTGGTAGAGCGGTAGAAGTTGCGGATCATTAGTCCTAAAGCACCTTCGAGTGATTCATCTTGAACTGGCTCCTTCCTCAAGGCCGAAACCGATTGACGCACGGCTTGTAAAGCTGCTGTACCGAGTTGTTTTGTTTCGAGGAGGAATTCATAAGCCTTATCTCGATCGCTGTGCCAGAGAGCTAAAACGGTTTCTATCTGGATATTGAGCGCGACGAGGGAATGACCCAAAGAATCGTGAATATCCCGGGCGATGCGGTTGCGCTCTTCGACGGTGGCGAGAGCCTGAATCTGTCGGTTGAGAGATCTTTCCTGATCCAGAGAAGTTCGTAATCGCTCTTGCAGACGGCGTAAACTTAATTGATTATCGATGCGTGCCAATACTTCCTCGATTTGAAAGGGCTTGGTTATATAATCCGCACCGCCGATGGAAAAACCCTTCACCTTATCGAAAACCCCGCTCGCACCGCTGAGGAAAATCACTGGAAGATCTTTCGTTTCTGGGTTATTTTTAAGATGTTCGCACACTTGATAACCATTCATAGGGGTCATTTGAATGTCCAGTAGGATAAGTTCCGGTGGTTCGACCTCGATCGCTTTCAGAGCTGTGGGGCCGTTAGTTACCGCCCTGACATAATAACCCCGTTCCGATAACATCCTCGATAGTAAACGGAGATTATCGAGAGTGTCGTCAACTATTAAAACATCCCCTTTAGATAACTCGTGGCTCATGCTGACAAACCTCAAACTAGGAACGAAATTCACCCTAATACTGACGCTGATTTTTTTAGGCGGTATAGTTCTAAGTGGGATTACCTTATCGACAGCCCTAAATAAAGAAGCGGAAAATGAGGTAAGCAGGCAGGCCGAATTATTAATGCAGGGGATGAACTCGGTTAGAAGTTATACCAGTAATAACATTAAACCAATTTTAGAAGCCCGATCGGATGATAAATCCCAATTCATTCCGGAAACGGTACCGGCTTTCGCCGCAGGGCAAGTATTTCAAGAGTTTCGAGGCGACGGGGAATATAAAAACTTTTTTTACAAAGAAGCCACCATCAACCCCACCAACCCGAAAGATAAAGCCGATGACTTTGAGATGCGGCTGATAAGAAAGTTTCATCTTTTACCTAGCGGTGGCGAGTTATCAGGCTATCGCACCAAAAACGGCAAAAATTTCTTCTTTATCTCCCGACCTTTAGCAGTGAGGGATTTTAGCTGTTTGGAATGTCACGGTTCTCCCGCCGACGCTCCTAAAAGTTTATTGGCGATCTACGGTAGTGAGGGGGGATTTAACTGGCAGATGAATGAAATAGTAACGGCACAAACTATTTATGTACCCGTCGATGAGGTAACAGCCAGAAGAACACGTTACCTAGTGTTTTATTTGGGGATTTTCGTAACTATTTTCACTCTAGTGGTGGCGGCGATCGGTTCTTTACTGAAACGCTCGGTCATCGAACCGATCGGACGACTGACGGCAATAGCCCGCCAGATAAGCCTTTACGGAGCCAGAGAAGAAGGGTTACGAGCTTTCCAGAGACCAGAACTCAAGCTTATATCCACAAGGGACGATGAACCAGGTCAACTTACCCGCGCTTTTCATCACATGACTCGACAGGTGATCAGGCGAGAAAAAAATCTGGCCAGTCAGGTAGAGCAACGTACAGCCCAATTAGCGGAAACTGCCAGGGAGGCAGAGAAAGCGAAGGCGAAAGCGGAGGCAGCTAACAGAACGAAAAGTTTGTTTCTCTCCAACATGAATCACGAATTACGCACACCTTTGAATATCATCCTCGGATTCACTCAGTTATTGTTCCGTTATCAGGGCCTCGATGCTCAACAGCGTAATTATCTGGACGCGATCGGGCGTAGCGGTGAACATCTCCTCACCTTAATTAACGACGTGCTAGAGATGTCCAAGATAGAAGCCGGGCATATCACCCTCAACGAAAGCGATTTTTCCCTAGTAGAGATGTTAAATTCCCTAGAAAGGATGTTAAGTTTAAAAGCCGAATCGAAGGGGGTACATCTGCTGTTCGAGCTGGCCCCTGATTTACCCGTTCACGTTCACGGCGACGGCGGGAAGTTACGCCAGGTATTGTTGAATTTATTAACAAACGGGATTAAGTTCACCGAAGAGGGAAGCGTCACCCTGCGGGCTACCTCGCGCGGAAATAAACTTTATTTCGAGGTGCAGGATACCGGTTCGGGTATCGCTCCAAGCGACATTGGCAGTTTGTTCGAGGCTTTCGTACAGACGGAGACGGGACGTAAATCTCAAGAAGGCACCGGTTTGGGTTTATCCATCAGTCAGAGTTTCGTGAATCTGATGGCAGGCAAGATCGAGGTAGAAAGCGAAGTGGGCATCGGTTCCATCTTTCGTTTCAGTATTCCGGCGCAGATAGTGGAAGCCTTACCAAACTCCACCTCGAACCGTAGGGAAGTAATAGGGTTACGCTCGGGACAAACCGATTACCGAATTTTGGTGGCGGAGGATAGATTAGAGAATCGTCGTCTTCTAGTGGGGCTGTTGACTTCGGCTGGTTTTGCCGTTCAAGAAGCTGTGGACGGGGAGGCAACCGTCACCCTCTGGCGCAGTTGGCAACCTCATCTAGTGTGGATGGATTTGCGGATGCCAGTCCTCAACGGTTACGCGGCGACGAAACGCATCCGGGAGCTGGAAAAGGGAATGGGAGTCTCGAAAACGATCATCATCGCCCTCACTGGCAGTGCTTTCGCTGAAAGCAGAGATTACGCCCTCTCGATCGGTTGCGATGATTTCGTCGCCAAACCTTTTTCCACAGCCACCATTTTCGATAAGATGGCTGAATATCTTCATCTAGATTATGTTTATCGGGAAGATGAAGAGGAGAGGGACGATTCACCTTCTCTACAAGGTGTCTCGCTAGAACTCCTACAGAGAATACATCTTTGCGCTCTGAAAGCAGACGGGCGTGAGATCATCGATTTAATAGGTACTGTAGAGTCGGTCAATCCGCATTTAGCCTCTATTCTCCGTCGCTGGGTAGATGAGTTCGCCTATGAAAAGATCGTGGAGTTGCTCGAAAATCCTGGCTGATATTTATGAAGTGTGGAAAAAACCGAACATGACAATTGTAACGGTTTGAACGTGACATTTAACAGATGGAATGAGAGGGATAGGAGCCTTATCTTAAGGGTGTCGGGTTGAAAACTATAAATTAACAGTTCTTCAATCCGAGGAGAACTCATTTACCCAAGAAAGAACTGTAAAATTTATGATTAATAATTCAAAGCAAGCTAACAATACTGGAAAAAGCTCAACAAATACAACTAATATAGGGGCTTTAGAAATATCTAGCCTGAGTACATTCATCGGTACTGCCGGGAATGATTCTATCTTAGGTACCAGCGTCGACGACTATATCGATGGTCTTGCCGGCAATGACACCATCGATGGCGGTTTCGGTTTCGATACGATCAACGGGGGTACTGGGAATGACACCACTACCTACGCTTTTTATGGGGGCCCGATCAACGCTAATCTCGGCACAGGAGTAGTAGCATTTCCCGGCAACTCTACCAGAACCGATACTCTGATCTCGATCGAGAATATCATCGCCGGTATAGGTAACGATACGATCATCGGTAGTAGCGCTGGTAATCTAATCACTGGGGGTGGGGGTAACGATGTAATCACCGGGAGTGGGGGTAACGATACGATCGATGGAGGCACCGGTTACGATATTGTTAATTTTGCGGGGAACCACTACGATTTTCAAGCTACTATCCTCGCTAACGGGAGTATTCAGATAAAAGACCTCGTAAGCAGCGACGGAAATGAGGGTACTGATATTCTTACTGGCGTAGACCAGATTAACTTTAGTAACGGCGCTGTTTACGGTGTCGTAACAGGGACTACGGGAAATGATACTCTCAACGGCACTCCTTATTGGTCGTTGATTTTCGGTGGCGAGGGTAATGATTCCATCAACGGTACGACGGGGAATGATACCCTCTCGGGTGGTAACGGCAATGATACCATCGATGGCGGTTTTGGTTTCGATATTATCGATGGAGGTAGCGGCAACGATACTACCACCTACGCTTTTTTCTACGGCCCGCTCAACGCTAATTTGCAAACGGGGGTTGTGGCATTCCCTGGTAACGGTACCCAAACCGATACTCTGATCTCGATCGAGAATATCATCGCCGGGGCTGGCAATGATACGCTTATCGGCAGTAGCGTCAGTAACGTCATCACTGCAGGTGCGGGTAACGATGTGATCACAGGTGCCGGTGGTAATGATGTGATCGATGGTGGTGCTGGTTACGATACGGTTAATTTCTCAGGGAACAACTCCGATTTCCAAGCAACTATTCTGGCTAACGGTAGTATTCAGATACGAGACCTTGTAACTGGCGACGGAAATGAGGGTGTCGATACCCTCACCAACATCGAACAGATTAACTTTAGCACCGGTGGTATTTACGGGGTTGTCACCGGAGGGGCGGGGAATGATACCCTGAGGGGGACTCCTTACTGGTCTTTAATCTTCGGTGGTGATGGTAATGATTACATCATCGGTACGGGAGGCAATGATACCCTCTCGGCCGGTAACGGCAACGACTTTATCACCGCCAGTGATGGTGACGATGTCATCGAAGGTGGTGCGGGAGATGATCTCATTGATGGCGGTTACGGTTCCGATATCATCAATGGCGGTGATGGTAATGATACAACCACCTATGATTTCTACTCCTATTCAATCAATGCCAATTTGCAAACGGGAGTTGTCGGATTTCCTGGTAACACAAGCAGAACCGATAGCTTGATCTCGATCGAGAATATCATCGCAGGATCAGGTGACGATACGATCATTGGTAGTAGCGCCAATAACATTATTACTGCCGGCTATGGCAATGACAGCATTAATGGCGGTGCAGGCAACGATACGCTCGATGGCGGTTACGGTTTCGACACCATCAACGGCGGCGATGGCAACGATACCACCACCTACGCTTTTTATGCGGGCCCGATCAATGCTAATTTGCAAACTGGAGTCGTGACTTTCCCTGGTAACACTACCGAAACGGATACCCTGATCTCGATCGAGAATATCATCGGCACCGGGGGTAACGATACGATCGTCGGCAGTAGTGTTGGTAACATCATCACCGCTGGCTATGGCAATGACAGCATTAATGGCGGTGCGGGCAACGATACGCTCGACGGCGGCTTCGGTTTTGACACCATCAACGGCGGCGATGGCAACGATACCACCACCTACGCCTTTTATGGGGGCTCGATAAGTGCCAATTTACAAACAGGAGTTGTAGAATTCCCTGGTAACGGTACCCTAACGGATACCCTAATCTCGATCGAGAATATCATCGCTACTGGAGGTAATGATACGATCATCGGTAGTAGTGTCGGTAATGTTATCTCCGCAGGTGGAGGTAACGATGTGATCAGCGGTGGCGCCGGTAACGATGCGATCGATGGTGGTACAGGTTACGATATTGTGAATTTCTCAGGCAACTACTACGATTTTCAAACCACTATTCTCCCTAACGGTAGTATTAGCATACGAGATCTTGTAGGCACCGATGGAAATGAGGGTACGGATACTCTCACCAACGTAGAACAGATCAACTTCGGCAACGGAGGTATTTACGGTGTCGTGACGGGTACAGCGGGCAACGATACCCTAAGCGGCACTTCTTACTGGTCTTTAATCTTCGGTGGCGACGGTAATGATTCCCTCATCGGTACCGGAGGCAACGATACTCTCTCGGGCGGCAACGGAAATGATACCCTTAATGGTGGCGGCGGAGGTGACATCCTCACCGGCGGTGCTGGCGCTGATAGTTTCTGGCTTGGCGGAGGGTTGAAAACTATCACCGACTTCAATCCATCGCAGAACGATAAGCTCTTGGTGAATCTGCTCACCTTGGGGGTAAATAATCCCAATTACTTCGCCTACAATAGTGGCACCGGGGCGCTTACCCTCACTACCACCGGCAACGTTCTAGCTATCCTGCCAAGTAATCTTAATTTCGCTGCTTCCCGAGATATAGCTTTCCCTCCCCTGTTCGGATAGTTAACAGAAATGATACCCAATTCAATTGGGGATAGAGATTAGGGAGTAGGAAGCAGTCGAAATAAATATCCCCGACTCCCGACTCTCTCTCTTGTCTTTTTTCATTTCCGACTACTTTGCCTGCTTCACCCATCGCCCATATAATGAGAAAATTTAAACGGCTAAGGGAAATGCTCAAGATAATCAACGCTCGCATAGTGGGATGTAAAGATGTCTGGGAAATATATATCGATAGCGAGGGGATGATAGCAGCGATCGCCCCCCAAATCGAAGCCGATGGGGAGATAATAGACGTAGAAGGGGATTTAATCTCTTTAGGGGGAATTGACTTACAGATAAACGGCGGATTGGGTTTAGCCTTTCCCGAAATTGAAGAAACCGATATAGAAAAATTACACCAAATTAGCGATTACCTGTGGGGCGCGGGAGTAGATGGATATTTACCCACATTAGTCACCACATCGGTAGAGAATTTTCGCCGCGCTCTCGGGGTAATAGATAGATTCATGAAAGAGCAGGAAAAGGAGGGGAAAAATACAGCGAGAGTATTGGGGGTACATTTAGAGGGGCCGTTTCTCAACTACGAGAAAAGGGGGGCGCACCCCGAACAATATCTATTAAAACCGAGCATCCCAGCTTTAAAAGAGATTGTAGGCGAGTACGAACATAGCGTAAAGATAGTTACCCTCGCCCCCGAATTAGATAGGGAGGGACAATTAATTAAATACTTACACGAGAGAGGAATAATAGTAAGTTTGGCCCACTCGACGGCTACAAGCACCGAGGCTGAGAGAGCCTTTGATGGGGGTGCGTCGATGGTGACACACGCTTATAACGCGATGCCAGCCCTACATCACCGCCAACCTGGATTATTAGCCGAGGCTATATTGAATGAGAAAGTTTTTTGTGGTTTGATAGCCGATGGTCAACACGTCCATCCGCAGATGATGAAATTGCTCTTAAAAGCCAGTGATTATGAGAGGGGGGTATTTCTCGTCAGCGATGCCCTAGCGCCGATGGGATTGGAAGACGGATTGTATCCCTGGGATGATAGAGAGATAGAAGTCAAAGGCGGCACCGCCCGATTATTAAACGGCACTTTAGCTGGGACAACTTTACCCCTTTTAAAGGGGGTAGAGAATTTAGTCAGGTGGGGTGTTTGTCCTCTTGAGACGGCGGTGGCCCTGGCTACGGAATCGCCCCGCAAGGCTTTGAATATGCCCGGAATCGGCATAAATCAAAGGGCGAGTTTATTGCGTTGGCAGTGGTGCGAAAAAACGGGCCAGCTCAACCTGGGCAGATTAGATTCTCTGTAGGATGCTCAAGCCGTGGGAGTCGGTGCCGCAGGTGTTAAGGAGATTGTATTTCTGGGTTAAGTCCAGGACTTTCTCTGTTTCTGAGAGGCTGGTCTGCCAGGGTTTGGGGTTATTATAGGCATAATAAGTCTCAACGCCATCGATACCGATATTAACGGCGGCGGGGATCAATTGCGAGTAGGGAAGATGATACCGGCAGGGATGGGCGAGAATTACCAAGCCCCCGGCCGAGTGTAGGGCATCGATAACTCTGGCAGCCTCGGCGAATTCGCCTTCCGGACGTTTACCTTCTAAATAGGGGCGGATTTTGCCGTGAGAGGGATTGAAACCGTAACCGAGTAAATGTACTTCCGTATCCAGGAGAAGCGAGGTTATTTCTACTCCCACCCAGAGTTTAGGTAGCCAGGGGCAATCATGCTCGTTCAGCCAGGCTTGAGCTTTGAGGTAGCCCGCTATAGAATGATGATCGGTAATCGCCAAGCCCTGTAAACCGATGGCTACGGCTTGTTGAATCAGTGCTTCCGGCGTTAATTGACCGTCAGAGCAGTTAGTGTGAAGGTGGAAGTTGTATACATAGGGACAACTGTGACTTGTTATGGTGTTCCAAACAGTCTTCAGGCTTTGTATATTTTCTTCTACTCCATTAGCGATCGAAAGTATAACCATACCTTATGTCCATCGTCCCCAAAAGTATTGAGAATTGTTAACAACTACAATAACAAATATTAAGAACAATTGGGTAACTTTTGTTACCGATCGAATCTGAGTATTAGTACTTAAATTTTCATGCTTAAATCTAACCAAGACGAGCGGGTAATGGGGGCGCTGGTAGAGATATAGTCCACGCCCGTCAGGGCCACCGAGCGAATATTATCGAGGGTAATATTCCCGGAAGCCTCGATTTTTACCCCGCGAGAATGCCGACGAATTAAATCTACCGCCGCCCTCATTTCCCCATCGCTCATATTATCGAGCATGATAATTTCTACCCCCATGCTCAGAGCTTGTTGCACCTCTTCAAGATTAGATGTTTCGACTTCTATCGTCAGGGGATAGGGCATGGCTTGACGCACCCGGTTAACCGCTTCGTCGATTCCGCCGGCGGCCTGAATGTGATTATCTTTAATCATGATGGCATCGTCTAAACCGAAACGATGATTGATCGCACCGCCTATGAAAGTGGCGTATTTTTCAAGCATTCTCAATCCGGGGGTAGTTTTGCGGGTATCGACAAGTCGAGTCGGTAAGTCAGCGATTTTTTCTACATACCGGCGGGTAGAGGTGGCGATACCACTGAGACGCATCGCTAGATTTAAACTGACTCTCTCTCCCATCAATAAAGCGTCTAGGGGGCCGTTGATTTCGGCGATGATGGTTTTAGGCTCGCAGTATTCTCCTTCGGCTACGGTGGGCATAAAATGAACCGTTTGATTAAGTAGTTGAAAGACTCTAGCGGCGACGGGTAAGCCGGCGATTACTCCCGCCTCTTTGGCAAGCCAATAAGCCTGTCCTATTTTAGCGTGGCCCCGGAGGATACCGTCGGTAGAACGATCGCCCCTGCCTATGTCTTCTTGTAACCAGTTTACTAATAGGGGATCGAGGATGATGTGGGAGGGTAACATATAAAGATGGTGAGGCGATCGCGTATCGTCAAACTTACAAAAATAATATAAACAAATATTAACAACTTATGGACCTGAAACCCGAGATGAAATTACCGAAAAGGGGGCTGATCGCTCGCAGTGGTGGCTAATTAGTATCTGGGTTAGAATCTTGTTATACCCTCACCGTAATTTTATGCAAGTGCCGGTCTTTACTTTTGTCAGTCGTTTCGGCAAATTATTTTTATTAGCGGTCATTTTTGTTCTGATTACTGGTTTTTTACCTTCTTTTCGCCCCATAGACGCTAGCGATGCTTTCACCAATCTGTGTCTCCATAAAAACAGTCAATCTCTAGAATCACAACATACGATCGATGTGCTTTTAGATATTGCCAGAACTTCCGATTGTCAGGTGGCTTCTCGCTCTTTTAGCGAAGCGACTTCTTTAAACTTGCAAGGTCACGAAATTACGGATTTATCCCCTTTAATATACTTTCAAAATCTAGAATATTTAATATTGTCTGACAATCATATTCGTCATATTAATTCTTTAAAATTCCTGAAAAATCTAAGAGAATTAGATCTATCTAATAATCAAGTAGCCAATCTAAAACCATTAGGAGAGCTGACAAATTTAGAAGTTTTATGGCTGTGGAATAATCGCGTTAAAAACCTTAATGGTGTTGAAAAATTAAACAATTTAGAAAAACTATACATCCCTTTCAATCAAATTACCGACATCTCCCCATTAGAGAAATTAAGTAACTTAAAGTTTTTACTAGGGGATGACAACAAAATTTCTAACATTAATCCTCTCGCTAACTTAAAACATCTCTCGGGATTGTCTCTGAATAACAATAAAATACTGACGATTAAACCACTAGAAAAGTTAAATAATTTAAGCGTATTGATCTTACACAATAACCAGATTAATAATCTAGAAGGGGTAGATAAATTAAGTCAATTAAAATTGCTATTGATGTCGCGTAATTCTATTGTAAACGTCGAACCATTAAAAAGATTAACGAGATTGGAGGGATTAGACTTAGCTTATAATCAAGTACAAAATGTAGAGCCGCTATCATTTTTAGTAGATTTAAGAACCTTAATACTCTCGAATAATAAGATAAAAGATACGAAACCATTAGCATTTTTAGCAAAACTAACTCAATTAGAGTTAAAAAACAATCCCCTGAGTAATTATTCTCAGTGCCCAGTGAAACCAGAATCAATTTGTAAGTTTTAAAATTAAGTTTAAGAAAACAGGAGTTAATAGAGACCGGACTAAGATGGTGATAGGAACATTCATAAGCCGAGAGTAAATCATGTCTGATACAAAATCCGTTCAACAAATCTGCAATAATTTAGAACATATTGAGCAAGTTGATCCGGTAACGGGTGCGGTTTATCGAGAACAGGCTCAAGATATTATCGCTACCACCAGCGTAGATCTAGAGGATCGCAAAACTGTGGCAGAATGTCTAAGTGATGCTAACAGAATACTCACCTTGAAAACCGTTGGTAAAGAAGACAGTTATTAAGATATTAGTATTTTTAAGCCTCGCCGTTAACGGTTGTAGTAGCGCCCTGCTGACCGCTCCAGAGATATTAACGGGGGGCTTAAATAGTACGTCGGTGGAAGAAAATCCCGCCTATAGTGGGGACGGGCGTTATTTGGCTTTTGCATCCGATCGCGGTGGTCGCCGCAGTATTTATCTTTTTGATCTACAAGAAAGGCGACTGGTGCCCCTGCCCAACCTTAACCGAAGAGATTCGAGCCAGGATCAACCAGCTTTGAGCGCTGATGGTCGTTTTATCGCCTACGTCTCCACCGAGAGGGGTAAAACCGATATTATGGTCTACGATCGTCTCTCTCAAAGAGCGGAACTACTCACCGCCAACGTCAAAGGAAGTGTAGCCAGGCCGACTATTAGCGGTGACGGGAGCCGGATCGCCTTCGCCACCAATCAAACCGGCCAGTGGAAGATCGCCCTTATAGAGCGGAACATACAGTAAGGGCGATCGCTCTAGAAAATAAACCAGGAAAAGACTTATTCTAAGGCTAACTTAACATCCATTCAAGATGTTGAGGTAATAACCGATTCAAGTCGTAATTATTGACGATCGTTTCCCTGGCTTTAATTCGCAGAGGTGCCATATCTTCTGGATTATCGAGAGCTGATTCTACCCCTGCGGCGATTTTTTCCGGGTCGAAGAAATCTACTAATAAGCCGTTAACGCCATCTTCAATCAATTCCCTCACCGGGGCGGTATCGGAGCCGACGACGAGGCAACCGGTAGACATCGCCTCCAACATTGACCAGGAGAGAACGAAGGGGCGCGTTAGATAGACGTGAACCGAAGAAGCCTGCAGAACCTGTAAATACTGACTATAGGGGAGTAGGCCGGTAAAGTGGACGCGGGAAAGGTCGAGGGGTAATTTTTCTAGCATAGCCTCCTTATAGGTTTTGCCATCGGGCAGATTGCGCCCGTAGGCGACGCGATTTTCGCCGACTATGACAGCGTGAAGTTGGGGCCGCCTCTGTTGTAATATAGACACAGCTTCCATGAACTGCGGGAACCCCCGATAGGGTTCCATCCCCCGTGCTACATAAGTAATGATCTCCGGCGCTTCTGACAAATCGAGATTAAGATTGGGGAGAACTAATTTAGCTCCTGGCTTGGGAGAAAATAGATCCGTGTCTACGCCGTCGTGACGTACCGTAATTTTCGGTCGGAACTCTGGGGGGAATTGTTGATGTTGCCAACCGGTGGGGGATAAACCCTTATCACAACTGTAGAGATCGATTAGAATAGCAGAATTTTTGATCCTGATTCTCGCTTCATCGTCTAATGATAGCGGTTCGTTCGGGTCAAAATCCGCGTCGGTGCCGTGGGCGTGATAGAACCACTCGAAATAACATAATAGTTTGGTGTTCGGGAAAGCGTCTTTAATGAAGAGAGTCGGGCCCCATCCAGAATGACCGAAGACTATATCGGGAATTACCCCCATCTTTTTCATCTGATTCGTCATTCTATACACGGCCTGCCCTTCTAGTACGGCACTCTCAAGATTCTGCACGTAGTGGTGAGTCGCGGGATTAACTGTGCGACTGGGAGCGTATAATATTTTCTGTACGCCCTGTATTTGCCCTTCGGCTCGTTTCGTACCGAAGAATATTTTGTTTTTCGGGTTCTGGCTGAGAACAGAGGCTAAATGACGGAATTGGGCGGGGAAATTAGAATGTAAAAAAAGTATTTTCATGGTGGTTTGTTAAATCATCCCTAGGGATGATCCTACAAAAATTTCAGGGAAAATTCCGAGAAATGGAAAAGTTATTTAAACAAATCGATATAGAGCGGATCGATCGAGCTAAAGTCAAATAGGTAGATTGAATGTTAATTATGCGCGTTTTAGCTTCTTGTAATCGCTACTCGGAAATAACCCTGACTCTAGACACCGTCGCTATCGATAGTCATCAATTCGAGTTATATTGCAATCTACAGGTGAGTCCCCATAGCCAAAGCCTTTTAGGGGGGCAGATTCAATGGCTGGTGACGGGAGGGCAACTCAGTTTAGTTTTTTCTAACTGCTCTTTAATCGATAGCGCTTTTAAATCCGATTTTAACGTCACCTTTGAAGATGGCTCTACCGCCTTTCTCTTTCATCTCTCCCCCGAAGATTTACGCGAGAAGATAAAACTAGGCCGGATTATCTACGGCGATGAGCCTTACACCCTGACGGGAGAATTCTTCGCAGGTACCGGTGATCTGTCCATCCTTGAGGTTCAATCCCTATGGCGACACGATATTACCCCCAATAAACACGGGGTTTTAGATCGGGTGCTGGCGAAATTCCTCGCCGATAATGAACTCCATCCCTATTTAAGCAAAGTGGCGATCGGTTCTCAATCTCTCTCCAGGGAAACTCCGGCTTCCGTCGCGGCTAACTCTGCACTACCAGACTTGCAGAAACTGATAAACCTGATTTACGAATACGAAAGCGAAGATTTCGCCCTTTTAACTCAACTGGCGGGTTTAAGTATCTTCGACGATTATCGGGGGGGAAATTTACTGGCCTGCGAATTAACCGGCGTTGATTTTACGGGGGCTAACCTTTCCCGGGTTAATCTCAGGGGGGCGAATCTTACCGATGCTACCTTGAGCGAGGCTGATTTAAGTCACGCCCAATTAAAGGGGGCTGATTTGAGCGGTGCTTTGTTAAGTAATGCCGCTCTCACTGGTGCCGATTGTTATCGCTGTAGTTTGGCTTTAGCCAATCTCATCGGTGCTGATTTAGAGGGGGCTAATTTGACCGAGGTGAATCTTACGGAAGCTAATTTCAGTGGGGCGAAGGTTCAAGGGGCGACATTCTCCCTCAATACCGGTATGACCGAGGAGTTGAGACTCAGTTTAATGGAAAGGGGGGCGATCGTGTTATAATTGTTTTGAATCAGGGCACGTAGCTCAGCGGATAGAGCACCAGATTCCGGTTCTGGGTGTCGGGGGTTCAAGTCCCTCCGTGCTCGTTAAATGAAAATAGTGGAGTAATAGGAGGAGCTGGTTCTAAAATATTCCCGAAAGTATTGAGCGTAAAGCTTACAACTAGGAGTAGCCAGATTGCCTTGATAATCAATCAATCCCAAACTTTGTAGTTTGAACAGACTCACCACTTCTAATTCTACTGGCTCGGCGGAGACGACTACTTTGGCCCAGGCTTCTATCAGCTCGGAACTGCCATGTTGTAATCTCCATAATTGCCTTTCCAGATGCTCTTTATAAATATTATTATCAGCCGTGACGGGAGTTAATAATACTTGATCTAGGGTTTGGTTGCCACGCGCAATATGATAGAGCGCCTGACGGATCAGGAAGGGATTACCCCCAACGAAGGACATTAATTTCTCGACTTTTCCTATCGACCAATCCAAATAATATCTAGTTGCTAATTCCTGAACTTCTTTGGCGGTGAGGGGGGGTATTTCTATTGCTAATCCAACATTGAAAGGTGATTGGTTCAGGTTGAGTGGTATATAAACCTCCGTCGAGTGAATCACCACCAGGCGCAACTTCTGCCAAACCGGTCTATTTTTTGCTTCCTCGTGCCAGGCCCGTAATAATCCGAAAAAATCATCGGCTAAATCCCGGTACGCAAATAGTCTATCTATATCATCTAAACCGATGACTATCGGATTGCTGACATTAGTGAGTATGTAATGTTCCATATAGAACTTACAGCTCATTTTATTGCCTATTAAGCTATCCCAATAATCCGCTACCCGGTTCGGTAAACCTAGGGCTATACTGATGTTGGCACAAAACCACTGGAGAAATTTATCCAGATTGTCTAATAATTTATACTCCGCTAATTGTAAAGTTAAATATACTGTTTGGTAATCTTGTTTATTGGCTTGCTCTAAAATTCTCATTAATAATGAGGTTTTTCCCATTTTTTTCGGCGCTTTTATCCTGATCAGAGAGCCAGGTTGAGCGATCGCTTTAAAACAGGTATCGTCGATAAATTCTCTTTCTAAATAATAGGCCGAGCCTAGAGGTACCTGCCCCTCTGGTAATTCATCCGTCAATTCTCCTTCTGGGAAACTGCGAGCCTTGCTATCGTCTTCGTTTTGTTCTTCTGGATAGTAATAGTCGTCTTTTTCTAACTTGAGATTGAAGGCGGAAAAGCAGTTTTTTAAAGTTTGTCTATCCACCCTCGACTCGCAGCCGAAAACCTTCATTAACGTATCGACGGCTAGTTGAGTTTTCTCGCTCAGTTCTTCCAATGTGAATTTCTGCGATCGCTTTTCCCTATACTCGGCGGTTTGTTTCGCCTGTTGTAATTTATCCAAGCCTTTTACAGTGAGTATGATTCCCCGCCTTCGCCTTTTACTTCTCTCCATAATACCCATATTGCCTCGTAGTTCTCTTTAAAACTTTCCACTACTCCAGTTCCTACACCTTGCCTTGCTTAAATTACGGATCTATCTGTTAAATGACGATTTATCCTATTATTATTATGTCGAGAAAACGCCTTTCTTGAGCTTGAAGGAGAGAAGATTTTAGCTGAAGGGAGCGAGCTGATGGAGACCCTTGATCTATAAAGAGCTTTAAGGATGAAAATCTTTGGTTATTTTTTGGATCGGTATTTCTGGCAGGGAATCGATTTTTCTGGCCGCTTCCACGAATTGAGACACTCGTATCGGGTCGATCGGCTCTTCTATTTTACCATTTCTTTTCAGGGAACTGGCTACTATTACCCCATCGGCAGACTTCAGCAACCGGCCAATATTATCGGGATCGGCACCGCTACCTATTAATACTGGAGTATTATTAGCGGCGGTTTTTGCTAATTCTAAATCTTCATAATTAGGAGGGTGTCCAGTAGCCCAGCCGGAGAGAATGATCGCATCGGCCAGGCCTCGTTCGATCGTATCTTTCACCGCCGTGGTGAGATTGGGAGTCCCCAGGGGGCGGGCGTGTTTTACTAAGACATCCGCAAAAATAGCCACATCTGAACCCAACTCGCGCCGGTAACGTAATAACTCATGGGCGTTACCTTCTATTATCCCCTGATCTGTAGCCATCACCCCCGTCAGTACGTTAACCCGGATGAAATGAGCGTTGGCGCAGCTAGCGATCGCCATGCCACTACGAGCATCGTTTCTCAAGACGTTGATACCTATAGGTAAAACTACCAAATTTTTCAGGCGATCGACGATTAAAGTCATGGCGCTTACTACCGCTGGATCTACCTGCCCCTTGGTAAAGGGAGCATCAAAGAAATTTTCCACTATCAAGCCATCTACGCCCCCGGCGGCTAGGGCGGTTGCTTCCTGTTCAGCCCGTTCGAGAACAGTTTTCAGGTTGCCACCCCAGCGCGGTGAACCAGGAAGGGGCCACAGATGAACTACGCCGATGATGGGGTTTGCCGTGTGGAAAATTGATGTTAAGTTCACGCTCATCTGCCGTGTATCCTGAACGGTCAGCCTCATGAATGATTGCCAATCTATAATTTTACCCTGAGCGGTGAGAATAAATTATTTCTCGCGGAAAGATTAGATTAATTCCAGAATAAGTTAAAATGTCTTAACATTAAAGATGTTTAAGAAATTCTTGACAAGGCGCATGGGCAACAAGCCAAGCATTGCTATTTCTCACCTGGGATGCGAAAAAAATCGGATTGACTCCGAACATATGTTAGGATTGTTAGTGCAGGCAGGCTATCCTGTAGATTCAGACGAAGAAAGTGCAGACTACGTCATAGTCAACACTTGTAGTTTCATTCAAGCGGCTAGGGAAGAATCTGTGAGAACTTTAGTAGAACTCGCAGAAGCCAATAAAAAGATTATTATCTCCGGCTGCATGGCGCAACACTTCAAAGAGGAACTCTTAGCCGAATTGCCGGAGGCAGTAGCGATCGTAGGAACAGGAGATTATCAAAAGATCGTTGAAGTCGTCGAGAAAGTAGAACAGGGTGAACGTGTCCGAGCCGTTTCTAGCAACCCCACCTATATCGCTGATGAAGCGACTCCTCGTTATCGAACGACGACGGAAGGGGTGGCGTATCTAAGAGTGGCCGAGGGTTGTGACTACAGTTGTGCCTTCTGTATCATTCCCCACCTACGAGGGAAACAGCGATCGAGAACTATAGAATCGATCGTCACTGAAGCACAGCAGTTAAGCGACCAGGGAGTACAAGAATTAATTCTCATCTCCCAGATCACCACTAATTACGGTTTAGACATTTACGGCGAACCGAAATTAGACGAACTACTTCAAGCTTTGGGAACGGTGGATATTCCCTGGATTCGTATTCATTACGCCTATCCAACGGGATTGACACCAAAAGTGATCAAGGCGATCAGGGAAACACCCAACGTGTTACCCTATCTTGACCTCCCGCTTCAACACTCTCACCCCGACATACTCAAGGCGATGAATCGTCCTTGGCAGGGAAGGGTTAACGATGGCATCATCGAGAGGATCAAAGAAGCAATCCCGAACGCGGTTTTACGGACAACTTTTATCGTAGGCTTTCCGGGTGAAACCGAATCCCACTTTAACCACTTAGAGGAATTTGTTCAACGCCATGAATTCGACCATGTAGGAGTTTTCACCTTCTCACCGGAGGAGGAAACCGCAGCCTATCAACTCCCTAACCAAGTACCTCAATCCGTCATGGACGAGAGAAGAGAAAGATTAATGGAGTTGCAACAACCGATTTCAGCTTCTAAAAATAACGCCTGTGTAGGTCAAACCTTAGATGTGTTGATCGAACAGGAAAACCCAGAAACAGGGGAATTAATCGGGCGTGCTAACCGATTCGCCCCCGAAGTAGATGGCCTAGTCTACGTGGAAGGAGCGGCCTCCCTAGGTTCGATCGTTCCCGTCCAGATAACAGACGCTGATATTTATGACCTTTACGGTCACATCGAAGAGTAAACAAGACAAATTTAGTCAAATACATCAAAAATTATCAATTATGACCATTGATTTCAACAACTTAGGATTATCGGAAAGCCGTATCGCTCATTTAGAATCTTTAGGCTTTACCAGTCCCACAGAAATCCAATCTAAAGCTATCCCCCTCCTCTTAGAAGGGCACGACGTAGTAGGTTTATCCCAAACTGGTACGGGCAAAACCGCAGCCTATACCCTACCCCTATTAGAGCGGATGGATACGAGAAACCCCAACGTACAAGCCTTAATCCTCACGCCCACCCGCGAGTTAGCCCAGCAAGTAGCTTCCGCTATCAAAGATTTCGGTAACGATCGCCGTCTCTACATACTCACCGTGTGCGGCGGGCAACCGATCGAGCGTCAGATCCGCAGTCTGGAAAAAGGCGTGCAGATCGTCGTCGGTACGCCAGGGCGGGTGATAGATTTGCTCGATCGCAAAAAACTTCACCTCGATTCCGTTAATTGGGTGGTGTTAGATGAAGCCGACGAAATGCTAAGCATGGGTTTCATCGACGACGTGAAGAAAATCCTGCAACAATCGCCATCAAGTCGGCAAACTGCTTGTTTCAGCGCCACCATGCCCCGCGAGATACGCGACTTAATCAGTCAGTTCCTCAAGTCTCCCGTTTCCGTCCAGGTTTCCCAACCTCAATCGGCTCCCTCGAAAATCGAGCAAAACGTTTATTTCGTACCTCGGGGCTGGACTAAATTAAAAGCCCTGCAACCGATTTTAGAAATCGAGAACCTCGACAGCGCGATTATCTTCGTGCGTACCAAACAAACGGCAGCCGAACTAACCGCCAAATTGCAAGAATCCGGGCAGAGTGTGGATGAGTATCACGGTAACTTGAGCCAATCCCAAAGGGAAAGACTGGTACAGCGCTTTAAAGAAGGTAAAGTTAAATTAGTGGTGGCCACCGACATCGCCGCTCGCGGTTTGGATGTGGAAAACCTCAGCCACGTAATTAACTATGATCTACCCGATAACGCTGAAACCTACATTCACCGTATTGGCCGCACCGGACGCGCAGGAAAAACTGGCACCGCTATCTCTTTAGTGGAACCGATCGATCGTCGTCTGTTACGTCAGATAGAGTACCGTCTACGTCAGCGCCTCGAACCTAGTCAGATCCCCAGCAGAGCCGAAGTAGAAGCGAAGCGTCTCACTAAGTTACAGAATCAGATCAAAGAAACTCTCGCAGGGGAAAGAATGGCTTCTTTCTTACCTCTGGTGAGCGATTTAAGCGCTGAGTACGACGCTTCCGCGATCGCCGCCGCCGCCTTACAGATGGTATACGATCAAAATTGTCCTAACTGGATGAAAACCGATTGGGAAGTACCTACAGGTAATACGGCTAAACCGATCATCAATTCCAATAAACCAGCCCGTAAATCCTCTAAGCCTCAAAGGTTCGAGCGTGGCGATCGTAACGACCGGAAAATCGCTTTTCAAGAACGCTAATTGATTCTAAATCCTGTTCTCAAAGACCATTTATAGAGAGAGTGGCGAGTGGCGAGGAACTAACTACTAGCCACTCGCCACTGGTCACTTCTCTCTAAAGGAGAGGTATGATAAGCGGATTTTGTATAAGTTTTATCCCGAACAGAGGTTATATATAGGGATTAATTTAAGAGCAGAGGAGTCAGATCGAGAGGAAAGTGGTAATATATCGTGCCTTCTTCCGAGATTAAAGTTTCAGCCCGAAAATAAGTAGCTTGCTCTTTAAGTAAAGAAGAGAACAGGGGTAAATTTATCACGATTGACTCGTTACTAGCCGCTAGATATAAATCCATCTCGCTAATTACACCGCCATTTTTTTGAATTATTTTTGCGATTAGCTTAAGTATTTTTTGCTTGTTTTCCCGTCTTTCTCTCACTATCACAGGTAAGTAAACAATAGTAGCGGGTAAACCAATAATAAAAATCAACAAAACTATTAAACTTCCAGCTAATCCCAATTCAGCTAACATAAAATTTACCCAAGGTTAGTTAATCTTTTTTTACTTCATCCATGACGATGATTTTAGAGGTTAATTTTTCTTCCTTCCATCTACCTCTCAGGGTATCTGTAGTATTTTTAATGACGCTGGCTATGGGCACCGCAATCAATAACCCGATAATGCCAGCAATTTTACCACCAATAAATAAAGATAAAATGATCCAGATAGGATTCAAACCGATCACGCCGCCCATTAAACGGGGAGAGATAACATTATCATTAATCTGTCCGACGATAATGGTAATAATCAAAGCTTTAATACCTAACCAGAAATCCTGGAACGTTAACAATAGACCAATAAGAATAATCGTAAAACCACTGGCAAAAGGTATTAAAGTCGTTACCCCTATAGCGACTCCGAATAAAAGAGCGTAGGGCACATTTAAAAAAGCGAAAACACAAGTCTGAGCGATACTTAAAAAGCCCGCTAATATAGCTTGAGTAGCAAAATACCGCTCGAAAGTTTGCCGGATAGATTCTCTAAATTCGATATTCCAAGGTTTAGGAAGCCAACTGAAAACTCCGTCCCACAGTTCTTCCCCGTAAAGAACTAAAAATACGGTGAGGACGAGGACGAAGAAGATATTAAGGAGACTGCCGATCGTGCTTAAAATAAAATTGAGTAACTGACTGGTCAAACTTTCTAAAATATTAGCGACTCGGCTCGATAATTCGGAAACGGAGTTTTTAACATAAACCGAATATTTTTGAGCCAGCGGTAATTTCTCCCAATGTTGTAGTTGTTCACTACCCGACTCTATCCATTGGGGTAAGCTATTGATCAAATCGCTTAACTGTTGTACTAATTGAGGGATTAAAATCAATCCCAATAAACCCAGAATAAGTATAGCCAGTAATAAAACTATACTCGTCGCCCAGCCCCGGCTGATATTACTCAATTCCAGCCGACGAATAGGGAAATCGAGTAGAAAAGCGAATAGACTGGCGATGATAAAAATACTGATTAGGGGTTCTAGGGAATTAAACAGATGGAAGAAAAGCCAACCATTGAGAAAAGCAACCGGAAAAGCGATTCCTAATCTTAACCATCGGGGCAGTTGATTAAATCCCTGGAACATAAAATCTATCTTGAAAAAGAACTAAGGTCGTCCGAATTGGCGCTGATAAACCATTTCTTCTTTACCTGATTCAATTTTAAGATCTGATTTGGGATAAGCAACACACAAGAGGGCGTATCCTTCTTTCTGTAACTCGGGAGAAAGTCCCATACCGTCGGTTTGATCTACCGTGCCCTCTAATATCTGGGCGGCGCAGGTGGTGCATACCCCGGCGTTACAGGAACTGGGTAAGTCTATATTAGCCGCGTGAGCGGCCTGTAATACGGTTTCTCCCTCTTTGATTTCTATATTGTAGGTTTTGCCTAGATGAGCGATTTCGGCTTTGTAGGTATTAGACATGAGCTTTCGTGATTACGGACAATTATCTAATTTAACCCACTTTGTGCTTAGCGCTTATATCTGGCTCATTGTTACAAAATATAAATAAAACTCATGACCAATATTAAGAAACTTAGCTAACTTTAAAGCTTCATTGCAATTTCTAACACCGTAGGAAGAGAGGAGAAAAGAGAGTGATATGTTTTAAAGACTAGTTTTTCAGTGACTCCCATGTACAACAAAAACACGGATAAAGATTTATTAGGTGCGGGCATCACCGCCGCTTTAGGGGCGGGAATCATCACTTCTTTCGCCGTCAATCAGGGGCAGGACATCCTTACAGCCCTTGGTATTACAGCTTTAGCAGCCTTATGTGGTGTAGTCTGCCGTCAATTAGACATTATGTAACGATTAAGTTACGGGCAAGTTTATTTAGCGATGGCGGTTAATATGGTTTGAATTTTTGCCCATAAGCTAAAGAAAGATTGCTTGACTTCTTGCTTGAGCCGCCATTGTTGAAATTGTTCTTCAAACTCCTGTCCCTTAGTTTGAAAAGCCTGCCAAGTATCGAGAGATAAGGGAACGCCCCAAAGTAATAATATATAAATAGCCCAGCCGATCGTACCAGAACTGATGAGATTAATAGTCAGGAAAAAACTATTAACTATCAAATACTTCCCTACTTTATTTTTTAACTTTTGCCAACGGTAGACGATAAATTCCTGTTGTTTATTTTTAACGAGTTTAAGATTATACCAATCCTGTTTGGCTCTTTCTAGCTCTTTTATATCTATAGATAATTCCTGAGCGATTTCTAATAATTCCTGTTGACTTATCTCTCCTTGATCGATCTGACGGGAGATTGCTAGAGCCAGAATTCCCTGTACATCTTCTTGCCCGTAAGATTGAGAGGAAGGGTAATTCACGCCCGACATGGTAGCACTATTAATAAACGACACTAATTTTATTATAATGTTTTGCCGGTTCTCTGCCTTGCTACTCCGATTACCGGTCACTATTTTGATATTTCTTTTGAATCTCATAACCGATTAGCATGATCATGGCTACCACTAGGGGCAGAAGATAATAAACACCCCTGTAGGCCAAGAGACTGCCTAATAAATCAGGTTCTGAAACGTTCGGCGGACGCAATTTCAACATCATGAATTCAAATACACCTAAACCACCTGGTACGTTACTGATGATACTAGTCGTCATCGATAAAATATAAATACCGAAAAATCCCAAGAAAGAAATACTATAGCTATCGGGTAAGAGAGCATATATAACCGCCGCCGCAAAGCCCCAATCTATACAGGCGACGATTATTAAACCCAGGGAAACTTTTAACGATGGGACACCTAATTCTACATCACCGAACTTGAGAGGTTTTTTAACAAAGGTGATGAACCAAAAATAGAAAGCCAGTATACATAAAAATATAATTCCGATGGAACGGGCGCTCTGTACGGGCAATTTGACGATATTGGGGATGGCTAAAGGGTCGAGCAAAAAACTCAACCCACCGATGCCCAACATCCCCAACCAGAAACTAAGGTGTGTGAAAGCGATGACTTTGGCTATGTCTATATTTGAGACTCCCGCCGGCGAATAAAAACGATAGCGAATGGCCGTACCCGAAAAGATGGTGAATCCTACGGTATTACCGAGGGCGTAACTGATGAAAGAAGTACGAACGATCGTACCTAAATTAAGCTGATGACCTATATAAATAAACCCTAACCAGTCATACCCCCCCATAGATAAATAACCGATGATGGTGAAAAATATAGCGAGTAATTTATCGCTTCTGGGAATGCGGGAGAAACTAGTTACTAAATCCTGAAAAGTATAGTTTTTAAATTCTTGACTTATAGCCCAAACAGCGAGAACAAATAAACTTAATGTTAGTAAAAAAGGCAATATTTTACGAACTTTTGACATAGTTAATCTTTCAAAATTTGAGATTCTAAATAGTTAATTTTATCGTAGGGGGTCAGGGCATTAAAAATTTCTACTCCGTAACTGCGCGAATTAACTCGACTGTCGAGGATAGCTAACATCCCCTGAGATTCTCGCAAGGAAATAGCAGCTCTTTGAATATTTTGTAAGGCGGTAGGTAATAAATAAGAACGGAACCAATCTTTATGATTACGTTTATAGTAAGAGATACGTCCAGCTACTAAAGGATTTTCCGGGGAAGGAATCGGTAATGTGGCCATGATCAGCAGTTGGGGTGTGTCGATAGTTTCTTGATGTTGTTGCCAGAAATACCACCCACAGACGAGTATATTATCACCATTGAGCTTCGGGTTCTCCACCTGTACTTTAGAACCGAATCGAGAGGCTAGTATAGTACCAATTTTACCTTTTAAAGGCACATCATCAATCAATATAATTATCGGTTTTTGGTTAACTTCGTATATACGAATTAATTGGCTGACCTGCTCTAAAAGCACACCCTCAAATTGAGGGGTATTTGGTAGGGGTAATTTTTCCGGTAGGTAGAGGTGAATGTATTCAGTCGCCCGATCGATATTAAATTTCAGCGTCAATATTTCTCCTAAACCGTATTTTTGCCGATAATTTTTCGCATCTTTACGAACATCAAAAAAGCTTCCTATTAATACCACTGGTTGCTCTTGCCAGATAGGTTGTAATATGGAGGCGATTTCTAAGGGGCTGATATGAAGGGTGAATCTATCGCCTTCTATACTCGTCCAGAGTAGTTGATTTTCCCCTGCTATTTGCTGCTTGAATCTGTGGAAAGGAGAATCGGCGGTAAAGTCGATCGTATCTAATAAACGTTGTAGATCTTGTATTTCTTGCGCGTCGAGTAAATAACAGCCGTAGGGATTGGGGGGGTGGGAGAGAATACTATTACTCAAACGTAAGTAGATGGTTTCTATTAAATCTTTTCTCTCGGGATAGATATTTTTAAGCTCGCTCCATTCTGCCGAGGTAATATTCACCGATAAATAATTCCTCACCCATTCTTCTAAATGCTCGCACCCGTCGATCAAAGTAGTCGGGTGGGGCGATCGATTTTGCCAGTTTTCTAATTTATCTTTTAACCAGACATCGGGAGTGGTGAGAATTATTCCCTCAAAATCAGCCTCGTAGCGATCGCCGATCCGAATTTCTCTAGTAGTTTTTAAACTTAATTGCAGTCTTTCTATCTCCTCTTTGAGTGTAGGTATTTCCTGACTGACTACGATGACGCTCGTATCACCGAGGAGAGCCGGCGTGAGATAGCTGAGGGCGTAACGGGATCTACTGCTACCGGTTTGAATGATGGCGGAGCGCCCAGTTCGCAAAGCACGAGCTATTATTCGCCCCATCGTCAGATGATGGGGCCAGGGAGAGGGGTTTTTTTCCTTGAGGTAGGCTCGAAGGTAGGAATGAACTTCAGCTTCTAGTAAAACCATGCTAGCTATGAACCGACTTCCTCGATCCTATCGCATATCCATAAACAAAGCCCCGTCCTGAAAATTAAGACGGGGCAATGAGGAGTAAATTAGCTCTTGATCAGAAATCGCGCTTTAGCCTACAGCGGAGGCTTCTTTTAAAGCTTCTCTCAATAAAGCAGCTTTATCAGTTTGTTCCCAGGGGAGATCTAAATCGTTACGTCCAAAATGACCGTAAGAGGCTACATCTTGATAAAAACGCTCGTTTCTCTCTTTGGGTAAACCCCGGAGGTTAAAGGTTTGAATAATACCTGCCGGGCGCAGTTCAAAGTTTTTATTGACTAAATCTAGTAATACCTCATCAGATACTTTGCCAGTGCCGAAAGTCTCTATTAAGATACTAACGGGACGGGCTACACCGATGGCGTAGCTTAGTTGTACTTCGCACTTATCGGCTAAACCGGCGGCGACGATATTTTTCGCCACGTAACGACAAGCGTAAGCTGCAGAGCGATCGACTTTAGTGGGATCTTTACCGGAGAAAGCACCGCCGCCGTGACGGGAGTAACCGCCGTAGGTATCAACGATGATTTTTCTGCCAGTTAAACCTGCGTCGCCTTGAGGGCCGCCGATAACGAATTTACCGGTAGGGTTAACTAAATATTTAGTATTAGCGTCTGGCTGGATGGTTAAATCGGAGAAAACGGGTTTGATTACCGCATCCCAGAGAGCCGATTTAATGGTTTGTTGGATGAGATCGTTATCGGTGATGTCGCCGATAGCGGCATCGTGTTGGGTGGAAATTAAAATCGTATCGATAGCGACGGGACGACCATCTTCGTAGACTACCGAGACTTGAGTTTTACCGTCGGGACGGAGGTAGGGCAATTCGCCTGTTTTGCGTACTGCGGCTAAACGGCGGGCAATGCGGTGAGCGAGGCTGATCGGTAAGGGCATGAATTCCGGTGTTTCGTTACAAGCGAAACCGAACATGATCCCTTGATCCCCTGCGCCTATGCGATCGAGTTCATCTTCGCTGAGTTGTTCTCTGGTTTCTTGAGCTGCGCTCACGCCTTGAGAAATATCGGGAGATTGTTCGTCTAAAGCTATCAACACTGTACAGCTATTAGCGGAGAAGCCGTTATCTGCGTTGGTGTAGCCGATCTCAGCTATTTTTTTACGAACTAGCTCGACAAAATTAACATGAGCCTTAGAAGTAATTTCTCCAGTTACTAGAACTAACCCTGTGTTGACAACCACTTCAGCCGCTACACGGCTGTGGTCATCACGAGATAGCAGAGCGTCTAAAATAGTATCGGAAATCTGATCGCAAATTTTATCAGGGTGTCCCTCGGTTACAGATTCCGATGTAAATAAATAACGTTTAGACAATTTTTACCTCTGAAATAATACAAAAGAACTGATATAAAGATTAAGATAATCTTTAATCATCAAGAGTAGCACTCTCAACGGATTATGTGTAGATGTTGGCGATAATTTCTTTTAATCTCTCGATAATTACATCCGCGCCCCCTAAATTCTCGGGAGTTATATCTGGGCTGGCGACGCCGATAACTCCTGCCGCGTCTGCTTTTTTACCCATCTCTACATCGGTTTGACCATCTCCGATCATCAACACTCGCGTCGGTGTGATTTCTAAAACTCGGCAGGCAGCGAAGAATAAAGCGGGATCGGGTTTAATTATTCCCCTATCGGAGCCAATGGCCACGCCGATATAAGGCTCTAAATTATGGACGCGAATAAACTCCTCGATATTAGCCGTAGTATCGGCCGAGACGATACCGAGCTTTAAACCCCTTTCCCGGCAGGTTTTCAACACAGGCAGAGAATCGGGAAATAACTGGGAAGTTTTCTTAACCTGTTTATCGGCATCGAGAAAGGCTATCCGGGCGATCGCTCTCGACTCTAGCCAATTCCTGCCCGTTTCAGCGATGTAGGCAGCGGCGGCGATTTCGTTTTCCAACCGGCTGCCGAGAGCCATCAAGCCCGTTGAGTTTAATTGGAACGTTGAGGACTGGGAGTTAGGAGTTGGGGTTTGGCGGTTGGGGTTTGAAGTTATTCCGAAAACTTTTAGCAGATGTTCGGCTATTCCAGGTATTTGCCTTTCTATAAGTTCCGCTCTTTTAACCCCTATCTGTGCCCAATAGCCCCGCGAATCGTCTAAAGTCCCATCCTTATCGAAAATAATCCCCTGAATATCCTCGAACACCCGCCCATTGATACTAATATTCAACATAAACCCTCAATTCCCGATTCCCCCACTAAGAAAGGTGATTATTATTGTAATGAACCCGGGCACCCGCCCAGAGTAACTTTTCCCGGAGAGTTTGATAAAAGGTATAGTTTTCTCTGAGGATGATAAATTTAGCATCGTTCCTAGCCATCGTAATTCCCACCCATTGCCCGGGCCAGATAGAGGTGGCTAAAGCCCCGTCAGTCCATAACTTGGTATTAACCTCATAATCTCCTAAGGGCCAGATAGATACCATCGAACCGGGGGGGATAACTATCGGGCGACTCGATAAACTCAGGGGACAGATAGGGGTGACGGCGATCGCTTCCATGCCCGGATGAATAATCGGGCCGTTAGCAGAAGCTGTGTAACAGGTAGAACCCGTGGGAGTTGCCACCAATAAGCCATCGCCCTGATACTGATCCACCATCGCCCCATCTACTTCGATTTCTAGGACAGATGTGGGCATCCTATCGATCGAAGCCGGCTTGACACACATTTCATTGAGAGCGTAGAAAGTATCTGTCACTGGTTGGGGATCGGTGCGATCGCCCTCATAGACTCGCGCCTCCAACATCATCCGTTTCTGTACGGCGTAGCGATCCCCGAGTAATCTTTCCCATAGTGCCTCTAAATCTTGAAATAACTCGAAAGGTTCTGTCAGGAAACCCAAATGACCGCCGACGTTGACGGCTAACATGGGAATATCCTCCACCGCTAGATGTCTGCTGGCAGAAAGAATCGTACCATCTCCCCCCAGAACTATAGCCAGGTCGATTTTATTATTAGTAGAGGCGAGAAAGACCGGATAGGGATTGTCCTTGATACCGCTGGGGCCCATCAATACCTTACAGTTAAAAGCTTCTAATTGCCGGGCGCATTTTTCCGCCCAGGATTTACTCAGACTATGGCCCGCTTTATGAGCGATGATGACTTGCTTTAATTCCACGATCGATTAGAGCGATGCTGCTTACTTTTTCAAGGTTAGCTCAACTTCTGGTTGTTCTGGCAATATTTCCGCTTCGCCGAGATAATAAATCCCGGACGGCGTGATCTGAAAACGACTTGGAAGGATTTTAACCCCCTCAACCATCGCCCGGCGGAACAAACGGCCGTATTCGGGATCGCCGCGATCGCCTGGGGCAAAATAGGAACAGTCATCACGATTGATAAAATACAACATCACCGCCTCTGCCGCCGGCGACAGCGCGATCAATTCCTGTAGATGTTTCTGTCCTCTCGTCGTTACCGTATCCGGAAATAAAGCGATATTACCCTGACTCCAAGTAGTATTTTTAACTTCTAGATAAGTTTTCTTGCCAGATGCAGCGGTGAGTAAAAAGTCTATCCTACTGCCGTTATCGATGCCGTAGGGTACTTCTGATGCTATTTCCGTACCTGGGGGCGTTAAATCTGGAAACAGCCCGCGATGTAGGGCTAACTTGATCACAGCATTAGGGAGATTAGTATTAACTCCTACCCAAGTATCTCCGAGTTGGATCATCTCCCAAGTGTAGCCCAACTTTCTTTTAGGATTATTGCTTTTAGATACTCGTACTGGGCTACCAGGGACGTAGATCCCAGTCATCGGGCCGGTGTTGGCGCAATGAGCGGTGATAATTTCCCCTGTCTCTAATTCAATATCGGCGAAAAATCTTTTATAGCGCTTGAGCAAAGTTCCTGGGATTAGGGGAGGGTAATTATAGACGAGAGTAGAGGTCACGGCAGTTAAGAGAATAAATAATGATTATAATTATCGAGAATCGATCTAGATTAATATCGCTCAACAAGTTAAGGGGAAAGAGATACGTGTCTGAAAATAAGCCGACAATCCTCGTCACCGGTGGTGCGGGCTATATTGGTTCTCATGCCGTGTTGTCATTGCAAAAAGCCGGTTATGGGGTGATCGTGTTAGATAACCTATCCTACGGGCATCCGGAAATAGTAAAAGAAGTACTGAAAACGGAATTGATCGTCGGTGATACTAACGATAGCAGTTTACTACAAAAAATTTTTTCCGAGCGCGAGATTGCTGCAGTAATGCACTTCGCCGCGTTTATCGCCGTCGGTGAATCGGTGAGCGAGCCTGATAAGTATTACCGTAACAATGTCTGTGGCACCTTAAATTTACTATCGGCGATGCGGTCAGCGGGTGTGAAAAAATTCGTTTTCTCCTCTACCTGTGCCATTTACGGACTGCCCCGAGAGGTACCGATGACGGAAAATCACCCCCGCAATCCCCTCAGCCCCTACGCCGAGAGTAAGGATATGGTGGAGCGCATTTTAAACGACTTCGATCGCGCCTACGGTTTAAAATCCGTCACCTTCCGTTATTTTAACGCATCTGGAGCCGACCCGAGCGGTCTTTTGGGAGAAGACCATAACCCAGAAACTCATTTGATCCCTCTGGCTTTATTAACCGCCCTGAAAAAACGAGCCTCTCTATCTATCTTCGGTACGGATTACGATACCCCAGATGGTACGGCTATTAGAGATTATATCCACGTTAACGATCTGGCGATGGCTCACGTTTTGGGTTTGCAATACCTACTCAAAGGAGGTGAGAGCGATGTTTTCAACCTCGGTAACGGTAACGGCTTTTCTGTTAGGGAAGTAATTCAAACCGCCGAGAAGGTAACGGGTTTGAGTATACCGGTTATAGAAAGCGAGCGTCGTGCGGGAGATGCGCCGATTCTCATCGGTAGTAGCCAGAAAGCCCGCCGTGTCCTCGGTTGGCAACCTCAATATCCCGATCTATATACTATTATCAGTCATGCTTGGCAGTGGCATCAGCAACGTCATGGAAGTTGAAGATAGATTAGAAAAGCTAACCGAAGTGGTGGAGAGAATGGCGGAAGCGGTGGTTGTTACCTCGGAAACCGTAGAGCAATTATCTCTACAGGTAGATGCTATTAGCAAACAGATACAGGCTCAAGGGAATCAGGTTCAACAACAAAACTATCAAGTTTTTGCCATCAGTGATGCTTTACAAGCTCTAATCGATAATCAAGCCCGATCGCAAATACAATTTAATCAATTGATAGAAGTTCTCCAAGATTACCTTAAATCATCTAAAAAAGGATAGAGCGATGTTTTTAAAAATCTCTATAATACTCAGAATATTTTTAATATTCATAACAATATCTTTATTAAAAAGTTGTGCTAACAATAAATCATTTCAATGTCAACAAATTCTCCAAATTGCAACCGATGTCACCAAAGAAACACGCTCTTTAACTACAGAACAGGGGGGAAATAATATCGATAAAAAAACTTGGTTATTAGCCGCCGATAAGATCGAGCAGGGGGCGGAAAACTTAAAAAAATTACAGGTTAACGATCCTACTCTGAATCAATATAAGACCTCGTTCGCTCAAGTTTATCAAGACTATGCCGATGCAACGAGGCAAATAATCAAAGTCCTAGATAATAAAGATAAGGAAGCGGCTAAATCAGCTCAATATAAAGTCAGGAAAGCTGGACAATTAGAAAAAGAAATCGGTGATAAATTTAATGCTTACTGCCAGAATCCTTGAAACAAGGGGAGTTAGAGGTTAGGAATTGGGAATTAGGGAAAAAATTATAGACTGTAATAGTGAGGCAATGAGAACAGGAGATTAATTTATTCTTATAGCAAATCCGCTTATCATACCCTTCTTTAAAGAGAAGTGACCAGTGGCTAGTGACTAGTGGCTAGTAGTTGGTTACTCGCTACTCGCCACTCGCCACTAACCACTCTCTCTATAAGTAATCTTTGAAAACAGGATCTAGTATTACTCCTAATTTCCCCCCAACTCCCGACTCCCAACTCCCGACTCCCCCTTAAAG
>CAZUVR010000017.1:0-79031 GCA_964623815.1 uncultured bacterium | reverse complement strand
GCTTTCGGAAAAGTACGTCTCCAGGAACAAATTAAGGTAGAGTGTATTCAACGTATGATGAACGAATGTTTCGCCATCGATCGTCTCATCGAAAAACTCAACCTCTCCTAAACAGATGCAACTAATCGATTATGTAATCATCGGGCTCTATCTATTAGGAACCCTAGCAATCGGTGCTATCTATGAAAAGAAAGCATCTCAAGGATTAGAATCTTTCTTCCTCGGTAATCGCAGTTTACCCTGGTGGATGTTAGGGGTTTCCGGGATGGCCGCTAACACCGATTTAGCGGGAACGATGGTTATTTCCGCTCTAATTTACGCCCTGGGAACTAAAGGATTATATATAGAAATCAGGGGCGGCGTGGTTTTGATCATGGCCTTCCTCATGACTTTTATGGGCAAGTGGAATCGACGCGCTCAAGTGATGACGATGGCGGAATGGATGCAGTTCCGTTTCGGTGCCGGAAAGCAGGGAAACGCGGCCCGAATTATCAGCGCCGTCGCTACAATTTTATTCTCTATTGGTACGATGAGTTATTTCTCTGTAGCGGGCGGAAAATTCATCGGGCAATTCCTTGGGATGGACGATCGTTTGGCGGCTATCATTCTTATATTTCTAACTTTAATCTATACGGTAGCCAGTGGTTTTTACGGTGGGGTAGTAGCCGATCTATTTCAGGGAATACTAATTTTTGTAGCCGTCATTTATGTATCGGCAGTGGCTTTATTTACCGTCAATCTTCCCGAAACTTTTTCCGTTGCCATACCTGGTTCTACTACTCCTAAAACTTGGAATTTGAGTGAGTGGAGTAGTATTATACCCACATCAACTCTAGATATACCGGGAGATTATGCCATCTTTAATCTTTTCGGCGGTGTAGTATTTTTCTATATGGTGAAAACCGCGATCGAGGGTTGTAGCGGTAGCGGCGGCTATATGTTACAAAGGTATTTAGCAGCGAAAAGCGATCGAGATGCCGGGTTACTATCTCTATTCTGGATCATATTACTCTCATTCCGTTGGCCCCTGGTGACATCTTTCGCAGTCCTAGCTATAAATTACGGCTTAAATAAAGGCACTATCACTGACCCAGAAAGAATTTTAGCCACTGTAATCTCAGAATATATACCTGTGGGTATGAAAGGGTTATTAATTGCCGCGTTTTTAGCCGCAGCAATGTCTACTTTTAACGCTATTATTAATGCCAGCGCGGCGTACTGGGTAAGGGATATTTATCAAGCCTATATAAAGCCGTCAGCCAGTAACGATGAGTTAATCTTTCAAAGTCGCTTAACATCGGTTCTAGTAGTAGTTATCGGCTTATTATTAAGTTTTAATATTCAAAATGTTAACGACATTTGGGGCTGGTTAACTACTGGCTTGGGAGTGGGTTTAGCTGTGCCCCTATTATTAAGATGGTATTGGTGGAGATTTAACGGTTATGGATTTGCGATCGGAACCGTAGCCGGAATGGTATCCGCTTTAGCGGCTCAAGCCGTAATCTTACCCTTTTTTCAACACGGTCAATATCAAGAATACATACTATTTCTCGTTCCTTCTATCTGCTCCCTGATCGCTTGTATTATCGGTACTCTACTAACCGCTCCCACAGAAAAGAGCGTTTTGGAAAATTTCTATAATGTAACGCGGCCTTTTGGCTTTTGGGGAGAGATGAGTCAGAGTCTTAAACCCAATATTCAGGCAAAAATTAAAGCAGAAAATAATCGAGACATACTCGCTACATTTATAGCCGTCCCTTGGCAATTAGTACTTTTTCTAATAGGCATAGTTGTCATCATGAAACAGTGGGAGAGCGTTAAAATCCTGACCTTGGTATTTTTACTACTTTCGATAGGATTATACTTTACCTGGTTCAGACATCTATCTAAAGAAGTGAAAGTAGAAACTGAAAGAGACTAATAATTTAACTAGTTATCCTATAAAATTAATGAGGTTAATTAAATTAAGAGGCAAATATGTCAAAGAAAATTTTACCCATCCTCCTAGCTCTATTTTTTATAACTCCTTTAGCCGCTTGTAACAGTGGTGGCGGCGGCGGCACCGGCACCACTCCCGAAGCTTCTCCTAGCCCCTCTCCCACCGGCTCACCCTAAGGCAGTGTTATAAATCGTCTAAGGTGGCTATTCTACAATAGGTAGAATATTCACCTGACAAAACACCCTATGTGGAATTCAATCATCCTCGCCTTACTCTGGCTCGGTTTCATCCTCTATGCCTTCGTCTTCGCCCCTCCAGATCAACCCGACACGTTAGAATTAATCACCAAACTATCCACCGGGCAGTGGACGGGGATCAATCCCCTCATCATCGCCTTATTTAATATCATGGGTGTATGGCCCATAATTTACACCTCGTTGATGTTAGTAGATGGTAGAGAGCAGAAAATCCCAGCTTGGCCCTTCGCCGCCTTTTCTTTTGCGGTGGGTGCCTTCGCCATTTTTCCCTATTTGATTTTCCGTCGTCGTAACACATCGTTTACCGGCGAGAAAAATTGGCTGATAAAATTGTGGGATTCTCGCTTTCTCGGGGCAGTTACCTTCTTAGGCGGGTTAACCCTGATGGTTTACGGATTATCTCAGGGGGATTGGGGAGACTTCCTGACTCAATGGCAAAGCAGCCGTTTTATTAACGTCATGAGTCTGGATTTCTGTATGTTAACCTTACTGGCACCGATTTTAATTAAGGATGACATGGAGAAACGAGGGCTGAAAAACCCTCTCCTATTTTGGATTGTTTCCCTTATCCCTCTTTTAGGGCCCGCAGCTTACATCATCTTTCGCCCTTCTTTGGGGGGGAGTCGGGAGTCGGGAGTCGGGAATCAGGAGTTAGTTAAAGAGCTGTCATGACTTTAAGAAACTCCGCCGAAATATCCGCATCGGGTGAGCAGTCTTTTTTAAATAAAACTCCCGCTAATAAATACAAGTTGCGGGAATAGAAAGCTTTATTGGCGCGTCGTAGTTTTTCTATGGTGTCTTTAACTTTAGGTTCACAGCTATAATAACCAAACTTTAAGGGAGTAGCCATGAAATCTACGACTTTATAACCGAGTAAGTTGGCGTAATCGATCGTATCGATGGGATTAGAATAGGATGAGATCATCAACATCACATTTTCACAATCGAGAGCTAGTAACTTACGGGTGATAATAGAACCATCTTTTCCGCCGTGTAGGGAGGGCATATATAAATTGTCATCCTCGGCGGGTAAATAGGGAGGGTTGGCGATTAAGTAACTGGCATCGGGCGGGCGGTATCCGAAAAAACACTGATTGCTGATACTATACTTATCAGTTAGTTGACATTTTTCGATTCTCGACAGTCCTAATTTGCAGGCCTTGGGGTTCAATTCATAACCTTGAATGAAGCCGTTAAAGGGATGCTTCAGTAAGGAATTGATAACGGGGCTTCCCTCCCCCGAACCGAATTCGATTACCGTATCTAAAGGGCTACAGTCATCAAGTACCATTTTCTCCAAACACTGAGAATAAAATAAGGATTCTTCGGGGCAAAAAAATACTTCTTTAGGCGAGTAAGCTTTTAAATATTGTTGAGTTAAAGTTAGGTCTTGCATGATTAAATTAATAATTAATTTTCAAATTGTTTGATCAAACTGATAACTGCATCACCTGCTCTATCGCCCATCCATTTCTCTTGGTCATATCCTAGTAATATTTCCCAAGCCGAGGCGGGATATTTATCGGCTAAAGGTAAAGCTACGTCTTGCAACATCCACTGTCCGTGTCTCTCATCTTCTTTGATATGTAGAGTCCAATAACCCATCGCCGTATCGGAGAGATGCAATCTTTGGGCGGCGGCTTTATAGTCTTCGTAGATAGAAGGGCCAACTATTTCAAAATAGGTAAGCCCGCCGTTGTAACGAAGAAAATGCTGCTTACATTCGGTTAGGAGAAAATTGTGATTGATAGAAGCTAGTAACTGCCAGGGAGCGAGATTGAAGTAATATTCAGGCTGCGTATTCAATCCTAATTCTGCCATCATCTGCGCGAAGAAGGTGGAGTGTTTTTTGTGTAGTCTGCCGTTGCCGTATTCTTCTAGTAAGACTCGGATTAGGGTAGCCTGGACTTCGTTACTAGCACCGCCGAGAATTCTAGACATCCGGCTCGCTTCCACTAAACCGTCTAAGGAGGCTACTGCTAATAAATATCTGTAACCATCTGCGGACATCTTATCTCTTAAGTAAGCCTTATTGGCAGTAATGGGCGGGTGTAAATCTGTTTCACCTCGTTTGATTAATTCTTCTTTGATGTCGCTGTTTTGTAAAGAGGCGATGTCAAAATTTTTTAATTCCCATGCCTGCCAGCGATTTTCTATTTTATTCCTAACCGATTGTAAATATAAAGATCTTTCGTTTTTATATTTGGTTAAATCATCGTACCAGAATAAATTTAAGCGATTGATATGGTATAAAGTTCTCTGCAAAAATAGATGAGCAAAATCATTATTTTCTTTATAAGCTTGTAAAATTGCTCTATCTATATAAGCATCAAAATCATTTGTTATCTGAGGGTTTAACTTGATTTCTTCGTCTAAATTGTCTATATTTAAAAGTTCGATAAACTTTTGTTCTGCGGTTTGATAATCGCCAACACTAACAAATAAAGGTAAATATTCACCTGCTTCTATAGAGAGATATTTATTCTCTAAAACTGCATCCATATTTATAAAACAACAATTTAACTCTACTGATATAAAAATAACAACTAAACCTTGCTATTCTTGTCCATCCTCGGACAGAAACCGCAAGTAATCAAAAGACACAATTGTTGAGTTAATTAAATATATTAAACGCTGTCAGGCAAAATTATTTATTAAGATAGAAGTTAGGAATTAGGAGTTAGGAGTTAGGGAACATATCCGCTAATTCCCAATTCCCGATACCTACTTCCTGACCGCCCGACCGTTATTATTAGTTAATATTCCCGATGTCATGCCAGTGAACACCAAACCCCTCTGAGCGTCCAAACTGATAATCACCCCGTCACGAATCAGAGTAGTTGCATTTTTAACCCCTACGATAACAGGAATACCGAGACGGAGGCCGATCGTAGCGGCGTGACTGCTCGGCGTATCCTCTTCCGTGATGATGCCCCCCGCGTGACGCATCATCTCCACGTATTCGGCGTTAGTAGAGGGCACGACTAAAATCTCACCCCGATGAAATTGAGTTACTTCCCTCGCGTGTCGAGCAACTCTAGCCCGCCCCGAAGCCGTGCCCTGGCCGATACCCACACCTTTACCCAGGATAGATTTAACTACTTCCACCTTGATCAAATCTGTAGAACCCGCTACGCCCTGTAAAGTACCGGCGGTGATAACCACCAAGTCGCCATCGTTGAGTAATTGATTTTCCTGAGCCAGATTCATCGCGGCCTGTAGAGTCTGGGTATTATTGGGTAAATCCATCATCATCATCGGTTTCACCCCCCAAACCAGTTGTAATTGTTGTGCCACCTCCCGATGGGGAGTCACCGCCAGAATTGGTGTTTGTGGGCGGAATTTCGACACGTTGCGGGCAGTAGAACCGGTTTTAGTCAGGGTAATAATAGCAGCCGCGTTTAATTGTTCAGCAATCTGGCTGACAGCGCCGGAAATCGCGTTAGGGATAGATTGCCTATTGGTAGAGCGACGTTGAATATTAAAAGGTTCCTGCTCCATCCTCTCGGCGATACGGGCCATCGTCGCCACCGCTTCTACGGGATATTGTCCCACCGCCGTCTCATTCGATAACATCACCGCGTCCGTACCGTCTAAAATAGCGTTAGCCACGTCCGACACCTCGGCACGAGTCGGGCGAGGATTGTTGACCATGCTATCGAGCATCTGTGTGGCGGTGATAATCGGGATGCCTAATTGATTAGCGGTGCTGATCAATCGTTTCTGCTGGATAGGTACGTCTTCGGCGGGAATCTCCACACCTAAATCCCCCCGGGCTACCATCACCCCATTACA
Source organism: uncultured bacterium (assembly GCA_964623815.1). Classification (GTDB taxonomy): domain Bacteria; phylum Cyanobacteriota; class Cyanobacteriia; order Cyanobacteriales; family Microcystaceae; genus Chroococcopsis. The sequence goes on along the minus strand of CAZUVR010000017.1, from coordinate 73,040 downwards.
GAGGGAGAGAATCGCCTCCATTTCTTCTATAGCTTCGTGTTTCTCTATCTTGGCGATAACGGGTGTATTTTTCCCGGCGTTAGCGATAATATCTTTAATCTCTAAAATATCTTGAGGGTTCCTGACGAAGCTTAAAGCCACCCAATCCACTCTCTGCTCTAAGCCGAACATTAAATCAATTTTATCTTTATGAGTTAGGGCTTTTACCGATAGATATACACCAGGAAAATTAACACCTTTATTACTAGATAAAACCCCGCCTACCACTACTCTACAATGTAAGTCGCCCTGCTCTGGTTTCACTTTTTCCACGCACATTTCTACTTTGCCATCATCGAGTAAAATGCGAGCACCTTCAGGGACTTCCTGCGCTAAAGTCGGGTAAGTAATACAACTGATTTCGCTATTACATTCCACGTCTCGGGAAGTGAGGATGAAAGGATCTCCTACTTTTAAACTTATCGGGCCGTTAACGAACTTTCCTAACCGGATTTTGGGCCCCTGTAAGTCTTGCAAGATGCCTATGGGTTGATTTAATTCAAAGGCAACCTGACGGATTAAATTAATGCTCTGCCGGTGATCATCGTGGGTGCCATGAGAAAAATTGAGGCGAAAAGTATTGGCACCAGCTAAGATCAATTGGCGGAGGACTTCTCTACTTTGAGTGGCAGGGCCGATCGTAGCGACGATTTTGGTGCGACGGGGGAAATTGTTACGGGACATAATTACTGCAAAATGAGCCAGAAAAGATTTTACTAGGGATCGTTACGGTTTAACATCGCAGGAATAGCTAGTTAATTTTAAGATTAGTTATTATTATATTTCTTAAGCTACTTTTTAATGAAATTTATGGATGCCTTCAGTCCCCTCCCCCCCTCCTGGACGGAAAAAGCCGTACACAGTCTCAATTTTTCCTGCCCTGGGTGTGGAGCAAATCCTGGCAAGGCAACGTCTGTTTGGCTCAATCGACGGGCACCGGTGACGGGTGATAACGGGCGGCGCAAATGGCAGGAATTTTACCTGTGCGAGTGCGATCGCGCCTGGTGGGCTTGGAGCAGCGATCGACCCCCCTCTAATCTAACAAAATTAGATGAATGAAAAATAAACGACAAAAACAGATATTCTACTAGATAGCCCCATGATGTGTGTGTTATTGAAATCGAATGCAGTTTTCCAAAATTCTCATCGCTAATCGCGGAGAAATTGCCCTCAGAATTTTACACAGTTGTGAAGAGTTGGGAATCGGTACGGTAGCCGTCCACTCCACGATCGATCGTCACGCCCTCCACGTTCAACTCGCTGACGAAAGCGTTTGTATTGGCCCCCCAGCCAGCAGCAAGAGCTATCTCAACATACCCAATATAATCGCTGCCGCCCTGACTCGTAATGCTGGGGCCATACATCCAGGGTACGGATTTTTAGCTGAAAACGCCCGCTTTGCGGAAATATGCGCTGATCATGGCTTAACCTTTATTGGGCCATCTCCTGCGGCGATTCTCGCTATGGGGGACAAATCAACGGCGAAAAAAACCATGCAGAAAGCGGGAGTACCGACGATTCCAGGTAGCGGCGGCTTGCTCGACTCGGAAGCGGAAGCCAAAAGAGTCGCCGCAGAAATCGGCTATCCAGTAATCATCAAAGCCACGGCTGGCGGAGGCGGTAGGGGGATGCGCCTCGTTCGTAGTGAGGAGGAGTTACCTGGCTTATTACAGGCGGCCCAGGGAGAGGCGGAAGCTGCTTTCGGTAACGGCGGTGTTTATCTGGAAAAATATATCGAGTGCCCCCGTCACATCGAGTTTCAAATTCTCGCCGACAGTCACGGTAATGTAGTTCATCTCGGGGAGAGAGATTGTTCCATCCAGCGCCGACACCAGAAGTTATTAGAGGAGGCTCCTAGCCCCTTTTTAAACCCCCATCTACGTAAGAAAATGGGCGAGGCGGCGATTAAGGCCGCCAAATCGATCCATTATGTGGGTGTGGGTACGGTAGAGTTTCTAGTAGATAAACATGGTCATTTCTATTTCATGGAGATGAATACCCGGATTCAAGTGGAGCATCCAGTGACGGAGATGATTACCGGTATCGATTTGGTGAGCGAACAGATTCGAGTGGCCCAGGGGGAGAAATTGCGTTTTAATCAGAATCAGATCCAGTTTAACGGTCACGCGATCGAATGTCGTGTTAACGCTGAAGACCCAGATCATAATTTCCGCCCCCACCCCGGCAAAATTAGCGGTTATTTACCTCCTGGCGGCCCGGGTGTACGAATGGACTCCCACGTTTATACAGACTACGAAATCCCCCCTTATTACGACTCTCTCATCGGTAAGTTAATCGTCTGGGGGCCGGATAGAGAAACGGCTATTAGGCGGATGAAGAGGGCTTTACGCGAGTGCGCGATTACTGGTGTCCCGACTACCATAGGTTTTCATCAGCGAATTTTAGATAATGCTGCTTTTAAAGCCGGTGAAGTGTATACCAATTTCATTCAGGAGCATATGCTGTCTTAGGTTAAGTTGACGATTAGGAGAGAATCAGGAAGTTTAAGAGTAAAGGCGCTCCAATCGATCGGACTCTCGGTTAACTAAACTCGAAGACACTCAGGGTAAGCAAGGATGGACGTTAATAACAATCATCGGCAGTGCGGTGGCTACCGGTTCGATCGTTGCCCTATGGCGCACTTTCTCCACCAATAACCTTTAATCCCTAACCTGCCCCAAAATGGAGATGTAACCCCGGTGGTCAGACCGGGTATGAATTTAAAACCTAATTAGGAGTGTAGCACTCATGACTCAATCACCGATAACCGTAACCTACGACATCACGGAACTACTACAACAGATAAACGGCAAGATCGATAAACTCAGCGACAAAGTGACTGCTATAGAGATAGGAAAAGCCGAAATTAAGGCTGATGTTAGAGCTATCAAAGATGATGTAAAAGAGCTTAAAGACAAGACAAAAGAAATAGACAACTTGAGACTCGGGGGATACAGTTGAATAATTTCCTCCTTATCTTGTGAATAAAAAAATTTTCTCGCTCTTAACTTGCACAAGATTTTTTGAGTAATATCAATATTTATCATCAATTAAATCTTTTTGTAAAGATGACTTGCAAATTGTAATTGATCCCTACCGTAGTCGTGTTCAACGGCTAAGATCATAGGCAGAATTAAATTAATCGCCACACTTGCCCCTGTGACGGAGGGAAAAATTATGCAATCGGGTCAAAAAGATACCAACCTCGGACGTTTAGCTCAAGAACCCATCCATCTATATAATCGGATTCAACCTTACGGAATAGTTATAATTCTACAGGAACCCGAACTAAAAATTATTCAAATAAGTAATAATGCTCCCTCGATGTTAGGGACATCCATAAACAATCTCATAGACAAAAATTTAGAAGAAATATTCGACAGTTTTCAGATAGAGAAAATAAAAGAAGGATTAGAAGAAGAAAACTTTGACGGACTGAACCCCACTAAACTTTGGGCGAGGGTAAAAGGAGACGATTACTTAGTATTCGATGCCACCTTCCACCGCAATCTCGATAACTTATTAGTGTTAGAACTAGAACCCGCCCTATCCTACGAGAGCATACCCTTTTTAAGTTTCTACCATTTAGCGAAAACATCGATCGCCAAACTGGGCAAAACCGCCTCGCTGATAGACTACTGTGAGATCATAGTTCAGGAAGTCAGGAAACTAACTGGATTCGATCGCGTCATGTTATACCGATTCGACGAGGAAAATCACGGTAACGTCATCGCCGAAGATAAAATCCCCGAACTCGAACCCTATTTAGGATTACACTATCCAGAATCCGACATCCCCGCGCCCGCCCGACGCTTATTAAGTTCTAACTGGATTCGCATTATCACCGATGCTACCGCCGAGCCAGTAGACATGATACCGCCAAGAGAAACATCTCTAGACCTAACCTATTCCACCCTACGCAGCCCCTCACCCTGTCATCTGGAATACCTCCACAATATGGGGGTAGGTGCATCCCTAACCATATCTCTGCTGAAAGATAATCAACTTTGGGGCATTATCGCCTGTCACCATCGCACCCCCAAATACGTGCCCTACGAATTGCGTAAAGCCTGCGAATTTTTAGGGCGGGTGGTGTTTTCAGAAATCTCTTCCCGCGAAGAAACCGAAGACTATGACCATCGCATGAGACTAGCCTATATTAACTCGGCTCTGATCGATCGCATGTCGGTAGAAGAAAATTTCATCGAGGGTTTGATCAAACCGGAATTAAATATCCTCAACCTCGCTGGGGCTACGGGGGCAGCTATTTGCTTCGGCGGTAACTATACCATCCTCGGTAAAACCCCCAACGAAGAAGAGTTAAACCATCTCATCCACTGGCTACAAAACAACGTCCACGAAGAAGTATTCGCCACCAATTCCCTCGCCCATCTCTATCCCGACGCACAACAGTATAAAGACATAGCCTCTGGCCTGTTAGTCATCCCCATCTCCAAACGTAATTACGTGCTGTGGTTCCGCCCGGAAGTAATTCAAACCGTCAACTGGGGAGGCGACCCAAATAAAGCGTATGATTTGAAACATCATGACGGTGATTATCAAATGTGCCCCCGTAAATCTTTCCAACTGTGGAAAGAAACCGTCAGGTTAAAATCACTGCCCTGGAAACACGTTGAAATCAACGCCGCCCTAGAATTACGCAAAGCCATAATCAATATTGTATTACGCCAGGCCGATGAATTAGCTCAACTGGCCCAGGATTTAGAGCGCTCCAACGCCGAATTAAAGAAATTCGCCTATGTAGCCTCCCACGACTTACAAGAGCCTCTCAACCAAGTAGCCAACTACGTCCAATTATTAGAGATGCGTTATCGAGAAGCTCTAGATGAAGACGCGAGCGAATTCATTAACTTCGCCGTCGAGGGAGTGAGTCTGATGCAAACCCTCATCGATGATGTCTTAGCCTACTCGAAAGTAGATATGCAGGCGAGTGAATTAACTCTGACTGAAAGCCAATCCGCCCTCGATAAATCTCTCGCCAATCTCCGGGCCAGAATCGTAGAATCCGGGGCGACTATCACTTACGATACCTTACCAACTCTGATGGCGGATAGAACTCAATTGATGCAGTTATTCCAAAATCTCATCGGTAACGCCATCAAATTCCGCAGTGGGGAAACACCCCAAATTCATATCGGTGTCGAGAGACTCGAAGAAGAATGGCTATTCTCGGTTAAAGATAATGGTATCGGGATCGATCCCCAATTCAGCGATCGAATTTTCATCATCTTCCAGAGACTCCATACCCGCGATGAATATCAAGGCACTGGTATGGGCCTGGCCATTTGTAAAAAAATTATTGAATGTCACCGGGGTAGGCTCTGGGTAGAGTCAGAATTAGAACAAGGGGCGACATTTTATTTTACGATTCCTGTAGGAGGTCGCAATCGTGGTTTCAGAAGCGGACTCACAGCACAAAATTATCTTGCTAGTCGAAGACAGTAAAGCTGATATTCGGCTCGTTCAAGAAGTGCTTAAAAGCAGTTCCGTACCTCATGAATTAATTATCGTTAGAAATGGGATGGACGCGATGGCTTATCTCCGTCAAGAAGGAGAATTCCAATCTGCCCTCCGTCCCAATCTAATCTTGCTGGATTTAAACTTGCCGCGCAAAGATGGGCGGGAAGTGCTGGCGGAAATTAAAGCCGATCCTAATTTGAAAAGAATTCCTGTGGTAGTTTTAACCACTTCTCATAATGAGGAGGACATTTATCATAGTTATGAACTGCACGTTAATTGCTACATCACTAAATCCCGCAATCTCAATGACTTATTTAGAATAGTCAAGGGGATTGAGGTTTTCTGGTTAGAAACAGTTACCCTACCTAATGAGTAAATTAATGATTAACAATGACTACAGTAAAAATCTTGCTTATTGAGGATAATCTCGCTGAAGCAAGAATGTTACAAGAAATTCTTAAGGGTTCGATCGTCAAACATTTTACTCTAGACCACGCTCAATATCTGAAAAAGGGTATTGAGCTTCTGAAGCAGTATCAATTTGACGTGATCCTTCTCGATTTAAGCTTACCTGATAGTCACGGTTTAGATTCCCTCATACCTCTGGTTAATCTCGCTCCTCATCTGCCCATCGTCGTTTTAACTAATACCAATGACGATCGTTTAGCGTTAGAAGCCCTCAGGAGGGGAGCGCAAGATTATTTAGTTAAACGTCAGGTAAATCTCGAAAATCTCGCCCGTTCTATCTGTTACGCGATCGAACGTAAGCAAACGGAAGAGGAACTCAGAGAAGCTAAAGTGAATCTCAGTAATGAGTTAGTCAGGGCACAGGAGATCAACGAGATGAAAAATACTTTTGTCTCGATGATTACCCACGACTTTCGTAATCCGCTCTGTACCATATCTCTATCGACCAAGCTGTTAGAAAATAGCCGGGATAGATTGACCAAAGAACAGCAAATTTCCTACTTTCAATTAATCCGGGGTGCTATTAAAGATATGGATCAGTTATTGACGGAGATTCTGTTAATTGGTCGGGCGGATTCGGGACGATTAAGCATAGATCTACAACCTATAGATTTAAAAGATTTCTGTATTCATCTCTGGAAATCTTTTCAACTGCAAGAAACGGACAAACATCGTTATGTTTTAAATATAGAAGGCGACATCAATCAAGGTTTATGGGATGAGAACATACTCAAACATATTCTCAATAACCTTCTCAGTAACGCTTTAAAATACTCCCCGGCAGGTGGCTCGATTCAATTAATCATCACCCGGCAAGATGAGGCGGTGAGCTTCGAGATTGCCGATGAAGGTATCGGCATCCCTCAAGAAGAACAATCCCAACTTTTCGGGCCCTTCTATCGGGCTACCAATGTGGATAATATCGCCGGCACTGGCTTGGGTTTAGCGATCGTACACAGGTGTGTGGAGGCACTCGAAGGAACGATTTCTTTCATCAGCGAAGAGGGGAGGGGAACTACTTTTAAAGTTATCTTACCGATCGTTCGCTAGTTAAATTAGTGGATAGCCATAGTTAATAATCCCTGTTGCCCTAAGAGAACTTCTCTCAACAGGGTGCAAATTCCCACCCAGATAATCGGCGCAATATCCACACCACCTAAAGGCGGGATCAACTTACGCACTGGCACCAATAAAGGCTCCGTCGGCCATCCTATGAGATTGAAGGGGAAACGATTTAAGTCTACCTGGGGATACCAAGTTAAAACGATACGGAATATAAATAATAAAGTCATAACTCCTAGGAAAATCCCTAGTATCAAACTACTTATACTCAAAATATCCATAATTAATCCTTAATTTTCCTACCTCTTTTTAGTATAAGCTCCCCATGAAGCTATATACTATCGTGCAAATAGGAACACAACTGTAATTTTACTGAAAGCTAACGATATGAAAAACTTTGGCAAGATAAAATTATTCTTCATACTCGGTGCGGTTGGCATTTTAGCTATAGCCATCAGTGGAGTATTACTCACCGTAGGTAAGTCCTTCGGGCAGTTATTTTTCGGCCGAGATTTCGCCGAAGCCCAACTGCGAGATTATGTCAGCAGTGTCCTCAAACAAGATATTAACGGTGTGAGCTGCCAGCCCACCGACAGCGATAATAACGGCTACGTCTCCTGTGATTTCACCACTACCGCACAGCCTAACACCACCCGCACTCTCGAATGTGCCGCCTGGGGCCTCGATGGCTTTCTTAATAGAGGCTGTAAAAGTAGGTTGCCTGGATTACCTGGTAGATAATCTTACGACTATATAGTTATATAAAATTTCTTCAGGGACATCGATCATGGCAGAAACCCTATACTTGGAGGTAGAGGGGACGAGAGCGCGTTTAGACGCTTGGTTATCCCAACGCTTACCGGAGTTATCCCGCTCTCGATTACAAAAGTTAATCGAGACGGGTAATATCAAACTCAATGATGAGGTATGTCGGGAGAAAAAGCAGAAAATTAATCCGGGTGACAGGTTAACCGTCACTGTCCCCGACGCGGAACCGTTAGAGTTGCAGGGAGAAGCGATCGATCTCTCCATCGTTTACGAAGACGAAGAACTGATCATCATCGATAAACCTGCCGGCTTGGTAGTGCATCCAGCGCCGGGACATTACTCCGGCACGTTGGTCAACGCCTTACTGTACCACTGTCCGGATCTGGCGGGGATAGGCGGGGTGAAACGTCCCGGCATAGTGCATCGGTTGGATAAAGACACGACTGGGCTGTTAGTGGTGTCCAAAACCGATACCTCACACCGACACCTGCAGGCACAGATAAAAAACAAAACCGCCCGCCGGCACTACGTAGCCATAATTTACGGAGCTATGAAAGAAGAGAGCGGAGTTATAGACCTACCCCTAGGCAGACATCCGATCGATCGCAAAAAGCGAACGGTTTTACCCGAGGAGTCTGGGGGCAAGCCAGCCCGCACACACTGGCGGGTGAGAGAGAGACTGGATAACTTCACCTATATGGAATTCCAATTAGAAACCGGCAGAACTCATCAGATTCGGGTTCACGCGAGCCATACCGGTCATCCTATCTTGGGAGATCCCCTGTACGGTTCTGGAGGTTCTTCTAACTTCAATCTACCAGGGCAATTATTACACGCCGAGAGACTGATATTAGAGCATCCCGTATCGGGGAAAACGATCGATGTCCGAGCCCCCCTACCTCCCGTATTTACGAAAGTGCTGAGCCGTCTGCGTCAGAGATTGGAGAATCGTTAATTATTGATCCTGCCATCTGGCATGGTAGCGCCCCTGAAATTGACACCTGAGAGATTGGCTATCATTAAATCGGCGCGGAGAAGATTGGCGTTGCTCAAATCGGCGTTAGAAAGATTGGCCCGGGCGAAGAAAGCTTCTACTAACTCCGCCTCGGTTAAAATCGCCCCCGCCAGATTAGCCCGGCGTAGATCGCCCGAACTCATCCGCACCGCATGAAAATTAGCGTGACTGAGATTGGCGCGATCGAACTTCACCTGAGTCATGAGACAATTTTGGAAATTAGCCCCCATCGCGTCGCAGTTACTCATTTTCGCCCTGACGAAATTAGCGTTAGTAAGGTTAGCTCCGACTAACTTCGCTCCCATCAAATTAGCATCAGTGAGGAAAGCGCCTTTCAGATTAGCATTACTCAAATCCGCCCCTTTTAAATCCGCGTCTCTGAGATTGACTTCCTTGAGATTAGCTCCCGCCAGATTAGCCCGGATTAAATCCACCCCTTTCATATTCGCGCCCTGTAAGTCAGCGCGGCTGAGGTTAGCGGTTTGTAGGTTAGTGTTGAAACTTTTCTTCTCCTGCCGCATATTCGTACCGCGCAGACAAGCACCAGTTAAATTCGCCCCACTCAAGTCCGCACCTCGTAAATCCGCCCCCACTAGATTAGAATCGACTAATATAGCCAGGGTAATATCACAATCTCGTAATATGGCCCCTTGGAGGATGATGCCGTGTAGATTGGCGCTACGTAAATCCGCCCCCGTTAAGTCGGCTTGATTGAGACTAGCACCGCTGAGATTTGCCCCTACCAGATTAGCCTGAGCTAAATTGGCCCGGTTGAGATAGGAGAATAATAGATTAGCCCCGTGTAAATCCGCTTCGTTTAAAGTTATACCGATTAAATCGGCACCGATTAAGTTAACGCTCGGGAGTTTAATTCCACTGAAAACTGTTTCTCCGGCACAATAGCGATCGATTAATTCTGTTGGCTTCATATTATATTTACATCACTTTTTGTAATGCTTGAATTAAGGTACAAGCTGCTTGTATATTGGCTTCTACATCGGCATCCGTCTTTATTTTTGCTATTTCCTGCAATTTATTTTCTACCTCCTTGATAGATTTTCCGCTGTGAATAACTTGCTCTAACAGGTCTTCTAAGGTAACACTCCTCAACATCGACCAATCTTGACCGCTCTTATCCCAGGGGTGAAAAACGATGGAAAAGAGTAATATTTTAGCTCTTAAGGGATTACTAAACTGGATGATCTCCAATCTCAATTCAAAGGGATCGTAAGTTTTCCTCTCGCTAACGGGAGCGACTGGAGCTGGTTCGGCATAGTGTAATTCGGTGACGGGTTGCGGGTCTGATATATCGATGATGGAAGTAACTACGTTCGATTTCTGGCTGTTGCGACCATTTTGATAACTATTTTCTAAATGAACTATTTGACTTTTTACTAATTTTAACTGCGTTCCCTCTTCTCTTTCATCTTCTTCCTGTTCTTCATAGTCTACATCTACTTCATATAAGCACTCGAATTGAGAAATTATAAAATCAGCTACCGCTAGATAAACATTTTTTTTGTTAATGTTATCTACTATTTTATAGAGATTTTTTTTAACGTTACTCAGGGTGCTATTTTGTTGATTTATCTCCGTTATCATTCTTACCATACCGTAGCTGTCGATCGCACCTATTTCGTTCTGCCACTCATTCTTACAGGCCGCGTACAGTAATTTCTTCGCCCTCGCTACATCGGGATGATTTTCTATATTGATGGCTATCTGCTCGATTATATTACCAGAAGAATTAGATGGGGCAAACTCTCCAGATGCAGGGGGGTAAGCACTGCCGTTTACGGAGATCAATTGAGTATCGTAGGCTGATGAGAAACTATATAATTTACTAACTTGTTCTATAACTACCGTCGCCACATTCGCATAAATTTTAGGACGGTTGAGGGTTTTAACTAATTTATATATTGAGAATGTTAACTGCTCATTAGTCTGTTTAAGTTGAATTAATTCATTGATCAGATCTTTTAAAGGTAAGCTATTAAGAATAGTTACGTCATTCTCCCAGTACTTACGACAGGTACAAAATATTAATTTTTTAATCCTCAAAGATTCTTCGTGCTTTTCTAGAGACTGTACCACCTCGTTAAATATGTCGGACGATAATTCCATAGTCACCTCTGGCCTGAGAGAAAAAATGTTCGAGTAGAGATTGAGGGATAAAATATAAGTCTGGCTTGAGCGAGTACCTACTAAAATATAGTACCCGGATCGGTTGAAAAAATAACCAATAAGAACCGTGAAGAAACAAAATAATTCCCTCTCTATCTCAAGCCGGAAAGTTTCTCAACTCGTCCCGTAGACTAGTAATTTTTATTTCCCCTTGCTGACAAGTAGAACCGATGGGCGTTGTAGGATTTGAACCTACGGCATCCTGCTTGTAAGGCAGGCGCTCTACCACTGAGCTAAACGCCCTTTTTTTCGTGCTTAATTAATATAACATACAGGAATTAAAAAAAGCAATAAGTTTTTTATGCCTGACGGGAAAACTCACGATCGCATCACCTATAGCCTCTTACCTCTGATAATCATTATCGGTATGATAGCGAGCCGTAGTCTGACAGTGACGGCTTGGTTAGGGGGAGCGTACCTATTCGGCGGCTTGATGTTCGGCCCCGATTTAGATATACACTCGATACAGTACAAACGTTGGGGATGGCTACGCCCGATATGGCTGCCCTATCGCACCATGTTACGTCATCGCTCCTTCCTCTCGCATGGGCCCGTAGTCGGTACACTGTTTCGCATCTTCTACCTAGGTAGCCTTCTCCTTTTGGGAGCCATCATCATCGGGGGCATAGTGGAATTAAGCGGCGGCGAGGCAGGAGATTGGGGAGAAATCAGAAATCGGGGTATAGAGATAGTATGGCACTCCCATAGAAAAGAATCGATCGCCGTCCTGATCGGTTTAGAATTAGGAGCGATGAGTCACAGTATCAGCGATTGGATAGGCTCGGCCTTAAAACGCTCTCATCGTAAAACCCGTAAAAAAACAAAACGCTAATTCTGATGAGCGATAATCTTGATTTCAACCAGCCCGTATTAACCGCTCTCAATCGCTTACTGGAGGTAGTCGCCCGACTGCGCCACCCGGTTGACGGCTGCCCCTGGGATTTAGCCCAAACACCCCAGACGTTGATTCCCTACGTTATCGAGGAAGCCTATGAAGTCGTCTGGGCTTTAAAGAGCGAAGATAAATCGGCCATAGCCGAGGAATTAGGCGATTTATTACTACAAGTAGTCTTGCAGAGCCAAATCGCCAGCGACAATCAAGACTTCAGCCTTAAAGAAGTAGCCGAAGGTATCACAGAAAAATTAATCCGCCGTCATCCCCACGTATTCGGAGAATTAAAATTACAAGACTCGGAGCAGGTGCGACAGAATTGGGAGAGAATAAAAGCAGAGGAGAAAGGCAAAGTAACTCAAAGTATCAGCGATAAATTAACCCGTTATACACGTACATTACCCCCCCTAATGGCAAGCATGAAAATTTCTCAAAAAGCGGCACAGGTAGGATTCGAGTGGGAAAATATCGAAGGAGTCTGGTCAAAATTCAATGAGGAATTGGCAGAATTTAAAGAGGCCCTCGGCAGGGAAGATAAGAGTCACCAGCAGGCAGAATTGGGAGACTTATTATTTACCTTGATCAATATAGCTCGCTGGTATGGTTTAGATCCCTCTGAATCTTTACAGGAAACTAACTCACGTTTTATCAGCCGATTTTCCCTCGTGGAAAGTTTCGCCGATAAACCCCTGGCTGAATATAGCCTCGATGAACTAGAAATCTTATGGCGCAAGGCAAAAGCAACCCTTAATCAATAGGACAATGCAAGAACAACAAACTCGGAAATCCTTAGTTAAATCTATCTGGGAAAATATACAGATTTTGGCAATAGCCCTGATCTTAGCTTACCTGATCCGTACCTACATCGCCGAACCCCGTTATATACCCTCCGATTCTATGCTACCCACATTAGAGCAGGGCGATCGACTGGTGGTAGAGAAAGTTTCTTATCGTCTCAGGCCCCCACTATACGGTGATATAGTGGTATTTCAACCTCCAGGCGAACTATTGGAACAAGGTTATCAGAAAGATCAGGCTTTTATCAAGCGCGTCATCGGTACGCCGGGCGATAGGGTGAGCGTTATCGATGGCAAGGTTTACCTCAACGAAAAACCTTTAAAAGAAAATTATATTCTGGAGCCGCCCCGCTATAATCTCTTCCCAGTAGAAGTACCCCCAGGAGAGTTATTCGTCATGGGCGATAATCGCAATAATAGTAACGATTCCCATATTTGGGGGTTTTTACCGCAAGATAATATTATCGGGCACGCTATATTTCGTTTTTTTCCCTTTAACAGGTTGGGTAGAATCTAAGAGGTAATTCTCAACGCCTTCTAATGCTTATGAAAGCGAAACACCGGATCAAGCACTCCTCGACTCAATCCAAAGATTATTTATTCGATTATTACTATAATAAGCCAGGTACGATACCGGGCTTCATTAATATCGACCAGAATGCTAACCCTACGGAAATATTCCTGATTAACTATAATCCAGAACAAGCGACCAAAGTTAATAATTTATTACCTTCTGACTGTTTAAGCTATATCAACGAGCAAACTGTTTCTTGGATAGATGTAGTGGGATTGGGCCACGAAGATACCCTGCGAGAAATCGGCAAAATCTTCAATTTACATCCTCTAACCCTAGAAGATGTGGTTAATATTCCCCAACGTCCCAAAGTAGAAGAGTATGAAGATTATTTAGTGATAATCGTGCAGATGGTAGGGTTAAAAGAACAGCAAACCGGCTTTTTTTTGGAACAAATTAGTTTAATTTTAGGGGAGAATTATTTATTAACGATACAGGAAGAAGGAGAATATGATTCTCTCAACTCCGTTAGGGATAGAATTAAACTCAATCGGGGTTCAATAAGAAAGCAATCGAGCGACTATTTAGCTTATGCGATTTGGGATGCTATCATCGATGGCTATTTTCCCGTTTTAGAATCTTACGGTGAAAGGATAGAAAATTTAGAGAACGAAATTATCGCTAATCCGACCGAACAAACTCTCACACAGATTTATCAACTACGTCAGGAACTACTATCTTTGAGAAGAGCTATCTGGCCCCAGAGAGATATTATCAACAGCCTCTTGAGAGACGAACATACTTTGATCAGTCATAACGTTACCGTATACCTGAGAGATTGTTATGACCATGTGGTGCAAATCATCGACGTTATCGAAAATTACCGCGATTTCGCTAACGGTTTGATGGATTTTTATATTTCTTCCGTAGGGAATAAAATGAATGAGATTATGAAGACCCTCACGGTAATTTCGACTATTTTTATCCCCCTAACCTTTATCGCCGGTATATACGGGATGAACTTTAATACCGAGAAGTCGCCTTGGAATATGCCAGAATTGAACTGGTATTGGGGCTATCCCCTCTGTCTAGGATTGATGTTTATCATCGCCACCGCCCTGATTTACTTTTTCTGGCGGCGAGGTTGGTTTAAGGATTTTTCTTCTATCAGAAGACGTTAGAAATTCCTAGAATAGGGAAATGAGTAATTTAATATCGCTACTGTTTTTTAACACTTTAAGATTAGCAGTTCTTACTTTATCCAACCAAGTATAGTGCTGCCCTCGACACTGATAAACTATGTCCATGTCACCATTTTCTGACTTTAATTGGGATAGGTATTGTTCAAGTTCACTGATTTTCATACAAGTCTCATGCCAAATAGGTATATACTCCTGAATAACTTTTATACTTTTTCTTATCACTTATTAGGAGCTTCTTCTACTATACTGACACAAAAACGGAAAAAAGATCTCAGTATTTTCCTCAAGCATTATTAAATTATGGATAATTGTATGAAAATATACATAATATTGCCATGGTAAATATACGATCGGCAACAGAAGATTATGCCAACCGGATTATTTAGTAGGGGATGGTAAGGGCTTGGCTCCTTTAAGTCTGGCTAGTTCCGCTTGAAATTTAGGTTCTTGGGGATAAAGTTTAGCCAATTTTTCCATAAGAGCCGTCGCTCCTCCGATGTCGTTAGTTTGAAGACGGGCTATGTATAGAAACAGCATGACTTGAGGGTTTTCGGGAAACTTCTGATAAAGTTTTTCTAAAGAGGGTTTCGCCCCTTGATAATCTTTGAGTCGCATTTTAGCCTCCACTAATCCTTGTAGCGCAGTAAGATTATCCGGCTCACGCTCCAATACTTTCTCATAACCTTGAGCTAGTTCGCCTAATTTTTTGGCATCGATTTGATTATCGGCTTGAGGTGTCTGAGAATTATTAGTCTGTTTATTAGTGAATATATTAGACATGGGAATCGTCATCATGCCTAGAAAAAATAGCCCGGACACGATGACTAAAATTCGTTTTAAGTTATCTTGTTTGTTTTTTGACATGGGTTCGATTAGAATAAGTGACTCCAAATATTATGAGCCTGGATACCTACAATGTAAGTTCCCAGGCACATCATCAATAATACTGGTAAAACCTGAAAATTATTAAGTCCGGCTTCGTGAAGTTCTATTTTTCCCAGAATCGTAGCGGATAGTAAAACCGCTACCTGAATAGCGTAATAAAACCAATAAAGTATGAAAACTATAGCTAAAGACCAGCCCAAAACCGATACTATCGCTCTTAGATCGGTTTTAAACCAGCTTACGAATAATAATGAGACTCCATCGCTAAAGACAGTCAGACTGAGAACGATCACCAGAATCAAAAGCGATGAAAGAGCATAGATGAGCCGATCGAAAAAGAGGGTAGAGGCCGTAATATCAAGGATGCGGGCTTGTTCTTCTAAACAGCGACTCCAGCCCACACTCTGCTCAGCGATTACCCAACCGAAAAGAGCGTACACCGCAGGAATGAAAACAATCAGAACGAAGAAACGCCAGATCATATCTATAAACTAACATACCGGCTCAAAAAGCCGAGCAACATCGAATTACGCTAATGATAATCCTAAATTTAACACTATAAGCCGGTTGTTAACTCTGATTTAGGCTACCGTCAAACCCTGACACGCTCGGAGAGAACGTAGACAAAGATTATAAATTAAAGTTTAATCTAAACAAGCCATTCACAAAAAATCCGGAAATATGTGGAAATTGACTCGTTACATCGAAAAAGCTCTGGAATTTATCCAAGGTCAAATTTCTTTACGCTATCACCTGTGGACAAATCCAGGAATTATTTCTATTAAAGGTATCAAACTCCCGATAATTCCGGATCTGCCGAGGGGATTAAAGAACACCCTATACAAAAAATTCTATGAAAAGTACGAATTAAAAATGATTAAGGGCAAGTTGGAGCCAGAAGATATAGTTATGGAATTGGGAACAGGACTAGGGCTAATTTCTAGCTACTGCGCCAGGAAAATAGGAGATGAGAGAGTTTTTACCTATGAGGCGAATCCAGCTTTAGAGGAGATTATTTATACTACCTACAAATTGAACGATGTCCATCCCTGCTTACAAATAGTTCTTCTGTCCGATCGCGCAGGCGAGCAGAGTTTTTATGTTAATAAAAGTTTTTGGGCTTCTTCTACCATCAGGAGAAGTCCTGAAGATAAGGAGATTAAAGTACCAGTCGCGTCATTTAACGAAGAGATCAGGAAAATTAACCCTTCTTTTTTAATCCTGGACATAGAAGGGGGAGAATATGAATTATTTAAAAGTGCGGACTTTCATAATGTCAAGAAAATAGCGATGGAATTACACGAAAATCTTCTCGGAGAGGAGAAGACTAATTTCATCAAATCCAGGCTAACCTCAGCCGGTTTCGTTCTTAACGAGAGATTTTGTTACAGAAATAGGGAATTATTCTGGGAGCGTTGTTAATTGATTTTCTCCGTTGCGGGGGACGTTTTTATCCCCCCGCGCTTCACCCTAAATCAGGTCATAATTTAGACCTTTTCTAACATCAATTTCGATCGCTTCACCGCATCGGGTATAGATATGGGGTAATCGCCGTTAAAACAAGCGGTACAGAAGTTTTGCGGGTCTTCTCCCGTAGCTTTTAACATCCCATCGGAGCTTAAATAAGCTAAGCTATCAACGCCGATCAATTCCTGTATTTCCTGTACCGATTTAGTAGCCGCGATCAATTGGTCTTGACTGTCGGTATCGATGCCGTAAAAACAGGGATGAGTCACCGGAGGCGAAGAAATCCTCATGTGTACCTCTGTCGCGCCCGCATCTCTTAAAGCCTTGACGATTTTCTTACTGGTAGTGCCCCTGACTATGGAATCATCGACAATTACCACTTTTTTTCCCTGCAATACATCCTTGAGGGGATTGAGCTTCATTTTTATTCCTGATTCCCTCATATGTTGCGTCGGTTGAATAAAAGTTCTACCTACATAGCGGTTCTTAATCAAACCTTCCGCGTAGGGTATTCTGGTGACGCGGGAGAAACCGATAGCCGCAGGTATTCCCGAATCCGGTACACCCATAACTATATCCGCCTCGACGGCGGATTCTTTGCCTAATTGTTCCCCCAATCTCGTCCGATAAGTATAGAGAGACTCCTCATGCACAATACTATCGGGGCGGGCAAAATAAATCATCTCGAATACGCATAACTTCCTCTCTGGCTTCTGCGCCCAATGTAGGGAAGACATTCCCTCGGCGGTGATGTAAACTAATTCTCCCGGTTCCACATCGCGCAGATATTCCGCGCCGATGATGTCTAAGCCGCAGGTTTCCGAGGCTAAAACGTAACGGGTAGTATCTTCGTTGAGGGTGCCGATGACTAGAGGCCTAACCCCGTTAGGATCTCTGGCACCGATAACGCCCTCGGGAGTGCCAATGACCAAACTATAGGCACCTGTACAATGAGCGAAAGCGTCTATACAGCCCTGTAACCAGCCTTTCCCTCCGTTTACTTCTTGCGCGATCGCCACCGCTATCATTTCCGAATCCGTCGTGGTGATTAAATCGCATCCCCTCTCTTCTAGTAGTTTTCTCAGTTCTATAGTATTGACTAAGTTACCATTATGTGCTAGAGCCAATTTACCCAAACGAGTATCAACTACGGCGGGTTGAGCGTTAGCACGGCGACTGGAGCCGGTGGTAGAATAGCGAGTGTGACCTACAGCGTGGGTGCCGGGTAGTGTTTTCAAAATGGTTTCGTTAAATACCTGAGAAACTAAACCCATTTCCTTATAACAATGCAGAGCATCTCCATCAAAAGAGGCGATACCTGCCGACTCTTGACCGCGATGTTGTAGGGCATAGAGGCCGAAATAAGTTAATTTAGCCACTTCCGTTTCGGGCGCGTACAGTCCAAATACTCCACAGGCTTCCTCTGGTTTATCGGCACGATACTGATTAATCTGCTGGTCTTCTAGGGGATGAGTCATGGTTGCTAAGGTTGCTCCTAAGGATGGCTGAGGGTTAAATCTTAACTTATCTTAATCTGTTTTTAACTAGACTAAGCGGCGCTCGATCGCATTTTTCCAAGTAAGATTCATTACTTCGATAGTAGCGTCAATCAAGGTTCGATCGTCAGAGGTAAAAACCCGTAAATTCTCCCCTATAACCCGCCCAATTTTGCGCCATTGTCCGGGTAATTTCTCATTTAGATAATTTTCCCAGACGGTTTCATCCTCTGGTGAAATAGAAACGATGATACGACTAGCGGACTCACCGAATAGGACGACATCGAGACGAGTATCACCGGAGGGTAAGAAGATTTCCGCCCCCAGATTTCCGCCGATGCAGGATTCGGCTAAAGTTACGCTCAAACCCCCTTCGGCGCAGTCATGGGCAGATTTGACCCAACCCTGAGCGATACCTGTGCGACAGGCTAACTGTACTCTTCTTTCTAAATCGAAATCGATTTCGGGAGGTTGGCCCGCCACTTCACCTATTACCGAAGCCAAATATTCCGAGCCACCTAATGTTAAAGATGGCAATCCCAAGAGATAAATACTATCACCTTCGGTTTGCCACCCCTGACCACAAACTTTACTAATATCCTCAACTGTTCCCACCATCCCTATCACAGGAGTCGGATAAATAGGTTGTGGATTACCGGCACTGTCTACCGTTTCGTTGTAGAGAGATACATTACCACCGGTGACGGGCGTGTTGAGTTCTCGGCAGGCTTCGGCTATACCCTGACAGGCTAGGGCTAATTGCCAGTAACCTATTGGATTTTCCGGACTACCGAAGTTTAAATTATCCGTGACAGCCACTGGGTGAGCGCCTACACAGCTCAAATTTCGAGCTGCTTCCGCTACTGCTAATCTAGCACCAGCTATAGGATTAAGATACACGTATCGGCCGTTACAATCTGTAGTCGCGGCTACACCTTGGGTAGAATTACGTAGAGAAGCCGAGACAGGACGAACTCGAATCACGGCAGCATCAGCACCGCCGGGGAGAAGTACGGTATTATTTTGGACTTGATGATCGTATTGACGATATACCCATTGTTTAGAGGCGATGGTAGGGGTATCTAATAATTGTAGTAACACTTGAGTCCAAGACTTGCCCTCGATGCCATCTCGGCTAGAGGTAGGTAATTGGGCTTCGTTCCACTGCCAAGCTTTTTGGGCGTACTCGGGGGGAGTACTTAAAAGTTCTCGATGGTAGATAGGGGTATTATCCGCGAGGGCGGTGGCGGGAATTTCAGCGGCGATTTCTCCTTTAAAGAGTATACGCACGATCGGTTCTTCAATTACCGTACCAGCTACGACAGCCTGTAAACCCCACCGGTGAAATATAGAGATTAATTCCTCTTCCCTGCCTTTATGAGCTACGAATAACATTCGCTCCTGAGACTCAGAGAGCAAGTATTCATAGGGAATCATGCCAGTTTCCCGGGCTGGAATTTTATCCAAATCCAACTCGATGCCGACTCCACCTTTCGCCGCCATCTCGGAAGTAGAGCAGGTAATCCCAGCCGCCCCCATATCTTGAGCTGCCACCACCGCACCGGTTTTAAAAGCTTCTAAACAAGCCTCGATGAGAGACTTTTCCAAGAAAGGATCGCCCACCTGTACCGCCGGCCTGTCATCCATAGACTGATCGGTTAATTCGGCACTGGCGAAACTCGCGCCGCCCATACCATCGCGCCCGGTAGTAGAACCTACATAGAGAACGGGATTACCTATCCCCTGCGCGCCAGATTTAACTATCTCATCGGTTTCCATCAAACCCAGAGCCATAGCGTTAACTAGGGGATTGCCCGAGTAGGCGCGATCGAAATACACCTCACCGCCGACGGTGGGCACGCCGACGCAGTTACCGTAATGACTGATACCTTCGACAACACCAGCGAAGATGCGACGGTTGCGGGCATCGTCTAGATTACCGAAACGGAGAGAGTTTAAGATAGCGATCGGTCTAGCTCCCATAGTGAATATATCCCGCAGTATGCCGCCTACCCCAGTAGCTGCCCCTTGAAACGGTTCCACGGCGGAGGGGTGATTGTGAGATTCGATTTTAAAAGCCAGTCTCAGGCCGTTGCCTAAATCTACTACGCCAGCGTTTTCACCGGGGCCTACGAGAATTTTTTCACCGGTGGTGGGGAATTGTTTGAGCAGGGGGCGAGAATTCTTATAACAGCAGTGTTCTGACCACATCACCCCGAACATTCCTAGCTCTGCTTTATTCGGGTGTCGGTTGAGTCGTTTGACTATTTCTTGATATTCTTCGGGTTTTATCCCTTCTGATGCGATTTCTTCGGGGCTGAAAGGTGCTGTCATGGGTCGTGGGGAATTGGATAACCACGATCCATTTTACAGGGGAGTTGGGAATCGGGAGCCGGGGATTGGGGAATTAATTTCAGGTTAATTCCCCGCCCAATTAATTACGTGCCCGTTTAGAGCAGCGCTTTTTCAAACAGATAAATACTTCTCTCTATTCGTCCCCATCGGCTACATCATCATCATCATCAGCAGTTGAGGTAGCGAAAGAAACAGTACCCATCTCCAATTTTTCCCTTAATAGTTGCTCTACGGTAGCCGCAATCTCCGGATTATCTTCCAGATATTTAACCGCGTTATCGCGCCCTTGGGATATATTTTCACCATTATAGCTGTACCAGGCACCTTTACGGGTGATGACGTTGGTTTGTTCGGCTAAATCGAGCATACAGCCCATCTGAGAAATACCTTTACCGAAGATAATATCGAATTCGGCGATACGGAAGGGGGGCGCTACTTTGTTCTTAGCGACTTTCACTTTCGCCCGGATACCATACTCTCCCTCTGTGCCTTTTTTGAGGGTTTGAATCCGGCGGATGTCTAGGCGTACCGACGCGTAGAATTTGAGAGCCGTACCGCCAGTGGTGACTTCCGGATTACCGTAGGTGACACCAATTTTTTGCCGTAACTGGTTTAAGAAGATGACTACACAGCCTGATTTACCGATATTACCGGCGATTTTTCTCAGCGCCTTACTCATCAAACGCGCCTGTAAACCCACCTGATTATCCCCCATCTCCCCCTCGATTTCAGCGCGGGGGACGAGAGCGGCTACCGAGTCCACTACTACTATATCAACCGCCGACGATCGTACTAATTGGTCGACTATTTCTAACCCCGCTTCCCCCGTGTCCGGCTGGGCTACCAATAAATTATTAATGTCTACTCCTAACACGTCGGAATAGGTAGGGTCTAATGCGTGTTCCGCGTCTACAAAGGCTGCTACCCCGCCCGCTTTTTGTACTTCTGCGATCGCGTGTAGAGCCAAGGTAGTTTTACCAGAACTCTCCGGCCCGTATATCTCGATGATTCTGCCTTTCGGTAAGCCGCCGCCGAGGGCTAAATCTAACGTCAACGCCCCGCTCGGGATGGTTTCTAATCTCATCCTCGTGGCATCGCCCAAACGCATAATCGAGCCTTTGCCGAAGTTACGTTCAATTTGATTGAGTACTAATCCTAACGCCTTTTCTCTGTCTGGGTTGTTGGAAATGGTAGCCATCTATATCACTCACCTAGTTTCTTCAACTATTATAGTACAAAAGTATGGAAGAGGGATGAATTTAGGAACTGTTGACACAAAAATGTACATATAGGCGGGAAGTTCCGTCATCGGTATTTTTCAGGAAATTTTTCATCACAAGCGGCTTCTAGTATAAGTAAAAGTGGTATTGAGTAACTTTTACTTATACTGTATTCATTTTAAACGATCGAAAACTGAGCATTAGTCAGAACGGGTCGATTACTGAGTAAGGCGAATTGACTGGGGCTGATCCCTCCAGCTCCGTCAGGATTATAGTATAAAGCCCCGAGGAAGTAGATTAAGGGTGTAGTGGCCAAAGTCAAAGTGTTAATACTAGTCAACGTACTGAATTGACTTGAGTTTAAAGAACCTGCTGGTAAATTAAACCCTGCCGCCGAGAGGAGAAGTTGATCGTTAAGAATGTTGAAGTCGGTGATAGTATCGATACCTTCCGAGAGAGAAGAGAAGATAAAGTTATCGTTACCGTTACCGCCGTTGAGAGTATCGTTACCGTTACCGCCGTTGAGAGTATCGTTACCGTTATTGCCGATGAGAGTATCGTTACCGTTACCGCCGTTGAGATTGTTATTGCCGGAGTTACCGAAGATGACATTATTGCCGTTATCTCCCGTGCCGTTAACATTGGCAATTCCGGTAAGGACTAAATTTTCTATATTGGTATTGGTGAGATTGGTAGTAAAAGGGGTGTTAAGAGTATCCACTCCGCCGCCTGCACTTTCTACCACCACATCTAAGGGATCATCGACGGTGTAAATATCATTACCGTTACCGCCCACTAGTCGATCAATACCCACCCCACCATTAAGATTATCATTGCCTTCACCGCCATCGAGGGTATCGGCACCCGCCCCGCCGTTGAGGTTATCATTGCCTCCATCCCCGACGAGATTGTTATTTCCCGAGTTACCGGTGATGACATTATTGCCGTTATCTCCCGTGCCGTTAACATTGGCAATTCCGGTAAGGACTAAATTTTCTATATTGGTATTGGTGAGATTGGTAGTAAAAGGGGTGTTAAGAGTATCCACTCCGCCGCCTGCACTTTCTACCACCACATCTAAGGGATCATCGACGGTGTAAATATCATTACCGTTACCGCCCACTAGTCGATCAATACCCACCCCACCATTAAGATTATCATTGCCTTCACCGCCATCGAGGGTATCGGCACCCGCCCCGCCGTTGAGGTTATCATTGCCCCCATCCCCGACGAGATTGTTATTTCCCGAGTTACCAGTGATGGAATTATTACCGTTATCACCTCTGCCATCAATATTCCCGGGGCCTAACAGTTGCAAGTTCTCCGCATTAGTATTAGTCAGGTTAAAGCTTATCGTTGACCTGACAGTATCGATACCTTCCCAGGTTGTTTCAACTATAGAATCACCAGCGTCATCGACGATCAAAATATCATTACCAGTGCCCCCTTCGAGACGATCTTGTCCGGTACCGCCATCGAGGGTATCATTACCTTCTAATCCCCTGAGAGTATCGTTACCAGCGTTGCCAGATAAGCTATCGGGGCCGATCGTGCCGATAATTAGGTCATCGCCGGAGCTACCGTCATCGTTAATTATCGTACCAGTAGCGATCGGGGTCGAACCTGGAATATATCCCGCAAAGCCTGGAGTTATGGATAGGACGATGATTTCATCGTTTTCGATGACGCTATCCCCCCTCGGGGTCAGGGTAACGGTGGCGGTGGTGCTATTAGCGGCAAACATTACCTGTCCGTTCGTATTGCTGAAGAAGACCGCTCCGGATTGAGAATAATCGCTACCGATACCGCTGAAAGTCGCCGTACCGCCGACGTTAAAGTTAACGGGAAGGGGCGATGTGATATTTTCCGTGGTTCTGGTAAAGGTGTAGGTAAGTCTCGAACCGCTATTTTCGATGACACTCACCGGGGTCACAACTACGGAAACCTTTGTATCAACGCCGGTAATAACGATCGTGCCGGTCTGTGGTGTAAATCCGCCTTGGCTGTCGATCACGTTGTAGCCTACCCTTATTGTCTCCGATTGTCCAGTGGGGAGGGCGATATAGGCACTGGGGTTGACCGTGAGATTATTACCGTTCTGGGTCAGACCGGCAGCGTTACCGTTGATAATCTGGAAATTAGCGACATTTAGAGTGGTGCCCGTATCTGGGTCGCTGGCTCCCTGTAATAAATTGATGGTGAAAGGATTATCGCTTTCTTGCGCAGTGACGCCGATGGGGGCCGTCACCGTGGGCGCATCGTTCACCCCATTGATGTTAAGGGTGGCGGTTTGGGCAACGGAGGCGAAACCATCGCTGATGTTATAGGTGTAAGAGATCACCTCGGTCTGTCCCTGACGTAGATTGTTGTATAGTGCGGGATTGACCGAGAAACTATTGCCGTTGACCACGCTCACGCCCGCTGGGTTGCCACTGGTGAGGGTGAGATTAGAAACGCTAAGAATCGTGCCAGGATTCGGATCACTGGCACCCGTTAATAAATCGACGCTGAAAATCAGGTTATCTTCCATTACCGTTACCGATACGGGAGCGTTAACAGTCGGTGGTCTATTAGAGCCGACGCTGAGAATACGAGCGAAAACGCCGTTAGCATCACCAGGCCCGATACCGCTCCAAGTGGTGACGAATTGACCGTTATTGAGGGTGGCGATCGAATAACCGTTATTGAAATATTTCAGTAATTGATTTCCAAAGGTAGTTTGATTGATCCTGTATTCGGAGCCGATTTTTACCCCGTCGGCTCCGAAACGTTGCCCGTACACGCCTGCACCGACGCCATCCTCATCCTGATTGCCGTAAGATGTCCAAGTGACGAAGAATCCCCCATCAGCGAGGGGCGTTACCGATGACCTAATTTGATGGCCAGTAGTGAAGGTATTCACCAGGAATTCTTGTCCTTGAGGTACTCCCATCGCATCGTAGCGCTGTCCGAAAATCCCAAAATTGCTAGCGTCGAGACCGGTCCAAGTAACTACGAATCCGCCTCCCGATAGTGCTGTAGGCGACTGGAACTGTTGGACGTATGGAAGAAAAGTATTAATTAGGAAATCTGAACCTTGAGCTACTCCGTTCGAGTCGTAGCGCTGGCCGTAAATGTTATTGCTAGTGTAATCACTATCTTGCGCTGTCCAAGTAACCAAGAATCCCCCTTCTTTGAGTGCCGTCAGCGATGGGAATACTTTTCTAGAAAGGGTGGGAGGTTTACTGGTTACTAACTCGAACTGCTCTCCTAAAGCTGACCCATTCACATCATAGCGTCTTCCGTAGATCTGAGAGCTAACGCTCGTGCCTTGTTCCCAGATGATAACGAAGCCGCCGTTCTGTAGCCCGGTTATCGATGAACGACCTCCTCCGAATTGGTCTACCCGAAAAGTTCCGTCCCTTATTGCGCCCGTTGCATCATAACTTTGTGCGTATACCATCCCCCCTGAAGTCCAAGTTACGGCGAAGCCGCCATCATTAAGAGCTGCTATAGATTGAGGAGTCGAAAATTGGCTATAGTTACTGATACTGGTCACTAGGAACGGTGAACCCTGAGCTACTCCAGCCGTATTGTAGCGTTGCCCCATAATTCCAGCCCCTGTACCTACGATATTGGACCAGGTGACGACGAAGCCACCATTTACCAAGGGGGTCACGTAGGGATCTTCTTGAGAGTTAGAAGCGCGTGAGTTAACCAAAAATTCATTACCGCCGCCGATGGTGTCATCGAGTCCGTTGATGGTAATCACCGCTGTTTGCGGGATGGAAACGAAATTATCGCCGATGTCATAAGTATACGTTATCCCCGCTTGTTGCCCCCGGCTCAAACTGCTATAGAAGGCGGGGTTCACTCTGAGTGTGTTGCCGTTGATGATCGTTATCCCCCCCCCGTTACCGCTAATAACACGCAGGTTAGAAACAGTTAAAGTCGTCCCCGCATCCGGATCGCTAGCAGAGGTTAATAGGGTTGAGGGGGAGATGTCGAAGAGGGGGGCATCTTCATCGGCTCTAATGAGGACGGGGCCAGCAGAGATCGTCGGCGGTTGATTGACTTGTAAAACGCGGGCGAATATCCCCGAGTCCCCATTACCGTTACCATCCCAGGTGGTGACGATACGACCATCCCGCAGGGTGCCGATCGCGAAACTATTATTGAACGGCGTTAACTTTTGATTTCCGTCGATTGTTTCATTGATAATAAATTCCGCTCCTACCCTGGTGCCATCGCCTTGAAAACGCTGTCCGTAAGTATCTCCAGATGACCAAGCTACGACGAACCCCCCATCGGGAAGAGCTGTCACCGAGGGGGAATTATTTTGTCCGCCGAGGCCGAAGCTATTAACTCTAAAGCCGTCACCTTGCGGCAAACCCGCCGCACTATAGATTCGGGCGTAAATATCGCCAGCATACCACCAAGCGACGACAAATCTCCCCGCCGATAAGGCTGTCACTGATAAAGAGATCCACTGATTGTCCGTAGCCGGACTCTGCACCAAAAATTCAGAGCCTTGGGCTACTCCCCCCGAACTGTATCTCTGTCCGTAAATACTGCTGGTGCCGATACTAGAATAGGACGACCAGACGATGACAAACCCCCCATCGGCTAGAGTTGTCACCGATGGGTCTTGTTGAGTGCCCGTCGTGTAGGTATTGACTAAAAATTTCGTTCCCTGAGCTATCCCAGTCGAACTGTAGCGTTGTGCGTAAATATCGGGTGACGTATTCGAGGTATAGGATGACCAGACGATGAGGAAGCCCCCATCTGCTAATGCTGTTGTCGAATAGCGATTATCGCCGTTATTGACGGGATCGATAATAAATTCTGGGCCCTGTTGCACACCCGCAGCATTGTAAATTTTTGCGCGGCCTGATGACCAGGTTATTACGAAGCCACCTCCTTTGAGCGCCGTTATCGATGAATACCACTGATTACCGTTCGTGTTGTCATTAACTCTGAACTCGCTGCCCTGGGCTACTCCCGCAGCGTCGTAACGTTGCCCGTAAACGTCGAAGTAACTGGGAAGACCGGGACTACCTCCGTACATCAAGGGATTGGTAAAAGACGACCAAGTTACCACGAACCCCCCATCTGCCAGTACCGTTAATGAGGAGAAACCTTGAAAATCTGCAGTATTGGTATTGACCCTGAATTCACTACCGCTGCCAACCGTATTATTGACTTCGTTAATAGCGACGCCGGCGATCGATGTTATCGATTTCCGTCGCTTCAACAAAGACTTTTGATAGTTAATTTTGGAAAATTTATCGTCAAATATTGTTAGCGCTGACTGTAACATTTTCTTGCCCCAGATGGAATGGAAAAATATTTAACGGAAAAATATTTACCCTTAATCCTAAGAGCTTTTTTAGCAAGGCTTTCAGAAACAAATTAAAGGCTGAAAAGTTTAGAGAGCTTTAGTCTCAATTAGAGACTAGCTCAACCGTTAAAATTTAACCAAATTCTATGTTTAAACAATCTGGATATTGAATTTAGTTCATAATAATTTACATTACAGCACTTTGCATATCAATTTAGTACTTGTTTTGGGCGAGCGCCGCTCGGTTAGGAGTTGGGGGGGAAAACTCAATTCCCAATCCAGTCTTCCCTTCCTCCCCTTACCGACAGGGATTTGAACAATGGTGTAAGAAAATTTTCTGATATTTTGCATCGATTAGTTTGACCTTGTCCTGAGTAATTTTATCCTGCTTCACTACAGCGATCGAGTACAATTCTTTATATCCCCTCGTGTATATATAAATATAAATGGAAATTCGGAGAAGACACCCAAACCCGTCTGTAAACGTAGAGCAACTGAGTTACACAGTAAAAGTGCCGTCCTCTGAACCGCAACATATACTAGAAGAGATCGTCTGGCAGAAAGAAAGAGAAGTAGACGCATTAAGGGAAAAAGTGTCTCTTTTAGAACTACGGAAAAAAATCCAACCCCTCGAGCCCCCTAAGGATTTTCTCGCCGCCCTGAAAAACGGCATAACTCAACCGGCAGTCATAGCGGAAGTGAAAAAAGCTTCACCGAGTAAGGGGGTAATCAGAGAAGATTTCGATCCTGTAGAGATCGCTCATTCTTATGAAGCTGGGGGGGCAACTTGTTTATCGGTTCTTACCGATAGTAAATTCTTTCAAGGCAGTTTTACAAATCTTGCTCTCGTTCGCTCCGTCGTTGCTCTGCCCCTACTATGTAAAGAATTTATAGTCTATCCCTATCAAATTTATTACGCCCGCTTACACGGTGCCGATGCCGTATTATTAATAGCTGCAATCCTCAACGATCGAGATTTACAATACTTCCTGAAAATCATTCAATCCCTGGGCATGACAGCTTTAATTGAAGTGCATACATTAGAAGAATTGGATCGAGTTCTGAACCTTGACGGTGTTAATTTAATCGGCATCAATAACCGTAACTTAACCGATTTCTCCGTAGATATAGGGACGACTGCGCGACTACTAGAAGCGAGACGGGAACAAGTAACGGCAAAAGGAATTCAAATGGTGAGTGAATCGGGGTTACATACACCCTCGGATATAGAGCAGGTCAAACGGGCGGGAGCGAACGCGGTTTTAATCGGTGAATCGTTGGTGAAACTACCCGATCCCGGTCTGGGAATCAAAATGCTGTTTTCCAAGATATAATCATTACTCTAGCCTCTGAGTCCCCTATGCACCCTGCTGGTTGTAACCGTTGTTCTATTAATTGCTAGAAAGCGTGAAAATAATATGAAGCCAATTCCTTTGCCTTCTCATGTTCATTATGAATTGTTATTGCAATTGTTAGAACGCAAATCTCTAGATGTAGCGGAACAACAACCAGCATTGAAAGAACAGGTTCGACAATTGATCATCACCCTCCGTAAAGCTTTCGCCCAGCAAAAGCATCTCGAAGATGTGTGTAAGCAAACGGGTGTAGAGATAGAATTTCGTTGGTCGCTCAACAGCGTCAGCGTCGCCGTCAACTCTACCGCCGAAGTTATACCACCTCCGGCAACCTCTCCGGAATCGGGCAAGTGAAACCCAAAACTATTACTTCTCCTTGCGAACGAACCAACCGATAACGGCCAACAGACCCCCGACGGCTAAAAATCCCATATCACATACTAGTTCGTGCAGCCCGGATTTAAGGTGATGAACTATTACGAAATATTAGAAATCCCCAGGAGCGCCAGCACTAAGGAAATCAAAACTGCTTTTCGCAGGCTAGCGCGTCAGTATCACCCAGATGTCAACGGTAATAGTCAGGAGAATCTGGATAGATTCCGGCAGATATGTCAGGCTTATGAGGTATTATCGGACTCCCAACAACGTCGGGACTACGATCGCATTCTAGAATTAGATCACCCCCAATCCTATCAAACTCTCTATACTCAAGGCTTAAATCACGCGGCTAGTAAGGATTATCCCGGAGCGATCAAATATTATACTCGGGCTTTAGAGATAGATAGCAGACAATGGCAGATCTATTTAAAACGAGCGGAAGCTTATTATCAGATTCATGAATATGGGAATGTTTTAGAAGACTGTAGGCTCGTTTTACAATTTAATCCCACCTCCGATGACGCTTATTATTATATGGGGTTATCCCGACAAGGTTTAGGCTATACTCAATCAGCCCTAGATGCTTACAGTCAAGCGATTAAATTGAACCCCAATTATGCCTCCGCTTATTACAATCGCGGCTTAGCACAAGAAGAATTAAATAACTATCAAAAAGCTATTCAAGATTTACAAACTGCCGCCTTTCTCTTCGCTAAAAATCCCCGCAACAATCGCAATAGACTAATCGAACCTAAATTGAATAATTTAAGAAAAAAACAACTAGAAAATAGAAAAAATTGTTTCAATGACTTGTCTAAATTTTTACCTAATATATTCAAGATTTTATTATCCGCTTCGCACTCGATAATTTTTCGTCCCTGGGAGGGACTGAGCGGGCAATTCTTACGAATAGAGAAAATAGAAGCGATATATACTGGTGCTATTTCCCTAATTTTAAGCAGTATATTTTTAATTATGACCTGGACGAACTGGGGGAGCAGATTGCCAGTTATTCTCTTGTTTGTAGTTGGTTTGATACCCGGTATAACTCTAGCTATGTCAAGTTATCTGCTCCGACGTACCTGGCAATTTTACGGGCATCTGGAGGCAGATATATTTATGGGTGGACTTAGTATTTTACCGATGACGATCATCTTGTGGATGACTTCTTTGCTCCAAATCTCTACCGAAATTAAAACCATAATTATATTAATAAGTGGTGTATATTTAGGGGTAATAATCTATAATAATTATTTACAGTTGGCTAATTTTAGAAAATCGATCGCTTTATTGATAACCCCCGTGATACTAGCTATCATCGGCCCCATTATCTGGAGTATTTATTATTATTTCTAGATCTTCGGGGCTATTATAATTAAACAGAACTAGAGGATTGGTGACGTTGAGAACCTGCACCGGACTTCGATCTAACCAATTTTGAAAAGAAGTGCCCCCAGCAAGAATATAATCTTCCAGGGAGGAGCGACAGCTAGAGCGATAGAAAGCCGATAGGGGATGCCAGAGGTCATCGATACGGGGAACGAGAGCGATCGTTTCTGGTGTTAGGGTCGATAATAGGGTAGCCCATTCATGCACTTCCGTAGGGGTAAGAAAGGGCAGATCGCAAGCTAATAGTAAAATCCATTGAGTTTGAACCCGAGACAGAACTTCGTAAAAAGAAGCTAGAGGGCCTCTGAAAGGAGGATACTCATTTAACAATAGACACTGACCCGGTACGATCGAGTGATACCTTTCCGGCCAGGGTGTTACTACGTAAACCTGAGTCGCACAACATAAAGCCAGATCGCATATTTGTCTCAGTAGCGGTACGTCACCCACAGATATTAAAGCCTTGTCCTGGCCCATTCGAGAACTTCGACCGCCTGCTAAAATAATGGCAGTGATCTCAATTTTGGGGTAGGTAATCATGAGTGGCAGAGATCCTTTTGCAGATGAGAAGTTAAAGCGAATACAGTTAATTTTATACTTAATGCCCCTATTTGGATGGATATTATCAGCGTTAACTCTATCTCAAAAACAGAGCTATCCTCAGCAAAAAAAAGTGAGCCGCCTCTCTCTAAATTTAACCCTGAGTTGGTTTCTATTCTATCTTCTCTTATGGACAGGCTCAACATTTAGCGGGGAGAGTTACAGTTTGCGATTATTGTACGCAAACGGTTTACTCACCACGGGATACATAATAATTTCTCTGGTGTTTATGTGGCGTATCTGGCAGGGCAAATCGATCGATTTGTTAGCTTCGAGATCCCGACAAGATTGATGAGCTTTCCGCTTCACACAGTCAAAACCTTGCTTTTTTCTTCTAGGGATTCGATCGCGTGTAACATCTGCATCGCCGAATCGAATGACTCCTCTAAAAGTTGATTGCGTTCGGTTTCATCTTCTACCAAGTCATCAGCCACCAAACGTAAAGATCCCAATAAAGTATTCAGCCCGCTACGCATTTTATAAGATAGATAAGCTTGTTGTTCCTTCAATTGCTCATCATTATTACCCTGCTTACCCTCGAACTGCATCGCGTGTAAACGGGAATAATAGCCGCCTTGATCGATCAATTCATCGTGTTTCCCGGTTTCTACTATTTGCCCCTTGTCTAAAACCACGATGCGATCGGCTTTTTGTATAGTAGAGAGTCGGTGAGCGATGACGATAGTGGTTCTTTCCCGGGTAAGTTCGTCTAACGCCTCCTGTACCAACCTCTCGGAAATCGTATCTAGGGCGCTAGTGGCTTCATCGAGGATGAGAATATCGGGATCGCGTAATAGAGCGCGGGCGATGGATATTCTCTGTCTCTGCCCCCCCGATAATCTTACCCCGCGATCGCCCAATTCTGTCTCGAAGCCTTCGGGAAGATTAACGATGAATTCGTAGGCGTTAGCTCGTTTAGCGGCGAGGATAATTTCTTCTTCCGTCACATCGGTCAAACCGTAAGCTATATTGTAGCGTACAGAATTATTAAACATAAAAGTATCCTGACTAACTATACCCATAGACCGGCGTAGACTTTTCATCGTGTAGTCTTTCAATTCGATATTATCGATCAGGATACGTCCGGCGGTAGGATCGTAGAATCGCGGTAAAAGGTCAGCGATCGTAGACTTTCCCGCCCCAGAAGCACCGACTAAAGCGATCATTTTGCCTTTAGGGATGGAGAGATCGAGCTTTTTCAGAACTAATTCCGAGTGTCCGGGGTAATGAAATTGAACATTTTCAAACTCGATACTCTGTTTAATCCCTTTAAAAATTACCTGTCCGTCCGCCATGATCGGTTTGTTCTTTCTACTAAGAAAATCCGCTACTAATTCCACCGCTGAAGAGTCATTGGCTAATTGACTTCTCGCGCCGTTGAGTTGGCTAACCATAGGCAGGAGCCGGAATAGAATATATAGATAAGTTAAAAGAATAGCCGCAATAGATTGTAATTGAGCGGCAAAGAGCAACCTGCCGACGATGATGATCATCGCCACTATTATCACCCCTCCTATCTCATTAATGGGAGATATGATCGATGAATTAATCTGAGCGTCGAGTCCTGCTTTCTCCCTAGCTAGAATATCTTTAGTGATCGAGTCTAATTCATATTCTTCGTTACCTGAAGATTTAATTAAGCGAATTCCGTTGAGAATTTCTAAAATTTTATTAGTAAATTGTTTGGCGGCTATCGAGACTATTTCACCGAATTTTTTCGCTCTTCTGACAAAAAATTGATTTAAAATTGCTAAGATGCCAACGAGAAAAGTTGAAAATATAGTTAATTGCCAGGAAATGGATATTAATAAGCATAAAAACATCAAAATTGTTATACAAAGCTGGGCAACGTTTAAATAACTCCTAATTGTATTAACTACTCTATTGGTTTCTGACATATAGCGATTAAATATATCGCCCATTTTATTTTTAGTATAGTAATCTATATCTACATCTAATAATAATTTTGCTCCATCAATTCTCATGTCTTTAGACAAGGTAAGGGCTAAATAATTATTAACGAAACCCGTGAGAAAGTTGGTCAAATGTCTTAAAATTATAGCGACTAATACGACTATAAACATCGCTGCTATTTTAGCATTACCAGAAAAAGAATCGAACAGGGAGATAATACGGCTCAAAACTGCCGGAAGTCCTTGAAAAATATTAGTGTCCTGATCGATGAAAGCGATTAATAGGGGAATAACTAACACTATTCCTACGCCGTTAAAAATCGCACCAGCAAAACCCAGGAAAATTGAGGCGATCGCTAAATATTTACGTTGGTTTAAATAATACTTAATTAATTGTTTTGGCTGCATAATTTGGCATAAATTTAAAATTTATTGGCAAAAAGGCATGAGGACTCGGTCAAGAATCCCGGCCATAGTATCTATACTGTAGTAAGTGACACATCTTTCTCTGGCTAACCTGCCTTTAAGTTTAGCTTCCTCCAAATTATTAAAAATATACTCGATAGTAGCGGCGATTTCCGAGGGAGAATTAGGTGATACCAGATAGCCCGTATCGGCTATAATTTCGGGAAGATCACCAACTTTAGTGGCTAGAATAGGTTTTCCCATCGCCATAGCATCGGTTAATTTGAGAGGGAATTGAGCTAGAGTAGCGGGTGTATTATGTTGGGGAACCACGACCGCATCAGCTCCCATTACCACCTCCGGCATCGATTTAGCGGGGATTTTCGGGATAGTGAGCAACCATCGCCCCCATTTCTCGTTTAAATATCGATCGTAATTATCGTAAGGGCTACCGCCGACGATCACCAATTTGTATTGAGGTTGAGCTAGTATTTCTAGAGCCTGTAAAACATCTTCCACCCCTTTATAGGGGCGGGGCGCTCCAGGAAACATCAAAACCCGATAGGGTGTCAGTCCGTATTTTTGACGGCTGGCATCGTAGTCATAAAGCCCTGGATCGAATAAATCCACATCTTTGCCGCTAGGAATATAAACGCCGCCGAAGCGTTTACCGATGAAATGGGTATGCCGGGTAATCGCATCGGCTCGATGAACTAATTTTTCCATCCAGCTTAAATAAAGGGGATGATCGGGATGTCTTAAACTCCCGTTTCGAGCGAATAAATCTAAAAACAGCGCTTTAGGAGTGGGGCGGTACGACCAATCATCTCCACCGTGCCAACTCATCTCCCAATCATCGATGTCTAGTATTAGAGGGCGTTGAGCGAGGGATTTTTTTAAAAGAGCGATGCCGAAACTACTGGGTTTTAACTTTACCGCATAGAGAATATCACCATCTATTTCTCGTAACAGCCGGGAGACAACCGACCAGCTTTCGGTATAACTGGGATAATAAGGGCAGGATACGACTTTTATCGGTACTTCTGTATCAAAATTTTCCGCACTATCGCCTCCAAAAGCTAAGCCGTAAATTTTTACTTGATGTCCTGAGCGGCGGAGAGCTTGAGCTAAAAGAAAGGGCCTGATAGCTCCTCCCCATCGCCCCGCCCCTCGACTGGAGAGGTCACTTACCAGCATGGAAATGCTTGGTTTTTTGGGAACGGTAGCTGTACTCAAGGTTAGTTAAGTTGTCTTAATTTGTTTACAGTTTAATATGGATTAGCGGAATTTAGTAAAGCCATCTACAAAATATATGGAAGTGATCAGATTACCAGCCCGGGTGGATAATTATATCTTCGTTCTCTACGACGAGCAAAATTCTCAATCTGCAGTGGTCGATCCGGCCGAAGCGGAACCTGTCCTAGAATGTTTACAAGGTCTAAACGCCCCTTTAGTGGCTATTTTTAATACCCATCACCATCATGATCACGTAGGCGCTAATCGAGCTTTAATCGATCGATACCCCGATGTAACGGTTTATGGAGGTAGTCAGGATCGGGGGCGTATACCAGGGCAATCCGTCTTTCTAGACGGAGGCTCTCGTCTGCAGTTCGCCGGAAGACCGATAGAAGTTCTCTTCGTGCCTGGTCATACCCGGGCCCATATCGCTTATTATTTCCCCCCTACCGACTCAGGAGAGCCGGGAGAGTTATTCTGTGGCGATACCCTATTTTCCGGGGGTTGTGGGCGGCTTTTTGAAGGGACTCCAGCTCAGATGCTCGATTCTCTGGCACAAGTCAAAGCGCTCCCAGAAGAAACCCGAGTTTGGTGTGCCCACGAATACACCCTGAAAAATCTTAACTTCGCCCTCACCGTGGAACCAGATAACCCAGATTTACTGGAGTATTACGAGCGCGTCAAACACGATCGTTCTCTTTGCCTCCCCACTATCCCCTCCACCATCGGCAGGGAGAAAGGGATCAACCCCTTTCTTCGCACCGAGCAACCCACGATTCAAAAAGCCGTCAACAGCAATGAGCCAGTACAGGTAATCGGGCGATTACGCGGCAAAAGAGATGTGTTTTAATCTTCTCCTTCCTGATATAATGATAGTTTTGGAAATATTTTAGGTTTTAACCAAGATGGCGAAAAAATTACAAGTAGTGCTTACCCAAAGCGTTGCTAAATTGGGACAGGATGGGGATGTAGTCGATGTGGCCCCCGGATACGCTAGAAATTACCTTATACCCCAAAAAAAAGGAGTTATGGCAACTCCCGGGGTACTTAAACAGGTAGAACTGAAAAAAGAGAAGGAACGTCAGCGTTTACTAGCACTGAGGGAAGAAGCGCTAGCGCAGAAAGCGACTCTAGAAAAAGCTGGTGTTTTGAGCATCGCCAAACAAGTAGGGGAGAACGAAGCTATCTTCGGTACGGTAACGACTCAAGACGTAGCCGATGCAATTCAAGATAAAACCAAGTTAGAGATCGATCGACGCGGTATCACCGTCCCCGAAATCGGTCATCTCGGCGTTTACACGGCCCAAATAAAATTACACCCCGAAGTAACAGCCGAAGTGCAATTTAAAGTAGTATCGCTTTAATTTTTAAGCCGGTCATGGGTTACACCTGGTTAACCCATCGCAACTTATAGGGTACTAGAATCGAGACTCTGAGCTTCTCCTTGAGTTAGAGGTAAATGTAAGCCGCACTCCTGCTTTAAACCTCTAAATCTTGTATCTCTCTCGTTATCGTCGTAGCTCATCAGAGGTCTGCTGGAGTGCCAATCTCCTACCGTCACATAACCCTGATCGAAGAAGGGGTGATAGGGGAGATCGTATTTAGTTAAGTATTCGTAGATTGTTTTCGAGTTCCAGTAGAGAATCGGTAGGATTTTATATTGTTCGCCCTGACGTTCTACCCTTCTGAGAGTTTTTCTGTGGTCGGTTTGATCCCGACGTAATCCCGCCAGCCAGGCAGTAGCTTTTAACTCTTTTAAAGCTCTCTGCATCGGCTCCACCTTACGCATCTGGTCGTAGCGATTGAGCGCCGCTACATTATCTTGCGCCCACAACTTACCATGTAGTGCTTCCATCCTCGCCGGACTGATGGGGGATTGATAAACTTTGAGATTTAAGTTTAGTCTATCCGCCAGTTCATCGGCGAAACGATAGGTTTCTGCGGGTAGATAACCCGTATCGACCCAGATGATGGGAATATCGGGAATGATGCGGGTGGCGAGATGAAGCATCACGGCGGCTTGGATGCCGAAACTGGTACTCATAACCAATCCTTCACCGAAGGTATCCCCCGCCCACCGAACCAATTCTTCAGCGCTGGCTGAATCTAATTCTTGATTGATCTGGTTTAAATCTAGGGAGTAGAAATGAGGGGAAACCTGTAGGGGCGATTGATGCTGACTCAATGGTACTACTTTTAAATGTGGCATTCTGGCTGTTGTTTGCAATAGATACGTTAAACGCGTTCAGAATTGACAGGAAAATTTAACTCTACTCTTAATTGTATCCTAACAGGTAATCCCCCTTTTCCCCATCTATTTTAGGTTTAAAAATTTATCGAGCGCTCCCACCATCGCCGGGGGCCAGCGGCGCACTTTTTTCACCCATTCTAGATCTTGATAACGATGATCCATACCGACGGCCGCCACCCAGTTGCTCTCTGCTTCCCCCTGTTGTCCGTTGCTCCACAGCACCGCCGTTAAAGCAGCTCTCATATCGGGAAACATGGGATATTTTCTCACCAGGTTTTTCATTTTTCTCAGCGCCTCTTGCTGTTTGCCCAGCTCGTATAGGGCTAGACTTAAATTCGCCTGCGCCCAAGCAAAATCGGGGGCCAGTGCGGCGGCCTGTTCAAAATCTTTCACCGCTGACTGCCAATCCCCTAAACCGCCCCGAGCGTTACCGCGATTGTTATAAGCCATCGCGTCATTAGG
Source organism: uncultured bacterium (assembly GCA_964623815.1). Taxonomy (GTDB): domain Bacteria; phylum Cyanobacteriota; class Cyanobacteriia; order Cyanobacteriales; family Microcystaceae; genus Chroococcopsis. Next base: position 35,886 of record CAZUVR010000017.1, on the reverse strand, counting down.
GTTCAATTCTAAAACCCGATCGTAATCGGCGATCGCTTCCTCATATTTTCCCTGTCCTTCCAGAGCCGCCCCCCGATTGAGATAGGGATCAGTGGCTTCGGGGGCTAGGGCGATCGCATGGTTAAAATCTGCGATCGCCTGATCGAGTTTATTCTGACTGACGCGAGCGTTACCCCGGTTGCTCCAGACGGCGGGATTATCGGGGAATTGTTCCAGTAGTTCAGTCCAATATAGTTCCGCTTCGGCGAATTTACCCTGATGGGTAGCTTCTAGTGCTTTTTCAGCGATCGCTTCCCCGGCTTTGATTTGATCCGCTGAGGGAATTTGATCGATCGCCGCTAAAACCGGGCTATTAAGACCTAATATTAGCGATAGAGATAGGAGAAAGGCAATAATTAAACGCATGATTGCTAAACTTGATATTTTTAATTTCCTTGCGTTTATTATAGTTCCTGCTCCAGATAAGCTCGATACCCCAGACGTTCTAGTTTATCTTGTTTGGCGAGTACCGTTTCCGTTTGTTTCTGGCGATAAGTTTGAACCATCCCCAATAACTCCCGATCGTGGGCGGCTAATATGGATACGGCCAACAGTCCTGCATTTTTAGCGTTTCCGATCGCCACTGTAGCCACCGGAATACCGCCGGGCATCTGTACGATCGAATAGAGAGAATCCAAACCTCCCAGATTTTTCGTCACCACCGGCACACCGATCACCGGTAGGGGTGTCAGGGCGGCGATCATCCCCGGGAGGTGGGCCGCTCCCCCAGCACCAGCGATGATCACTTTCAGCCCCCTTTCGTGGGCGCTTTTCCCGTAGGTAAACATCTTCTCTGGAGTCCGGTGGGCGGAGACTATTTCTACCTCATGGGGGATGCGAAATTCTTCTAGAACTATTAACGCCTCCTTCATCGTCGGTAGATCGGAATCGCTGCCCATGATTACCCCGACTAAAATTTCCGTCATTTCGTCCCTGCCATTTCCTCGCTCGCGGCAAATTGCCTGTACCAATCGATCGTCCGTTTCAGCCCTTCTCGAAAGCTCACCTCGGCGACGAAACCAAACTTTTCCCTCGCCCTGTTCGTATCTAGACATCTGCGGGGCTGTCCGTTAGGTTTGTCAGTTTCCCAGAAGATTTCCCCCTCGAACTCCATCAACTCGGCGAGCAGATTGACCAGCTCTCGAATAGAAATCTCGTAATTAGTACCGAGGTTAACCGGTTCCGACTCATCATAAGACTGGGTAGCCATAACGATGCCTCGGGCCGCGTCGGTAGAATAAAGGAACTCCCGGGTCGGGCTGCCGTCACCCCATACTGGTAACTGTTTATCTCCCCTTTGTTGTGCCTCGTGTACCTTGCGGATTAAAGCCGGTATCACATGAGAACTGCGGGTATCGAAATTATCTTCGGGGCCGTAGAGATTGACAGGGAGAAGATAGATCCCGTTAAATCCGTACTGTTGCCGGTAAGACTGCAATTGAACCAAAAGAGCTTTTTTTGCTATGCCGTAGGGGGCATTGGTCTCCTCAGGATAACCGTTCCACAGATCATCTTCCTGAAAAGGTACGGGAGTAAATTTAGGATAAGCGCAGATAGTACCGACACAGACGAATTTTTCTACCCCAGCGTTATAGGCAGAGTGAATTAACTGTGTTCCCATCATCAAATTATCGTAGAATAACTCGGCAGGTTTTTCTCGATTTAAACCGATACCCCCAACATGGGCGGCAAGGTGAATGATGATGTCCTGTTGGTCAACCAGACGCTGGCAGTTTTCTAATACTCGCAGATCGCAATCGCGTGAGCGGGGGATGGTGATTTTATTTAAGTCCGCGCCGGCGAGTCTTAATCGCTCGACTACTTGACGACCTAAAAAGCCCGCTCCCCCCGTAACTACGATTTTTTTTTCGTTTAAATTGAGCATGATATTGGCAAATTAAAGAGAATGGGTTTAATCTACTGTGAGACCGACGCGATTGCGGATGTAAGCCATATCTTTTACCAGTTGGGGGTTGAGGTGATCGTTAACCGGTATACCTAAAGCGGCCAGATCCGCGTCTACCATCAGATGAACTAGTTGCTCGAATGTCACCGACGGAGTCCATCCTAATTTTTCTTTCGCTTTGCTCGGATCACCGATGAGTAAATCGACTTCGGCGGGGCGTAGGTAGCGCTCATCGAATTCTACATAATCTTTCCAGTCGAGATTAACGTGTTTAAAGGCGATGTCTAAAAATTCCCTGACAGAATAGGTTTCTTTGGTAGCCACCACATAATCATCGGCCCTATCCTGTTGTAACATTAGCCACATAGCCCTGACGTAGTCCTTAGCATAACCCCAATCCCTTTTAGAGTCGAGATTTCCGAGATAGATTTTCTTCTGTTTACCAGCGACGATACGCGCTAGGGCCATAGTAATTTTTCTAGTCACGAAGGTTTCACCCCGGCGCGGCGACTCGTGATTGAAGAGGATGCCATTACAGGCGAATAAACCATAAGATTCGCGATAATTGACGGTTTGCCAGTGCGCGTATACCTTGGCGCAAGCGTAGGGGCTACGGGGATAGAAAGGAGTTGTTTCTTTCTGGGGGATTTCTTGAACTTTGCCGAACATCTCCGATGAGCCAGCCTGATAGTAGCGCACTTCTACCCCAGTGCGTTGTTGATAATCCCGAACTGCTTCTAAAAGTCTTAAAGTGCCCATCCCCACTGTGTCCGCAGTATATTCAGGAGAGTCGAAACTGACCCTGACGTGAGATTGAGCACCCAGGTTATATACTTCCACCGGTTGAACCTCTTCTAGAATTCTCCTCAGGGTTGTGCCATCGGTTAAATCGCCGTAGTGTAAAAATAATCGGGCTTCGGGAGAGTGAGGATCGATGTAGAGATGATCTATTCGATCGGTATTGAAAGTGGAGGTTCGGCGAATGATACCATGAACTTCATAACCGTTCTCTAGTAATAGTTCGCTTAAATAAGAACCGTCTTGACCTGTAATACCAGTGATCAAAGCTCTTTTGGGTTTATTCATCTTTAATACTACTTTGGATATATTGTTAGCTTTATAATCTCTAATTTCCCTAAAAGGGTTAGAGGTTGAAAATTATGAGTTGTCCTGATGCTTATATCATAGTTTAGGGTATCTCTACAACCGATGATTAATATTCACCCAAAAAACTCCCTTGATAATCTCAAGAGAGTCAGTGGTTTCTTATAGGTTATTGCTTTCTAGTAGGCTCCGTTATTCCGGGGAAAAAGAACCACCCCCAAAGTTCTAATTACTATCCACAGATCGACGAAGAAATTACGGGAATTAACATAATACACATCCATCTGTACCCTCAAAGGATAGGGGATGTCGTTACGTCCGGATACTTGCCACAGCCCGGTGATGCCCGGGCGGATAGTCAAAATCTTATCCATTTTATTGCCGTATTTGTGTAGTTCCTCCGGAACCAGCGGGCGCGGGCCCACCACACTCATGTCACCGACCAAAACGTTCCAAAATTGCGGGAACTCGTCCAGACTGGTGAGACGGAGAAACTTACCCACCCAAGTAACCCGGGGGTCTTGTTTCAATTTACAGTTAGTTTCAAATTCTTCCCGCAGATGAGGTGAATTAATTAACAAGGTTTCTAGTACCTCATCGGCGTTAGTCACCATCGTTCGGAATTTAATACATTTAAAACGCTTGAAGTTTTTTCCCACTCTTTCTTGAACGTAAAATATCGGCCCGGGGGAACTGACGGCGATCAGTAACGCTAACAATAGATAAAGGGGAGAAAAGATTATCAGAACCGACAATGAAAAAGCTATATCGAACAATCGTTTAACACGGTCTCCATCTAAAGCTAATTCCCAAGTTCCGACTCGCCTTTTTTGGGCGATCGAGGGGCTGAACCCTCTTTTCATCAGAGCTTGTACTGCTTTGACGGAGATAAGTTGGCTATTAGCAGTCATCTTACTCCTTCACACACATCACACCACATTGTCCTCATCATAGTCTTAGAAGACGGCTTTGTAAGCAATAGGTGTCACAAAAACAAATTTTTTTGCAAAAATTTCTCTTATGAGCGCCCCTGATGACAATCTTCTAAAAAAGCTAAATAGGACTCTTTAAAAATTTTAGGCGTAAATTTAATTGCCTGCAATCGACAACTAGCGGGCTTGATGTTAAAACCTATATCTACGAATGTTTTAACCGCTTCTACAAGATCTTTGACGCTCTGATCCCGGAATAATAAACCCGTAGCCTCATCCGGCGATTGACACCAATCTTTGACAGTTTCTGAAGTTCCCCCCTGCCCGAAAGCGATCACGGGTGTCCCGCAGGCTTGAGCTTCTACTGGAGCTATCCCAAAATCCTCCCGGGCGGCGTAGATGAAAGCCTTGGCGGAAGCCATATATTGAGCCACCGTTCTATCATCGACGGCACCCATGATCTGTATGTTACTTCTGGCGAGGGAGCGAATTTTTTCCATCTCCTCGCCTTCGCCGATGACTATCAGGGGTAATCCCAATTCGTTGAAGGCCTCGACGATCAAACTCACTTTCTTATAACTGGCCAATCGGGAAACTGTGACGTAAAAGTCCTCTTTCTGCTCCTGATAGGGAAAACGATCAATCTCCACCGGGGGATAGATGACTTTTGCCCGTCTCCGGTAGCACCTCCAGATTCTTTTCGCCGTGTATCGAGAATTAGCGATGAAATAATCGACCCGATTGGCGGAGATAACGTCCCATTGTCGTAAATAGTGAAGTATCCCCCGCGTGAGGATTCCAGGGATTCCCGAACCCAGCTTACTCGCATCAAGATAATCGAAGGTGAGATCCCAGGCGTAACGCATCGGGGTATGACAGTAGCAGATGTGTAATTGTTCGGGGCGGGTGATGACTCCCTTGGCTACCGCGTGAGATGAGGAGAGAACTATATCGTAGTCGCTCAGGTTTAATTGTTCGATCGCTATGGGAAAGAGGGGCAGATACTTCTGAATACTCTCTTGAGCGTAGGGAAATTTCTGTAAGAACGTCCTACCGATGTTACGGCCGTAAAGATAACTGTTGGGGTTACTCGACTCGAAATCTATCAGGGCGTAGAGATCCGCGTCTAGCCACCGTAAGATCTCTTTGACGACTAACTCCGAGCCTCCCGTCGCTTTCGGTGTTAGCCATTCGTGTACTAAGGCGTATTTCATCTTATCGTCAAAAAATCGGGAGTCAGATCTAGAATTCTTGGCTCCTGACTACCGATCCTTAATTTACACTAAATTGAACTCCTCTAGTCCCTTTAGATTTCTGCCCCCGTATAGCCTCCGCTATAGCCACCATTTTCCGCGTCTTTCTTAGAACCCAATAAATCCAATTTTTCTACCTTGATCACAGGTTTGGAGCGGGCCGCACCACTATTTTTATCCGTCCAGGTCTCTATTTTTAAAGAGCCTTTTATCCCCACCAAACTACCTTTTTTAACGTAATTAGCTGCTACCTCGGCGGTTTTCCCCCAAAGCTCCAATTCAAACCAATCCGGTTCTTCATTTTTTTTGCTCGTAAGGCGATTGACGGCTATGGTGAAATTTCCCTTGATCGCACCAGACTCAAAGTATTTTACTTCCGCATCTCTTCCGGCACGTCCCACTAAATGAACACTGTTAACACTCATGATTTTGATCTAACTAGTACATGGGTATGTTTATTATAACTTCCTCGGGGCAGGAACTTTAAAAAATTTGTGTAGACTAATAAGACAAAACGTAATAAAATCCGGTGTGATTTGATTATGTGATATATAGTAAATTTTTAAGAATAGGAGTAGTACAAAAAGTGGGTTTTTTCAGTCGCTTTTCCCTATCTAGAGATATGGGGATAGATTTAGGGACAGCCAACACCCTAGTATACGTATCCGGTAAAGGAATCGTATTAGAGGAGCCTTCAGTAGTAGCGATCGATAAAGATAAAAATCCCTTAGCCGTGGGCGAAGAGGCGAAAAAGATGCTCGGCAGAACTCCGGGTAACGTCACCGCCCTCCGTCCCCTGCGCGATGGGGTAATCGCCGATTTCTACAGCGCCGAGATCATGTTAGCGGAATTCATTCGCCGGGCGCATGAAGGAAATCCCCTAGGTAATCCCCGCATGGTCATCGGTATACCCTCGGGAATTACGGGCGTGGAAAGAAGGGCCGTAATCGAAGCCGCCGTGAGAGCAGGAGCGAGAGAAGTAGGCTTGATCGATGAACCGATCGCAGCAGCATTGGGCGCTGGTTTACCGGTTACGGAAGCCACCGGCAACATGATCATCGACATCGGTGGAGGCACGACAGAAGTAGCGGTGCTGAGCTTACAGGGGACGGTATTAAGCGAATCAGTAAGAGTAGCGGGAGACGAACTAACCGAATCGATCGTACAGTATATGAAAAAAGTCCACAATCTGATCATCGGGGAGAGGACGGCGGAAGAGATCAAAATCCGTCTCGGTTCAGCCTACCCCCATCCCGACGACGAAGAACCGATCATGGAAGTGAGGGGCTTACATTTAATGTCGGGTTTACCGAGAACCGTAACCATCAAGGGCGAAGAAATTAGGGAAAGTATGTCTGAACCCCTATCCGTCATCGTGGACGCAGTTAAGAGAACTCTGGAGAAAACCCTACCAGAATTAGCCGCCGACATCATCGATCGCGGCATCATGCTCGCTGGGGGCGGGGCGTTATTAAAAGGACTAGATACCCTGATTAGTCATGAAACCGGGATCGTCACCCATGTGGCCGACGATCCTCTGCGTTGCGTGGTTAAAGGAACGGGAGAGGTGCTGAAAAATCCGAAACTGTTTGAAAGGATACTCAGCGAAACTTCTCGCACCGCCTAAAAGCCGGATGAACGTCGATTCTCATAACCTCCATGTACACACCCAAACGGCGATGGACACAGCGGGGACTACGTTTACTGTTTGTTGGATTAGCCCTTTTAACCGCCTGGGTAATTCGCCAAACCAACGGAGCCTTAATCTTAGAGTTGTACGGCTCTATTACCCGTCCCTTTCACAATAAACAGCTCAATAATCAACAAATCCTGACAAACACTCGTCTAGAGGAACTGCAAAGTAAACTCGCGGAAGTCGAGCGGGAAAATCAACAGCTCAAAGAACTATTAGGCTATTACGAAAGTCAAAAATCACCGGTTATCACCGCCCCCATCATCGGACGCAGTCCCGATAATTGGTGGCAGAAAATTTTTATAGGAAGGGGCAGTAAAGACGGAGTCCAGAAAAATGCGATGGTGACGGGAATCGGCGGCTTAGTGGGAAGGGTAATCAACGTTACTCCTAACACCAGCGAGGTATTACTGGTGAGCAACCTCGATAGTAGTATCGGGGCTACCGTCAGCCGAAGTCGCTCGATGGGACTGATCGAGGGGCAGGGCGATCAAATCGCCGTCATGCGTTTTTTTGAAAAAGTTCCCGATGTACGCAGGGGGGATGTGATCATCACATCCGCCGTCAGTCGTCTCTTTCCCTCCGGTATACCTATCGGCCGTGTTTTATCGGTGACACCTTCACGAGGCCCCGCCCCCGAAGCCAAGGTGGAATTTAGCGCTAACGTTCATAATCTGGAGTGGGTACTGATCCATCCCGTACAACATCCATAAAATGGTGATTAAGGTCGCTCAACTGTCTTATCGTTCTCGTAATTTTCTCAATTGCCTGATCATTTCCGGTAGCGTTTTGCTCTGCTGTTTTTTATCTCTTTTGCGTCTACCAGGTATGGAGTTGATGGGTATCGGCCCTAATTGGTTGCTGATCTGGTTGGTGACGTTCAGCGCTAAAAGGAGCGTATTTCAAGGAGTCAGCGCTGGCTTAATTCTCGGTTTGATTCAAGATAGTTTGAGTTCTCCCTATCCCTCCCATATTACCTCTTTCGTACTCATAGGATTTTTAACCGCCCGTTTACACAAACAGCGATATATCAAGGAGGAATTGATAGCAGTAGTTTTAGTAGTATTCTTAATGACTTTATTGGCAGAAATGATCTTGGCGATTCAGTATTATGTACGCAATCCCACTTCGATCGAGGATTTATGGCTTGATTATCAACGTATCGCCCTGGCTTCTGCTCTCTTGAGCAGTCTCTGGACTCCCTCTATCTATTACCCCCTCCATCAATGGTGGAAAAATATTCACTCTCAGGAGTCTTGATAGCGGGCAAAATACGTTACCCTAATTGAAAAGAATTTCTCTCTCCCGTCTTTACTACATTCAAGAGGTGTTGATGTCTAATAACTTTAAAAAGCCACTAAATGAGTTACTCAACTCGATAGTTCAGCGTGTAGGATCTCTGAAAAATAGAGAACAAACTACCGATGAGGATTTAGATACATCAACACCGAAACCGGCTCGTACACCCCGCACCGGCATCGATCTCAAACCCCTGAAAGATAAAATTGACGGTTTGATCGCTACGAGCGCCGTAAGAACCCTTTATAGCTGGTATCAAAACCCCCGCTTCTGGTTGTGGACGGGAATGGGTATGGGAGCGACTACATCGGCTCTGGCCTTGGGTTGGGGAGTCTATACTCTAGAGAGCCGTCTACCTAAGAGCGTCGATAACTTAATGACCTATGCTCGCCCGGAGACGATGACGATTAAGGCTAAGGATGGCACCATACTACAACAGATCGGGCCCGTTAGTCACGAGAAAGTGAAGATCTGGCAGGTGCCGGAAAAGGTGCTTAAGGCTTTCGTGGCGATCGAGGACAGACGCTTTCAACAACACGGAGGAGTAGACCCTCAAGGCATTTTCCGAGCTATATTTTCCAATTTACGGGCTGGGGAACTGGTCGAAGGTGGTAGTACAATCACCCAACAATTAGCCCGCCTCGTCTTCCTTTCGCAAGAGCGGAGTATCGATCGCAAACTCAAGGAGATGCGCGTCGCCCAAAAAATAGAGGAGAAATATACTAAGGCGCAAATATTAGAAAAATATCTCAACCTCGTCTATCTCGGCTCTGGTGCCTACGGTTTAGCTGACGGTGCCTGGTTATATTTCAGTAAGCCAGTGGATAAACTGACTCTCCCGGAGGCTGCGACTCTAGCGGGAATCATCCCGGCTCCGAGCGTCTATTCTCCCTTAGAAAACCCTAAAGCGGCTACCGAAAGGCGTAATCGGGTTCTAGAGAGTATGGCACAGGAAGGGTTTATCACTGAAGCGGAAGCTCGTCAAGCGATCGCCACACCTCTGAAAACAAACCCCTCGTCTCTGAAACGTTTTCAACGGCAAGCCCCCTACTTTACCGACTACGTGAGACAGGAATTGAATCAAATCCTGCCGCAGAAAGTACTCAACAGTGGGGGTATCGTAGTGGAAACTACCATCAATCCGCAATGGCAACAGACAGCGGAAAAAACGATCGAGCGTAATATCTCTACTTACGGCCGGTGGCAGAATTTCCGTCAGGCGGCGCTGGTGGCGATTGATCCCCGCAATGGACAGATTCGGGCGATGGTAGGCGGTAACGATTACGATAAATATCAATTCAACCGAGTGACACAGGCGAAACGCCAACCCGGTTCTACTTTTAAAACTTTCGTGTACGCCACCGCCCTCGCCGCCGGAAAATCTCCCAATCAGGGCTTTCTCGATGCGGAGTATTTCGTAGACGGTTACAAGCCCGAAAACTACGGCGATAAATACAGCGGTAAGTACGTTTCCATGCGGGAGGCTCTCACATCTTCTCTCAACGTGGTAGCAGTGAAGGTGTTGGTGGATGTGGGCTGGAACCCGATTATCAATTTAGCGAGAAAAATGGGTATAGAATCCACCCTCCATCCCACCTATTCCCTTGCTTTAGGAGCGTCTGAGGTAAATCTATTGGAGTTAACTAGCGCTTACGGCACTCTCGCCAACGGGGGAGTACATCAAAAAGCCTACGGTATAAGTAGAGTTCTCGATCGTAATGGCAAAGTTCTCTATCAGGCCAACTTCAAACCTGAACCCGCTTTAGATAAGGACACGGCGGCTATCACCACCTGGATGCTAACCAATGTGGTCAATAGTGGTACTGGAGTACCTGCTCAGATCGGTCGTCCGGTGGCGGGAAAGACTGGCACCACTGATAAAGCGAGAGATTTATGGTTTGTCGGCTATATTCCCCAATTGGTGACGGGTGTGTGGTTGGGGAACGACGATAACCGAGCCACCTGGGGGGCCAGTGCCACGGCGGCTATGATCTGGCGACAGTTCATGTTACCGACGAGCAAAGATATTACTTATCAGGGTTTCTCTCCCCTGCCCGATCGTATTGAAGGGCGCAAAGCCACGATCAAAGCCGAGCCGATCAGGCCCCGCCGTAGTTACTATACGATGCCCAAGATCGAAGCGAGCAATAATAATAATAATCAGCAAGTCAATACTGATAACGACACTCCTCCGGAACCCCGTCGCCGTCGCCGTCGCCGTCGTTTCAATCAAGCTCTGCTTAATGAGCGGCAGGCTCCTACGAGAAGCTATGCTTCCAGAAGAAGCCGGGGTGCTTATATCGCGCGGGCTGGTCTACCAGCCCCAGAAAGGAGCGTACCCCTAGCGGTAACACCCGCCGAGCCTGCAGGCGGCTCCGTCAGTATTCCCGTAACCTCCGCGTCAGATGTCGCTCCTCCCGCCCCCCCCGCCCAGCGTCGTAGTGAATAGGGGTTATGGTTGATAGTTTTTGTCCATCTAAGGAATAAAAGTCATAGGTTTTAAGATAAATTTTTTTGTTAGTTTTCTGGTTACAGTATGAGATTCACTAATTTTAAAAATGCCAATCTCACTAAAATCCTGTTTTCAAAGATCACTTATAGAGATAGTGATTAGTGGTGAGTGGCGATTGACCAGTAGTTAGAGCCACTAGCCACTAGCCCCTGGTCATACTAAATCCTGTTCTCAAAGGCTACTTATAAAAATCGGGAATCGGGAATCGGGATAAATATTTCTACCTCCTACCCTCTACTGCCTACTCCCTGAATGGTAAAAGGGGGCTATGAAAAACGGATTTGATATAGTTCTTCGATAATTGAAGAGTTCGCCAATCTTTTAGATCAGGATAAATCCTTAACTTTGATGTAGTTATTTCCAGCCTAGAGATAGCTCCACTTGATCCCCGATGATGAGGGGATCGAAGGGCTTGCTCAGTATGGCTTTAGCACCGGATTTCAAATATTTTGGATCGGTCTTGGCTTGCACTTGAGCCGTTAAGAGGATGATAGGAATGGATTCCGTATCCTGACGGGTTTTCAAGTTTCCCAAGGTGGTCAGACCATCCATGCCTGGCATTGTCAGATCGAGAAGTATTGCGTCTGGCTGTTGCTCGGCGGCTACTACTATACCCTCTTTTCCGTTCGCGGCCGTAATCACTTGCCAGCCTTTGCTCATCTCCATACTAATACGAGCAATTTCTCTTATATCGATTTCATCGTCTATAACCAGGATTTTTTTCAAGGGCATATAAATATTAGATTCTCCCTGCTGGCGAATTAGTATTAAGGGGATAGCCGTTCCCTCTGCCAGGAGCCTGATTCGAGGCGGCGATAGCAGAGGCGATCGTGAAGGCGGCTAGGACGACCCTGCCAGAACTCGATCAACTCGGGAATAACGCGGAAACCTCCCCAGTGAGGGGGGCGAGGAACTTCTTTCCCTTCGTATTCCTCTTTTAAACTTTCCAGACGCGCTTCTAATATTTCCCTTCCTGGGATGACCTGACTTTGCTCAGAAGCCCAAGCACCAAGACGGGAAGCGTGAGGGCGACAATTAAAATATCGATCGGATTCGGATGGGGTAACTTTTTCTACCTGCCCCTCGATCCTTACCTGCCGTTCCAGGGGCGGCCACCAGAATACTAAAGCCGCGTGGGGGTTGAGTTGTAGCTGTTTACCCTTGTCACTATTATAATTAGTGAAGAGAACGAAACCCCGCTCGTCAAATTCCTTGAGGAGAACGATCCGGGCGTGTGGTTTGCCGTCTGGGGTAACGGTGGTGAGAGTCATGGCATTGGGTTCGATAATATTGGCGTTAAGGGCAGTCTCGAACCATTCTTGAAAGAGAATAAAGGGATTATTATCGGCTTGGCTTTCTACAAGCTCACCGGAGTCGTAATTAATGCGTAGATCGGCGATCGATAAATCCATAGGGCAAATTATTTTCACTGCCACTTAATGTAACATTTTCCTGGGCGCGAGAGTCACCAACGATAGGTTGTAGATAGAGATAACGATGACCATAACTTCAGCGAGTGAGGCGATCGCCACTTTATTAGAGATGTCTCAAAATGGAGAGATAGATCCTTGGGATGTCAAGGTAGTAGATGTAATCGACCGGTTCTTAGCCGAATTGGGCTTTCCCAATCAACCAGATTTGGATCTGGGGCAGGCGAATCTACCCCAATCAGGACAGGCTTTCTTGTGGGCGGCGATGCTAGTGTTATTCAAGGCAGACACCTTACAGAAAGCAGAGAATGAAAGCGAAGAAGAGTCTATCGAAGAAGAATTACCATCAGGGCAAAGGGGGAGAAATCCCCAGGCGTTAGAACAGCATCTCCGGCGACGCACCGCAGCGCCGCCACCACGAAAACGAAGGGTAACTCTACAGGAATTGATCGACCAACTACAAGAGATAGCCAAGGAAATAGAAACAGCTCCAGCCCCGACTCCAGTGATTAAAAAACGTCCCCGGCCCCAATCGCGTCGGGCCGCGATCGATTTGATCACAGAGCTGGCGCATCGGGAAAATCTCACGGAACTAGCAGAAAAACTAGAAGGATTTTTAGGGCGAAGATTGTCCTCCCCCAGGCGAGCGATCGATTTTGAAGAATTACTATATCTTTGGGGAGAAGAAACATCCGTCTCTCCTCAGGATGAGCGTGTGGGGGTATTTTGGGCGCTATTGTTATTGGGATCACAATCAAAAGTGGAACTATCGCAAGCCCAATTCTATCAGGATCTGAAAATCCATCTCATACCGTCCGTCATTAGCTGATAATGGTAAACTAGGCAATACTGATCAAACCATTTGCACCGGTAACGTATAAGGAAGTAACTATTCATGAAAGCCATGATTCTGGCAGCCGGGAAAGGGACTCGCGTGCGCCCGATTACCCACACTATCCCTAAACCACTTATCCCCATCCTGCAAAAGCCAGTAATGGAATTTTTATTGGAATTATTACGCCTGCACGGCTTTGACCAGATCATGGTCAACGTTAGTCACTTAGCGGAAGAAATAGAAAATTATTTTCGTGATGGTCAACGCTTTGGAGTGCATATCGGCTATTCTTTCGAGGGAAGGATCGAAGATGGAGAATTAATAGGTGATGCTTTGGGATCGGCGGGTGGAATCAGGCGCATACAGGATTTTAGTCCTTTTTTCGATGATACTTTCGTAGTACTGTGCGGCGATGCCCTGATCGATCTGGATCTGAGCGCTGCGGTTAAATGGCATAGGGAAAAGGGAGCGATCGCCACCGTGATCACTAAATCCGTTCCCCGGGAAGTCGTTTCTAGTTACGGCGTAGTCGTCACCGACGGGAACAATCGGATTCTCAGTTTCCAGGAAAAACCCTCGGTGGAATCCGCTTTAAGTACAGAGATCAATACAGGTATTTATATTTTCGAGCCGGAGGTTATCGATTTCATCCCCCCCAATCAAAAATATGATATAGGTAGCGAATTATTCCCCGAGCTAGTGGCGAAAAATGCTCCCTTTTTCGCCTTAAATATGGAATTCGAGTGGGTAGACATCGGCAAGGTTCCGGACTACTGGCACGCCATCAGAGGAGTATTATCGCGGGAGATAAAAAATGTAGAAATACCAGGAATAGAAGTCAAGCCAGGTATTTACACTGGTCTGAATGTAGCGGTGAATTGGGATAAGGTGGATATAACCGGACCCGTCTACATCGGTGCCATGACGAGGATCGAAGACGGGGCGAAGATTATCGGCCCCACCATGATCGGCCCCAATTGTTGGATCTGTAGCGGTGCCACCGTAGATAATAGCGTTATCTTTGAATATTCCCGTCTCGGCGCGGGGGTTCGTCTGGTGGATAAATTAGTGTTCGGGCGCTATTGCGTGGATAAGACGGGGGCGGCGATCGATGTTCAGGCGGCGGCTCTCGATTGGTTGATCACCGATGTGCGCCAGATACCCACCGACGAAACCCTCAGTAAGCGCGTGGTCATCGATGAGTTATTGAACGGGGAAGATGTTTGATGTAATTATCCTCTCTAACGGCCCAGGGGAGGTATCGACCTGGGTTCGCCCCGTAGTAAAAGCGATACGTCAATCTTGCGGCTACCAAGGGTTGAGAATCTCTGTAATTCTCTCCCCCTGCACCCACGCGATGGGAACAGAGACGGAAGTAGTGCGGAAATATCGGGAGGTCGATCGCGTACAGTCGCCGGATCATTTCCTTCCCTTCCTCTTGCTGGGGAAAACGTTTGAAAATTGGGATTGGTATCCTCAAGGTGTAGTGATTTTCCTGGGGGGAGATCAATTTTTCCCCCTGGTGATTGCCCGTCGCCTCGGTTATCGCTCTTTGATCTACGGAGAATGGGAAGCTCGCTGGTATCGGTGGATCGATCGCTTCGCCGTCACGAGCGAGAAAGTTAAGGAAAAAATTCCCCCCGCCTATCGATATAAGGCGGAAGTGGTAGGGGATTTAATGTTAGATGTGGAAAGATTACCGGATATTGTCCGCGACGACGCTCGACCTTTAATCGCTTTCCTACCTGGTTCTAAACCCTGGAAACTGACTCAGGGTTTACCCTTGAGCCTGTCGGTAGCGGAAGTGATCGCCCGACGTTATCCAGGGAGCCGATTTATCATCCCCGTAGCCCCTACTCTAGATTTACCACGCCTCGCAGATTTCGCCCGGCCCGAAACCAATCCCATCATCGGACAAACGGGCTGGAGTAGCGCCCTTTTGATTTACCCAGACAAGGGCAATCCCTATTTAGAAAGCCCGAAGGGTATTAAAATCGAACTAATTACGGAATTTCCCGCTCATCGCTGGTTAGCGAACTGTGACCTGGCCCTGACTACGGTGGGGGCTAATACGGCGGAATTGGGGGGTTTAGGTGTACCGATGCTCGTCTTACTGCCAATGCAACAACTAGACGCAATGCGTACCTGGGACGGTTTGCCTGGATTGTTAGCCCATCTACCCGGGGTGGGGTCTACTATGGCTAAGCTGATCAATCGAGTAATGATGAAACAAAAACGCCTCTACGCCTGGCCGAATATTTGGGCGGGTAGGGAGATAGTGCCAGAGTTATTGGGAGAATTACAACCGCAGGAGGTGGGAGATTTAGTTATCTCCTGGCTCGATAATCGGGAGCAACTGAGCCAAATTCGTGAATCTTTACGACAAATACGAGGTCAGTCGGGAGCAGCGGGTAAAATTGCTACTATAGTCAGGCAAATGTTACCTGTGAGGTGATTGAATGAAATTAACTTATTTACTTACTACCGGCTTGTTAGCTTCGACTCTGTGCTTAAATCCGGAAACGCGAGCGATCGCTCAGGGCATCCCTGGAGTTCCTGGGGTGCCTGGAGTTCCTGGGGTGCCTGGAGTTCCTGGGGTGCCTGGAGTCCCCGGAGTTCCTGGGGTGCCTGGAATCCCTGGAGTTCCCGGAACCTCCACAACTCCTGGAACCAAGCCTGCTAACACTTTTCAACCCGGTCCCTGGCAACCTGTAGCCCGGGTTGATGTTAATCGTCCTGTCCTGCTAAAAATCGTTAACTCTACGGATCTGCCGTTAGATTACGATCTAACCGCTAATATCAACCCCTCCCCCCAGCAAATTTCTGCGGGCGAGTCTACGGTTTTAAAAGGTTTTCGATTACCGGCTTATATCTTGATCAATCGTTCTCAAAATGCTCCGGTGAGGAATCCTATCAGTTTGATCTACTCAGTGGACGTTAGCAATAATAATGAGATTACCTTGACGGTCACTACCGCTCCGAGCGAAATCCCAGGTTATACCACCATTAATATCGACAGGAATGGAGGCATTTATCTATACTGAAACAGGGAGAGTCTGGATTTAGACGTTTCCAGACTTCTGGAGATTCAAACCCAAGATAAATAGGGTAATCGGGCGGAGGTTGCTTTTATCTCCTCTATATTTTGAGTCAGTTGACCACAACTGTCCCAACTCCCCTCGATTAACATCTGTCTCGCACCTTCCGGCAGGTCGAGGGAGCCTAGGAAGTCTCCAGCTTCTACTTCTAATTTTTCTAAACTTATATCTAGCGGTATCCGGGGGTTAGCTTCTATGATGTCCTGTAGACGCTTCACCGTTTCCGAGGGCCCGGTGAGACAGGGTACTCCGTTAGCTGTGCAGTTGCCGAAGAAAATCTCGGCGAAACTTTCACCGACGATAGCTTTGATCCCCCATCTCATAATCGCTTGGGGTGCGTGTTCTCGTGATGAGCCACAACCGAAATTAGCGTTAACCACTAAGATTTCAGCACCTTGGTACTGGGGTAGGTCGAAGGGGTGCTGTCCCCCTAGCTGCGATCGATCGTCTGCGAATACCTGCGCCCCCAATCCCTCGAAGGTGACGCAACGTAGGAATCTAGCTGGTATGATGCGATCGGTATCTATATCATCTCCCCTTAATGGTATGCCGCGCCCGGAAAATGTTCTTACTTGACTCATGCTCTTTTCCTTTCTATATACACATCTAGGCTTTTTTGTCAATATTAGATGCGATTAAAAAAACTATAATTTAGGGCTAAACTCAGATATAGCCTCAATCATCAAGTGTAGCAGAATGCAAACGACCGCCGAGTATTATTGTGCCTTTTGTGGGGAGCCGAGTACAACTTTCATCGATTTAAGTGCCGGTAGCCATCAATCCTATGTAGAAGACTGTCAGGTTTGTTGCCGCCCCAATATTTTATATATATCGGTGGATGAGGACACTCTAGACGTGGAAATCGACACCGATTATCAAGAGTGAGGGGAATTGGGAGTCGGGAGTTGGGAGTTGGGGAGGAACGATTTAAAAAGTGCTGTAAAATGATAAGTCTTGTTTAACGGGAATAGCTTTATGTCTGAATTAGCGAAAGAAATTAAAGAGATAGACGACGAATTATCTAAACGTCATATAGATTTAGATCCGGCGGGATATTTTATTATTTATGTCGATCGGGAAAAAAACTTAATCTGTGCCAAACATTTCACTAATATTATTAACGAGCAGGGCTTGGCGGTAGATCCAGAGACGGGCGAGGTGATACCCTGCCGTGGCAACGTAGAAAGAACCGCCCAAACCCTATACACAGGTAGAACCGCTAAGGAACTAGGTGTCAAAATTATCGAAGAGACAAAACCCTGTCCGATCACCATGTTCGACCACGCCTGTTATCTTGGTAGAGAATTTACCAGAGCCGAATATGCCCTGATTAGCGGTGAAGAATATATTCAGGATTAAATAACATCAGTTTGGGTTAAAGATTAGGAATTGGGGGTTAGGGGTTGGGAATTGGGTATCTATATTTTGACCCCAATTCCCAATTCCCGATTCTCGTTGTATTATCTGCCAGGAAAACCCACATACCAGAAATAAGTAACCATCGGGATAATAGTAGCCAGGGCTAAAAGCACTATCACCCAAATGCTGGCGCTTTTATCATCGGTTTCCTCGGCGGTGGTGAAGGTGCTAGAGATGTCGATTTTTTGTATATTCGGGGGGCCGGGATCGGCTTGACCGGATAATACGGCACCTAGGCGATTACTCGCGTCTAATAGGGCTTGGTTATACTTGGCACCATCTTTCAGGGGAGCCGCCATAGTTTCTTCTAATACGCTTTCGGCTATTTCACCGGTCAAAACTGGAGCGACACCTTCGCCGTGACGGATGGCCGTTTTATTGGTGAGGGTGTCTAAAACTAATAGGGTTTGGTTAGATTGAGTTTCGGGGGCGGGATACCAAGTGGTAAAGATTTCTTCGGCGAGGCCATCGATGGTTTGATCGAAATCAAGCCGGCGCACCACTACCATCCTTAGTTCGTTGCCGCTTTTTTTGGCCAGAAGTTTCAGATCTTTATTGAGTTTACCTTCGTTGGCGGTGCTGATCACCTCCGCCTGATCTACCACGTAGGTAGATGAACTGGCTTGTAAATTCGGGAGATCATAAACTCCCGTTGCCCTGGCGGGGGATACTACCAAAGCCAGACAGGCAACGACGAGAATAACCAACTTATGGATTAAGGGGTGAGAGAGAAAAATCCTCATAGATACGGTTCTCAAAAATAATTGCTACCAATCATCATAAAGGACAGGGGCAAACAGATCAGCGATCGATCCTTTCGTGAACTTTTTTAACACAGAGTACCCTTTTCGGGGATATATTGTCCCTACTTGCTTAAAATAGTTTCTTAAAGTTTTCTTTTCAATAAAGTCATTCAGAACTAGGAGAACTCAAGTACAATGCCTGAATCTGGATACACACAGGTAGTTAAACCTTTCAACGACGACCCTTTCACGGGTCATTTAGCTACCCCGATTTCAGCTTCCGATTTTACCAAAGCCTTTATCGGCAACTTACCCGCCTATCGTCCGGGTCTAGCTCCTATCCTACGGGGTTTAGAAATCGGTATGGCTCACGGGTATTTTCTCCTTGGCCCTTGGGTTATCCTCGGCCCTTTAAGAGATTCCGAGTTCGCTAATTTAGGCGGCTTAATTTCTGCCCTGGCAATGGTTCTCATCGGCACGGCCTGCCTCGCTAGCTATGGCTTGGTTACTTTTAAAGGTCATGTGACAGGTCAAACCGACACCCTGAAAACGGCAGACGGCTGGAGCCAGTTCGCCGCCGGCTTTTTCGTCGGTGGTATGGGCGGCGCTTTTGTGGCCTATTTCCTGTTAGAGAATCTCAACGTAGTTGACGGCATCATGCGCGGGGTCTTTAACCAATAAATATCCCCTTTTTCATCCTGTTTTTATAATTATGGAGTGTTTGACATGAGCGGTGCTTACGCAGCTTCTTATTTACCCTGGATCTTAATCCCTCTCATCTGCTGGCTTCTACCTGCTGTTGTTATGGGCCTTCTCTTTATCTATATCGAAAGTGATGCTTAATTAGGTTAAACCCTTTCATCGCCTCGAAAAACCCTGCCCCCCGGCAGGGTTTAGCTTTGAAAAGTGAGGCTTGAGAAGTGAATGGTGAGCGATCGCTATTTTACCTCGGGCGTTGCTTTTTCAAAATGCGCCAGAAATTTCGGACGCGAATATCGAGAGAGAAGCCCCGGCGGGTTTGAATGATCACTGTGCCCGTCATGCGATCGTGAAAAGCTCGGCCATATTCCTCGTCTCCTATGGCAGAACCACACTCTATCAAGAGAAACGAGCAGAGGATTATAAAACTGAGAGGATTATTAAAAACTGCATTTATTCCCAACATCGCCAACCCGGCACAAGTTCCCAGTAAGATCTCTCTCTTGCCTAAATCCACGACTGTCGGTACCCGCCGGAAACGTAAATCGATCACTTTCATATCGAGGGCCCACCTCCCTAAACTCTGTCCCTTATTCGCCTGGACGACGATAACCCGTAATAATAGCCAACAAAATAAAAAAACTAATAGCTTAACCAACCAGTTAACGCCGGCGAAAGAACTTAGAAACCATACACTAACAAAATCTATAGCGAAGGCGTAGGCTCTTCTATCTAAAGGGACTTTTGGGAAACGCCGCCCGCTCCTGCCCGCAGTCATGTCATTGGGGTACATAAATTTTTTACGTTTGTGCGCTTAAATACTATTTTTCCCAGAAAAGAGAAAGATACTTCTATAAAAAAATCTTAACCTTTCATTCATGACTTTGAGTATTATCCAGTAAATATAAGGAATTCTTTAAAACTCCATAAAAACTATATAATTTTCTGGTTGAAGCACTGGACATTTATAGAGATTCTGGATATAGTAAACGGTAAAATACAAAATAAAAATAGTTCTAACTTTTTTAGTACATCTATAAAACTTCACTTGGCAGACTCAACACCCGAAATCTCAGACAAAAACCATGATAAAACTCTTATCAAAGACAGCGAGTGTATTTATAGGCGTTTCCCTGATGGGAAGCGGCCCCACATTAGCCGCAGGCTTTTTTATAGATAACTTCAACTTTAACCCTCCGGCAAATAGTCCTGGTGTCATCAACTACACCAGTAATGGTAATCCCGCCCCCCCAACTACTATCAATGGTATTCCCTTCAATCCTCCTCAAAGAATATTAACCGGTAGGACGGGCACAACCGTATTTGGAAATAGTGGTAACGTTAAAGCTTTTAATATACCCATCAGCGATAGTATTGGAGGCACTAGAAATCTCACTGTCCTTTCTACGCCCGATACCCGTAACAGAATTACATCCAGAGCAGAGGTTCTCGGAGGTGACTCGGGTGGGATATTCAACTTCACCACTAATAATGGTATTACCTCAAAAGCTACTTTACTGTACGACAACATTAGCGGGACACAAAGCAACTTCCTCAGTAACATAAAAGCAAACGGAGTCATCTCCGTTAATACCTCTTCTCTCAGTGTGGAGAGCGCCACTTTTGACCTGACCTTAATGGACAGAGGTGGAGGTATGAGTACGGTCAGCTTGACTAAGAATGAGTTCAATCCAGATACGGGTAGGGGTTTATTTGCACTCAGTCAATTCACCGGTGTCGATCTCAACGATATTATTTCCGTAGAGTTGAGTGTAACTCAAACAGGAGGCGTTGATAGGAACGGTAATATTCAGCTCGATTCTATCGAGGGTTTAGAGGTACCAGAGCCATCTCTCGTTTTCGCTTCCCTGGTAGCGGGCGGCGCAAGCGTTTGTTTAAAACGTCGTCGTCACCACAAACCTGACTAAAACAATGATAAAATACCCCTCTCAGCAAAATTAGCCTATAATTTTGCTGATTACTACTGAAATTAAATCGGTCAAGTCACCCCAAAATCTTGACTTTTTAAAAGTAATTTGCTATATGGATGATAGGTAAATCTTAAAAAAAACTAAAAGAGCAACCGATTAAATTTCACAACTTCTTGCCCCGAGAATTATCATGACGGAGATTGTCCAAGAAGCCAGCACCAACCAAATAGCAACCATCTTGAGTAACTACGGCTTTGAAATGAGAGGTTATACCGCTCAAGAGTTAATGCAGAGATGGTTACGAGATTATCCTTTGAGATGGATAAAAATGGCTGTGGTGGAGGCTCTCTATCAAGGGCGGTATAAGGTTATCTCCATCGAAGAAATTTTAAAAATCTGGTTCCGGAGGGGACAACCCACCTATCACTTCACCTACGAGTTCGAGAGACTGGTATGTGAAAAATCAGACATGTTCGCCCAAGAAGAACCTCGAAAGCCGAGGGAAAAATCGGAGTCGGATAAGTCATCAACGACTTTATTGGAAGATCCCAAACAGGTAATGACCGACATCGAGCAATTATTCTCAGAAATCCCGCCGTCAGTAACGGATCATCTCCCCTCCCCGCAACGCTCATCGTCCCATAACACAAGATCGATCGCGGAGTTCACCCCCTTATTAGACGGCTCGCTCCTGTACACCAAGTTAAAAGCGATCGCCCGCCAGTAATCAACGGTAGCGCGAAACTGTTACAATCTGTAAAGAAAAAATAAGGAAACAGAGATGCGAGTAGCGATCGTTGGTGCAGGACTAGCAGGAATGGTCACAGCTATGGACTTGGTTGACGCTGGCTGTGAAGTAGAAATTTATGAAGCCCGTCCCTTCGTCGGCGGTAAAGTCGGCTCGTGGGTAGACGGAGACGGCAATCATATCGAAATGGGTTTACACGTCTTTTTCGGCTGTTATTACAACCTGTTCGAGGTGATGAAAAAAGTCGGTGCATTTGAAAATCTCCGCCTAAAGGAACACACCCACACCTTCATCAACGAAGGCGGCAGAATCGGAGAACTAGACTTCCGTTTCCTCACGGGTGCCCCCTTCAACGGCTTAAAAGCCTTCTTCACCACTTCTCAACTATCGAGCCTCGATAAACTAGCCAACTCCCTCGCCCTGGGCACCAGCCCCATAGTTAGGGGTTTAGTTGATTTTGAAGGGGCAATGAGGACAATCAGGGAATTAGATAAGATCAGCTTCGCTGATTGGTTCCGCAGTCACGGCGGGAACGATGGTAGTTTGAAAAAAATGTGGAACCCAATCGCCTACGCCCTCGGCTTCATCGACACGGAAAACATTTCCGCCCGGTGTATGCTCACCATATTCCTCTTCTTCGCCACCAAAACCGAAGCCTCGGTGTTGCGGATGCTAGAAGGCTCGCCCCACGAATATTTACACAAACCCATCATCGATTACTTAGAAGCCAGAGGCGCGAAAATCCACACCCGCGCCGGAGTCAGAGATATTCTCTTCGACGAAAGCGAAGGCGAGATGAAGGTAAGAGGGTTAATCGTATCGAGAGGGGAAAATCAAGAAACTGTCATCGCTGATGCCTATGTTCTCGCCTGCGATATTCCCGGTATCCAGAGACTCCTTCCTCAAGCCTGGCGTAAGTGGGAATTATTCGACAATATCTTTAAACTCTCGGCGGTGCCCGTGGCTACGGTACAACTGCGCTTTGACGGTTGGGTAACAGAATTAAACAATCCAGAAAAACGCCATCAATTAGGTCAGGCTCTAGGGATAGATAATCTACTCTACACCCACGAGGCGGACTTTTCTTGTTTTGCCGATTTAGCTTTGGCGAGTCCAGCAGATTATTACCGAGAAGGACAAGGCTCATTACTACAACTAGTTTTAACTCCTGGTGATCCCTTTATCAAGGAGAAAAACGAGGTGATTGCTCAACACGTACTGCAACAGGTACATAAGTTATTCCCTTCCTCAATCCCTCTAAATATGACTTGGTATAGCGTGGTTAAATTAGCTCAATCCCTCTACCGCGAAGCTCCAGGTATGGACAAATACAGGCCGACTCAACAGACTCCTATTGCTAATGTTTTTCTCGCCGGTAGTTATACCCAACAGGATTATATAGACAGTATGGAAGGAGCAACCCTGTCCGGCAAGCAGGCGGCTAGGGTAATTTTACAAAGTGCTGATCGCCTGAAAAGTTTGGCGATCCGTTAAGATCAGCTATTATAACCCGTGAAAATATGTCCAATTGGTTAGAGCATAGTGTAGAGGTAGAAGTCCCAGTATCTATCGATGTAGTTTGGGATTTATGGTCTGATTTAGAGCAGATGCCCCGGTGGATGAAGTGGATTGATTCGGTGAAGGTGTTGGAAGATAATCCGGAGTTATCCCGCTGGCGGTTGGCTACTGGGGGTTTAGAATTCTCCTGGTTATCCCGTATTTTGAAGGTAGTGCCGCACCAGATCATTCAATGGGAATCGGTAGACGGGCTACCGAATCGGGGGGCGATTCGTTTTTATGATCGCCACGGTAGTAGTATCGTCCGCCTAACCGCCGCCTATGATATTCCAGGCTGGTTGGGTAAGCTTATGGATAATCTCTTTCTAGGTCGCGTCGTCGAGTCCACCTTACAGGCGGACTTAGAAAGATTTAAAGAATACGCTCTGCGGAAGACTAACGATGAGACTCCATCTTAAACAGAGATTCTTTTAAGCTGTATGCTACCTGTTCCTGTTCTTCTGGGGTTATATCGGGGAACATGGGTAAGGACAACACCTCTCTAGACGCTCTTTCGGATCGGGGTAGTTGTCCTTTTTGATAACCGAGGGAACTATACACCGGTTGCAGGTGCAGGGGAATGGGATAGTACACCATCGAGAGTACATCCATCGCCTGTAATTCTTCTCTGAGCCTGTCCCTGGTCGATTGCGCCTCTGTGGGTTGCCGATCGCCTATCAGGACAGTGTACTGATTCCATACCTGTTGACCGCCGGGTAAAACTGGAGGTAAATCGAGCGACGATAAGGGTTGAAGTAACTCTCTATATCGGGTTGCCGCCGCTTGGCGTTGTTGATTCCACTGGTCTAAATAGGGTAATTTAACCGATAGGATAGCCGCCTGTAACGCGTCAAGACGGCTATTAAGGCCGATTTCCTCGTGAAGATAGCGGACTTTACTGCCGTGTTCCCGTAGCATTTTCATGGTAGCGGCTAACTCTGGGTCATTGGTAGTCACCGCGCCGCCGTCGCCGCAAGCGCCTAAATTTTTGGTGGGAAAAAAGCTAAAACAACCGATATGTCCCATACTGCCCACTTTCCACCCCTGCCATTCGGCTCCTGTCGCTTGAGCGCAATCTTCTACCACATAGAGATTATGAGCCTTGGCTATATTGCTCAGCTCGGTCATATTAACCGGGTTGCCGAACAGATGAACGGGGATTATGGCTTTCGTAGCCGGTGTGATCGCCCGCTCGATCGCGTTAACATCGAGATTGAAGCTCGTTAAATCTATGTCTACGAAAACTGGTTTCGCTCCTACTAGGGTAATCGCTTCCGCCGTGGCGATGAAGGTAAAGGTTGAGGTGATGACTTCGTCTCCCGGGCCGATATTTAAAGCCCTTAAGGCTAAATAAAGCGCGTCGGTGCCGGAATTGCAACCGATACAGTGGCTCACTCCTGTATAGGCGGCGAATCGGGCTTCAAAGTTGCTCACGGCTTCGCCGCCGATGTAGCGCCCCGAGTGGAGAATTTCCAGTACGGCACTATCGGCTGAATCGCTAATTAACTTATATTGACGGGCTAAATCGACGGGGGGGATTTTACTCACTCGTTTACACTCGGATTTTACAATTGATCAAAACAAATTTTCGGGCAAAATGGAAGGGTTCGCACTAATAAAGATGTAAAAATGAATGAATTAGTTCAATTAGATCCGGGTGATTTAGGTCTAGCTCTGGGGATTATCGGCCTCGCTCTCATTCTCTCCCGCTGGCAGGGTTTGGGGTTGGAAGGACAGTTAATCATAGCTACTGGTCGCTCGATACTACAATTATTAGTAGTCGGCTATATCATCGCCCTTATTTTCTCTCTCGACAATCCCGCTCCAGTGCTGGGGATATTGGTCGTGATGGTGATTATCGCCGCGATCACTGCGAAAAATCGCATCGGTAAGAAGCTTAAGGGTTTATTCCCAGTGGTATTAGGTTCGTTACTTATCAGTAGTAGCCTGACGATCGCCTACACCCTGGCCTTGATCATTCAACCGCCAACCTGGTACAGTCCCCAATACCTGATTCCTTTGATGGGTATGATACTGGGCAACTCAATGAACAGCGCGGCTCTAGCCGGTGAGAGATTGACTAGCGCGATCGAGCAGAATCATCTGAGCATAGAAACTCACCTCTGTTTGGGAGCCACTCCTAAACAAGCGATTACCGCCTATAAAAAAGAAGCTATCCGGGCGAGTCTAATCCCTACCCTCAATCAGATGATGGTGGTGGGATTGGTGAGTTTACCTGGAATGTTTACGGGGCAGGTTTTAGCCGGTAGCGACCCTCTCAACGCAGCTTCCTATCAGATCCTCATCTTGTTTATGATCGCTTTAACGAGTTTGCTGACGGCTATTTTGGTGACAGAGGGAGTTTACCGGCATTTTTTCAGCCCCGGGATGGCTTTAAAAAGTCCCTAACCGTCGCTGGCTAGGGCCGATTAATTACCACTTAGCCGCAACTACTTCCGCTAGATCGACGACGCGCTGAGAATAACCCCACTCGTTATCGTACCAGGCGACAACTTTCACCATATCGCCGCCCATCACCATAGTCAGGCTTGCATCGACGATCGAAGAAGCGTCGGTACCACGATAATCGGAGGATACTAGAGGTAGCTCGTTATAGTCGAGGATGCCTTTGAGATGTTTTTCCGAAGCTTCTTTGAGAACTTCGTTCACCTGTTCGGCGATTGTGCTTTTCTCTACCTGCACGACTAAATCCACTACGGATACGTTAGGAGTCGGTACACGTAGGGCGATACCATTCAATTTGCCTTTCATGTCGGGGATTACCAAAGCTACCGCTTTAGCTGCACCGGTAGAGGTGGGAACGATATTTACCGCAGCCGCACGAGCGCGACGAAGATCGCGGTGGCTGGCATCGAGAATTCTCTGATCTCCAGTGTAGCTGTGAGTTGTGGTCATGGTGCCTTTGATGATGCCAAAGTTCTCGTGTAGAACTTTGACGATAGGGGCGAGACAGTTGGTAGTACAGCTCGCGTTGCTGATCACGTTATATTTAGAGGGATCGTACTCGTGAGCGTTAACACCGACTACGTAAGTACCTACGCCGTTGCCTTTACCAGGAGCTGTAATTAATACTTTTTTCGCACCGGCGGCGATATGCTTGGATGCGCCTTCCTCGTCTACGAAAACCCCAGTTGATTCGATGATTAGATCGACTCCCCATTCCGCCCAAGGTAAATTGAGAGGATTACGATCGGAGTAGCATTTAATCGTCTTCCCGTTTACCGTAATCGAGTTATCGTCTGCCTCAATATCAGCGTCTAGTTTACCTAACATAGAGTCGTATCTGAGGAGGTGGGCGTTAGTTCTGGGATCGGAAGTATCATTGATCCCCACCACTTCTAATTTAGTATCCGTACGCCCCAACCAACATCTTAAGAAGTTCCGTCCGATCCTACCAAACCCGTTAATTGCTACTCTTACCACTGCGTCTTGTCCTCTATACTCTACTGCAATAGATTAAAAAATTATTAATGACCCTAATGATACATTAAGGTCATTACATTTGATCCCGATCGAGAAGATTTTTTGAGTCGGAATAATAGACTCGCAGAACCCGGGAGAAAAGTTATCCTACTCTTCGTCTTTAATTTTTGATAAACTACGGGTCAAGCTTTAGCTTTTTCCGGTACTAGCCTCTATTATTAAAGTGACTGCTTATCAAAAATCCTTTATAAGAGAAACTTGCCTTAGTTATGTTGTGGTGTGTCAGGAGTTTAAACAGTGAAAACGGTTGATTTTAACGGAAAACCCTTCCATTTCATCGGTATAGGGGGGATAGGTATGTCAGCCCTCGCCTATGTATTGGCCAAGCGTCAATTACCCGTGTCTGGGTCAGATCTGCGCCCGAGTCATATTACTCAACGTCTTCAGTCGGCGGGAGCGCAAATATTTAATCGCCAGGATGCCACTAACCTACGAGTTTTTGAAACGGCTCCCCCTGTCAAAGGAGATGATAAGCGCTCGATACCTCAGGTTATTTGCTCTACGGCGATCAACACCAATAACTCCGAGTATAAAGCGGCTAAAGAATTAGGTTATCCCATCTTCCACCGCTCCGACGTGCTGGCCGCCTTGATTAACGACTACGAGAGCGTAGCGGTGGCAGGCACTCACGGCAAAACCACCACCAGTAGCCTGATCGGCTACATACTTCTAGAAGCAGGATTAGACCCTACTATCATCGTTGGTGGTGAGGTAGATGCTTGGGAAGGTAACGCCCGACTCGGTGAAGGCAAATTTTTGGTAGCGGAGGCGGATGAGTCGGATGGCTCTCTGACGAAACACTCACCCAAAATTGGCGTGATTACTAATATCGAATTAGATCATCCTGACCATTACGAAAGTTTAGAGGAGGTGATCGAGACTTTCTCTACCTTCGCGGCTCAGTGCGAGGTACTGGTGGGCTGTTGGGATTGTCAGACCCTGCGCGATCGCTTTCAACCTGGCATCACCTACAGCTTGAACCCCGACAGCGGTGCGGATTACACGATCGAAGAGATGGAATTACAACCTCAAGGTTTAACGGCTCAAGTTCGAGAACGGGGTCAATTATTAGGGGAGATAACTCTAGGCATTCCTGGTATACACAATATTAGTAACGCTCTAGCTGCCATTGCTGTCGCTCGTCATATAGGAATCGAGTTTAGCACGATCGCTGCAGCCCTCGCCTCATTCGAGGGGGCGAAACGTCGTTTTGAATACAAGGGTGAAGCGAACGGGATCACCTTCATCGATGATTACGCCCATCATCCGAGCGAGTTACGCGCCACTCTAGCGGCGGCACAGTTAAAGGTTCAACAACAACTCTACAAAAGAGTTATCGCCATCTTCCAACCCCATCGCTACAGCAGAACTGCCGCCTTTTTAGAGGAATTCGGCACCGCCTTCGGTGATGCGGATGTGGTGGTACTGACCGATATATATAGTGCGGGTGAAGTTAACATACAACTTCTCACTGGGCAGAGGGTGGCGGATGAAGTAAACCTGCATCATCATCAGGTTTACTATCACCCGGAGTTGAGTTCTCTAGGATTATTCCTCAGCCAGATTCTACAACCAGGAGACTTAGCCCTATTCCTGGGGGCTGGGAATCTCAATCAAATCATCCCCGAAATGCTCAATCGCTATAACCTAACCCAAAGCAAAATCGCTTAAAACCATGACTGCCGATTTAATTCAATCCCTAATTCCTTTAGCTGAGTACACTTCCTACCGCGTCGGTGGTAAAGCCGAATGGTTCGCCCAACCCCACAATTTGCAGCAACTCCAGGAGATATTTAGCTGGTGGCAAGGGGAAAAATGCCCCTTGACCCTCCTCGGTGCCGGTTCAAATTTACTGATCAGCGATCAGGGTTTACCTGGATTAGTGATCAGCACCCGTTACCTACGAAGTAGTGCATTTGACCTAGATAGTTATCAGATAACAGCCGCAGCAGGTGAGCCTCTACCGAAACTGGCCTGGCGGGCCGCTAAACGAGGTTGGCAGGGTTTGGAATGGGCCGTGGGGATACCGGGCACAGTAGGGGGTGCGGTAGTGATGAATGCTGGCGCTCATACAAGCTGCATCGCTGATTGTTTGCTCTCGGTTCTGGTACTCAATCCCGATGGTAGCATGGAAACTCTGACTAAAGAACAGTTGGGTTATAGTTATCGCACCTCCGCTTTACAAGGAACCGAGCGTTTAGTTGTTTCGGCTACTTTTAAGTTGAACCCGGGTTTTGCCAGTGAGGAGATAATGGCTCTCACCACTCATAACCTGCATCATCGCAAAAACACCCAACCCTACGATAAACCCAGTTGCGGTAGCGTCTTCCGTAATCCCAAACCCTACGCCGCAGGTTGGTTAATCGAGCAAAAAGGTCTTAAGGGTTATCGTATCGGTGAGGCTGAAGTCTCTCAGCGTCACGCTAATTTTATCCTCAATCGGGGTCAGGCTAAAGCGGAAGATATTTTTCGCCTCATCAGTCACGTACAGGAAGAGGTGTATAGAGCTTGGTCGCTTCTATTGGAACCCGAGGTGAAGATTTTAGGCGACTTCAGCGGCGTTTGTTTCTAGTCTGGTTTTAGGGGGCGAACGACGAAAATACCGATCGCCCTGTCCACATTCCGGATATATTTCTCTAAATCGACTGCGATCGTGACTCTTCCGGCGGGCGATGCGTGTATTAACCCCGTTTGTTTTCCCTGGCGATAAACTAACCCGGTATGGGTAGTGTCTAACCCGGCAATATTGGTTACTACACCGATAATATCTCCTGGTTCCAGGTCTTGATAGATACTCTCGATCTTATCCGTCGGTATATAATCTAAGGATAAATTTTTTAAATTAGCTTCTACTTCTTTGATACATCCGTAATTAATATCATTTTTTAGTTGTCGGTAGGATTGACGGTTATTGCTCATGAAATTGAGAGTTTTATTGAGGCTAACCCCGCCCAATTGTCGGGTTATGTCTTTGACGTGACCACGCTTTTGATTATCGTCAATCCAATCGGAAAAATAATGCAGGCGGCTACAATAACCTTCTATTTTGCCATCCCGATAACGTATATTCGTAATTTGGCGGGCCAGGTCTTGATATTGATATTGAGCGAGGGCCATGTTACGGCTCAGGGCGAGAACCGTCTCTACGAACAGCACACAATCGAATTGATTCAGAGAGATAAATAATTCTTCTTTTTGAGTTTTATCTAGCAGGCCCGCTTTGTAACTAGAGCCGAGAAAATCAAGGGCGATCGCTTGCATTATCTCCCCCATCGGTTTCTGAGAAAGTTGCATGGTTTTCACCCGATTGATCACGCGCTCGAAACTCTGACTTTCCGCCGTAGTGGGCGCGACAACTTGGGCGCTCAAAACTGGGGTTTTCGGGGGGGTTTTCGGGGGGGCGGATAAGGAGTGAGCTGGGTTGAAAATACCGATCAAACCGGTGATTAGATGAAGGATTACACTGAGCATTTAATAGTTTTTATAGGCGGCTATCAACTCGACGAACGGGGGTAAAGCACGTAAATCGTTGAATAGATAGTAAGACCTAACGCTCGGTAGATAAGTTTCGGGGGCTAGTTTTAAAGCCTGGGTCAATCCTTCTATAGCTTCGGCCTTATGCCCTATGATGATGTGACAACAAGCCCAGTTATACCAGGAACCGTGATCGTAGCGATCGATTTCTAGGAGTCTATCGTAACACTCGATCGCCGCCTTCCAATCCTGTAGCCCCTGATAAATATTAGCCATTTGATAATGACACCAATAATCATCCGGTTTGCTTTTGAGGGCCTGACGATAATTTTTCAGGGCTTCCTGCCCCTGTCCGGAAGCTTGCAGGGCATCACCCCGCCGGTACCAACACCAATAATCTTGGGGGCGCGATCGCAAAGCTCGATCGTAGAGAAGGATAGCGTTTTCATAATCCCCCAGCAAGCGCCAGGCTTCCCCCTGGCGGTAAGCCGCCCAATAATCTTCCGGGTTGACGCTTAAGGCTTTTGCAAAACAATCTATTGACCCAGGATAATCTTTTAATTCGTGGAGGTAGATACAGCCTCGATCGTACCATGCCCAGTAATTATGAGTGTCGATTAAAGATGCTTTCTCATAACTCTTGGCCGCCTCCTCATAACGCCCTAATTCTTCTAGTATTATTCCCCTTTTATACCAAGCCCAATAATCATCCGGATAATATTCCAGTGCTTTTTCATAGCTACCCAGAGCCTCTAGATAATCGTGTCTATCCCGTAATATATTACCTTGTTGATACCAATCTTGGTAGCTATCGGGACGACATTCTAATGAACGATATACGGGAAAGAACTCAACCATAGCCGTCGAAGAGATAAAGGTGTCTGCTTTAAAATTGTACTAGCATCTTTGCCAGTCGATCGTTTTCTATGTTACCCACCGATTTACTCATCTGTCGTCACGATGGCGGAACCGTCATCCCCAAACGCTTACCTCTATCTGGGGGTAACTTAAATTTAGCCCAGGAACAAATCGATTGTTTTCAAACTTCCTTGGCTCAATCACAGGCTCAATTAAACGCTAAATTAGCAGCTTTAGAAGGCGATAGCCCGGATTATAAAATAAAAAGGGGATTGGCTCATCTATTACAGAATAGTTTTGCCGAGTTTGAAATTATCAGTCCCCTCGAACCCAAAGAATTAAGGCAGAAAGTTTTCGCCTTGGCTGCTGCGGGCCCTCCCCTGCCCTCTCATCGCTCCACAATCCTTACCGAAGTTGCCCGACAGTTAAGCTCCGAGTTAGGAAGAGAAATTTTTCCTCAGGAAATAGAGAAGGGACTTTACGCCGATTTACCCGATAATCGTATTCTTACCGGTTTTGAAGCTCCCACTCCAGAGGGATTGATTCACCGTTACAATCTCTCTCAAGTACAGGGAATATTTTATCGAGCAGTGTCTATTATCATTAACGCTCACCGTAACGATCCTGGAGAGTATAAATTGTTATTTCGCTACTTAAAATTATTTCAGTTGATGGCTTATATACAGGGGGATGCGGATAAAGGGTTCACTATTACTATCGACGGGCCGAGTAGTTTATTCAAAGCCAGCAACAGATACGGGTTATCGCTGGCGAAAATGTTACCCTGTCTCTTACACGTAAGTAAGTGGAGTTTGAAAGCTGAATTGCTTCATAAAAATCCCTATAGCGGTACTAAAGTATGCGAGTATTTTCATTTAGATCATCACTGCGGTTTAGTATCTCATTATCCCCCCGGTAAACCTTATGATAGTATGATCGAAGAATCATTCGCCGCCCGATGGGATAAACTTACTACTCCTTGGAGACTAGAACGAGAGGTAGATTTAATTCCTCTACCTGGTAGCGTGATGATTCCAGATTTTCGCTTGGTTCATCCGGATGGCAGATGTTTTTTGATAGAAATTGTTGGGTATTGGCGTGCTGAATACTTAAAAAAGAAATTTTCCCAAATACTAAAGGGAGAACCGAAAAATTTGATCCTGGCAGTTTCGGAAAGATTGAATCTAGAAAAGGCGGGGGTCAATTTTCAAGAGTTACCAGTCCGCTTGGTTTGGTTTAAGGATAGGCTAATTCCCGAAAATATACTGGCAGTTATAGAGGGAGAAAATCATTAAAAATGGTTTTAAGTGAGATAGTAATTACATATTTGCACAAAATAACTTAACATGATACTATAATGAAAAAGAATAGAGAAAAAATCCCTAGAAATAAAACGGATACCTAAAAATCAGTCTAACAACATGAAAGCTGTCAACATACTGAATATTTCGATAGACAATATTACGCAAAAGGATCTGTTAGACAAACTCAATCTTTACGGTGGAATAGTAGTCACCCCTAATGTGGATCATCTGGTAAAGCTACAAAAAGATGCCGAATTTGTAGAAGCCTATGACAAAGCCAGCTATCGTGTGTGTGATAGCAAAATCTTACAGATAGTTTCTCGCTTTCTCGGGAGTCCGATAGATGAAAAGATTTCTGGTTCGGACTTGTTACCAGCTTTCTACGAGCATAACAAAGACAACGAGGAGATAAAAATATTTTTGCTCGGAGCTGCCCCAGGAGTAGCCGCGAAGGCCCAAAGTAATATTAACGCTAAGATTGGAAGAGAAATAGTAGTCGATACTTTCTCTCCCGATTTAGGATTTGAAAAAGACGAGGCAGAGTGTTTACAAATAGTCGAGCGGATCAATGATTCGGGGGCGACGGTTCTGTGCGTGGGCTTGGGAGCCCCGAAACAGGAAAAGTGGATCATGAAACACAAACACCTACTGAAGAACGTCAAGATATTTCTAGCGATCGGCGCGACGATAGATTTTGAAGCGGGGCATAAACCGCGCTCGCCTAAATGGATGAGTAATTTAGGTTTGGAATGGTTACACCGCCTATTTTCCGAACCGAAACGTTTATGGAAGAGGTATTTAATAGAAGATACATATTTTTTCTGGCTCGTATTACAACAAAAACTTAAACTGTATCAACCACCATTCTCCGACAAAACATCAGGGTTAAAAGTTCCGAGAAACCAATTTTAAATAGAAAGAGTATACTTGAGTTGTGTAGTTATAACAAAGGAAATTACGTGGTTACTAACTATTCTCAAGAATTAACATACGAAGAACTTGAGTCATCCGAGGGCGCGAGTAAAAAGGGGATCAACTTTTCACCCTACATTCGGCTACTGAAAAGAAAAGCCTGGTTAATAGGGGGATTGACAATGATAGGAGCCTTAGCTGGCTACGCTTGGAACGGATTTTCCCCTCATACCTACGTGGGAAATTTTTATTTACTCGTAGAGCCGATCACCCCATCTGCCCGATTATCCGATCCTAGTACCCTCGCGCGTACAGGGGGAGTACCCCAAGACGACCTATTTGCTCTCGACTATCCCACCAACCTGGCTTTCTTACAAAGTCCCGGAATGACTTATAGAATAGCTAACGATGTGTTTAACAAAGATCGGAGTAGGTCTTTACCGGCGGTATGGAAAGATATAAGAGAAAATTTAAAGGTTGAGAGATTAGGTGATACCAGGGCTACCGCCACAAAAATTTTCTCAGTAACTTTTACTGGCAAGAACCCGAAAGATGTACAAAAAATATTAGAAACAGCCGCGGATACTTTTTTAAAATACAGTTCGGAAGACCGGGAAACTAGCTTGAAAGCGGGGGTCAAGTTTATCGATCGACAATTACCGAGTCTACAAGAGCGTCTCAGCAAACTTCAAGATCAACAGGAACAATTACGAAAGAAATACGAACTACTCGATCCACAAATAAAGGGACAACAGGTACTTGAAAGCGTAGGAAGTTTACAGGGTCAATTACTTACCATAGAATCGGATCTAAAGGCGCAAAGGTCTCTTTATGCCTCTTTAAAAGATCAATTAAACCTAGATACTCGGGAAGCTCTCGTATCTTCCTCCCTCAACGAAGACCCCAAACGAGCGAACTTAGTGGAGAAACTACAGGAAATAGATAACCAGATAGCAACGCAAAAAGCCTTATTTACCGAGAATAGTCCCGTTATCCAAAATTTATTAGAGCAAAGGGATAATATTAACAAATTGCTCCAGGAATCAACGCAAGATATTCTTACTAAAAATGGAGCTTCTCTTCCTCCTACTTCTCCCGCTTTCGGATCTCAAAGTCAAGCGAAATCTAATTTAATTCAGCAAATGATAGAGGCGGATAATAAAATTAAAGCTTTAGAAGAACAAAAAAAATTACTAACGGCCAATAAAATTGCTATAGAAGAGCAAGCAAAACGTTATCCAGATATAATTCGTAAGTATCAGGATTTAGAAAGACAGGTGAATTTAACCACACAGATACTCGATAGATTGCAAACTCAAAAGGAAACTTTAAAAGTAGAATCAGCTCAAGAATTACCCTGGCAATTAATTTCTAAACCCCAAATTCCTATAGACGCAAACGGTCAATTTATTTCCTATCCACCAAAACCTACTAAGAAGTTAGGAGCTGGTATGGGAGCAGGCTTATTATTGGGATTAATTACAGCTTTTCTAGTGGAAAAGCGGCGTAATACTTTTTACGAAGCTCAAGATGTAGGGAATAAATTAGGAGTACCTTTATTAAGCAAAATTCCTTATGACAGAACTACTGAAAAAGGGGCAGGTTCTCTGATAATATTAAACCCGCTAGCAGATGAACAACCAGAAGGAAAGCAACAAGTATTTAATACAATAGAAAATTTACAGACAGACAAAGAATTTGCATTTCAAAACGCATTTAACTATCTGTATAATCAACTATTCGTCACGCCAAAAAATCCAGAACCAAAATCAATAGGCATTTGTTCTGTTGCCCAAAAAGATGGACAGACAACCACAACTTTTTACTTGGCAAAAGTGGCGGCAACTAATGGAAAAAAAGTCCTTGTGGTTGATACTAACTGGCTCAACCCGCAAATACATAAACTTTTTAACGTTGCTAATGATGAAGGGATATACAATATCCTGAAGGATAATATAGATCCTAGTAAAGTCATTCAGCCAGCATTAGATCAAGATAACCTTTATATCTTAACTTCTGGATTCTTCGATACCGATACCAAAAAGGGTTTCTGGTCTAAGAAAATGCAAGAAGTGATGAAAAATCTAGAAAATAAATTCGACCTGATTATTTATGATTTACCTCATTTCTATGACTCTAGCGACGTAAGTTTCATCGCTAGTAACACTGACGGAGTAATTCTCGTCGTCGCGGTCAATAAAACTCCCGCTTCTCTGGTAATGCGGGCAGGTGAGGAATTAAAAGAATTTTCTATCCCCCTGCTAGGAGTGGTTGTCAATAACTTATCCGATGCTCAAATGCCTTTATTGTAATTTTCAGCGTTGGTTTAAAATCCATACTCGTAAGAAGACGAAGTAAAGTAATCTAAAAAATAGACAACGTAATAAGATAACGATGACTCAATTAATCCTCTCTCAACTGCGATCGCAGTTAGATTCAGAAGCGAAAATTATACCCTGGGAACAAATCGATATAGGATGGCGAGAGAGGATTACCCGGGCTATCGGCAATGAGGGGCATCCTGCCTGTATTACCTTCCCGGAAACGGAGGCGGGTTTATCGGTAGTGATTCGGGGTAGTCATTCGGTAGTAGTGGTGAGCTATCTTGCTTATCTAGCCTGAGTCCTGTAAAATAT